>NZ_CATKQT010000044.1:0-634567 GCF_949767855.1 Brevibacillus sp. IT-7CA2
CTTAGCAATCATGCGTATTCAGTTTTGAAGGAACAAGCCTTCTATATGGAGCTGTGGTGAAGTTGGAGTTCACGCCGGTCTGTCACACCGGAGGTCGCGGGTTCGAGTCCCGTCAGCTCCGCCATTCTTATTTAAGAGTGGCGAACAAAGTATATGGCTCGGTAGCTCAGTCGGTAGAGCAGAGGACTGAAAATCCTCGTGTCGGCGGTTCGATTCCGTCCCGAGCCACCATGTACGAGCCATTAGCTCAGTTGGTAGAGCATCTGACTTTTAATCAGAGGGTCGAAGGTTCGAGTCCTTCATGGCTCACCAGTTTTTTCAATCGGACAAAATATGAATAGTTGATAAGATATGCGGACGTAGCTCAATTGGTAGAGCGTCGCCTTGCCAAGGCGAAGGTCGAGGGTTCGAGACCCTTCGTCCGCTCCATTTTTGTTCGTAAACACCACTTGCTATGGGCCAGTGGTGTTTCTTGCTTTATCCGCTGAACACTTTAAAAGACGAGTCAGCTTGTAGGGTGCCGATGCTTCTGGTACGATACTTGGAGTGTAAGCTCCTACGATGTTGGAGGTTTTATGAAACATAACAAAAGTATTTTGAAGAAAACGACCGTCGTTGACTTTAAGCAAGATGCTGCTTTTTTTGTTGACCGGGGAATGCGTTGTTTGAATCGGTACGACTATGATAAAGCTTTGCGTTCATTTCGCCGAGCAGTTGAAATGGAGCCGACGAATGCAGAATGCCACTGCCATTTGGCTAGTGCCTTAGCTGAAACCGGACAGTTTGAAGCGTCAAATGAAGTCCTCTATGAAGTGATAGAAAAATGGGACCCATCCATGACAGAAGTGTATTTCTACATGGCGAATAACTATGCCAACTTAGAAGATTACCATATGGCAGAAGAAATGGCTGTTCGTTATTTACAAGAAGATAGCACTGGACCGTATCGGGAAGATGCTGAAGAGCTCCTCGACTATATTTACTTTGAGCTGGACATGCCACCGCGACACTTCCTCCCAAGTGAAAAAGAGGACGTATACAGTAAGCATGAACGAGCTCGTCGCAGTCTGGAAGAGGGACGTTTCCTGGAGGCACTGGATATTTTAAAGGAAATCGTCGAAGCCGATCCTGACTTTTTGCCAGCGTGGAACAATTTGTCTCTTGCCTACTATTATGCTGGCGAATTCCAGAAGGCGATGGAGACAATCGAGCAGACGCTGGATAAGGAAGAAGGAAACCTGCATGCACTGTGCAATTTGGCGGTTTTGCTCTCCCATCACAATCAAACGACAGAGCTGTTGAGCTTGATTGATATGCTGAAAAAGGTCGTTCCGTTCCATCCGGAAAATACCTATAAGCTCGCAACAACAATGGGAGTGCTCGGCCAGCATGACGAAGCATATTTCCATTACCACCGAATGCTGCGAAATGGACGGCCGCATGAAGCGTGCACGTACCACTATGCTGCAATCTCCGCTTATTTGAGCGGGAAAAAGGATCAGGCACTACGCTGGTGGCAAAAAGCCAAGCAGTTAGATCCAGAAGCAGGAATCGCAGATCAATACATTCAAATGGTAAAAAACGAACAAGAAGGGGAGACTATAAAACCGATCCCCTACCAATACAATACGACCCAACATGATGTTTCTTGGGAAAAGGCTTCGTTCACGGGAGTGGAAGATTTTAAAACAGACCCGATGATCCGAGCTTCCCTTCTCTGGGCATTGCAGCATGGACGCGATGAAGTGAAATTCGCGGTGCTGCAAACATTGTCTCTGATCGGAGACGATGAAGCTGAAACTGCGGTCCGTCAATTTTATTACCAGACGGATAACCAACAGCTGCAAAAGTTGGCTTTGCTGGCTTTGGCTGATATGGGTGCAGACATGCCGGAAGGAACTCCTGATGGACCGAATGGTTCACCGACGACGGAAGAGCAAAAGAGCAGTATAGAAGAAGAAATAAGCCATTATTTGCTCTCGCAGGGCAAGCAAGAGGCCGGAGAATGGTGCCTCGATGTATGGCGCAAGCATCATGAATATGCCCAAAGTCGTGTACAAGTGCGAAAAGAAGTAGCGTGGGTCGCAGCATTAGAATATGTATACGGAACGATAAGGAACGAAAAACAGTCACAAGCCCTTCTAGCTCAAAAATACGGCATTTCTGCCGCTACCTTGGCAAAGTGCGTCAAAGTTTTGTCGACACTTGATTTTAAATAGATTATTACATTATAATTAATTTAAATAAGGAAACAAAACTGTGTGAGATGAGGAGGCAACAAGCATGAGCGATCAAAAAATTTATGATGTTATTATCGCCGGAGCTGGCCCTGCTGGAATGACGGCTGCAGTATATACATCCCGTGCGAACATGAGCACATTGATGCTGGAGAGAGGAATTCCAGGCGGTCAAATGGCGAACACGGAAGATATCGAGAACTACCCAGGCTTCACTTCCATTCTTGGCCCTGATCTCTCTACAAAAATGTTTGAGCATGCACAGCAATTCGGTGCGGAGTATGCATATGGCGAAATCAAGGAAATCCGCGATGAAGAGCCGTACAAGCGCGTTATCACGGGTGACAAAGAATACTTGACCAAATCTGTTATTGTGGCAACTGGTGCAGAGCATCGTTTGCTCGGTGTACAAGGCGAAAAAGAATTGTCCGGCCGTGGTGTTTCTTACTGCGCGGTTTGCGACGGTGCATTTTTCCGCAATAAAGAGCTGGTGGTTGTTGGTGGAGGAGATTCCGCGGTAGAAGAGGCTGTGTTCCTTACTCGATTCGCTTCCAAAGTGACTATCGTACACCGTCGTGATCAGTTCCGTGCACAGAAAATCCTGCAAAAACGCGCTTTCGATAACGAAAAAATCGAAGTGATCTGGGATACAGAACTAAAAGAGATCCGTGGTGAAGGCAAAGTACAAGCGGTTCTCTTGGAAAATACGAAAACAGGTGAACAAAGAGAATACCCAGCAGATGGAGTGTTCATCTACGTTGGTATGGACCCATTGACTGCAAGCGTACGTCCACTGGGCATCACCAACGACGCAGGCTACGTACTGACAGACGAAAAAATGAACACCAAAGTAAAAGGTGTTTTTGCAGCAGGAGATGTACGAGAAAAAATGCTGCGTCAAGTCGTGACAGCTACTGGAGACGGTTCTATCGCTGCTCAATCTGCTCAACACTATGTAGAAGAGCTGAATGAAAAGCTAAAGGAACAAAATGTCACAATCTCTTAACCTGCTTGTAACATGGGTGAAATAATTCAAGAGTAATCTATAGACAATGAATTGACCCCCTTATCTATATAAACAATTGTTGCGTGGCTGGCATTCAGTCACGCATCTTTTTTTCTAAAAAAGCTTGAACACCTGTAGAAGACGTCATTGGAAAAACAGGGGAAGCGGTTCAAAAAGGTGCGAATAAGGTGGACAATATGGTATGCTATTGTCAGAATCGTAGGAGGCGAGTTGCGTGACGGAATTGGGAAACGACAAGGCCATGAATCTCCTGATTATTACCGGAATGTCAGGTGCGGGAAAGACAGTTGCTGTACAAAGCTTGGAGGACCTGGGCTTTTTTTGTGTAGACAACCTACCCCCTGTACTGATTCCCAAATTTGCTGAGTTGGTCAAACAGTCTGGTGGGAGTATTGAGCGAGTCGCATTGGTGATTGACTTGCGAGGGCGTGAGTTTTTTGAAAATCTAGCCGTAACCATGGAGAGCCTCAATCAGATGAATGGATTATCGTACCACATCCTTTATCTGGATGCCAACGATCAGACATTGGTTTCTCGCTATAAGGAAACACGTCGCAGACATCCGCTTTCCCCGAACGGTTCGCCTTTGGAAGGAATTCACGCTGAGCGCCGTTTGTTGGAGGAAATGAAGGGCTGGGCGCATCAGATTATCGATACGAGTCAAATGAAGCCAGTTCAGCTTCGAGAAAAAATCATCAACCAATACGGTCAACAAGGATCACCACTTACGATTAATGTATTGTCGTTTGGTTTCAAATACGGCGCACCGATAGACGCTGACTTGATGTTCGATGTCCGTTTTTTGCCTAACCCACATTATGTGGAGGATTTGCGTCCGAAAACAGGATGTGATCCAGACGTGGCAGAGTATGTGATGCAGCACAAGGACACAAAAGAATTCTTAGAAAAGCTTACAGACTTTTTGGGGTACACCCTGCCGCATTACCAGCGAGAAGGAAAAAGTCAACTTGTGATAGGAATTGGATGCACCGGTGGCAAACATCGCTCGGTCGCCATTGCAGAACATTTGGGAGAAACCTTTGGCAAAGATTTTTCTGTCCGTGTCAGTCATCGAGACATGGAAAAGAACAAATGAGCATAAAATGGCAGGAAAGACTGAAACGCGCATAAATAGCCACCTGTGGTATGTGTATTAGAAATAATGAGGTGACATATGCCTACTAAGGGAGTCGGGAGGCTACAGTCAAGGCCATTACGGCTAGTCGTTATTGGCGGAGGAACGGGTCTGTCCGTCCTTCTACGCGGTTTGAAGCACGAGCCGGTGCATATCACAGCGATTGTTACGGTAGCAGACGATGGGGGAAGCTCTGGACGTTTGCGAGAAGAAATGGATATGCTTCCACCTGGCGACATTCGAAACGTCTTGACTGCTCTGGCCGATACAGAGCCGTTGATGGAAAAAGTCATGCAATATCGTTTTTCCACAGGCACGGGATTAGCAGGGCATAATTTGGGAAATCTATTACTTGCAGCGATGAACGAAATCACTGGAGATTTTGTCACCGCAGTCAAAACATTGAGCGGGGTTTTGGCAGTACGTGGAGATGTATTGCCAGCTTCCACGCAATCGATTCAGTTGAAAGCGGAAATGACAGATGGATCTCTCGTAATCGGAGAATCCCAAATACCGTTGACAGGCAAAGAAATCAAGCGGGTGTTCCTCGATCCGGAGGACGCTGTTCCTCTGAGCGAAGCCCTGATGGCTATTGCCGACGCGGATGCCATTTTGATTGGGCCTGGCAGCTTGTACACAAGCATCCTGCCTAATTTATTAGTACGCGGGTTATTTGAAGCGATTACACGCGCACAAGCCCCGAAAATCTACATTTGTAACGTCATGACGCAACCGGGGGAGACAGACGGTTTTTCTGCATCCAGGCACGTGAATGTCATGTATGACCATGTAGATAGACCATTTCTGGATACGATCATTGTCAATTCAGCCGAGCTGCCTACCCATGTATTGGACAAATACGCGGAAAAAGGAGCAGCTCCTGTCCGATGTGACTTAAAGCAATTGCGCCAAATCGGTCTGCATGTTGTGGCGAAGCCGTTAGTCACATTTGAGGACGGATACTTACGTCATGATGCACATGCTGTCAGCAAGCAGGTTGTGTCACTCGTCAGACGAAGACGGAAGGTGCTGAAGATAGAGAAGGAGTAGTGAAGTCGATGTCATTCGCCGCGCATACCAAAAAAGAACTTACCATGATGGAGGGTGCCGATTGCTGCAGCAAGGCAGAGCTTTCAGCCTTGATTCGGATGAATGGAAGTCTGCAGTTTGGAGCCGGACGACTGGTGCTGGATGTGACGACAGAGAACGCGGCGATTGCCCGACGCATTTACACGTTAATCAAGAGGTTGTTTCAGATACATGCTGAACTGCTGGTTCGCAAAAAAATGCGTTTGAAGAAGAACAACGTCTACATTGTGCGTATTCCGAATAAGGCTAATGAGATCTTGCAAGACTTGGGCATCATGGATCAAAGCCTGTCGTTTATCCCAGGAATCGCTCCTGAGATCGTGAAAAAGTCCTGTTGCCGCGCTGCTTATTTGCGGGGGGCTTTTTTGGCGGGGGGATCAGTGAATCATCCAGAGGCATCCAGCTATCATCTGGAGATTTTCACTTCCTATCAGGATTTTTGCGAAGCATTGACCAAGATCGCCAATCGGTATAAACTAAATGCCAAGTGCATCGAGCGGAAAAAAGGGTATGTTCTCTATATTAAAGAAGGCGAAAAGATTACAGAGTTTTTGAGCTTGATTGGCGCTCATCAGGCGCTTCTGTATTTCGAGGACGTCCGAATCGTAAAGGACATGCGGAACTCAGTAAACCGTTTACACAATTGTGAAATCGCCAACATAAACAAAACGGTGAATGCAGCCACCAGACAAATGGAAAATATTCAGCTCATCGATCAAGAGATGGGATTGGAGAATTTGCCAAAACGTCTGCGAGAGGTCGCGGAGCTTCGAGTGGCTCATCCTGACATCAATTTGAAAGAATTGGGTGAGATGGTGCCAAGCGGAGTAGTGAGCAAATCGGGCATTAACCACCGCTTGCGAAAAATTAACGAAATCGCTGACAAAATACGAGAAAAACAAAATATTTCGATGTAGATGCATGTTATACTAAAGGATAATAGTCTACAAGTGAGGAGGTCCATTCATGGTTCAACAGCAGGTCGTGGTTCAGTTAAAGACCGGTTTGCAAGCTCGTCCAGCAGCCTTTTTCGTACAGGAGGCTAACCGTTTTGCATCGGAAGTATTCGTAGAAAAAGGCACCAAGAAGGTCAATGCGAAAAGCATCATGGGTATCATGAGCCTCGCAATCAGCTCTGGAACGGAAATTACCATTTTGGCAGAAGGGCCGGATGCCTCCCAGGCAGTCACCAGCCTTACGAATCTGGTAAGCAAGGAAGAATAGAGTTACGAGAGACACTTTTCCCTTATAGGGAAGTGTCTTTTTTTGTTGGTCATCTTGATGAATATGTATCAATTCACTTCGGGCAGGGCATTTCTAACCATGTATATTGCATGAAGGAGGAATGACACATGAGTAACCGCGATAAGTGTTACGAAGGCCGTGATTGTTATGATATGGACATTGATCGGATGGTAAACGAGGGACTGGGGGGCGGAGTTGTTTCCGACCAAAACGGACTGATTGAAGAAACGACTGTAGACACGATGACAGGGGCGTCGTCAGCCAAGCAAGCCCTTGAAGATGAGCAATAGGGAGCCGCTTATGAATGTAACGAGAGCACAAGCCATAATGAGCTCCGACGACCATATCAAGGTAGAGTACGAAGGACAAGCCGTTTGGATAGATGCTGTAGACGAAAAAACGTCAACAGCACGTGTGCATGAGGAAAAAAATCCGGGACATAGCCGGACAGTCTATGTCAGTCAGTTAATGGAAGTATCACCATGATCCATCGAAATAGCCGAGCAAACCAAGGGAAGCCTCTTGGGATTTGCTCGGCATACAAAAAAACACTCGGCCTGTAGTCCAGGCACGAGTGCTTCTTTTTTTACTACGTATCTCTTATTTTTTGGAAGATGGTTCAGAAGTGATGACTTTGTCAATCAATCCGTACTCTACTGCTTCTGCGGCAGAGAGGAAGTTGTCGCGATCGGTATCCTTTTGGATGCGCTCCAAAGGCTGTCCAGTGCGTTCAGCCAGGATGGTGTTCAGATGATCACGCATCTTCAAAATACGTTTTGCGGCAATCTCAATGTCACTCGCTTGACCTTGTGCTCCACCCAATGGTTGGTGGATCATGACTTCACTGTTTGGCAGAGCAAAGCGTTTGCCTTTTGCCCCAGCAGCCAGCAGGAATGCTCCCATCGAAGCAGCCATTCCGATACAAATGGTGGATACATCTGGCTTGATGAAGTGCATAGTATCGTAAATTGCCATACCAGCAGTAATTGAACCGCCTGGGCTGTTTATGTACAAGTGAATGTCTTTCTCCGGATCTTCCGCCTGAAGGAACAACAACTGTGCCACAACGATATTGGCTACGGTGTCGTTGATTGGGGTTCCCAGAAAGATGATGCGGTCTTTGAGCAGGCGGGAATAAATGTCGTAAGCACGTTCCCCACGGTTCGTCTGTTCAATGACGGTTGGAATTAAATTCATATGCATCTAGTCTTCCTCCTCTCTTTGTAACAATATCATACACAAAAGGTCAATGAAGGTCAAACACATAAGTGCGTGCCCTCACTACCATGTTTGCCAATTTCCCTCTGTCTAAACGTACTCGAAAAAGAAAACATTCATTCCTTGGAATTCTCATCGGCCTCGGCCAAATCGACGGCGAGTTTCAACGTGGCTTTCATCTTTTTTCCCTTGATGATCGTATATTCATCGATTTGTTTGGCTTGCAGCTGATTGATGGCTTCCGCCAGCTCCTGTTGGTCTTTATATGGTTCAATGGTCAATAAGCATTCTTCGTCACTGGCCTCTTGATAAATGAGAAAAAAACGTTCCCCTGCCATGGTAAGCCTCACTTTCGAAAGTTATCCACAATGTTATACACAGGTTGTGCACAAAAACGTTTGTTCGTGGGATATTTATTTTTTTTCCTAGTCTTGTCATGTTTGGGGAGAGAATTACATAGGAAATGTATGGAATAAAAAAGAAGGGAAAAGTTAATTCATGTCGAACCTTACATAATTGGAATTCATTTCATGATATTTGAGGGGTGTTAATTATGCTTCGCAAGTTTTCGACAATGATGCTGACAGCGGCTCTTCTAACAGGAAGTGTAGCGGCAACGGCTGCGTTTGCCCAATCTGCTCCTGTACAGCAACAAAAAATCAAGGTTCAGCTAAACGGCAAGGAGTTCCCATTCCCACAAGAAATCGTTACTGAAAATGGTGTTGCGTATGTGAATTCGAGCACATTGGCGATTGCTTTGGGTGGTACTGCAGCTTGGGATAGCACGACCAAATCTCTGCTGATTGCCAAAGACAACCAGTACGCTCTGCGCATGTACGAAAACAAAAACTTTGCTTATAAAAACGGCAAAGAAACAAGTGTAGCAAATCCGCCACGTCCAGTGACCGGAGCAGTGCTCGTTCCACTCGTATTCATCGCCCAAGAATTGGGTGCAAAAGTAGAGTACGATGCAAAAACGCTCACTTACAAGCTGAGCATTCCAATTAATTCCTAATAATCAAACGGATACTTCTCATCAAGATAGCCACTTCTATGCGTAGAAGTGGCTATTTGCCTCAATACACCACGTGTACGCCTCTATTAGCAGACAGTGATAGAGGTTTTTGATTGATTCTTCTTTCAATCATTTCTATTGCAAATTTTCTAAAATATCCTACAATAAGATTGTGATTCATAGTTTGCTCATAAATAAAGAGGGGGATGTTTTGCTATGAAAAAACAGAAATCATTGTCGATACTGGCTGCAACATTTGCTCTGAGTACATTGCTCGCGGGCTGCGGTGGAGGTACGGGGACTGGTGGTCAAAGCGCGACACCACAGCCGAGCAACAATAGCGGAGGAAGCACGGGCGGTTCAAGCGGAGCTACTGAGAAGCTCGTGATTGCTGTAGTTGGTCCGATGTCTGGTCAGTACTCCGATTACGGAAGCACTGCAAAAGCTGGTGCTGAATATGCATTGAAAGAAAAAAAGGAGGCATTCAAAGCACTTGGCTTTGATGTTGAGTTGTCCGCGCAAGATGACCAAGCTGACCCGAAACAAGGGGTAGCAGTCGCACAAATGTTGATTTCAAATTCTGACGTAGTTGGAGTAGTTGGACATGCTACAACAGGTGCTTCGATTACAGCAGCAGCGCAATACGAGCAAGAGAAGCTCGTAATGGTATCTCCTTCTGCAACGGGGTCAGATTTGACTGAGCAAGGCAAGAAGATCGTACACCGCATTTGTGCGCGTGATGATCAACAAGGCTCCAAGGCTGCTATTTTTGCCAAAAATCAGTTGAATGTAAAAACGGCTTTCGTTATGCATGACAAGGCTGCTTATGGACAAGGTCTTGCGGAAGAAGTGAAAAAGCAATTTGAAAAAGACGGCGTACAAGTTCTCGGCTTTGAAGGGGTAACGGCAGGCGAAAAGGATTATAGTGCGATCATCACCCAAATTCTTGCGAAAAATCCAGAGATGATCTACTTCGGTGGATACTACTCTGATGCAGGGATCATCGTGAAACAAGCACGTGAAAAAGGCTTCAAAGGTGTCTTCATGGGCGGCGATGGCTACGACTCCGCTGACATGGTGAAAATTGCTGGTGCGGAAAATGCGAATAACGTAGTCTTTACTTCTACTGTTGGTGATATTGGTGCTACCGAAGACGGCAAGAAATGGATCACAGATTTCGAGGGCGCGACTGGCAACAAAGTAGGGATCTTCACTTCGTTTGGTTATGACTCCATGGGTGTTATGCTGAACGGACTGGAAGAAGCGATCAAAGCAAACGGCGGCAAAAAGCCAACTCGTGAACAAGTGCTGGAAGCTGTTCACAAAACCAAAGATTACAAAGGCAAATTCGTCAACGTAACATTCAATGAAAAAGGCGACAACGACTTTGCTTCCGTATACGTGTACAAGTATGAGGATGGAAAGAAAGTATTTATGGGTGAAGCGAAGTAATTCTTCATTATGAATAAGCTGTTTGGGACATACTACGTTTGGCATGAATACCAGGATGAAAAGGAAGGGATTCTGATGTCAAACAATCGTAATACGAAGAATGGCGGCAACCAAGGACACAGCAGCAAGACGCAAGGCACCCAGAAGCAAAAGTCCGAAAGAGATCGTAACCTGAATAAGCAGGATCCACAATAACAAACAAAAACCCACCTGGCTCGGCAGTGAGCTCGCAGGTGGGTTTTTGCTTCGTTATACTCGTTGCTTGCTGGGCAGACGCTGTTCCGGATGACCGTAGCCCTGATGCTGTTTGTTACGCAGGTTTTTCGCTTGGGATTCGCGAATTTTGGCCACGAACTCACTCGTGCTCATTTTGGTGAAATCCATAGGGCACCTCCATTGATGATGGGATGTACACCTTTCTAGGATGACCCAATTTGGTCTTGTACAATCGGAAGTGTAATCTCTACCACTGTACCTTCGTGCTTCCTGCTTTTAATTTCGAGGCTGCCGTTGTGGTCTTTCATGATTTTGCTGCTGATCATAAGGCCGAGGCCAGTCCCGTTTTCTTTTGTCGTGAAAAAGGGGGCACCCAGCTTGTGAATCATTTCTTCAGAGATTCCACAGCCAGTATCCGTGAGCGTAATGAGTACTTGATGATTGTCTATTAAAGCAGTGGCAATAAGAACCTCACCATGTCCGTCGATCGCTTCGATGGCATTTTTAATGATGTTGATAAAGACTTGCTTGAGCTGGTTTTCTTCTCCCGCAATGATCGGATGGTAAGCAAATGCGGTACGGAAATTGATGTTTTTCAAATTTGCTTCCGACCTCAATAGTGCCAAGACGCTTTCTAGCAAAGGGATGAGCGGAAGAGGCTTAATTTGGATGCTATGTGGCTTTGCCAAGACAAGCAATTCACTCACAATAAAATTGATCCGGTCCAGTTCAGAGAGCATAATGTCGGCGTACTGCTGGTTATCATTCATGCTCGGATAAAGAAACTGGATAAAGCCCTTCAAAGATGTGAGTGGATTGCGAATCTCATGGGCGATTCCAGCAGCCAGCTCCCCAATTACGGACAGCTTCTCAGCCTTTCGTAATAGTTCCTCGTTATTTCGGCGTTCTGTAATATCCCGCGATACAATGATAAAGCCATCACAATCTCCCGTTTTTGTCAGGATGGGGGCACCCTTTGATTCGAGAACGATCCATTTGTTATTTTTGGTTTGGAAACGAAACTCGCATATTTTTGGTTCTTGGGTCGCCAGTAAATGATGAAAGTGGTCAATGACAGTTTGCCGATCTTCTGGATGTATCTCGGCAAAGGTGAGCTGACGGCATTTTTCACTCGTTTCGATTACACGTGAATGCGATGGGGAGAGATAGAGGATATCCCCGTTTTTGTCCGTAATCAGAATAAGATCATCTGTGTATTCTGAGATGATTTTGTTCGTATTCTCGCTTTTAAACAAGGCGGCCTCAGAGTATTTGCGTTCTGTGACATTTCGCGAGACTAACATGATGTTTTGGACGTCTCCTACCGCGCTTAAAATGGGGATACCGCGTGTTTCGAAGGAGACCTCGTTTCCGTTTCTATGCATAGAGCGCGTCTCGAAATGAACGGGTTGTTTCGTTGCCATGATCTCTTGAAATTTGTCCTGAAACATAGGAATATCCTCTGGATGTGTGAGTTGCAGATTGTTAGGGGAAGTAACCTCGGCTGGAACAAATCCCAATTGCTCGATTGATGGGGATGCATAGATGCGGCGCATGGATAAATCATAAATCGTCACGATATCCTGGGTATGATCGATGAGGAGACGATATTTGGCTTCGGTTTGACGCAAGGCCTCTTCAATTTTTTTGCGGTCGGAAATGTCACGGGTAATGCATGAAGCACCAATAATTTTTCCCGTTTCATCTTTGATTGGAGCAGCTGACAGAATGACATCCATCTTCGTGCCATCTTTTCGCTGCCTGATGGTTTCGTAATTGGTTAGTAGTACACCCATGCTCCTGACCGCATCAAATAACTGTTTGGTCTCGCTCCTATACTCGTCTGGAATAAAGCAGAGCGGTGAAGTGTAAATCTCCTCCATGGACCAACCGTAGTATTGCTCAAAAGCATGATTTACCAAGACGATATTGTTATCGAGATCACTAATCGAGATGGCATCCGTCGTAAAGTGAAAAAATGCTTTTAATATTTGATCTGGAAACAACACTTGCGTGATTTCCTTTTTTGAGCGTTTCTTTTTCCAGAAGAAAGGGGTATTAAGCTTGTTCATCAGATTTCCCCCGCATAGTCTATCAAGTATTTGAGTGAGATAGCGTTGTCGTAACTATTCGAGATATAGGAGCCATTTTCCTATCAAAATTTGGAATAGTTTGTTATTCCATAATGAATTGGTTATGCATGAAGGTTCTGACTCGTATGGAAATCAGCTATAATGAGAGTTAGAAAAAAGTCGGGGGTGTATGCATGACAACTGGTTTTATCGTTGCGTTGGTGCTCATTTTTATCGTCATCATCGGTGCGACGATTTTGGTTACAAACAAAGCTTATTCGCGTAAACCTGAACAAATAGATCCGATTCTGCCCAGTAAAGATACTGCTGGTAATAAGGAACTCGATCAATAATGCCAGTAGGCAAAAGAAAAGGAGTGGTTATCTCAACCACTCCTGCTTTTTTGACGGTATCGGAAAGTATATAGCCTACAGTTTGGAGAAGCGTTCTACGATGTCATCAACAAGCAGTTCCGCAGAAAGGATACCGCCGCCTACGTTCCAGATCACTTCGTTAACTTGGAATGCCTTATTGTTTTTCGCGACATTCAGTTTTTGATAGAGCGGATCTTTCATCCATTCCTCGGTGTATTTATTGGCAGATCCATCACCGGAATAATCGCCGACCCAGTAAAACATGATGTCGCCATCCATTTCAGCCATGAGCTCTTTTGGAATGTCTTTTTTGAACTTATCGATATCTTGGGAGGCTGGTCGAGCAAAGCCGAGCTGGCTCAAAACAACGCCAGAGAAAGTGTCTTTCAAGTAAAGACGGGTTGTGCCTGCTACGAAACGAGCGACAGAGACTTTCATCTTCGTCTTGTCACCCAGTTTTCCTTTTGCATCCTCAATCTTCTTATCGAAATCAGCCATTAGTTTGTCGCCTTCAGCCTTTTTATTCAACGCTTCGGAGTAAAGGGCAAAGTTGATTTTCCATCTGCCTACGAGATCCTCGGAGAAGACGGTTGGGGCAATCGTGGAAAGCTGATCGTATACTTTTTCTTGTCCTTGGCGTCCTTTTGTTCCCAGAATCAGGTCTGGCTTCAGGCTGGCGATCAGTTCAACGTTTGGTTGGTTCTCGTCACCCAAATCAACTGCATCCTTCATTTTTTCTTTAATATGTGGATGCCATGGATCACCAGGTTTACCGAGACCACTCATGACAGCCCCAACTGGCGTAATCCCTAATGCGAGAACAGCCTCTGTGCTTTCACTGGTAAGAGCGACGACACGTTGCGGAGTCCCTTTTATTTTTGTTGACCCCATAAAGTGTTTTACTTCTCTCTCTTCAGACGCTGACGGTGCAGGCGCTGGTGTAGTTGTTGATGCAGCTGCAGCTGGAGTAGAAGAAGATGAGCTAGATGAAGACGTTGCCTGTCCCCCGCAACCTGTTACGAGCATGACAGCGGAAAGCATCGCCCCGAGCATCAAACGCAGGGAAGTTTTGCGCATGATGGAAAATCCCCCTTTTAACTGATAATGATTATCATTTTTCTTCACTACTGTATATGCTTATATGACAATGTGTCAATATATTTTTTGGAATGAAAGGAAAACTATAGATATTTTTGTGCTAAATTTTCCAATACCGATAATAAAAATCAATATCATTGACTAGCCCTATCCGCAAGCTTAGACTGATTAGTGGGAGAAACTTACATACATATGTAGCGAATAGACAGAATAGGTAGAATGCAACGGAAAGAAGGGAACAGGCGTGAATGTGATTTTGTCCAGCCGACTGCAAAAGATTACTGTACTCATAGTAGGACTCGTCGTCCTGGCAGTCGTGATGGTAGCTAGTATCCTTTTCGGAATCAATCGGTATTCGCTCACTACTGCAGTAGAGGCATACACCCAATTTTCCGGTTCAGAGGAACATTTGATTATTACGACTTCCCGAATGCCGCGTACACTGACAGCGGTAGCGGTGGGGAGCAGCCTCGCTGTAGCAGGTGTTTTGTTGCAGGCGTTGACTCGCAACCCTTTGGCTTCACCATCTCTTATCGGTGTGAACGCTGGGGCTGCAGCAGCTATTGTGACGACGATTGCTGTTTTTGGCTCGCAATTCCCAATGTCGCAAATGATGTGGGCAGGCTTTATCGGGGCGGGTGTGACTGCTCTCCTTGTATACGGGTTGGCTTCCGCTGGGCGGGGAGGCATGACTCCGATCAAGCTGACACTTTCGGGTGCAGCGGTTGCCGCTTTTGCTTCGTCTGTAACTTCTCTATTTATGCTGCTACAAGAAAAGACGATGACAGAGGCCTTTTACTGGTTAGTTGGTTCTGTGGAGGGAAGACAGCTCGATCATTTTTTTATGATCATTCCATATTTGCTAGTAGGCTGGTTAGGCGCTATGCTACTGACCGGCTCGTTAAACTTGATGGTACTCGGTGATGATGTAGCGATTGGCCTGGGCCAAAAGATTATCTTGGTAAAAGCTACAGCGATATTGATCGTGGTGCTCTTGGCAGGTGGGAGTGTCGCGCTCGCCGGACCGATTGCATTTGTGGGCATCATCATACCGCATCTTTGTCGTTTTTTAGTCGGCCTTGATCATCGCTGGTTGGTTCCCTATTCGATTGTCTTCGGCGGAGCTTTTCTGGTTTGCGCTGATTTGCTTTCTCGCCTTGTTTTGATGCCTATGCGTTTGGAAGTACCAGTAGGCGTAGCAACTGCCATGATCGGAGTGGCTTTTATCATCCCGCTGGTCAGGGGGAGGGCGTATGCATAGACATGTAGTCATTCGGACCAAAAAGCCAGCGCTCTCGTTTCATGTTAATAAGCGGGCGTTAGGAATTAATTTCATACTATTTTTGCTGTTATCTGTTGTGATTGTATTGAGTATTGGCTTAGGAAGCTTGCATATTCCTGTATGGGAAGTCATCAAAGCTTTTGTGGGAGCGGGCAGTGAACAGAATGAATTAATCGTGCTTGATTGGCGGTTGCCTCGTGTTGTCGTTTCAGTTATGGTGGGGGCTTCCCTAGCGGTATCGGGGGCCATCTTACAGTCTTTGGTGCGAAATCCGTTAGCTTCGCCTGATTTGATCGGGACTACAGCGGGAGCCACGGCAGCGGCGGTAGCATTTATCACATTCGCAAAAGATGTAAGTGTGCAATGGATGCCATTGGTGGCCTTGGTTGGTGGATTGTTAACCGCTACGCTTACGTATCTCACTGCGTGGAAGGAGGGAGTATCACCTTTTCGCCTCGCGCTTGTCGGTGTATGTATCTCAGCGGGTATGGGGGCATTAACGATCTTTTTCCTGGTGATCACCCAAACCCACAAAGCCTCAAACGCTCTCGGGTGGATGACTGGAACGGTGTACGGTATGTCTTGGGTAAATGTCATGACGTTGCTTCCATGGACCGTTTTGTTTCTCGGCGCTACGATTTTCCAAATCCGTTATTTGAATGCCCAGGAGCTCGGTGATGATATCGCCAAAGGCATTGGTGTAGCGATTGATAAAAAAAGATTGCTCTTGATCGCGATCAGTGTGGCGCTGGCTGGTGCTGCGGTCGGTGTGGCAGGAGGAATCAGTTTTATCGGTTTGATGGCTCCACACATTGCTCGTAGGCTAGTTGGCTCTGCGTATGGCTACTTACTACCGGCTTCCGCCGTTTTGGGCGGGATGCTAGTCGTCTTGGCTGATTTGATTGGGAGAACGGTGTTTTTACCGCATGATTTGCCAGCTGGGATTTTTACCGCAGCGATTGGAGCGCCGTTTTTTGTGTATCTTTTGTATAAAACGAGGAATTATCAGTAGGGAATTGAAGTGTGTTTATCGATAGTTGAGTGAGAACCCTGAAGGAGAGTAATGCTTCAGGGTTTTTTCGTATTCAATTTTTGTTCCCATGGGGGTTCAACATAAAAAAGCGACCTCTTGAAATTCAAGAGATCGCTTTTGGTTTGAAAGTATGGTACGCCTGAAGGGAATCGAACCCCCGCACATGGTTCCGGAGACCATTGCTCTATCCACTGAGCTACAGGCGTATATTGTGACGACAACTTTTATTATAAAACATCGAGAATCTCAATGCAAACGAAAAAAAGTAGTTCAACAGAAAAAACTAGCCATAAGGTAAGCGAGAGTGAAAAAGCCCATTGATGAAGAGCTTTCGCTATTTTTTGTGTTCTGCTTCATCAATTTGGCAGGAAAATTGCATGAGAGAACGAATATAATGAAAATAAAGAGTCATCGAGCAGCATGAGCAAGTGCGAAGGAGGCGAGCTTCATGAACATGGGATTGGGGTTATTTCAAGAACAAACACTGAAATTAGTGATGACGCCGGAATTACGCCAAGCGATTACCATATTGCAGTATTCAGCCATTGATCTCATCTCCTATTTGCAGGATCAGGCCAATGAAAATCCTGTTTTCGACCTTGAAGTGGCTGGAGAAGTCGCTTCTGCAAAAGCAGAGAAACCAGCTCCTGAGATTGACTGGAAAGAAATTGTGGGCAATCGCGCGACAGGTGAGTACGGTTCGTCGAAAAATGAAAGCACTTACAATCCACTGGATTACGTCCAGCAAGGTGCGGAGACGCTGTACGAACATTTGGAGCGTCAACTCGGCTATGTAAAAGGATTCTCGTCGCTGCAAAAACAGATCGCTCTCTTTTTGATCGGGAATCTGGATGAGAAGGGATATTTGGAAATTACACTGGAGGAAGCGAGTGCGCGCCTGGGTGCTGAAATGCTGGAGATTGAGGACGTGTTGTCCGTTTTGCAGCATTTTGATCCGGTTGGTGTAGCTTCACGCAGCCTGGAAGAATGTCTTTTGCTGCAGCTCGGACATTTGGCACTCGATGACGAAAAGATCGTTCAGGTCGTTCGCAACCACCTGCAAGATTTGGCGGACAATCGCTATCAGCGGATTGCAGACAAAATCGGATGTACACCGCAAGAGGTACAGGCGATGGCAGACCTGATCCGTACGCTGAATCCGCGTCCAGGTGCGGCCTTTTCCTCGGTAGAGACAAGATATGTCATTCCAGATGTGACAGTAGAGAAGGTCGGGAATGATTATGTGGTATTGGTTAATGATGTTGCTGCACCGAGGCTGAAAATCAGCAGCTTTTATGAAAAAATGCTCAGCCAGCAAAAAAGTCAGGATGAAGCCAAGCAGTTCATTCACGAAAAGCTGAATTCCGCCATGTGGCTGGCAAAAAGTCTGGAGCAGCGCCGCCTGACGCTCATGCGTGTAACACAGGCCATCCTCGATATGCAACGGGAGTTTTTTGATCGGGGGATTCATTATTTAAAGCCCATGACACAAAAGGAAATAGCAGAGCGGGTCGGCTTACATGAATCGACGATCAGTCGGGCAACCAGCAACAAATACGTCCAGACACCGCGCGGGATCTTTGAGCTGAAGTATTTCTTTACGTCAGCACTCTCTACTTCTAGTGGGGAAGCGACTTCTTCTGAGAGTGTTAAGCGCAGAATCAAAGCACTGATCGAGCAAGAAGATCGGAAGTCTCCGTTATCTGATCAAAAGCTGAGTGAGATGCTGCTTACAGAGGGGATTGAAATTTCCCGCCGCACGGTTGCCAAGTACCGGGAAGAAATGCTGATCCCGTCGTCGGCCAAACGAAAGAGGTTTTAATGGGAATGAATGAAAAAACGTTTGAGATGGTCTTGTACGGACGAAATAAATGTCATTTGTGCGACGAGGTGGAGCTCTACATCCGCAGTCTGGCGGAGGAGTTCCCCCTTCGTATGCGTATGGTTGATATTGAAAGTGATCCGGTCTTGCATGAAGAAATGATGTTTGTCATTCCAGTAGTCGAGATTGATGGAGAAATCGTATTTCGTTCCATTACACATGTGGTGACGCTCGAGGAGCTGCGAAACGAATTACATAGACGTGCCGCTCGGTCATGAGTGGCACTTTTTTGTATGGGTTCGTGGGAACTTGCAAGATATTGTTAAATATGATACATTCAAGTTGTAGCAAGTGATCTTTTTTTTGCACCAAGCGGGACATAAAATGTATATAGAGGGACATTAAACGTCCCGATCAACAATTTGTAACCAAGGAAGAAGGCAAAATGCGACGTTTACTGGAACTGCAACAAAAATTGTTGCCTGACTTGATTCAGGTTTTGCGTCAGCGGTACATGTTGCTCCGATCCATCTATCATTTGCAGCCGATTGGCAGAAGAGGTCTAGCTCAAGCCATGGATACCACTGAGCGTATTTTGCGGGCAGAAGTGGAACTGCTAAAAGAGACGGGGCTCCTTCATGTAACGGCTGCGGGAATGAGCCTGAGTGAAGAAGGACAACAAGTCTTGGACGACATGGAGCCTTTCGTCGGAGAGCTATTCGGCCTTACTGACTTGGCGGAGCGCCTGCGAAAAAAGCTGGGCATATCAGAAGTCATTGTGGTGCAGGGCAATGCAGACCAATCGCCTTGGGTAAAGGAAGAGCTTGGACGGGTAGGGGCAAGGGTTCTCAAACAGGTCGTGCAAGAAGGAGACATTGTAGCGGTAACAGGTGGTTCATCCATCGCCAGCGTAGCAAGTCATCTAATGCCTTCTGCTTCGTTCAAAAACGTTCAGTTTGTCCCTGCTCGCGGTGGACTGGGAGAACGCGTAGAGCTGCAAGCAAATACGCTCGCTTCCGCCATGGCAGCGAAAACAGGTGCTTCTTATCGGCTTCTTCACGTACCGGATCGCCTTCATCCAGAAGCCTTGCAGACATTGGTCAAAGAGCCGCAAGTACAAGATGTGCTGTCGCTCTTGGGTGAAACTCGAATCGTTTTGCATGGAATCGGGGATGCCGTCACGATGGCGAGAAGGCGGAATTATTCGGAGGAAGAACTCGCAGAATTAGTGGAGACGGGTGCTGTATCAGAAGCATTCGGCTACTACTTTAATGAAGCGGGAGAAACGGTCCACAGAATGCCGACAATTGGTTTACAGCTAGAGGAAGTGCACAAGGCAGAAACTGTGCTCTCCATTGCGGGGGGCGAAAGCAAGGCAAAAGCGATTCTTTCCTTTGCTAAGCAATCGTGTCAGAATGTACTCATTACGGACGAAGGAGCAGCTTACACGCTGTTGTCCACACGATTGTAACGGAAGGAAGTCGGTCGCATGTCTATCACATCGGTAACACCCATCTTGGCAATGATCGCTGGCATCATTTTGAGCCTATCGCTCGGTTTTCCGATTGCATGGGGGATTGTTTTTGCGATCTTGGTCACACTTGTTAGTGTAAAAAGATTGGGTTATCCGTGGAAGCAGCAGTTCGTGTTTGGCTGGGAAGGTGTCCAAAAGGCAAAGCCCGTCCTTACGATTCTGTTTTTAGTAGGACTCTTGATTCCGCTATTAATGATGGGAGGAACTATTCCCGCCATCATTTACTACGGATTATCGATTGTGAATGTCGAGTATTTGTTCGTTCTCTCTTTTCTGTTGACCGCAGGCGTCAGTTATTTATTGGGTACATCAATCGGTACGCTGAGTACGATTGGGCTGTCCCTGATGGGCATTGCCCACGCAGCAGGGATATCACCTGCAATCGTAGGAGGTGCGCTCATCTCTGGAGCGATGGTGGGGGAACGTTTCTCACCGATATCCAGCAGTCGATTACTGGTGCTTTCCAATGTCGGTATGACAGAAGAGCAGGAAAGAAAAATACGGCGTCCTGCTTTGCTTACGGTAGCGATTTGCGCGTTACTTTTCCTGATCCTTGATCTGGTTCGACCTCAGGCGAACTCGACGGATACCATTCAAATGTACCAAGAGCTGTTAGTCAGTCATTTTTCTGTACATTGGCTGCTCATGCTGCCTCTCGTCGTGTTAATTGCCTCTTTTGCACTGAGAGTAAAAGCAGTGAAAGCATTGCTTTTCGGTATCGGAGCCAGTGCGATTCTAGTCGGGATCAATGGGAAGTTGGATGTCAAGACGTTTTTTACATCAATGCTATATGGATTTGAGCTTCATTCAGGAACGCCGCTGGATCAACTGGTCCATGGGGGCGGGATGTTCGCCATCTTCAGTGTTCTGGCGTTAATCATTCTCGCAGGCTTTTTAAACGGCATTTTGAACAGAGCCAATTTATTAACCCCCATCGTAGACAAAATGATGGGTCATACAAAAAATAATACGGTGTTGGTAGCGAAGGCAGCGGCATTGTCGTTGTTAGTGGTCATCATCAGCTGTAATCAAACCATTCCGATTCTGGTTCTTGGCTCGACTCTTCTCGGGAGGTTCTCCCAATGGGAGGGAGGGCGCGAGCTGTTGGGCAAGACGATGCTGGACTCCGCAGTTGTCATGCCTGTACTGATCCCATGGAACGGACTATCGATGATGATGGCACTCACGTTAGGTGTTTCGACGATCCAGACATTACCCTTTGTGTTTTTTCCAATCTTATTACCGATTGTTACGATATTATCGACCCGCTGGTTTTCGCCAGAGGGCAGGTTTCTCGCGATGAAGAATAAAGCTAGCTAATGAGCAGGAGGTATACATTATGGTAAAAGTAGGTATTAACGGATTTGGTCGTATTGGTCGTAACGTATTTCGTGCAGCACTGAACAATCCGAATGTAGAAATCGTGGCGGTCAATGACCTGACAGATGCACACACACTGGCTCACCTTTTGAAATATGACTCTGTTCATGGTGTTCTGAACGTGAGCGTTGAAGCTTCCGAAAACACGCTTATCGTTGACGGCAAAGAAATCAAGGTATTGGCAGAGCGCGACCCAGCTCAACTCAAGTGGGCAGATTACGGTGTTGAAATCGTAGTGGAATCGACTGGACGCTTCACGAAGCGCGAAGATGCAGCGAAGCACTTGGAAGGTGGCGCGAAAAAAGTCATCATCTCTGCTCCAGCAACAAATGAAGACATTACAGTCGTAATCGGTGTAAACGAAGACAAGTACGATCCAGCACAACACACTGTGATCTCCAACGCGTCCTGCACAACGAACTGCTTGGCGCCATATGCGAAGGTCCTCAATGAAAAATTCGGTATCGTGCGCGGATTAATGACAACCGTTCACTCTTACACCAATGACCAACAAATTCTCGACCTGCCGCACAAAGATTTGCGCCGTGCCCGTGCAGCTGCGGAGAACATCATTCCAACCTCTACAGGAGCGGCAAAAGCGGTAGCACTCGTACTGCCTGAGTTGAAAGGCAAGCTGAATGGTTTCGCAATGCGCGTACCAACTCCAAACGTATCCGTTGTGGACTTGGTAGTTGAGTTGAAGATAGACGCAACTGTTGAAGAAATCAACAACGCTCTGAAGGAAGCGGCAGAAGGCCCACTCCAAGGCATTCTCGGCTACTCCGAAGAGCCGCTCGTATCGTCTGATTACAATGGAAACCCTGCATCCTCCACAATCGATGCTTTGTCTACAATGGTACTGGAAGGAAACATGGTGAAAGTCGTTTCCTGGTACGATAACGAGTGGGGTTACTCCAATCGTGTCGTAGACTTGTGTCATTATGTTGCACAGCGCGGCTTCTAACACGTAAAATAGAACTGTTGTGGAAAAAAAGGGAGAGCAATCTCCCTTTTCCCATATCTTTTTTCCGAATAAAAAGCCAATGATTTGGGAGGATCGTTCATGAACAAGAAATCTATCCGCGATGTTGAGCTGGCAGGCAAGCGCGTATTCTGCCGTGTCGACTTTAACGTGCCGATGCAGGACGGGGTAATCACCGACGATACACGCATTCGTGCTGCTGTACCAACCATCCGTTTCATGATGGAGGCAGGGGCCAAAGTAATCCTGGCGAGCCATTTTGGGCGTCCTAAAGGCCAAGTAGTGGAAGAGATGCGTCTTACTCCTGTCGCAGCTCATCTGTCCTCGCTCTTGGGTAAGGACGTGCGTAAGCTGGAGGATTGCCATGGTGCTGACGTAGAAGCGACAGTAGAACGGATGGAGTCTGGCGACGTCATCCTTTTGGAAAACGTGCGCTTCCATGCGGGAGAAGAAAAGAACGATCCAGAACTGGCAAAAAACTTTGCGGCCTTGGCTGATCTGTTTGTCAATGATGCATTCGGGACAGCTCACCGGGCACATGCTTCTACAGCGGGAATCGCTGAGTACATACCAGCAGTTGCGGGCTTGTTGATGGAAAAGGAGATTCGCTTCATGGGCGGAGCCTTGTCCAATCCAGAGCGTCCGTTTACAGCGATTGTCGGCGGTGCAAAAGTAAAAGATAAGATTGCTGTCATTGAAAATTTGTTGACCAAAGTCGATCATCTGATTATTGGTGGCGGTATGGCGAATACATTCCTCAAAGCACAGGGTTATGGCATTGGGGCTTCTCTGTGTGAAGACGACAAGCTCGATCTCGCACGTACGTTGATGGATCAGGCAAAAGAGCGCGGCGTTCAATTACTGATGCCAGTTGATGTTGTCGTAGCTGACCGTTTTGCGGCAGATGCAGAAAAGCAGGTCGTGGCAATTGATGCGATCCCAGACGGCTGGATGGCACTCGATATCGGGCCAAAAACAGTGGAGCAGTATCATAGCGTCATCGTAGAATCCAAAACAGTGGTGTGGAACGGTCCGATGGGCGTATTTGAAATGGATGCTTTTGCAGGCGGCACGATTGGCGTAGCCAAGGCGATGGCAGCATGCAGCGGAACGACCATCATCGGTGGCGGTGATTCCGTAGCAGCAGTGGAGAAAGCAGGCGTAGCCGAGCAGATGACACACATTTCTACAGGCGGCGGAGCGTCCCTGGAATTCATGGAAGGCAAGGAACTGCCAGGCGTAGCTGTGTTGGCAGATAACAAATAAGAGCGAAGAGGGGGAGTTTGCATGCGAACACCAATTATCGCGGGGAACTGGAAGATGTTCAAAACGATGGCCGAGGCAAGAGCGTTTGCGCAGGAAGCCAAGGCAGGCAACAATACTTCCGGGGTACAAAAAGTCATTTGCGCACCTTTTACAGCGTTGGCAGCACTTAAGGAAGAGCTGGCGGGCACGGATATTGCCATCGGCGCGCAAAACATGCATTTTGAAGAGCAAGGTGCTTATACAGGGGAAATCAGCGCGTCCATGCTCAAAGAAATCGGTGTGGAGTACGTGATCCTTGGTCACTCCGAGCGCCGTCAATATTTCAATGAGACAGATGAGACCGTGAACAAAAAGGTTGTAGCCGCTTTAGCAGCAGGTCTCGTTCCGATTGTGTGTGTAGGCGAGAGTCTGGAGCAACGGGAAGCGGGCGAGACAGCTGACGTAGTCCGTACGCAGACAGAAGGTGCCTTTGCTGGAGTGGATGCTGCACAAGTGGCGGATACCGTTATTGCATACGAGCCGATTTGGGCGATTGGCACAGGCAAGTCCTCCACGGCAGAAGATGCAAATGAAACGATTGCTATTATTCGCAGCGTAATCGGTGAACGCTTCGGACAAGCGACAGCCGAGAAAGTGCGCATTCAATACGGCGGAAGCGTAAAGCCGGAAAACATCGCAAGCTACATGGCACAGCCGGATATCGACGGAGCATTGGTCGGTGGAGCGAGTCTCGTAGCGGACAGTTACTTGCAGCTTGTGGCAGGAGCAACGTCGCGATAGGAGGAGAAAGCAATGGCACAAAGACCAAAACCGGTTGCCCTTTTGATTGTGGATGGTTTTGCTCTGCGTAACGAGACGCATGGAAACGCAGTAGCACAAGCCAACAAGCCGAATTTTGACCGTTACTGGAATCAATACCCTCACGCGACCCTGGAGGCAAGTGGGCTGGCTGTTGGACTGCCAGAAGGACAGATGGGCAACTCCGAGGTAGGCCATCTCAATATCGGGGCAGGGCGTGTTGTTTATCAGGATCTGACGCGCATTACCAAGTCGATTCAAGAAGGCGCTTTTTTTGAAAACGAAACACTGATCGCTGCTTTCCAGCACGCGAAGCAAAATGGCAAGCAGCTCCATCTGTTCGGGCTTTTGTCCGATGGTGGTGTACACAGTCACATTAACCACTTGTTTGCGATGCTCGAGCTGGCGAAAAAGCAGGATTTTGCGGATGTGTTCATCCACGGTTTCCTCGATGGTCGCGATGTATCGCCTGACAGTGCAGTGGGTTATATCGAACAGCTGCAAGCCAAAATCGCAGAGATCGGCGTTGGCCACATTGCTACCGTACAAGGCCGCTACTATGCGATGGATCGTGACAAACGCTGGGAGCGTGTAGAGAAGGCGTATCGTGCCATGGTGTACGCAGATGCTCCAGCTTATCGTGATCCGGTTCAAGCGGTAAAGGAATCCTACGAAAAGTCCATTATGGATGAGTTCGTTATGCCAACCGTGATTCTCGATGAAGCAGGAAAACCAGTGACGACCGTTCAAAGCGGCGATTCGATTATTTTTTATAATTTCCGTCCAGATCGTGCGATTCAAATGTCGCAAGCCTTTACGAATGAAGATTTCCGTGGCTTTGACCGCGGCGATGAGCGCCCACGCGATCTACATTTTGTGTGCCTGACGCATTTTTCCGAGACGGTTGACGGGTATGTCGCTTACAAGCCTTCCAATCTGGATAACACGTTGGGTGAGGTGCTTTCCCAGCACGGCTTGAAGCAGCTGCGCATTGCTGAGACGGAGAAATATCCGCACGTGACGTTCTTCTTCAGCGGCGGGCGTGAAAAGGAGTTTCCAGGTGAGATGCGTATCCTGATTCCTTCGCCAAAAGTGGCAACGTACGACCTGCAGCCGGAGATGAGTGCACCAGAGCTGACAGACGCTGTTGTGGCTGAGATCGAGGCGGATAATTTTGATGCGATCATCCTGAACTTTGCCAACTGCGACATGGTTGGTCATTCCGGTATGATGGAGCCAACGATCAAAGCAGTCGAGACAGTCGATGCATGCTTGGGTCGAGTGGTCGATGCAATCGTTGCAAAAGGTGGCGTAGCCGTCATCACGGCTGACCACGGTAACGCGGATCTGATGCTGGATGAAGCGGGACGTCCGATTACTTCACATAGCACGTATCCGGTGCCTGTAATCGTGACCAAAGACGGGGCTGCTCTGCGCGAAGACGGTATTTTGGCCGACTTGTCGCCAACGCTTTTGGAGCTTTTGGGGGTAGCGCAACCGGTTGAAATGACAGGCAAATCGTTACTTGCAAAATAGGCTTTACTGGGACACACTGTAAGGGTAGCTTGGCGTTTATCGAAAAATAGATTGTAAGTGCACATGAAAAAAGGAGATGGACGAGAAATGGCAATGATTACTGACATTTATGCACGCGAAATTATGGACTCCCGCGGTAATCCAACTGTGGAAGTAGAAGTATATCTCGAAGATGGCTCGATGGGTCGCGCAGATGTTCCATCTGGAGCGTCTACAGGTGCGTATGAAGCAGTTGAGCTTCGCGACGGTGACAAATCCCGTTACTTGGGTAAAGGCGTTCTGAAAGCCGTAGAAAACGTGAATGAAATCATTGCTCCTGAACTGATCGGCATGGATGCCCTTGATCAAGTTGGCATCGATATGGCGATGATTCAGCTCGACGGCACGCCAAACAAAGCCAAGCTGGGCGCAAACGCGATTCTCGGCGTGTCCATGGCAGTAGCACGTGCAGCTGCAGATTCTCTCGGCGTTCCTCTCTACAACTACCTCGGCGGCTTCAACGCGAGAATGTTGCCAGTTCCTATGATGAACATCCTGAACGGTGGTAAGCACGCAGACAACACCGTAGACATTCAGGAATTCATGGTCATGCCAGTAGGTGCGACATCCTTCAAGGAAGCACTGCGTACAGGTGCGGAAATTTTCCACTCCCTGAAAAAAGTATTGGGTGAAAAAGGCCTGAGCACAGCAGTAGGGGATGAGGGCGGATTCGCTCCAAACCTGAAATCCAACGAAGAAGCGATCACAACTATTTTGGATGCGATCAAAGCAGCAGGCTATGAGCCAGGCAAAGACGTGTTCCTCGCGCTGGACGTAGCAGCTACAGAAATGTTCAAAGACGGTAAATACCACTTCGAAGGCGAAGGCGTTGTGAAAACAACAGAAGAAATGATCGCGTTCTACGAAGATCTGGTAAACAAATACCCAATCATCTCCATCGAAGACGGTCTGTCTGAAGACGACTGGGATGGCTGGAAAGCACTAACTGACAAATTGGGCAGCAAAGTTCAGCTGGTAGGTGACGATTTGTTCGTAACGAACACCGAGCGTCTGGCTCGTGGAATCGAGACCTCTACAGGTAACTCCATTCTGGTAAAAGTAAACCAAATCGGTACGCTGACAGAAACCTTCGAAGCAATCGAAATGGCGAAGCTGGCTGGTTATACTGCGGTGATTTCCCACCGTTCCGGTGAAACTGAAGACTCTACGATTTCGGATATCGCAGTCGCTACAAATGCAGGTCAAATCAAGACTGGTGCGCCTTCCCGCACTGACCGCGTAGCGAAGTACAACCAATTGCTGCGTATTGAAGACGAACTCGCTGATACAGCTCGTTTTGGCGGTCGTTCTGCATTCTACAACCTGAAGAAGTAAGCTTGTATGATTGATAGATAAAAAGAGCGCGCGGCAGTCCAGGACGCAAAAAAGTCCGGGACTGCCGCTGTTTTTTTCCACCGGAAGCCTCGATTCGTTGCGCGTTCAAGTTTTTGCATACGAAAAAAGACTGCCCATACGACTCGATGGACAGTCTTTTTGTTGTTTGGCGCTTACGACATGGCGAATGCTTTTCGTTCGGTCTGCACAGTGCCCAGGCGACTTTTACTGTACGGGATGCACATAGGAGTTCCGTACAGCGGGTCTTGCGTAATTTGGCAATCCATATCGAATACCGTACGGACAAGGTCGGTCGTCAGCACTTCGTTCGGAGCGCCCTCTGCCACTACAGTCTGATTGTGAACGGCAACGATATGGTGGGCATAGCGGCAAGCGAGATTCAGATCGTGGAGAACCATGACGATGGTGCGCATTTCCGTTTGGTTCAGTTCAAACAATAGGTCCAAAATCTCAATCTGATGCGACATATCCAAATAAGTCGTAGGCTCATCCAGCAAAATCGTTTCGGTACCTTGTGCGAGCGTCATCGCAATCCAGGCGCGCTGACGTTGTCCACCAGAGAGACTGTCGACGGCACGGTTAGCCATACCCGTGAGTTGTGTCGCTGCCAATGCTTTGTTGACCATCTGCTCGTCTTCTTCTGACCATTGCTGTAGCCAGTTTTGATAAGGATAGCGTCCTTGTTTGACCAATTGCAGAATCGTCAATCCTTCTGGTGCAGATGGGCCTTGAGGAAGGATAGCAAGACGTTTAGCTACCTCTTTGGTAGAGCGTTTCGCGATCGATTCTCCTTCAAGCAGGATAGCGCCTTCCTTTGGTTTGAGTAAACGTGCCAGAGAGCGCAGCAATGTCGATTTGCCACTGCCATTACTGCCAATGAAAACTGTGATTTTTCCACGCGGGATGTTTAAATCTAATGCTTCAATGATGTTGCGTTCTCCGTACGATAACGTAAGCCGTTGGGTTTCCAAAGCTTGCATATGGTCTGGACTCCTTTCACTAGCGATTTCGGTTTTTGTACAGCAAGTAGATGAAAAACGGAGCGCCGATGGCAGAGGTGAATACTCCTACAGGCACTTCGATTGGTGAAAAAGCCATACGTGCAATCAAATCCGCAAGCAATACGATAATGGCACCCAAGAAAGCCGAGAGTGTCATGGCACCGCCAAAGGACGGACCAATCAGTTGCTTGGCAATGTGTGGGGCCAGCAAAGCCACAAAGCTGATATCTCCTCCAACAGAGACGGCTGTTCCCGTCAAAGCCGCGCAAATCATGAGCAGGAGGAAGCGATCCAATTGCAAGGAACTGCCGAGACTTGTCGCCAGATCATCGCCGAGCTGTTGAATGTTCACGCGTCTAGCAAGTAAGCCAGCTACGAGAATCAGTCCGACGACCCACGGCAAAATCATGAATACGTCGTTCCAGGCAACGCCGTAGATGCTTCCTGTCAGCCAGAGCAATGCTTTATTTTGCAGCAAAAACGGACTGAACATGATCAGCATGGTGACAATGGCACCCGCTGCGATTTTGATTCCAACACCGATCATGACGAGACGAAGCGGCGTGACGCCTTTTTTCCAAGAGAGAGCGTACAGCAGGAATGTCGTCAATGTTGCTCCCAAAAAAGCGATGGGAGGAAGCCACTTGATACTAGCTGTTTCAAATAAGATCAAGAAGCCGACTGCAAAAACAGATGCTCCACCCGATACCCCAAGAATATCCGGGGAAGCCAACGGATTGCGGACGAGGCCCTGCATGATGGCACCGGCGACGGCGAGTGCAGCACCTACCAGAATAGCAATGACGATGCGCGGCAGGCGAAATTGCTCCACAATCAAAGCATTCTCTTCTGAACCTATTCCCAACAGAACTTTTACCACATCGAGCGGGGCGATTTTCATTTCACCCATTCCGAGACTGACAACCGCCACTGCGATGACGATCAGCAAGGCGAGTAGCGAAAACCAGATCGTCTTTTTATGTAGCTGAAACGATGAAAAGCGCTTGCCGATGCGAAGAGACAGGTAGTCTTTCATTATTTATCCAGCCCCTTGCGTGCGACATAGATGAAGAATGGAATCCCGATCAGGGCTGTCATTACTCCAATAGGAACTTCAGCAGGCATTGCGATATAGCGAGCGCCGATGTCTGCTAACAGCAACAGAATGGAACCAAGCAGACCGCTGTATAAAAGCACCCAGCGAGTGTCGATTCCGACGAGATAGCGGGCCAGATGCGGAGTGACCAATCCGACAAAACCAATGGGTCCCGCAACAGCAACCGCGCAACCAGATAAGAGAACAATGACAATTCCAACACTGAATTTGACCAATAATGTGCGTTGTCCGAGACCTTTTGCTACGTCATCACCCATCAGTAACGTTTGAATCGGGCGTGCGAGGACAAAAGCAGCGATCCAGGCAATGATCATATAAGGAAAGACAGTGGCTAAATACTCTAGCTTTCTGCCTCCAACGGAACCCGCCAGCCAGAAAAGTACCTCATCAGTAGCCTTTTCATTAAGGACCATCATGCCGTGTCGGATCGAGGAAGCCAAAGCGGTGATAGCTGCACCCGCTAGAACCAGCTTCACAGGCGAAAGCCCATCTCTGCCGAATGAACCGAGCAAGTAGACGATCATACCTGCTACAGCGGCTCCTAAAAAGGAAATCCACGTAAACTGGGTCAAGGAGCTGATCCCGACAAATGTAACGGCGAACACAACAAAAAGAGAAGCACCTGCATTAAGACCGAACAATTCAACGTCTGCAACAGGGTTTCTCGTCAAGGATTGGAGCAGAGTTCCGGCCAAGCCGAGGCAGAAACCGACTGTAAGCGCATTGAGCACACGCGGTACTCGCACTTCTTTAATGACGATGTGTTCATTGGAGCCGTTGAAATTCGTGTAGGCATCAATCGCAGTTTGCCAACTCGTGTCAATGACGCCAAAGATGAGGCTGGCATAACTGAGGTAAGTAAGGATGAGGAGGGCGAATACCACTCCCAGAATTTTACGAAAGTTGCTAGCTAAAAAAGAATTCATGATGGCTACATCCTTATTTCTTAGATGGTTTCATAGTTAAGTGTAGAGCTACATAAAGGAAGTGTCAATGACGTTGATAGTCATTATCATTTTATGATTGACTTTTGACAAGCAGGGGAGTAGGATAGACTACGTCATTGATATGAATTCTCATTATAGAAAAGGGAAAGGGGTCCTTTCATCATGTTTTCTCGTACATATCGGACCGCAGGCGGTAAAGCTTTCTTTGCTGTCTTAATGGCGCTCTTGCTGGTTGTTACAGGTTGCGGTACTCCGCAAGCAAGTGAACAAAAGCCGGCAGAACAAAAGCCTGCTGATCAAGCAACAGGCAATTCGGAGGGTTCCGGACAAAGTTACACAGTGAAACACGCGATGGGCGAAACGACCATCAAAGGTACACCAGAACGCATCGTCATGTTGACCAACCAAGGTACTGAAACTCTGATGGCTCTCGGTGTAAAGCCAGTAGGGGCTGTAGGTTCGACCATTGATCCTACTCAATTCTACGATTTCACCAAGTCCTTCCTTGAGGGTACAAAATCCGTTGGTACAGAAGGACAACCTAACCTGGAAGCAATCGCAGCACTGAAACCTGACCTGATTCTGGGTATGAAATTCCGTCATGAAAAAATTTATCAACAATTGACTGCAATCGCTCCAACCGTATTTGTGGATGAGCCACGCGGTGACTGGAAAGAAAACTTCTCCTTGTTCGCAGAAGCAGTAAACAAAAAGGCTGAGGGAGAAAAAGTCCTCGCTGATTGGAACAAGCGCGTAGAAGAGTTTAAAGCAAAAGCGGGCGACAAGCTGAACACAAAAGTTTCCGTTGTACGCTTCATGCCTGGTAAAGTTCGCATCTACTACAAAAACACCTTCACTGGCGCGATTTTCAAAGACCTTGGCCTGGCACGTCCAGCTGCCCAAGACAAAGAAGAATTCGCAGCAGAAGTAACCAAAGAGCGCATTCCAGAAATGGACGGCGACATCATGTTCTACTTCACGTACGAAACAGGCAAAGGCGAGGCTTCCAAGCTGGAGCAAGAGTGGACGAACGATTCCCTTTGGAAAAACCTGAACGTCGTGAAAGCGGGCAAAGCATTCAAAGTAGATGACACCATCTGGAATACTTCCGGTGGCGTAATCGCAGCCAATAAAGTACTGGATGAGCTGGAAGGCTACATCATCGGTAAATAATGAGAAAAGACGGGACTAATGCTCCCGTCTTTTTTGTATAGTTATCCTGCCATGTTGTTAAATGTTCCTCGTGGGTAGTAAATGTTTACGTGATCGATGTAGATAGTGTTTGGATCATCGGTCATGATGCCTGAGAAAATGAATTTCAATTCGTAATCAGGGGTTACCTTGTAGGTGTAGATGGTTTGGCCGCCCGTTGTGGCTTTGTTTGTTGGCTCCCCAAGTGTTTCACGCACCTCGGCAAGTGTGATTGCTTGCAGGCGTGGGTCATAGGAGCGAATATCAACGATCTGCATTCCTTTGTTAAAGGCAAAGACTAGATTGAGATCCCGGTACGTATTGTACGTGATGCCATTGATGAAGGAGACGACATCCGGTTTACCCAGTTGTTTTTCTGCGTCATCGAATACATCCTTTTCCAAACGATACTGACTGCCAAAGATTTGGCCTTTCCCGGCGAGATCACGCACGCTTTGCAACAACTCGGCATTGTCCCCATAAAGCATGAGATTTTTATTTCCTTGCGGGTAATACAGATGGTACTCAACAAGAATCAGGTCTTCCTTGCTCGTGCTTTTTGTTCCTTGGAAGATCAGCTTGACCTGATATTTGCTCGTCACATCATAGGTATAAATCGTATGATCGCCAAACTCGCTGATACGCCCCGGCTTTCCCCAGCTCTTTTCGACGGCAGACAGGCTAATTTGCTGCAAACGAGAATCTGTCCTACGCATGTCTACGAGCTGCATGCCTTTGTTGTAGCCAAACACGACTTCTTTTTTCGGGTAGGCGGAGTAGATCAGTCCATTTGCTGTGTAGGTTTTCTCAGGTTTTCCCCAGCCCTTTTCTACGTCATCTACCGTTTTTTCCAGAACGAAAGGAAGGGAGATGACTCTGCCTTCTTTAGCATTTGAGCGAATTTGTGCCAAAAGCTCCTCTGACTGCGGAATAGGCTGAGTTGTTACGCTGTTGTTTGGATCAGGTCCCGGAGAAGCGGTAGGAGAGCCAGGAGCAATAGGCGCAACGGTCTCTGGTAATGTGCTCTGTTGTTGATTCGTAAGGAGTGAGGCTCCGAGCCAGACGGTCACAGCAAGTACGGAGCAGAGGGCCAATCCCTTGCCAAGTGCAGAGAAACCACGAAAAGAAGCAGTCCCTCCAGATTTACTCACATTTGTTTGGCGAATAGCAGAAACGATCTCGTGATTTTTTTCTCCACTCATTTTCATATCCGGCATCCCTTTCAATTTAGCTAGTAAGTCATGGTCTGAATTAGATCGCATCGCCAATCATCTCCTTTTTCTCACGCTCAAGTATTTCCCTGACGGCTTTCATGGCGCGGTGCAGTGTCACGTTCACTTTGTTTTCGGACCACCCAAGTATTTCAGCCGTCTCCTTGGAGGACAGTCCCTTGACTCCACGCAAAATGAGCACCTCGCGAAAAGCGGGTTTTACTTCACGGATTGCATGGTAAAGTGCTTGCTGCTCCTCATGTACATGCAGAATTTCTTCCGGTGTTTTCTCTTCCGCCTCTACGTTCGCCAGCCATTTATCTGGCAGCCAATTACGAAGACGTTGCTTTCGTTTATGATCGATGGCGGTGTTCCTCGCGATCGTCAATAGCCATGTTTTCGGTTGCGATCTGCCTTCGAATGCATCCAGAGACCGAAGCGCTTTTAAAAAGACATCCTGAACGAGGTCTTCTACATCACGGGTTCCTGTGTAGTAAATAAGAAATTTGTAAATATCATCGCCATAGCGGAGGAACCATTGCTCCATTAAACCGTTTTTGTCCATAGCTGAACCACCTTTTGTACGTTCTACTTGTAATTTGACGACTCAGGGTGCATTTCATTACAAAAACAAAAAAACTGCCGGAAGCTGTATCCGACAGTGTGTGTATTTAAGCGTGGAGCATGGAGTCACGCGTAAACCAGAGCTGATAACTGAGCATGCTGATCAGGACCGCCGAAATGGCCGCAGAGGAGCTGAAGCTGAGCATAATGAGGATTTGATAGCGTACGGCCTCGATGGGACTGGCACCCGCGACGATCATTCCGGTCATCATCCCTGGCAATTGGACGAGTCCGATTGTTTTCATCGTGTCAAAGGTAGGAATCATGCTCGCTTTGACCGCGCGCTTCAACACTACATGCACGGCTTGGCGTGTAGTGGCTCCCAGACAAAGCAGTGTTTCGATTTCCCCACGAGAGGCTTCTACTTCTCTGTTCATATGCGTGAGAAAAAGGCTCGTGACGATCATAGAGCTGCCAATAATCATGCCGCTCATCGGAATGAGATACTGCGGCGTAGGAGAGATAAGCCCGAGTATAACCAACAGTCCCATGGTGATGATCTCTGTTATCGCAAGTGAAAGGGAGATCCGCCAAAAGATCCCCGATAAATGCTTCGCTCTGCTGGCAGCGTTCCACGAAGCGACCAAGATCATCATGAGAATGATCAATAAAATAAACCAGACACTATCGGCAGCAAAGACAAAATGTAGGACGTAGCCGATCGCGAGCAATTGAACGGTAGAGCGGATGGTACCAATCAAAATATCTTTTTCCAAACCGAGCTTCTGCCAAACGGAGAGCAGAAGGGCAATGAAAACAAAGGCATAGGCAAAGAGTAGCCACATGTATGAAAACGTAAACGTATGCGTCATCGCTGTACCTCACTTAGGGCAGCATGGACATTTCCATCTTGCAAAAATTCACGAGCTTCAACGGATTGGGGAGAGTGGAAAAACGCTTCACATTCAGCGTCTTCTGCGAGTTGGTGGTTGGCCATAAACCAAATGCGCTTGCAAGCAATTCGCGCTTCTTCTAAATCATGTGTGACCCAAATTAAGGTCGTACCCGTTTGGCGGTGCAAATCGACGAGGAGCCGCTCAGCAGCCTTCTTGCTTTTCGTATCGAGTGAAGCCGTGACCTCATCCAGCAGCAGGACAGGTGGCTGAAGCATTAGGCTGCGAACGAGAGCGAGCCGTTGCTTTTCTCCGCCAGACAGTTGAGCGGCTGGTTTTGACCAATCGATCTCTTCCATATATAACTGCTCCATCAAGTCAGAAGCGAGCTTCTTATCAAAAGGACGCTGATGCAGGCTGCTCACTGTCCGTAGGTTGTCTTCCACGTTGCCGGGCAGCATAACCGCTTGCTGTGCCACATAACTGATTTTCATTCGCCAAGCTCTCGCGTCCCACAGTGACATTTCTTTATTCTCCAAGAAAACCGTACCGGCGTCAGGTTGTAGAAGACGACCCAAAATACGAAGCAAGGTGCTTTTTCCCTGACCTGATTTGCCCAGAATTCCAATAATCGTAGGTTCATTAATACTAGCATTTACGTCACGGAACAACCATGTACTCGTGGGAGAGTGAATTTGTTTCCCTAAAGCTTCAATCTTGATGGTCATATGTAAAAGCCTCCCCATTAACGCGGAAAACACCGAAGAGGACGAGTCTTCGGTGTTTCTTTCTTACAGGCTATCTATGTACTTATTTTTTCTCCGACAGCCACTGTGAAACCGCTTGAATTTCTGGTTGTTTCTTCAGCATTCCAGGAGGCATGCCGCCCTTACCGTCTTTGATGATTTTAGCAATGTCGTCAGCGCTGAGCGTCGCTCCAATTTTCGTCAGGTTTGGACCTGCAATGCCTTCGAGATTTTGACCGTGACAGGAAGCGCAATTTTGTTTAAATACAGCAGCAGCGTCAATTTGTGCAGTTGGTGCGCCGCCACCATTTGCCTCTTCCCCATGTTTTGGTGGAAAAATAATTGATCCTACAAGTGCAATGAGAAAAACTAGAAACAAGATACCAAACGAAGTGAAAAAGGCCTTCGCGGAATCAATTACATCGTTTTGATTCATGTCTTTTTTGTTGGACCCAGCCATCTGACAAAGACCTCCCAAAGCAAATTATAAAGTTTCATGGTAATTTTACGGCAAAAGTTTGACAATATCAAGGCGACTACCAAACAAGACAAAGAAAGTACACAATTTGCCATTTTTTCGTAAAAACACATTGCTCTTATTCTACCTTATAACGGTCAATATTATTTGAAAGAATTTCTCTTATAATGGAAGGGATAGCGGGTTGCTGTTACCAGACAAGTGTGATAAAGTTGTTGTATTGGTTTTTTCCGCCTTGGAAATACGTTTTGAGGTGAATGAAAATGGCATTGGCTGCGAAAATTTTACTTGTGATCGCAAGTATTGGCTTAATTATCGTCGTGTTGCTGCAATCGGGAAAAAGTGCCGGCCTTTCCGGAGCGATTGGTGGCGGCGCAGAGCAACTGATGGGCAAACAAAAAGCCCGCGGGATTGACGCACTTTTAGGGAAACTGACCGTTGTATTTGCGGTTGGCTTCATGATTTTTGCGATTTTGCTCGGGTATTTCTTGAAATCAGGAGCGTAATAGACGAATGGCCGAAAGACAGCGAGTGCAACTTGCTGTCTTTTTCTCTATTCCGATTGCGATATGCGGGAACGGTGAATACTACATAATAGGATGGTCATGGAGAAACGCGGGAATGCCACGCGAAAAAGGAGGTTTGTAAATGGAAGACCAAGAAAAAATACTCGCGTTTATGCGAGAGCAAGCATACCACCCGATGACGGTGAGGGAACTGGAAGAAGCGTTTGGAATTAAGGAATCTGCCACGTTTAAGGAGCTTGTGAAAACGCTGAATGCACTGGAAGCGAGCGGAGAGGTGATCCGCACCAGAGCGAATCGGTATGGCGTGCCTGAGAAAATGAATCTGGTACGTGGACGCCTGCAAAGTCACCCGAAGGGCTTCGGATTTGTGATCCCGGAGACACCTGACACGGATGACGTATACGTACATGCGAATGATATGAATGGAGCGCTCCATGGCGATACGGTTTTTGTCCGCGTGGAAAAAGAAGCAGGCGGCAATCGTCTGGAAGGGCAGATCATTCGCATTGTCGAGCGTGGAATCAAGCAGGTCGTAGGGACATTCAAGGATGAGAGGCATTACGCGTTTGTCATCCCCGACGAAAAGCGAATCGGCAAAGATATTTTCATCCCGAAAGACTCCTTCAACGGAGCAGTAGATGGTCACAAGGTAGTCGTGAGCATCGTTCGCTATCCAGAGGGGCGTGTGAATCCAGAGGGTGAAGTCGTCGAGATTCTCGGACATAAGAACGATCCGGGCGTCGATATTCTGTCGATCATCCGCAAGTTTAACTTGCCTGAGGCTTTTCCTGAGGACGTATTAGCTGAGGCTGAGGCAGCACCAGATGAGATATCCGAGGAAGAGATCAAGGGTCGTCGTGACTTGCGTGATCGGATGATGGTCACCATTGATGGAGCAGATGCCAAAGACTTGGATGATGCTGTGTCTCTTGAAAAGCTGCCAAATGGAAACGTAAGACTCGGCGTGCATATCGCTGACGTGAGCTATTACGTTCGCGATAAGTCCCAGCTGGATAATGAAGCGTATCGTCGCGGTACCAGTGTCTACTTGGTTGACCGCGTCATTCCGATGTTGCCACATCGCTTGTCCAACGGAATATGCAGTCTCAATCCGCAGGTGGATCGATTGACGATTTCTTGTGATATGGAGATGGATGCAGGCGGGAACACCGTTAAGTACGATATATTTTTGAGCGTGATTCGTACAGATGAGCGCATGACGTATGCGGATGTACGAAGTATTTTGGACGAAAAGGACGAAGCGCTGATCGAGAAGTACAGCCAGCTCGTCCCGATGTTCGAGGAAATGAAAAACCTGGCCCTGACGTTACGTAAGAAACGGATGCAGCGTGGTGCCATTGACTTTGACTTCCGCGAAGCGAAAATTTACGTCGATGAAGAGGGAACCCCTACGGAAATCGGCTTCCGTACGAGATCGATTGCGGAGCAGATCATCGAAGAGTTCATGCTCGCAGCCAACGAAACAGTGGCAGAGCACTTCCACTGGATGAAGCAGCCGTTCATGTACCGGATTCACGAAGACCCGAACGCTGAAAAGCTCATGGCCTTCATGGAGTTCATCACGAATTTTGGCTACTCGATCCGCGGGAAGGGCAATTCTGTTCATCCACGTGCGCTGCAGCAGCTGTTGGAAGAGGTAAAAGGAACACCGGAAGAAATCATCATCAGTAAGGTTATGCTGCGCTCGATGAAGCAAGCGCGTTACGACGCGGAAAGCTTGGGGCATTACGGCTTGTCTACGGAGTTTTATACCCATTTTACTTCGCCGATTCGCCGTTATCCCGACCTGATCGTACATCGTCGTATTCGTGAATGGATCGAGCTAGGAAATCAAATATCAGAAAAACGTCTGGGGTATTGGGCAGAGCAAATGCCAGTAATCGCAGAGCATGCGTCACAGCGTGAACGGTTGGCTGTCGATGCTGAGCGTGAAACAGACGATCTGAAAAAAGCGGAGTTCATGCTGGAGCGAGTGGGAGAAGAATTCGAAGGGGTCATCTCCAGCGTCACTTCGTTTGGGATTTTCGTCGAGCTCCCTAACACGATTGAAGGCTTGGTGCACGTCAGCTTTTTGACCGACGACTACTATCATTACCATGAGAAAATGTTTGCGCTGGTCGGTGAGCGTACAGGCAAGCAGTATCGGATCGGGGATGTCGTCGAGGTACGTGTAGCGAATGTCAACGTGGATGAACGCACCATCGACTTCGAAATCGTCGGGATGCCGAAGGCTGGCTTCCGTGGTAGCCGTGAGCGTACGCCTCGCGTAATAGATGGTCGCGGTGGGGATCGTAAGCCGACACGTGGCAAGCAACAAGATCGTTCACGTACAGGCCGTCCGGAGCGCCCAGAGCGTCCAGGCAGACCAGATCGTCAAAAGGATAAAAAGCATCCGGCGGAAATCCGTCAGAAATACAAGGATCGCCGCAAAGCAGAGGGGAACAAACCTCCTCGTCGCGCTGGAGCGGGCAAAGCATCGAGCGGTGAAGAAGTGCTGCCAATCGGTACAGGAGAAGGGGATACCCCAACGAAACGCCAGAAGGGATTCTGGGAAGATCTCGTCAAGTCCAAGAAAAAGAATCGCAAAAATGTAGCCAGTCAGGTGAAACGGAAACGCCGTTAAACAGTTGTTTAATCCCCGAAAAGTACTCGGAACGATCCGGTTCCCTTTTCGGGGATGGCTATTTACCCGGTAAATGACTTGCCACAATGGGCAAAATTTGCTAGACTAACTGGTACGAAACGCAGTACGTACAAGTGAGGTGATCTCCATGTCAAAAGATAAGGCCGGAACCAAGACAATCGCCCAAAACCGAAAAGCGCGCCACGATTACCACATCGAGCAAGTATACGAGGCAGGCATTGAGCTGACCGGTACGGAGATCAAGTCCGTGCGTGCGGCGCGTGTCCAGCTCAAGGACAGCTTCGCCCGTGTGCAGGATGGCGAATTGCTTCTGTACAATGTGCACATCAGTCCGTACGAGCAGGGAAATCGTTTTAACCATGAGCCAGAGCGCACTCGCAAGCTGCTGATGCGCCGCTTGGAAATCCTCAAGCTCAATGGTCTGATTCGTGAAAGAGGGTACTCGCTGGTCCCGCTCAGCATTTATTTGAAGGGCGGCTGGGCCAAGGTCGAGCTCGCACTTGTCAAAGGGAAAAAGAACTACGACAAGCGTGAAGACCTCAAGAAAAAAGAGTCTGCGCGTGATATCGAGCGTGCTCTGCGTGAACGCCAGAAGGTTTGATTGGGTTGCACTGGCAGGCTTGGTAGCAATCAACGTTGAGTTTTGGTTGTCGCCTGTGCTATATTTAATAAGCAACAACAAGCACAACAAGCCAATACACTGTTACAATATAGTCTAGGTGCGGATTTAATGGCTCTTCACCTAGACTTTTTCTCACCTACCTGGGGGCGTTCTGGATTCGACGGGGATGGTAGAGCATGAGAAGCGAGCCGGGGGGCTGCGGACCTCGTCAACAACGCGGAACGCCATTAACTGGCAACAAACAACTTTCTCTCGCTGCTTAATAACCAGTGAGGCGCTACCATTCCATCGCCCATGTGGCATGACTAGCGCTCAACTTTAGTGGGATACGCCGGAGGCTTCCGCCTGGAGCCGAAGGAAGAAGATCAATCAGGCTAGGTAACGGGTCAGCGCGTCACTCCGCGAATCCGGTACCGAAATTTAAATGAGTGACTGCGCTCGGAGATGCTCATGTATCGCTGTTTTCGGACGGGGGTTCGAATCCCCCCGCCTCCACCAAATACATAACAATGAACACCACTGAATTAGTGGTGTTTTTTTATATATTCAAGTCAGGGTCAAAGAAGGAATTGGATATGTCCATGTCTCATTGTTCATAACAGATTGTGTTATAATAGTAAAAAATTACTTAGGGAGATTGGTATGATCATTCCAAAAGTCTTTAAAGACATGATTGATAATAACCAGGAAATATCCGGTGTCTTATATTCCACAATATCTAAATTCGAACAAATAATAAAAGATAGTAAGTTCGAATTCTTCGATGAATATTCCAATCACGGAGTTGAGCATATCGAAAACGTATTATGTACGGCTGAATGGTTAATATCAGATGAAACGTACGCTCTGTTAAACTCAAAAGATATTTTAATACTTGTTTTATCAGTGTTACTACATGATCTTGGTATGCATCTTACTCATGAAGGTTTTTTAGAGTTGATATCTGGTAGTCATAAAGATAGAAAAATCCATGGTATTGATGAAAAGCAATGGTTAAAGGAATGGGAGGATTTCTTAAAAGAGACTAAACAATGGGATGATAAAAAAATAATAAAAGTGTTCGGTGAAAAGATTAACATTACTACTCCATCTAAAAATCGTGAGCATTTAACAGGTTATGATAAGAAGCTTATTGGTGAATTTATTAGGAGGATGCACCCAAGAATTGCGCATGAGATAGCAATATATGGTTTCCCGACATTTGATGGAGAGACAATTCCATTTGCTGAAGGCTTATCAGAACAGTTAAGAGATCTGTCAGGCTTGGTAGCGAGAAGCCATGGAATGGATCTTCGTAACACTTTTGAATATTTAGAGAAAAGGTTTACTCGACATTCGTGGAAGACTCCACACGAGATCAAAGTAATATTCTTGATGGTAGTATTACGTATTTCTGATTTTCTTCATATTACGCCAGATAGAGTGACTCCGACGTATTTGGAAATAAGAAAGTATTCCAGTCCCCTATCCAGAATAGAAAGAGACACTCATAAGTCAGTTGAGTATATACACAATAACTCTGATGATCCTGAATTAATGTATGTTCATGGTAACCCACCAACTAGTGAGTTGTTTCTTAAATTGAAAAAGTTATTAAGGGACATTCAACATGAGTTAGATTTATCATGGGCCGTACTAGGTGAAGTTTATGGAAGTCATAAAAATTTGAAAAATATGATGATACGCTTGAGACGGGTACAGTCTAATATAGATGACGTTGAAAACTTTAAACAGCAAGTTAGCTATTTACCAGAAAAAGTGCTTTTTGATACTAATCCAGATTTAATAAAATTATTAGTCGCCCCTTTATATGGAAATAATCCCACATATGGTGTTAGGGAACTATTACAGAATGCGATAGATGCTTGCAGAGAGAGAGAACAATATCACAAAAACAACAATGAATTCGAAGAATATACACCTGAGATTACAATTTCTATAGAGGGTAGTTCACAGAATGGTTATTACTTTGTGATTTCAGATAATGGATTAGGAATGGCTGAAGAAACAATTTTAAATTATTTTTTTAAGGCGGGCGCATCATTTAGAAAAAGTGAAACTTGGTCAAAACAATTTATAAATAATAACGGAACTTCTAAAGTTCAGAGAAGTGGAAGATTCGGTGTTGGTGTATTAGCATCATTTTTATTAGGTGAAGAAATTACAGTAAGCACGAGATTTGTAAACGATATAACCGGGTGGAAATTTAAAGCTAAGATTGATGATCAACAAATAGAAGTATTAAAAGATGAACGAGAAGTAGGAACCACTATTAAAATTGCTCTTACAACTGATACACTTAATTTATTTAAACGTGATGTGGAATTTTATGAATATTGTTTCACCCCTTCCGAGACATATTGGTATACTTGGCACAGGTTACCACATCCTAAGATTAAACTATGTTTACCTAATACATGGAAGGGTGCAAATGAAGTAAATGAGATTATAGAAAACTTTGATGATGTAAAAGGGCACCAAATTTATCCTGATGGTTATCAAGTAGTTTCTTGGGATTATGAAGCTGAAAGAAGAGAATTACTATGCAATGGAATCTTAATACCTGATTGGGAGAGGATTGGAGGATACGAATTCCCAACTTTCCCCATAAAACCTAGAGTTGTCGTGTCGGACTTTGATGGCAGGCTTCCAATGTCTTTAAATCGTGACAAACTTGATGGAAGACTTCCTTTTTCAGACGAATTAGCAATTGATGTTTGCAGGGATCTTTTGGCTAAGCTATTCTTACAGCCTGACATTAAAGTAGATATGTTAATTTCCAAAGATCAAACTATATTTAGGCATCCCTCGTTAAAAATATCTGAAAAGAATTCTTATATTACAAGGTGGGGGGAAAACGAGTTATTATTGCATAAAAATGGATATGTATTACCACATTCATATTTTTTACAAAAACTATCCATTCGAGAAATTACAAAGGTTTGGCTAAAGAAAAATGCAGAAATTTGTATAGATGATTTTTTAAGTTCTAACAGGTTTGTGTCATTCAGCAGAGACGAAGTTATGTCTGCGTCTGATCTAAAGGCTCTAATGTATCCATCTGAAATTCAACTTGATAAGCGTTTTCAAATAAATTCAAAGAGATTCTTAATGAAGAAGGAACACAAGGATTTTTTGTTTGCTGAAGTTGATCGTAGAATGAGAAAAGATTTTAAACAAAAGGTTACTACTATTAGTGAAACAAGGGATTGGGTCGATTTAAGTGTCGACTCTGAACTCAGATCATTTATTGACATTCAGAAAATTGAGAATTACACAAGTGAAATTGATTTTGTACTACAAGTAGAAATAGGAGAAGAGATTCCAAAGCAAAAGTATGAAAGAAATATAAAGGATATATTTAGTAAGCTCTTGGAAGAATATTTTGAGGATGAATCTCTAATACCATACAATTTAGATGAACGCAAAAAGCTGTTTCCAAAGGTCTTTAAAGAACTAGATAAATACATGTGGAAGTATCTCAACGTGATGAATAGTTAATTAAGATTCTCATCGCACTAATAACCAGTGAGGCGCTACCATTCCAAGGCCCATGTGGCATGACTAACGCTCAACTTTAGTGGGATACGCCGGGGGCTTCCGCCTGAAGCCGAAGGAAGAAGATCAATCAGGCTAGGTAACGGGTCAGCGCGTCACTCCGCGAATCCGGTACCGAAATTTAAATGAGTGACTGCGCTCGGAGATGCTCATGTATGGCTGTTTTACCCCTGCGGGGCACTAAGGTCGAACGGGTATTAGAATCCCCCACCTTCACCAGATACATAAAGTGAAGCCACCTGATGAGGGTGGCTTTTTTTGTGTTTATGGGGGAACTGCTATCTATACATTGTGGTTTGGGAAGAAAGATATAACAAACGTTATAGAGATTTACCCATGTAAACTGGACTAAACAGTGCTGTTCGAGTCCCAGGACGCACCGACGAGAGAGACTTTGAGCAATTTTGAGGCGACAGATGAAGCGAAAAAACTGGACGATAACTGGAAAATATCACCATAATCTCAATAAGAAAAAACACCCGCTCTCACAAGTAGGTGTCATTGTCATTATGCATGTTTTCTCTAACTACCACTATCCTCTATAAGTAAGGATATAATAGTCTGATGTAGCGGTTGTAATGACCCAGCCTGGTGGAATTTGGGTAATTTTTGCGGTCTGTACGGTCTGTCCAAAGCTTGCCCCTCCTACATACATCAGTTGATAAAAATCCGAAGTCGCTAGAGTAATTACCCAGTTTTCTGGAACTTGGGTTATTTTTGCGGTCTGAATTGTATGTCCGAAGCTTGCTCCTCCTACATACGTCCATACAAAGAAATCACTTGTTGCTAGAGTAATCACCCAGTCTTTTGGAATGGGGGTCGTTCTAGCAGTCTGTACTGTCTGACCCAATCTTGCTCCACCTACATATTGGATGACGTAGTAGTCACTCATTACTGTTGTAATAACCCAATCTGGAGGAATCGGAGTTGATTTTGAAATTTGTCTTGTAGCTCCAAAATTAACACTAGTTACTCTTGATACTTCACGAGAGTCGGTTGAATGATTTTGAAGTAACGTCGTTTCCTGAGAAGATGTTGTGAGTTCAGTAGCCTTAGTAGGAATGGATAGAGACATTGTAACTACTAGTAGACCTAAAGCAGAAACCACTTTTTTTAAGCATGAACAAAACATCCTTTCATAAGACATATTTTCTGTTAGGATTCGCTTTTGTCTTATTAAGCCCCTTCAATTATTTAGTGTTTTTAGAGAATTTTGCCATAAAATGCGATAGACTTAATCGATCCAATCAACAACTCTAATCTAAGACTTTATTTTTTCCCTGTGAGATACAACAGACTCCGTGCCAAGTCTTAGGATGAAGCGTCGTTCTCTTATGCTAAACTAAAAGAATACTCCCAAAAGCAAAGGAGCCCCCTCATGTCTTCCACTCTACGAAACCTACTAACCATGCTCCTCCTCGGAGCCGCAGGTGGCTTAACGATCTTCTTCCTAGACATAGAACCTACCCCAATCATATGGATCACTTTTTTCCTGATCGCTTTCGTCATTCTCATCGGCAAAGACCTCTATATTTTTAAATTCAGTACCAACATGAATACAGTTGAACGCTACGTCAAAAATTCAAAACAACCTTACTATCGTTTCTTGTACGCCTATCTACACGAAAACGAGGCGGAAGCCGAGAAGGAACTAGCAAAAATCACATCCGATAAACTTCGTGCCTACATCACCGTAGTGGTAGAACTCCATCGCGGCAACTACGATTTAGTAGAAAAAGCACTTAGTAAGATTGATTCAATCGAGCATCGACACTATTACTCCGCACATTTAGCACTACTAAAAAACAACCAAGATGCCTACAACCAACACCGCTCCGCAATCAAAAACCGTATCTACCAGTTGTCACTCGATGCTGAAGTGGCCTATCATCAAGGAAACATGGCAGAAGCAGAACAATACGGCCAACTAGCCATTGCCGAATCCAAGGGCGTACAAAAGTATTTGATGATCAAGACACTTGAAAAAAGCAAACACAGTCTGCATCGGAACTCTTACTTCTAGATCACTTTCCTAGTGCGTTTTCTGAATCTGGGAGGGAAAGTTGTGTCTCACGAATACCGATCACGACTAAACCGTGTCGTCACATGGCTGCCACAGAGAGGTTACGTACCAAATGATCGTCTATACTACGAATACTATACAGGTGGGCAAGTAGGGGACAGGTACGTCGTCGATATTTGTGTGCCGGTAAAACATATCTAGATCTGCGTTTTTCTTTTACAAGAAGGACTGTCCCGATTCAACGCTCGAGACAGTCCTTCTTTGCGCTACAGTTCCATCGCCCATGTGGCGTAACTAAGCAAGCCTATTTCTTCAATATAACCCACTCGACTATAACAAAATTAAGAATAAGCCCAGCCCAAATGTTTACATTCAATACCTCTCCAATGACGGTTTCTATACCTTGCGGAAGAGAAAAACCGTGTAAAATAAAGTACAGAAGGAGTAATACTGGCACCAATAGACGCGCGCTTACGGCAACTAATGTCATTCCAAAGCTGCGGATCATCCATTTTCGGTGTTCCTCAAATTCCCTGTTGATGGCGGTGCGGTACCCTTTCCAGCAAGTGAACAGCCAAGCCAAAGATAAGACAAGGAAGCTTGTTGCCTTCATGAAATTTTCTGCATAAAAGATACTAGCTAAAGAGAGGAGTCCGCTGATAAACACACTGTACACATAAACCCTCCCAAGAAAACGATGTATTCTTGGGTTCTTTATACGAATTCGGTCGACAAACTGGAAAAAACCAGTGAGAAGAGCAATGAAAGCAGACACGATATGAGCAACTAATAAAGGATACTGAGCAGTGCCGGGAATAATCGTTATTCGACTGTTTGCAGGATCTAATGTTAAATAGGGAGCCATAAATGGAACGATAACCACTAGAGATACAAGAAATAAGCCCCACCAAATTTTAGGGAGTTTCATGCCTGTTTCCCCCCTAGATTATGAGCATGTTTTACAGTGGTGAGAGATCCCCAGAAGAGAAATAAGGCAATGACCGGGTGAAGTGCAGAGAGGATTCCTAAGTTGGAGGAATAAATAACGGTAAGGAACTGCGCAACGATCATTAGGTATAATCCGAGACAAATCCAACGAAGATGTACGGGCAGCTTTCCAAGGAAAGAAAGAACCAACATGCCGACTGGAAGCAATGCAAAATATTGAGCCATGGTTCTATGCATTATCCAATGTTCTCCGTTGACGAACAGCCCAAGACCTGCCAGTGATACCTGAACAATAATGAAAGCAAAAAACACCCATGCGAGGACAATAAACATGTACCTCAATATTTTCACACGAGGAGGGGGAAGGGGAATCTTCTCATTCATCTCAAGCATGCAAAAACCTCTCCGATCTGAATAATTTGTCTTACCCCCATCCTAAACGCAATTTCAAAACAAACCCTAAACGATTTCTAAAAAAAGGATAAAATCCGAATGTCATAGCGGCATATGTGTACGTTACATAAAAAAACAAAGACCAACATAGTAAATATCGCCGGTCTTTGACTCATAATCAGCTATTAATTGGGCTCTAACACAAAGTAATAGGGTTTGGAGAGAAGATTGTGCAAATGATCGCGTACTTCCACGTTAGGCAATCGGTTTAATGATTCGTTAATTTCTCGTTTCATATCGGCGTGCTGGCTTTCATGCTGTTCTTCCGGGCCCACTTTTTGTTTCTCCTCAAGAATTACTTTAGCTAAACGCTTTGCTATCTCAAATAGCTCTTGATTGGTGTCACCATAACCAGGTTCATTCGCGTTTGCCAAATATCCGCGCATTTCTGCCAACCGAGACAGGGTATCACGCCAGTTCCATACTTGAATATTTTTTTCTCTTATTTGAGAGCATACCTCAACAAACGGATTTTTCGATAACAAATCCTCTAATGTACTCCATGAATCTGGTCGCATAGATTCTTCGAGTTTTTGCAAACAGTACGCATCAGGAGAGAGTAACTCTACTACTTCACGAAACGCTGGAATCGAATTTCGTCGATAGCTTTTGATTCCCCACAAGCTATGTACTTGCAATGCCGTAGCAAATGACTTGCAGTATGTATCGAGCTCTTCTAATCGTTCTTCATCTAGCTTATGACTAGCAAGAATCCTCGTTTTCACCTCATTATCAGGGATGTTTTCATTCGCTTCGCCTAATTGCATGTTTCTTTTGATGTAAGTGCGAACCGTGTCTTTTGGTATCGATCTATCCTCTTGAGCACCAAGAATTCCAAATCGATAAGAGATAAAATCCTCGAATCCTTTACTACTTCCGAATCCATCATCGATGGCATGCAAGTCTGGTTGCACTTCCATCATTTCAGCTAGCACTTGCTCCTCAAGACCATAAATGCATGCTTCGATATGTGTCCAGTAGCTTCTGCATTCGTCTTCGCTACCCAGTACACGTTGATAGACGTCATGGAAGAAGAGGATATGAGCAATTTCGTGGAAGTAATTTTGAAAAGGGAACTTGATGTGATTTCCCTCCAAATACGATCCTGCATTTTGATAGATCCGTCCATGCTCTGGTCGGAATAATGTTGGTAGCGTCGAGTGTAAATCTAAGTATAATCCAATCCCTTCATTGTAACTATGTGCCCAAACAGCTAAATAGGTTGGGCTTAACAACAAAGCGATGGAGTGATTGGTAATTTGAACAGGCAAGTTGAAATAGCCGCCGTTTATTTGAGGCTGTAAGCTTAACCAGGTCATCCCAACTGCTAGAGCCTGATAGAAAGGAAATTCACCATCTGCGGATGCTTCCCTACAATAACGTTGAAATTGACGTATATCGCTTACAATTCCATGGTTCTTAAAACCGTAGTTACCCTCGAATCTCTCAAGTCCCTCAATAAAATCCTCTGGTGATACCGTTAAAAATACGTTAATGCCATCCACCCAAAGATCGGAACCGATCTCTGATTCCAGCCATGCGTCTGCGTCCTCGGCAAGCTCTCTCAACTGATGATATTTTTCCAACAAATGCGCTTGATTCATAAACTGCACCATCCCGTCATGTTTGCTTACTGCCTGGAAAGCGAGAACTCTATGCAAAAAATTCAAGAGCACACGAGGTGCTCTTGAACGATCGATTACTTTTTACATGCAAGTGTCATAATTGGATGGAAAAGCAATTTCATTTCTTGAACGTTTTGATTGTTAGAAAGTTGTGCTTTCACTACCTTTTTCATGGGCAATCCCGTCCTTTCCAAATTTTATATACGGAGATAACGCATGCTATTTTGATTCTTTTACAAGCACACATCAACAACTACACGCCATTTCAGTGCTTTCATTTCTTGCACTTGTTTGTTCTTGTTTACTGCTACCTTTACGACTTTTTTCATGAGTTTACACCTCCTTCCCAAAGAAATAGAATTATACGTGCCCTCTCTCAACAAAAGGCTTAATTGTAATTATAAGGAAAATTGACAATTGATTTCAAGTTAAGAAAAATAAATATTTTCTGAAATATATAAATTTGATTGATGGCGGGGTGAATCTCCCTCTTCCAAGAAATACATAAATGATAGGTGGTTTCCAGGGAAGGTACTTCCTGCTGCGACACTGGGGGTGCTTGTAGTAAACTGTATCAGGGATGTAAGCTTGATTTTCGGCAACTTGGAGTATCTGAGCTCATAGTGAATGGAGTGTCGAGCTCCTCCGTATTTGGAAGAGAAAGATGATTCGTGTGTTTGAAAAGAATGTTTATTTGGAGTATAGTATCAGAATGTATAAATGAGGGTTGGGTAAGCAACCATCTGAATGAACATTTATGAATGAGAGATAGAGAACAATTAGGAGGATTGTTGTGTCACAGAAAGCGCCAGTTTCTTTTGTAGTTACGATAGGATTCATGTTATTTGCTTTGTTTTTTGGAGCGGGTAATTTAATTTTTCCGCCAATGCTTGGCCAATTAGCAGGAACAAATGTATGGATAGCCAATGCAGGCTTTTTGGTTACAGGGGTTGGGTTACCTTTGCTAGCGATCACAGCCTTTGTTTATTCGGGAAAAGACGACTTGCGCTCATTAGCCAGTCGGGTGCATCCCGTATTCGGAATGGTATTCACGATTGTTCTTTATCTAGCAATCGGTCCGTTTTTTGCGATACCTAGATCCGGCAATGTATCGTTTGATATTGGGGTAAAGCCTTTCCTGTCAGAACAAGCAGGTTCGGCACCGCTGATTCTATTTACCATCTTGTTTTTCGCAATTGCCTGCTTCTTATCGCTCAATCCTATGAAAATTATCCATGTAGTCGGAAAAATCTTAACTCCAATTAAATTAACGTTTATCGGAATTATTGCAGTAACGGCTATTATTTATCCAATTGGATCCCTTCAAGCCCCGCAAGCAGATTACACATCCCATGTATTTTTCAAGGGTTTTCAAGAAGGGTATTTAACATTGGATGCGCTTGTAGCTTTTGTTTTTGGAATGATCATCGTGAATGCGATTAAGGAAAAAGGAGTTACTGCCAAAAAACAAGTTTTGGCTGCGTGTGCAAAAGCAACAATGATAGCCGGTTTACTTCTCGCTCTTTTCTATACCGCACTTTCCTTTATGGGTGCATCTAGTGTAGAAAAGTTGGGCCACTTAGAAAATGGAGCGGAAGTTTTGGCGAAAGTTTCGAATTACTACTTTGGTTCTTATGGTGGCATTTTATTGGGATTAATGATTACAGTGGCATGTTTGACTACAAGTGTAGGGCTTATTACAGCCTGCTCTTCTTTTTTTCATTCATTGTTTCCGAAGATCTCTTACAAAAAATTCGCGGTTATTTTGTCTGTTTTCAGTACTCTCGTTGCTAATATTGGATTAACGCAACTCATTAAAGTCTCCGTTCCGATCTTAATGACCATGTACCCGATTGCCATCTCGTTACTCTTCTTGACGTTTCTGCACAAAGCGTTCAAGGGCAGGCCAGAAGTGTATCAAGGAAGTTTACTTTTCACTTTTCTGATTAGTCTGTTTGATGGCTTAAAGGCTGCTGGAGTCGAAAACAGTGTTGTCCAACATTATTTTACTCAGTACCTTCCGCTGTATGATGTAGGTTTGGGCTGGCTGCTGCCTTCTCTTATAGGGGGGATATGCGGATACATGATTAGTGTATTCCGGAAGAATACGTACCACGTTCAAAAACAAAAAGAGGCATGAATATAACTATTCACATAGACACATGCCACTTAGAAGATGCTTTACAAACCCGTCTCTTACCGTATAGGAGACGGGTTTATTTCATAAGCCAATTAGCATCAAGTAACAGTTAAAAATATTTGTACTCTTCTAAAATTTATTGATTGAAATTACCCGTTTTATGGTATTCTATTTTTTGCGATGGAAGTCATATATATGGGGTGCATAATAATGATAGAGCACACGACAGAGAAAGAACGGACGATATTTGATCATACTGGGAATAGGATCAAGACAGCAGATCGAGAGATTCGAATTCTTGCTAAGTATGAGGAACCACTGGTTGTCGTGTTAGGAAATGTGCTTAGCGATAGTGAATGCGATGAGCTAATCGAACATTCCAGAGAAAGATTGCAACGCTCAAAAATAGGCGAAGATCGTTCAGCCAATTCTATTCGGACGAGCAGCGGGGTGTTCTGCGAGCAGACGGAGACGATTACAAGAATCGAGAAGCGAATCTCTCAAATCATGAACATTCCTATTGAGCACGGTGATGGCTTGCAAGTTCTACGATATACCCCTGGCCAAGAATATAAACCCCATTATGATTTCTTTGCAGAAACGAGTCGAGCAAGTACGAACAATCGCATTAGTACGCTCGTGATGTATTTGAATGATGTGGAGCAAGGCGGAGAAACGGTGTTCCCTTTGCTTCATTTATCTGTTTTCCCTACGAAAGGCATGGCTGTCTACTTTGAATATTTTTATAGCAATCAAGAATTAAACGAGTTCACTTTGCATGCAGGGACACAAGTGATTCATGGGGAAAAGTGGGTTGCAACGATGTGGATGAGAAGACAAAGCTTTCGGGTTTCCTAGATAATGATGTACTAAAACTACCACCTGAAAAAGGTGGCTTTTTTGTGTCCACAAGCCAAGAGTCGGCAGTTTGAACTTTCTTATATACTTGAAACGAATATTATCAAGTGTTAGACTATTTTTTATTTATTGCATAATGGCTACATGCTAAATACAAGGGGGCATCGAATGCCTGTCTTACGAAAAAAAGCAAACCACTCAAAAAAGATTAGCCTAGTGACACTATTAACAGGACTAGTCTCTTTATCCGTTGTTCTGACTGTTACCATTCTCCTTATCTCATTCTATCAGTCCAAAAAACAGGCACTGATTCACACCACGTTGACCTTAAATCACACAAGTGCAACCAAAATGAGCCACACCATAGACTCTTTGATAAAATCCATGCGGAGTAGCTTACAGTATTCGGCGAGCATCTTTTCCAATAGGAACGAGATGAATGCAGATGAGGTATATTCCAAGCTTGAGTTGATCCGCCGTACAAACAACTATTTTAATTCGGTTACCGTGATAGATGAAACCGGGCTGGTTCGAAGTGTGTCTCCCGGATATATTGGTACCGTAGGAAGCTATATTAAAACGGAAACAGCGAAATCGGCATTGGCTTTAAAAAAGCCATACATTTCTAAGCCTTACGTAACTGCAAACACCAAGCGACTCATCGTACTGATGAGCGAGCCCATATTTGATAAGGACGGGCTCTACCGGGGGTTTATCGGGGGAACGATTTATCTTCATGAAGATAACATATTGAATGCGATCTTAGGGAGTAATCCAACAGACGAACTAGGTTCATCTTTCTACATCGTAGGATCTGATGGTCATTTGTTGTTCCATCGTGATACAAGTCGGATCGGAGAGGATATCAGTGCGAATCCAGCTGTGCGAAAGCTGATTCAAGGGAAAAGTGGCTATGAACAAATCGTCAACTTGAGAGGGCAGACGGTATTAGCCGCTTACGTGAAGGTTCCTGAGAATGACTGGGGTGTCGTTGTCGTTTCGCCTATCAGTGTTGTTTATGAACAAGTAAATCGTGATATTCAATGCGTTTTGTTGTATACGTTGCCTCCCTTTTTATTATTAATGCTAGTTGTGATTGGGCTTGCGCGCAAAGTAGCAAGACCTTTCGTATCCCTGGCCGATCTTGTGAGCAAGGCCGGTAGAGAAGAGGTTGAGTTCTTGGAAGGTGATCAGCATTGGAATCGAGAGGCTGAGCTGTTAACGCGAGCCATTCGCTTTACATTAAACGATATCAAAAAACAGACAGATCAGTTGGCTCATGATGCTCGAACAGATCCGTTGACAGGGCTAACAAACCGAAGAACGCTCGAGGAAACCATGGAAAAATGGATGGCGGAGCAAATCCCCTTTTCTCTTATTATGATGGACCTTGATCGATTTAAAGCCATTAATGACACATATGGCCATCCGGCTGGAGATGAAGTGTTGAGGCATTTTGCGAAAATCATTTCTTCCTCACTTCGGCCTGATGATGTCAGCAGTCGCTTTGGCGGTGAGGAATTTGTTGTTCTTGTTTCCCATGCTGGCGTGGAGGAGGCCTATCAGGTGGCTGAACGAATACGCCATGCCTTAGAAACAAGTACAAATCCAATCGGGCAGCCGCTGACCGTGTCACAAGGCATTGCGCACCATCCTTCCCATGCTGTTTCGGCTGAAGATCTGATGTATGTAGCTGACGAGGCCATGTACAAGGCGAAGAGATCGGGTAGGAACCAAACAATGATAGCGGAGAAGTGAAGAAAAAAGATTTACTCCTCGGGTGCTAAAAAAGTAAATTCGGAGATATATTATCGCGGAATTTACATATGCATCTAATAAATGGATAATTAAGGGAATTTCTTGTTCGAAAATGTGAAGCACATGATTCTTGCATCTCACTTTGAAAGAGGGGGATTCAGATGGAGAATGTTGTCACATGGGAACAGTATGAGAGGGCACAACGCTTGCATCCCGCCAATTATTACGACGCAGTATTCAATGCTTTTGTCAGGCCAAATTGGATCAGCGGGAATCAGTTCTGGTACATCCGTGAACTCCGTTTGGAGAAGGGTACTGGCAGGCAATATGTGATCGTGGATGCTGAACAGAATACGAGTCAGCCAGCATTCGATCACGCGCGATTAGCCGTCTGTTTGTCAAGAAGGGCAGGAGAAACGTATAGCGCAGAAACATTGCCACTTGGGGAACTTTTGTTTACCGAGAATGGATCGTCATTCCAGTTTGAGGTGGGCGGTACTGTTTGGAACTGTGATTTACAGGAATACAGCTGCAAGCCAATAGATAAAGTTGATAAGCCGTCGATGGATGAACTGCCGTCTCCAGATGGAAAATGGGTGGCGTTCGTATATGATCACAACTTGTATGTTCGGTCACTCGAAACCGGAAAGCGTATCAGGCTGACCCGCGACGGCAAGGCTTACTATGATTACGGAACCCAACCTGAATGTCGGCTCTCGACAGTGGCGGAGCGATTGGCAAACATGAAGCTTCCTCCAGTAGCGATTTGGTCACCCGATTCCAAGATGCTGTTGACCCATCGGCTTGACCAAAGAAAGGTGCGCAATTTGCATCTGATTCAATCAGTTCCGAAAGGCGAAGAAGTAAGACCGGTACTGCACTCGTACCGTTATCCTCTGGTTGGCGATCCACACGTACCGTTGGCAGAGTTGGTCGTCTGTGATTTGGAAAGGCGAACCACAGTCCAGATTGAAAGCGAGCCTTTACTGGCATGTCCAGTCTCACCCCTTACTCCGGGGATGCAAATGGCCGGATGGTCAGCCGACAGTAAACAGGTTTATTTCGCCCGGATGTCCCGTGATGCCCGCTCTGTCGATTTTTCCGTAGCTGACCCTTGCTCCGGTGAGGTTTGCACGCTACTGCGGGAAGAAAGCGATACGTTTTTGAACCAAGACCTGCATAATCTCGGAGCAGCTAATCCGAATATTCGGTTATTGGCCGATGGTTCGTTCATTTGGCACTCAGAGCGTGATGGGTGGAGCCACCTCTACCATTGCGATGGCAATACGGGGGAAATTCGCAATGCGATCACATCAGGTTCCTGGACGGTACGAAGATTGATGGCAGTGGACGAGCAGCAGGGATGGGTGTATATCACTGGAGGGGGGCTAGAAGAGGGGCGCGATCCTTATTATCAACACCTGTATCGTGTTCGCCTGGATGGAACGGATCTGTCGTTGCTGACGCCAGAAGATGCAGAGCATGATGTTGTGTTTTCTCCCACTATGAAGTATTTCGTCGATACGTTTTCGCGAGTTGATTTGCCGGCTGTTTCTGTTTTGCGCTCGGTAGATGGTACCCTGATTCGCGAATTGGAGCACGCTGATGTGGAAATGCTGCTCGAGATGGGGTACCAATTTCCAGAAAGGATTACCGTCAAAGCACGAGACGGTGTGACCGATCTTTATGGGGTGATGCTTCGTCCATTCCCGTTTGATCCTTCACGCAAGTATCCGGTCGTAGATTACATTTACGGGGGACCACAGATCATCAATACGCCGAAAGCTTTCGCGCTCGATCCCGGTCGAAGCCATGACCCGCTGGGTGGTGGACAATCATTGGCGCAGTTGGGTTTTATCGTATTGATCCTAGATGGAATGGGGACACCTTATCGTTCCAAATGGTTCCATGATATCTCGAACGGAAAATTGGAGGAAGCAGGAGGTTTGCTTGACCATGTGACAGCGGTAAGGCAATTGGCTGAGCGCTACCCGTATGTGGATGTTGATCGGGTAGGCATTTGGGGCTCGTCAGGGGGAGGCTATGCTTCGACAAGGGCCATGCTCTCATTTCCTGAGTTTTACAAGGTTGCGGTTTCCGCGTGTGGGAATCATGATCAACGACTGTATATAGCAGCATGGGCAGAACGCTATCAAGGTCTGTATGATCCGGACTTGTACAGGGAACAAGATAATGCACGTCTGGCAGCCAATCTGACAGGAAAGCTCTTACTGGTGAGCGGAGATATGGATGAAAATGTGCATCCTTCCCAAACGATTCGAATGGCGGATGCGCTGATTAAAGCGGACAAAGATTTTGACATGCTGCTATTGCCCAACCGACATCACGGCTTTTCTTTAGAACCTTACTTTATCCGCAGAAAATGGGATTACTTTGTACGGCACTTGATGAGAACAGAACCTCCGTGGGGAAATCAAATAGCCAACAAAAAGGCCAGTGATAAAGAGCCGATAGAGAAATAGCGTGTGAGTGGAAAGAAAAAGCAATTCTTAACCCATGCAGCTTCGCAAAAAAAAGAGGTTCTACAAAAGTAGAACCTCAGAGTGTTGAGAAAGTCCCCTTTCGCAAAAAAGGGGACTTTCTGTGCCATTTTAGGGGGTACAAATATGTCTCCCCACCTTCGTAAAACGCCTTAGAAGCGAATCTAGAAGGTCAAAATTTTTTATCTTAATCCGAGAAATCCAGACTGGGGGTTTCTCGACAGCCTGAAGCCACCTAATTAAGGTGGCTTCTGTGTTCAGTCGCTATTTTACCTCGCGAAAACTTGCACTGACCTTTTGCAGCTCTTGCTTGAGGGACTCAAATCTTTTTTCTTCTGTCCAAGCCATGATTTGATGAAAATGTGTAGGCGTTTCGACCAATGTCACAATATAAGCGACCTTAATGCCGTCTACTTCGCCTTTGGCATTGAATTGGATAGCCACCTGGTTGTCGACTACAGTACGAATCTGTTTATCAACGGATACATTTTCTACACCCTCTTGAAGATTTGCTTCAATGACTTGGGTATAATCTTGAAGCGTGAATGAACTGTCTAGATCCTGTTTCGATTCTGACAGTACCAATACATACTTTTCGCTAAAACGATTGGAGATTTGTAAACCAGCTTCATCGTGGAGGGCTGAATCCTTGCCCCAATCCGAAGGTGCTGTAATTTGAAACTTTTTATCCTTGCTATAGAAAATTTCTTCGGTAGGCGTTCTTGATGCGAGATCGACTATCCCAAAAATCATACCAATGATAGATAAAACAGCTACGATGGAGAAGACAACAGCGAGTACGGTTGTTTGCTTTTTGCTGACGTTGTTTAGATCCTTCACTTTAACGACGTATGTATTCGCTGCTAGATCGCCTAACCGTTGTCTTTTGTCAGAAGCCAACACACTGATACCGGCTGGCAACCCGCCTAGAAGAAATACATTTGCTTCGAATAGACGAATAAGGGAACGAATAAATGATTTCCATAACCCGGGTGGTCGTCCTTCCGCATTGACAGCAATGATGCGGAACGTAAATTTTCCGATCGTATATCCGGTAAGTCCTTCTAACAGTACATAATAAGAACATAGGATAATTGCGGCTAGGATGAAGAAGTAGAGACCGTTGGCGTCTTTATCAATGGAAACCCCAAGTGAGAGCAATCCGATTAGAAAACAAGCGAGAAGAATATGATCAAGAACATGGGCTCCCCATCTCGTGAAAAAAATCGTTGCCCTGTCGTACGATTTCGATAAATCTCCCATGTTTTTTGGTGGATCTTGCTGGGCAAGAGGAGAAAACTCTGTTGGTACCAATGGTGATGGCGGTTGTTGCTCCAATTTTGTGCACCTCCTGAAGAATGTAAACATATTACATTTAACCACTTTGAAAATTGTATTGTCAATTGTAGACGATTAGAATGGGAAAAGATGAGTAAGGCGCTGCCGTCCCATTCCGGGGAGAGGGGAATCGCATATGGAAATCCACCAAATATCTGGTCAATTGCCAGTGATCAAACATTCCAAAGACCGCTGGGGCTCTTTTGCCTATAGCAAGTGTAAGGATGCATACGGTTATGACGAGAACGGGCTGAAAAGATACGCGCTGATCGTTCAGCTTCAATACGATCAGACTGTGACAGAAGCAGACAAGGAGTTCCTGCACTATTTGATGAGCCAAGAGATTGAGATGCATAAGTCCCATCCGTATCAGGGATTACATGAATCCATGGACATCGTGGCTTATTTGTTGGCGAAGTTTAAGGATGTTAACCATATCCCACTGTTTGAGCAGGCAAAATTAAGCAATTTCGATACCTACTATGGCTTTGACACCGAGTATATCATTTCGGCGGGGATTGAAGAGGCGATCACGTATATCGAAGAGAACGATCTGTACCGAATCAGCTCTTTCTTTCAGGAAAAGAAAGAGGAGCTGGAAACGATGTATACGGCTGAACATATGGAGCGATGGTTTCAAGCCAAGGCAAGGAATTATCCCGCCAATCTAGAGGATGAGTCCTTGATTACGTTAATGGACAGAGCAATCGATTTTGGTAACAGGGAAGAAGCCAGAAAATTACTGGAGAAGCTGGAGGAGCAGCTAGGCTCTGACAAAAGGAATTATTCTCTGCTGTATCATCGTGCAAAGGAATTGGAAGAGTACGACAAAGCGCTTCATTATCTCACACAAGATCTCCCGGAACAAAAAGATTCTTTTGACAAAGTATTCCTCTGGTTAAAAATTGCCGAAATCCATTTGCTCAAGCAGGACTGGGTCCAGGCTTTTGCGAGCGTCAAGCAGTGCGAGCCAGAGCTCAAACTCTTTTCCTCCTGGAGGAGTGCCGGTTTGGGCAGAAGCTTGAGCGAGACCTTGTTGGATATCAGCTTGAAGGCAAAGGACAGCGACGAGTCTTTGGCTAGAGAAGCGTACCGCTGGGCCGACCAGATGTTGAAATCGACAAACAACTACAGCAGTAACGTTTTGAGAAAGGCGCACCAGTGTGCCAAGGTGCTGCAACTCAAACAGGATAAAAGGCTGTACAGTAAAAAAGTCGCGATAGAAGCCAGACGAATCAACAGAATGCTTAGATGACTCAAAGTAAACCCGACATCTGTAATGGTCGGGTTTTTCTCTGTTTGGAAGCAACGTTCATAAAAAAAATATCCACTCAGGGATCACTTTGCTGTATCTTTAATCTGAGCAATATTTCCTATCTTTATATAGACACTTTTTCCTCGTTAGCCAACCTCATTGCGCTTCAGGTCATCGATAGCAAGGCTACTTTCCATGTTTCCTTCATGAATGTCATTTTACTTCTAGGCAGGAGATGCGTATGGATTTATTAACGTACAGTCCACTTATCGCAACCAAGCTTCATGTTCCGAAGTATGGTTCGGACCTGTTACTTCGACATCAGATATTGAAAGAAATCGATGACGCGGGCGCTGCAAGATTGATTCTCGTGTGCGCGCCAGCCGGTTTCGGTAAAACGACAGCAGTCAGTCAATGGACGCAAAATTCTGGCAAACCGACCGGCTGGATCTCTCTGGATGAATCAGATAACGATCCCGTGCGCTTTTGGCGATATTTTGCTAGGGCAATTGATAGGGCTCAGGAAGACTTGGGCAAAGAATCTTCCTCGGTGCTCCACCCACAATACACGGCCTCTGCTGAGCAGTTGATGTCCGTGTTACTCGAAGAAATTGCGGGGTTTGAACGTGATTTTTATCTGGTATTGGACGATTACCATCTCATTAAGGAACCTTCCATTCATGAAGGACTGCAGACACTGATCCAGCATGCTTCCTTCTATATGCATGTCGTCCTGATTACGCGGGAGGAACCTCCTTTTGCCCTTCACCGTCTACGCGTTCGGAAACAGTTGAAGCAACTGGGCTCAGACACTCTTCGGTTCAATGAGGAGGAGTGTCGACGCTTATTCCATGAGCAACTGGGTCTGAGTCTGTCAGAACAAGATATTGGCTCGCTAAGTAAACGAACGGAGGGATGGGTTGCTGGTTTGCAGTTAGCAGCCTTATCCATGCAAGGAAAGCCTGAAGCGTCTAAGGTCATTCATCAATTTTCCGGTAACGATAAGTATGTCGGAGAATATTTGACGGAAGAAGTATTGAAACGACTTCCAGAAAAGGTGCAGATGTTTTTGTTGAAAACGTCCATACTGCCGCGTTTGACAGGAGATCTATGCGCAGCCGTTACCGGAGAGCCGGACGCTCACGACATCCTTCGCATGCTCGAGAGAACGAATTCATTTGTCATCGCGCTGGATGGCATAAATGAGTGGTATCGTTATCACCATTTGTTCGCAGAACTTCTTCTTTCCCATGTAAGGAAAATATATAACGAATTGCTTCCTGCCCTACATATCTCTGCAAGCTGTTGGTTTGACAGTCACGGGTGGATAATGGAGGCGACTGAGCATGCGTTTCTCGGAAAAGACTGGACCCGGGCGAGCCGTTTGATCGTCGCACATGCGCCGTGGATGTTGAAACAGTACGAAAATATAACACTGCGCAGATGGATGAAATACTTTGAGAAGTCCTGGTTGGAATGCAACCCCGAGCTGTGCATTGCTTTTGCTTGGCTGCATGCTGTGTCCAACGAAATTGATCAGGCGGAAATCCTCCTTCAATTGGCTGACGAAGCAACACGGATCAATCATGGGAGCTTTGACGACTGTCGAGTAGAAATGTGTGTGCTCCGGGGATATATCGAAGTAATGCGGGGAAATGTAGACCTTTCCCTCAAATATATGGAAGAATCAGTTCAAATGAAGCCAAAATTCAGCCGCTACTTCATCATTGGCATAGAGCTGAATTCGGATGAGCCCTACGTGCTGCGTAGTCGTGTGGCCTTGAGCGGGTATTTGTCCAACGTGAATGAATACTATCCAAAACTAAGGGCGATCTGGAAGCACAGTGGTCTTGGTATATTAGCCTACGGTTCCATCGTGATGGCTGAGCTCTATTATGAGAAAAATGATTTTGAGCAGTTAAAATATTTCGTACCACGAGCTATCCAGTTAGGTACCATCTCCTTGAATTTTGGCGTATTGGTTCCCGTGTATTTGACTTTGGCCCGATGGAGAAAAGCAGAGGACCGTAACGACGAGATGTGGCTGGCCATGGAGGAAATCACATCGTTATGCCGCCAGCATGATGCGCCTCCCCATTGGATGTCTTTTGTAGAAACATTCCGCGTCCGATTATGGATCGAAGAAAATCGACGGGAAGAAATAGAAAAATGGGCCGAGCCCTACACCAAAATGAATGTCGATATTGTCGCTTCCCGACATGAATTTGAGCGAATGACGTTGGCCCGGGCATACATCTATGTAAAAAACGACAGTGCAGCCATCATGCTACTAACCAGCTTAAAGCACGAGGCGGAAATAAAGGATCGGCTCGGGAGTCGGATTGAAGCCTTTCTTCTGCTCAGCCGAGCTTACATGATCCAAAAACAGCAGCATGAAGCGATGGAGTGTATGCGCATGGCGGTGACGTTAGCCGCGCCAGAAGGCTATGTACGCACTTTTTTGGATGAAGGCCCTGGCGTTGCCAAAATGCTCTATTCGCTCTATAAAAGCAAAAACGTATCCAAGCAAGAGATGGCTTATCTTTCGATGCTGCTCAAAAGTGTGGAGAAGGAATTTCCTACGCTTGATATTCAAATTCGGGTATCCCCTGCATTGGAAAAATTGACGGAAAGAGAGTCGGAAGTGTTGGCGCTGATTGGTGAAGGGTTATCCAACTCGGAGATTGCGGACAAGCTGCATCTCACACTGGGGACGGTAAAAGGGCATGTGCATCAAATTTTTAGCAAGCTCCAGGTAAAAAATCGGGCACAAGCAATCGTCAGATTAAGAGAAAGTGAGATCGACCATTAGAATCAACCCCGCCTATACGGAGGCCACTGAAAAAGTCCACTCTTTCAAGATCAACAAAATAACGAAAGCAAAACGAGCCTCTAGAATCGATTCTAAGGCTCGTTTTGCATGTTTTCAGTTTTCGGGTGTTTGTTTTCTTTGCAAATCCATCTCATGTACACACAACGGTCACATCAGCCATCTATACTCATCTTGTAAAAACAAGGTTGGCGGTCATAGGAATGGTCACGATAAACTGGTAATCTATGCAATAAATGCACAACCACGAGTAAGGAGAGCGGAAATGAAACGGAAAGTGTTACTCGTAGAGGACGACGAGCTCATACGCGAATTTGTATCGGATTATTTTAAAAAAGAAGCTTGGGAAGTGTACGAAGCGCAGCACGGTAAAATGGCGATGGAGCTTTTCGCTCTGCACCCTGTCGATTTAGTTGTACTAGATATTATGATGCCCGAGATGGATGGCTGGTCGGTGTGCAGAAAAATCCGCCAACAATCCGACATCCCCATCATGATCATTACAGCAAGAGTAGACGACGATGACCAGTTGATGGGTTTCGAGCTTGGCGCGGACGAATATGTCACCAAACCGTTTAGCCCAAAAGTATTAGTGGCCCGTGCCAAAGCTCTGATGAAAAGGGCAGAGGGGAGCATCGGAAGGGGAGATGATATCGCTCAGTTTGGAGCATTGACGGTAAACAAACGAGCTCACACCGTTACGATTGCGGGCGTCCCGATTTCATTGACACCAAAAGAGTATGAGCTGCTTCTGTTCTTCATCAAGCATGAAGGGACGGTCTTGTCCCGAGATAGCATATTGAATGGGGTTTGGGGGATGGACTACTTTGGCGACCATCGCACCGTTGATACCCACGTGAAAAAACTGCGTGCCAAGCTGGATACAGAGCAGCATCTGATTCAGACGATGATCCGTTTTGGATATAAGTTTGAGGTAAAACGATGAAACACCTTCGACTAAACGTTGTGACAAAATTATTTGCCGCCACTTTTGTTTTTGTCTTTTTGCTCTACGCTTTGATATTGATCGGGGAAAAGTTTTTCTTTGAGCGCTTTTATTTAAATGCGAAAGTAAGCGATCTCTCGCAAGCAATGGCATCTTTCCCAGAAGAGTACGCCAAACTCCCTCCAGGCAAGCACAAACTGGATAGGCTGGTTGGAACATTGATGAATCGTACAGATGCCAGCTTTGCGATCGCAAACGAGCAGCTTAGGCAAATGAATCTCGATCCCTATTTTCTAAAAGTAAACGTAGCAAATCAAAATCAAGTGATTACCTTACCGTTAAAAGAAATGACGAGCACCGAGCTCCCAGATGGACTCCATGTGGGAGACACGATTACCGTTGACGGAATCTTTATGGATGAGAACGACACGATCATGAAGCCGATACAGATAGCAAGACAAAGTCCATCCACAAATGTATCCGAAAAAGGACTAACCCGGGTTACGGGTGTCATTTCTGACCTCATGCTACCTAGTCAGCAGCGGGCACATAACCCTTTTTATCAGGATTCTCTCGTAGAGGATCAAATCGGATCATGGCTGACGCAGCAATCCGAAGAGATTACACAGATGAAAAGCGGATCATTCCTCCAGCGGAAGTGGACTGATCCGTGGAGTGGTGTAAACTATGCCATCGTCATTCATCGGTTCTCCTATCATAGCGAGGCGATGTACATGATAGCGGTGACGACACTGCAACCTGTGAGCGATGCAATAAGTATGCTAACCAGCTATTCCTTCTACGCAACACCAGTCATTCTTGTCATTTTGCTGCTGCTGTCCTTTGTCTTTTCGAAGATCATCACGAAACCATTAGTTACGCTGAGTCATTCCGCTTCACGCATGGCTAATCTGGACTTCACAGAACTTGCTTCGATTCATTCTCAGGACGAATTTGGTGAGCTCTCTCGCCATCTGAATACATTAGCTGCCAAGCTGGATCAGACATTAAAAGACCTGACGAGTGCCAACGTCACTCTTCGCGAGGATCTAGAGCATAAGGAAAAAATGGAGCAGCTTCGCAAAGAATTGATTGCAAACATCTCTCATGAACTCAAGACCCCGCTTGGCATTGTGAAGGGCTTTGCGGAAGGGTTAAAAGATGATGTCGCACATGAAAAGCGGGAGCGGTACATGGACGTCATTTTAAGCGAAGTCGACAAGATGAATGAGCTCATTATGGATATGCTGGAGTTGTCCAAATTCGAAGCCAAAGCCATTTTGCTTCGTAGACAATCGTTTCCCGTATCGGAAGTAATAGATCGTGTAGCCGCTTCCTTTCAACTACAGCTGGCAAACAAGCAGGTACGACTATGGCTCGCCTTACCTGAAGAGAACAACGTATGGGCAGATCCAAGACGTATCGAGCAAGTGATCGTGAATTTGCTCGGCAATGCAGTTCGGCACGCCAATCCATCAAGTGAGATTCGGATTACGGGGGCCCGCGAGCGGGAGTGCATCCGGTTTCGAATCGAAAATGAAGGAGTGCACATCCCAGACGATCAACTAGCGCGGATATGGGAGCAATTTTATCGAGTAGATAGCTCTCGCTGGCGGAAATCTGGCGGCACGGGTCTCGGATTGGCGATCTGTAAACATATCCTCGATCTGCATGGCAGTGATTATGGTGCGGAAAATACCGTGAATGGAGTCGCTTTTTCCTTCACGTTGGTTGAAAATGAAAACAAAGGTGGAAATGACAATGAATCTGAAAAAGAATAAAATGAAAAGTTTACTGGCTGTATTGGTCCTATCACTCGTTACTAGTGCTTGTGGCACACCGCTTCCTTCAGAATCGACTGGTCAAGTGCCGCCGCAAGTTCCTCAGGAAAACAAAGAAAACAAGGAGAAACAACCGGAGAACGTTGCACAAGACATGGCCCAAGAACAGCAGGAAAAAGAAATTCTCGTCGTGGTCGACCAGGAACCGAAACCCATCGAGGGAAATAGCTTCGATTTCTTTATCGAACAGCGACCTGCCGACTATTCATTAGCTAGCATGCAGTGGAAGTCTGAGAAAACTGACATCGTAACCACGACAGAGCAAGCGATCAAAAACGACACAGAAGGTATCCCTGGTGAGAATCGCTTTGTCATCGGTGGTAGCATGCCGTTATCCAGTTTCTACTACAAGGATGAGTTGAAGGGGGAAAAGGGGAAATTGATTTTGGTCTTTCAAAATGAGCAAGGCAATGAAAAGACATGGGAGAAGGAGCTAACCCTTAAATAACGCTCATCAATTGGAACCTCATTTTTGGGGTTCTTTTTATTTTGTTTGGCACATGTTGAGATTTTTTGCTTCGCCAATTTGTATATAAGGATTATTGGGAAGAAAAACAATTACGAAAAGACATAACTTTAGTTAGTATTTTTTGCAAAAGACTGTTGTTACCATATTTTTGTTTCACTAGATGTTTTGCTGGGAGAGTGTGTCGATAGTAGGGGGAGTTCAAATGAAGAAGGAAGGAGGACAGTGTTATTGATGAAAAGAATGATTGCTCGTTTGTTGGTATTTACTTTGCTGTTTGCAATTGTCCAACCTGTGTTTATTCAAGAAAAAGCGAACGCAGCTGATCTTCCAGATGTGATTAGAGTAGAGGCGGACAAGTTCGTGGATGCGTCTGGTGCCTATCCTGATGGCTTGGATTACCAAGGAGTTCCGAACACGTTGATCGTCGGCTATGCGCGAGACTCTGGTGGGGATTATGGGGCTGCGAATGCTGCTCTACGTTTTGACCTGAGCGGCGTGAAAAGTGAGAAGAAAATTGAGTCCGCCAAACTGAGAATTTATGTGCATAAGGTAGAATCAACAGGCGGAGATATGCCCTTTATTGATTTATGGGGCTCGTCTGATGACAGCTGGAACGATGATCCTGCGATGACGCTACCTATGCATCATGAAAGAATCATAACAAATGAGATGCTTCCTAGTAATTTCACAGGGTGGAAATCGTTTGATGTAACTAGCTTTGTCAAGAGCAATATTCCAGACAAAAAAGCTACCTTTGTTTTAAGAGGACGACAAACAGCGCCACCTCTTCCCGTTTTGTATCAGCCCCAAATCATTTTTTACGACAAAATAAATCTTAGCTATGCTTCTCAGCTAGAAATCACTTATGCTGCTAACACTCCACCAACCGATATCCTCTTATCGTCCAATTCGATTCCTGAAAACAATCAAATAGGAGCGGTAGTTGGTACGCTTTCGGCAGTAGATCCTGATCAAGGAGACACCGTTACGTTCAGTATTCAAAACTCTACGGTTCCATTTACTGTTGAGGGAAATCAACTGAAGGCGACAGAAAAGTTTGATTTTGAAACGAGGTCGACTTACTCTGTACCGATTACCGCAACAGACTCGGCTGGCAATATATTCACCAAGGTGATGACCATCCAGGTGACAGATGTAAATGAACCACCTACGACAGCGACGGTTACCATCAATGGCGGTGCTGCGATTACGAATTTAGCAAATGTGACGCTCACTATGACCCATGATGACCCTGACGCGACCAAGCCCGAGTACCGTTTGACGAACGTGGAAGGTGGTCCTTGGAGCGAATGGAAGTCGTTTGTGACACCTGTGACGTGGACTCTCACAACAGGAGAAGGAACCAAAACGGTCTTCATGGAGCTACGTGACGGAACAGGAACTGTCCTGCAAGCGCAGGATAGCATTGTGCTGGATATGACGCCTCCGGCAGGGACCATCGAGATCAATAATGGGAACGTAGCCACTTCATCAGAAAAGGTAGAGCTTACGATTCAGGGAAGTGATGCTAACGGTCCGGTAGAACTGATGTTGTCGAATGATAACAACTTTACAGGCAGTTGGATACCTGTCCCAGTCAACAACAAGCTGGAATGGAACTTGGCTAGTGGAGATGGACAAAAAACGGTCTATGCGAAGTTCCGCGATGGTGCAGGGAATCTGTTTACGACATCGGATACCATCGTGTTAGACAAAACACCACCTGTTGTAACGGGGGTTGCGAATGGCAGCTTCTACACGACAGATGTCACACCTGTCTTCGACGATGGCACAGCAACATTGAATGGTGCTCCTTTTTTCAGCGGCACAAAGGTGAGTGTGGAGGGCAAGTATACGCTGGTAGTGACGGATACAGCGGGGAATACGACTACGGTAACCTTTACCCTGGATAAAACCGCGCCTACTGGAACTCTTGTGATCAATAACGGAGCCACCCATACGAATAGCCAGGATGTCACTTTGCAAATCGATGCCACTGACGTTTCCAGCAAGGTGAAAATGAAGCTGTCCAACGATAACATCAGCTGGAGTGCGCTAGAGGATGTGGCGACCGCCAAGGCTTGGAAGCTAACAAATGGGGATGGACAGAAAACGGTCTATCTACAGTTGATCGACGAAGCTGGCAACCCCCATGATTTACAGGCATCGATTACACTCGATACGGTTGCACCTGCTGTCACAGGGGTAGAGAACAACAAGCTGTACAATCATAGTGTCACGATCAGCTTCAACGAAGGAAAGGCGACCTTGAACGGAAAGACGATAGCTGACGGAGAAATCGTTAATGAGGATGGCGCTTATACGTTGATAGTCACGGATGAAGCGGGCAATACAACGACGCTTGCATTTTCGATTGATCAAACGAAACCGTCAGGCAGTCTCAAGATCAATGGTGACGCCAATTATACCAATTCACTTGCAACCACATTACAAATTGCCGTTACCGATTTCAGTAATGAACTACAGATGCGCTTTTCCTATGATACAAGTGATCCAGCCAAGTGGACTTCTTGGGAAGCGCTGACTCCAACAAAGGCGTGGACCTTGCCGACTGGGGACGGAACCAAGTCGGTTTACATGGAAGTAAAGGACAAAGCAGGGAATATTGCCAGCTTTACCGATGAGATCACACTCGATATGACCAACCCTACGGGTGCTTTTGAGATCAATCAAGGTCAGTCGTATACCAACAAGAGCAAGGTTACGTTGAGTGTGGAGTCGGCTGATGCTCATGGTGTGGAAATGCGCTTGTCGAATGACAACCTGACGTGGAGCGAATGGAAAACAGCGCCGACAAAAGGCGACGTTCCATGGGAGCTGAGCGGTGTTGATGGAACCAAGACGGTCTATCTGGAGCTAAGAGATCCGGCTGGAAACCAATTGGCCCTTCAAAAGCAAATCACGCTTGATTCTGCTGGACCAGTCGTCTCAGGAGTCGCCCAGGATGGTGTCTATGCGAGCCACGTAACGATTACCTTCAACGAGGGAACAGCATTGCTGAACGGCAATCCGTTTACGAGCGGTTCTGTCGTCAGTGCGGAAGGATCGTATGAACTAGTCGTAACAGACGAGGCGCAAAATCGCACGACGATTCGTTTCACGCTGGATAAAACACCACCGACTGGAACGCTCAGCATCGATAACGGAGCCGAATTTGCAAAAACAGAAGATGTTACGCTGCAACTCACTGCGTCAGGAAATCCAGACGACATCGAAATGGCAATCTCTAACGCGGATGACAATTCGGGTACGTGGGAGCGATTCACAACGACAAAAGCATGGAAGCTGGCTGATGGCAGTATAAACGGCACCAAAACAGTCTATGTCAAGCTGCGGGACAAAGCTGGGAACGTCATAAAGCTAAGTGATACGATTGAACTCGATGTGGTGGCGCCAACTGGATCCATCACGATCAATAACGGAGACAATTACACTAAGTCCCGTGATGTTACGCTCGCCATCACAGCGAACGACAGTACGAGCGTTGTACAGATCCGCTTCGCCAATGGTGACAACGACTGGAGTGATTGGGAGGCAGTAACTGCAACCAAAGCATGGCAGTTGAAGTCCGGTGATGGAACCAAGACTGTCGAGATGCAGATCACAGACAGGGCAGGGCACATCACAACCGTTTCCGATACGATCGAGCTGGATGCAGATGCACCAGTTGTTACAGGAGTCGAGGACAAAGGCATTTACAAAGATGACGTGACAATCACATTCAACGAAGGAACCGCGACGTTGAATAGTGCTCCGTTCACAAGTGGCGACCGGGTAACAAGTGAAGGCAAGCATGAACTGCTGGTCGTAGATGCTTCCGGAAACGAAACCAAGATCACGTTTACTTTGGATAAGACAGCACCAACGGGAACGTTCGTCATCAACAATGATGATCGTCTAACCAACTCTACCAGCGTGAGACTGCATGTTACTGCCACGGACAATTTGGGAAATGTAGAGATGCGTATCTCCAATGACCAAGGCAAGTGGAGCAGCTGGGAAAAAGTGACGGGAACGGTACCGTGGAACTTGACGTATGGCAATGGCACGAAAAAAGTTCTGATCCAGCTTCGCGACCAGGCAGGAAACACGGTCGAACTGGATGATTCCATTGAGCTATATGTGCCAAATGTGCCGAATCCGCCAACGGGAGAGCCGGTCACCGGAGTTGAGTTGGATGAAGAGGAGTTAACGCTGCGTGTTGGCGATACAGAAAGCCTTCGTGCCACTGTAAAACCAGCGAATGCTACCAACAAACGAGTCAAGTGGGAAAGCAGCGACTCTGAAATCGTCGAGGTAGACGAGGAAGGCAAGATCACAGCTGTAGCTCCTGGGACTGCGACGATTACAGTGACAACCGTGGACGGGAACAAAACCGATTCGATGGAAGTAACCGTTAAGGAAATAGCGACCTTCCAGTTGGAAACAAACGAACCGTCCTTCTGGATTAAGCCAAGAGTAACGACAACCTTACGACTTTATAAGGTAGAGGGCAAAAAACGCAAAGACATCACGAGAGACAAAAATGTTGAATACGACACGGAAAATGGACTAGTTAACGTCAAGCAGGGCCGCATTACGGCAGGCAAAGAAGAGGGAGAAGACATCGTTACCGTTCGCTATATGGGCGAGGAACTGGAGATTCCGGTGACGGTTTCTAAGAAAACGATTCGTTCGTTGACGACTTCCTTCAAGGATTTGGTGCTGGAGATCGATGAGGAGAAGCAGCTAACGCTGACAGCCGTCTTCAGTGACAAGAACACCGAAGAGGTAACAGAAAAAGCAACCTGGTCCTCTAGCGACGAAGAGGTCATCGAAGTAACAAAAGAGGGTAAAGTGACAGCGTTGGCTGAAGGGAAGGCTGTCATTACTGCGAAATATGGCGGTAAAAAGGTAACCAATCGTGTGCTCGTCGTAGAGGAAAAGAAAGTGAAAGATTTGCGAGTATCGCGCTCTTCGCTGCGCTTGAAGGCAGACAATACTGGAGAGATCGTCCTGTATGCGGTCTATGAAAATAGATACGAGGAGATCGTCACCAAGGATGCTGAATGGACAGTGGAAGATCCTGAGATTGCGACCATAGAAAATGGTGTCGTGACCGCACTGGAATCTGGTAAAACAACCATTACTGTGGAATACGGCGGCGAGACCATTACGATTAACATTACGGTCAGGTAAATGAAAAGAGGCTGTTCGATCTACTGTGGAGGGCGGCCTCTTTTCCATTCTGTTTAAAAGGTGAAGAAATATGGAAAATGCACTCATTGCTTTTGCAACTAGCATCATGGTTGGCGCTATTTTTTTGGGGATCTTATGGTGGGAAGGCTCGTGGTTCAGTCTTCGGTTTACGAAGTGGTACTTCGGTATTTTATTTGTAGTCTCGATAGGAGTAGGAGGGTATACCCTTTTTCAAAGCTAATGATTTTACGTATCGAGTAAGCAAATTTCTACAAAGAAAATAGACATGTTCAACCTTCTCAGGTATCGATCAATTTCTACACCAGCCAACCCGAGAAGGTAAACATGTCTATTTTTGTTTTATGATAAACCAATGTCTATGCTAATATTTGACATAAAATTCAGATATGATATAATGCCATTAAATGTCAAACTATTACATTTTATGCTTTTAATAGGTAATTGTTCTAAAAATTCCCCTCTACCTAGTAGAATCTGAAGCTGACTTTCCACGATTCGAAAGAACAATTCACCATTCAATTGCAAGGTTGTCCTTCATAGGTGTTTCATACTCAACTGTATTCAAAACACTACTCCACTTTTGACGCGAATTCATAGCAATTCGATTCATTTACCTTCCCATTCACATCTCGTTTGTAGCCGCTTTGAACATGCACTATTAAATTTGGAAAAAACATGTTTGTTTGGTCAACTATTCTGACCTTTTTTGACGCTGCTTAATTGCTTCACCTTAACCAATCGGGTGTCCAGTCTTTATCGTGGACGATTCGATGAGTCAACGCCTACTTTGTAAAGGAGGGGGAGGCTTACCGACCAATATCCATTTTAAAAGTCTGATCAAGCAGAGCGGGAGAGGAACTTCATAATTTTAGAGGGTTCCCCCTTCAGTATCAAGCTCAAAAAGGGAGGATAACCATGACTATGGAAGATCAAGTGAATCATTGGCTTTCAGAATTGGCAGGAGAGGCTCCATTACTGCAGCTTCCGTTTGATGTCCCCAGACATAAGAATGCTCGCTATGCGGAAGAGACGCAATCGTTTGAGCTGTCAAAAACGGTAGGGGAGAAAGTGAGTTTACTTTGCATACAAGAAGAGACCAACATGTTTACTCTATTCTTGGCTGCATACCATAGCTATCTTTACAGATATACGGGGCAAAACGACATTCGGATTGGTGCGATAGCGGGTGATAGTTCTGCCTTTTTTGCAAGTCGAGTGATTGTTGCTGGAACGACGAATTTTAAGCAGCTGTTGAACGAAGTCAGAGAGAATGGGATTGAGGAGAAGCTTGCCAATAACTCCGAAGCTACGAAATTATTTCATACCTTTTTAAGAGTGAGAAAAGCTGGGGATGAGGATGGCAAACTTCCTGTCGATTCCCAAATAGAAAATGTAGAGCTGCGTGTTGATGTCGAAGAGGCTGAGGGAATGCGCATCACATTTACATATAATTCCTTCCTGTTTACACAACAAACGATACGACGAATGATCGAGAATTTTTGTAACTGGATCGAACAAGTAATCACTAATGTCGAAACTCCTATCGATTTATTGAGACTGATAACCAAAAACCAAGAGAGAGAATTGGTAGACGAGTGGTGCAGGAAGGATGAACCCACGAATGTTCCTGACACAATCTTGGCTGCCTTTTACTTCCAAGGCAATCGGAATCCCGATGCTATTGCGCTCGTTTTTAAGCAAGAGAAGATGACCTATAGGGAATTGGATCTCCGCTCAAATCAATTAGCGAATTACCTCCGAAAGATTGGCGTAACGAGTGAAGTGCTGGTGGGAATATGCCAAGAGCGTTCCATTGAAATGATCGTGAGCATATTGGGTGTGTTGAAAGCAGGAGGCGCTTATGTACCGATCGATCCTGCTTATCCCGTTCAAAGACTCCACTATATTTTGGAAGATGCAGCTTTGAAAGTAGTGATTGCGGATGAAGCGTCCGCGACGAAAGTGCCTGACGGAATAAAAGTGGTTAAATTGTCGGATTATTACAAAATCTTGTCGAATGAAAGCACGGAGCCCCCTGCAATGGAAGTAAACGGCCACAATCTTGCTTATGTCATTTATACCTCCGGTTCGACAGGAAATCCGAAGGGCGTAATGATTGAGCATCATTCCGTTATGAATTTTCTTCAAACGCTGGAGAGTCGGAGTCCGCTATTACAGACGGACAGGCTTTTGCAAAAAACGTCTGTTTCCTTTGATGCTTCTGTTTGGGAACTCTTTTGGTGGATGTTGAAAGGTGCTAGCTTGTACATCCTCCTGAACAGCGATGAGAAAGACCCCGCTTTGCTTGTGAAAGCAGTTGAAACGCATCAAATTACCCATCTTGAGTTTGTGCCGTCTATGCTGAAAGCCGTATTGGATTATATAGAAAATCATAGTTCTTCTTCTGCATTATCCTCCTTGAAATACATCACGGTTGGGGGGGAAGTGCTTCCGCCTCCTGTTGTTACGAAAAGTATCGATCTTTTGACCATTCCTCATGGTACAACCTTATACAACACTTATGGGCCGACAGAGACGACAGTCGAGGTTGCCAGCTTCAAATGCCATCCAGGTGAAACACACACGCAAATACCCATTGGGAAACCGAATGCCAATACACAGTTATACGTGTTGAACGAGCATTTGCAAATCCAACCTGTTGGAGTTACTGGAGAACTCTATGTCGGCGGATCAGGCGTAGCAAGAGGTTACTTGAACCGTCCTGATTTGACAAAGGAACGCTTTATTTCCAACCCGTATTGTGCGGGATCAGACTCGCATTTGTATCGAACGGGAGATTTGGTTCGGTACTTGGCCGACGGAAACTTGGAGTATATCGGGCGGAATGACAACCAGGTAAAAGTGAGAGGGTACAGAATTGAGCTGGAGGAAATTGAAGTCACTTTAGGCAATCATTCGACTGTTGAACAAGCAATCATTGTGGCGAAAAAAGACGCCTATGAAAATAACAAGCTGATCGCTTATGTGATAGGGTCTGGAACGGTAACAGAATGGCGTGATTATCTGAAGGCTCAGCTTCCAGAGTTTATGGTTCCGGCCTATTTTGTGAAAATGGATGTTTTCCCGCTTACGCCCAGCGGAAAAATTGATCGTAAGTCACTGCCAGAGGTAGGCAATAGTCGCCCGCATGTTTCGACGGAATATGTAAAACCGGAAACAGAATGGGAAACGAAGCTCTTGGACATTTGGAAGGATTTGTTCGGATACGATGAGATTGGAGTCGAGGATAATTTCTTTGAATTAGGCGGACATTCGCTGTTGGGGACTCAGGTTATTGCCAGAATTCGTGCTCTTTTCAAGAAAGAGATTCCGTTATCTGCTTTGTTTACACATCCGACGATTCGGAGCATCGTGCCGATCGTAACTGCCGCAGATGAGGTAAATGCAGTGGATACATTACCTGCCATAAAGAGGGTATCACGAGATCGAGAATTGCCGCTTTCTTATTCGCAAGAAAGAGTGTGGTTTTTAGAACAGTTAAGCGCTAATAATTTGGCTTATATTTTTCAAGCCACAATGAAAGTGCGTGGGATGCTGGAGCTCCCCATTCTCAATAAATGTTTTACGGAGATTGTACGCAGACATGAAATATTCCGAACCGTATTTCATGAGAAAAATGGGCAACCGTATCAAGTGATCTATGAACCATTCGATGTGGAATTGCCTGTTATGGATGTTTCGCACTTACCTGAGAGTGATCGTGCCGCTGAAGTCCATAGATTGATCCAAATGGAGATCAAAAATCCGATTGATATCGCGCAGCTGCCATTAGCCCGCTGGATTGTTTACAAGATTTCTGAGTTGGAGTCCGTCATTCTGTTTGTGGAGCATCATCTGATTCATGATGGATGGTCGTTCCGCAAATTTTTAAAAGAGCTGTTTACGCTGTACAGTGCCTATCTTGAAAATAAACCATCTCCATTGGCTGAGTTGCCGATTCAATTCGCAGACTATTGCGTGTGGCAAAATGAGTTGTTTAAGCGCGGTAAGGAAAACAAGCAGTTATCGTACTGGAGGAATCTACTGCAAGGGGCCAATGGGGTTCTGGAACTGCCCACTGACAGGCCACGACCAGTAAATCAAACCTTTAACGGGAATATGTTCACCCAATTAATACCGGAAGAACTGTATCTTCAACTGCGTGATTACTGCATGAAAACAAACACGACCTTATTCATGGTCATGATGGCTACGTTTCAAACCTTGCTCCATCGTTATTCCAATCAAGAAGACATTATTGTAGGTTCGGGTATCGCGAATCGGCGCTGGAAAGACACGGAAGAATTGATCGGGATGTTTGTTAACAATATTGTGATCCGTCAGCAATTTACCGACAATATGACGTTCCGGGATGTATTGCAAGACGTGAAGATGTCAGCTTTGGAAGCGTACGAGAATCAAGAGATTCCTTTCGATCAAGTAGTCGATGCCTTAAAGCTGAAGCGTGATCAAAGCCGCAACCCTCTATTCCAAGTCATGTTTAGTTTCCAGGATGCAAAAGTCACTCATCTACCTGTATCCAATCTGAATATTCAACTCACCGAAGGCATTAGCAACGGATCGGCCAAATTTGATATCAACGTCGTAGTGACGAATCACGAGGAGCTCGCTTCTTCCCTTTTAACAAAGGATGAATACGGAAGTATAAGCCTTGACTGGGAATACAATACGGATTTGTATGACGAATCTACTATGCGCCGCATGTTTGCGCATTATATTGAATTGCTGAAAAGCGTTCTTACGCACAATGACCGGACGTTGCATTCCATGCCTATGCTGACCGCTTCTGAGCAGAACCAAATCCTCCAAGAGTGGAATGCCACGGAAGTTGCGTTTGAGGATCAGAAAACGCTCCATCAAATATTCGAGGAGCAAGCTGCCCGGACGCCAGAGCGAATGGCGGTTGTATTCGGCAACGAACAATGGACCTACAGGCAAATAAACAACAGGGCAAACTTCCTGGCAAGCAAATTGCGAAATCTGGGAGTGAAGCCCGATACATTAGTGGGGTTAATGAGTGAGCGTTCTCCCGACATGATGATTGGTATTCTTGCCATTCTAAAAGCGGGTGGAGCGTACATGCCGATGGACACAGTGGCTCCGAAAGAAAGACTGTCCTATATTCTCCGGGATAGCGATACGAAGGTCGTCGTCATGCAAGAGAAATTCAAGACAGCGATCGATTTTAATGGACCCGTTCTGTTATTGGAAGAGAATAGGTCAGATCAGGATGTGGAATGCGATAATCTTGAGTCCATTGCCCATTCGAATAATTTGGCGTACGTCATCTATACCTCAGGTTCGACGGGAGCACCAAAAGGAGTCATGATCGAACATTGCTCGGTTGTCAATCGGATGAACTGGATGGTCCATCGCTATCCCATGGACGAGCATGACACCATTATGCAAAAAACTCCCTATTGTTTTGATGTTTCCGTAACGGAGTTAGTCCTATGGTTTTTCACTGGCAGCAAACTATGTTTCCTCGCACCCCATGCAGAGAAAGACCCGGAGCTTATTATCAAAACGGTTGCCCAGCACCAAGTAACTTATATTCATTTTGTTCCATCTATGCTCAGCATCTTTTTAGACCATTTGGAGAACGTGGATTGCGCAGAGGAAATCAAAACTTTACAGCGAGTTTATACGACCGGGGAAGCTTTGAGTACGGAACAGGTTCAACGTTTTCATCAATTAATCGGGCAACGGAATCATACGACTCTCATCAATCTGTATGGTCCTACGGAAACGACAATTGAAGTGACCTACTATGATTGCCAGGCCGATAGCAAGGTAATCCCTATTGGTAAGCCTATGGATAATATTCAAGCTTACATCCTCAATAAGGAAGGGGACCTGCAACCAGTAGGCGTGATGGGAGAATTGGTTATTGGGGGTATTGGTCTTGCACGAGGGTATATTGGAAAGCCCGAGTTAACAGCTGAACGTTTTGTCCCGAATCCTTTTGGCAATCTATCTGAAAGGCTATACAAGACAGGCGACTACGCGCGGTGGATGCCAGACGGCAATATTGAGTATATCGGGCGTATGGATAATCAAGTGAAAATTCGCGGTTATCGGATTGAATTAGGTGAAATCGAAGCGGTTATGAGGAAGCAGCAAGGGGCAGGAGAAGTTGCAATCATTGCCCATGAATATGAGCCGGGGGATAAACGATTAATTGCTTATTATAGTGGGGCATCAGAGGTCGAGACACTAAAAAGTCATTTGCAGAAACAGTTACCGCCTTATATGATTCCTTCTTATTTTGTACGGGTGGGGGAAATGCCGCTCACATCGAGTGGGAAATTAGATCGTAAAGCATTGCCACTGCCTGAGATCCACATTGTAAGCCATCACTACACAGCGCCGCGAAACTCAACGGAAGAATTGCTCGCACTCATATGGAGTGAAATTTTAAGAGTAAACCAAATTGGGGTATTTGATTCGTTCTTTGAATTGGGCGGACATTCCCTGTTGGCAACACAGGTTGTATCGCGCATACGAGAAGTGTTTGGTCAACATCTACCTCTCCGAGCGATCTTTGATTGCCCGACCATTGAGGGCTTGGCTAAGCGGCTAACCGAATTGCGACAAGGAGAGAAAATGGTTCATTTGCCTGCGCTCCTGCAAGTGGATAGAACGGAACCGATCCCGTTATCTTTTGCGCAGCACCGGTTGTGGTTTTTTGACCAACTGGAGCCCGGAAGCAACGTCTATAACATCCCTTATGTATGGCGCTTAAGCGGTTCGTGGGATGTTGCAGGATTAGAAACAGGATTTAACCAATTGGTTGAACGTCACGAAATGCTTCGTACCGTATTCGCAAAACAAAATGGCGTCCCTGTACAGCTCGTTAAGCCGCATCAACCAAGATCATTGCCTGTTATGGATGTAAGCAGTCTCTCCGCGGATGAAAGAGAAAAGCAGGTCCAGCATTCTATTCAACGGAGTGCTGATCGCGTATTCGACTTGAGTCAAGGACCGTTGATTGAAGCCGAGCTGATTAAGCAGGATGAATCGGAGTATGTTCTTCTTTGTACCGTACATCATATTGTTTTCGATGGCTGGTCAGAGGATATCTTGTTGGACGAGTGGATGGCGTTTTATGAAGAAGCAGTCAGCGGAACGCCTGCCGATCTGCCACCGTTATCCATTCAATACGGGGACTTTGCTGTATGGCAAAGACAATGGCTATCGGATGAGACGATGAAAGAGCAAGTGGCGTATTGGGAAAATGAACTTGCGGACGATCTTACGGTGCTTCAGTTGCCATTCGATCGTCCACGACCAGCCATTCAAACGTATGCAGGGGACATGCAGCATATCGATTTGGCACCTGCATTATTAGAAAAGCTAAAAGCTTTCAGTAAGCAAGAGGGTGCTTCCCTGTTCATGACATTGCTGGCTGCCTATCAGGGCTTTCTCTCTCGCTATACCGGGCAAACAGATATTTTAGTAGGAAGCCCGGTTGCGAATCGTACTCGAAAAGAAATGGAAGGGTTAATCGGGTGCTTTGTAAACACGCTGGTTTACAGAGTGAACGTCGAAGACAATCCAAACTTCAGGCAATTGGTGGCCCAAGTCAAAGAAAAAACGTTGTGCGGGCAAGAAAATCAGGATGTGCCCTTTGAAAAAATAGTAGAGGCTCTTCAGCCAGAGCGAAATGCAAGCTACTCCCCTGTCTTCCAAACGATTTTTACGATGCAGAACCACTTGAGAAACGTAAAGCAATGGCCAAATCGAAAAATTGAGCCAGTGAAAAGCACCATCAAGGTTGCCAAATTTGATTTGTCGATTTCAATAGAAGTCAATTCTGAGCACTCGTTGACGATTTCATTTGGCTACAATACAGACCTATTTAATCCGTCCAGCATAGAACGAATGATCGGACATTTTGTGAATTGGCTCGAACAAGTGATGGCATATCCTGAGGAGTCAATAGAAGGCTTGCGATTGATTTCAGAAGAGGAAGAAAAACAACTGCTGGAAATGTGGAGTAATCATTAGGAGGTGCTGTATGCAAGATTCCATTACTGCATTATTTGAAGAACAAGTGGAACTTCATCCTGATGCCATTGCATTGGTATACAAAGATGCAAGCCTTACCTACAAGGAGCTTAACAGCAGAGCGAATCGATTGGCGCATTATTTAAAATCGTGCGGGGTTGGAGCAGAGAGCCGAGTTGGCTTGTACATGGATCGATCGTTTGAAATGATCATCAGTATGGTCGCTATTTTAAAGGCAGGCGGGGCCTATGTCCCGCTTGACCCTGCCTACCCTGAGCAACGGTTGCTTTATATGCTGCAAGATGCAAGCATTTCGATTGTGCTGACACAAGAAAGCTTGGTGCCCAGACTGCCAGATGGATTGAAAATCGTTTGTCCCGATCTGGACGCTAGCAAGATCAACAAGGAATCAGATGCGAATGTAGGCGAGAGTGCGACTTCGGAAAGACTTGCCTATTTGATGTATACGTCCGGTTCGACAGGAAATCCCAAAGGGGTACTTATCCCTCAACGAGGGGTGATCCGACTTACGAAGCATGCCTCTTATGTATCGCTCACACCGGATGAAACCATGCTGCAACTCGCGTCGATCTCATTTGATGCGGCGACCTTTGAAATATGGGGGAGCTTGCTAAATGGCGCGAAATTGGTGATTTATCCATATCACGGTCTGTCTCTGGACGAGCTGGGGCAAGTGCTGCTTGATGAAAAAATCAGCACGTTATGGCTAACCGCAGGCGTCTTTCATCAAATGATCGATTACCGGATCGAAGATTTAAGAGGGGTGCGTCAATTGTTGACGGGCGGCGACATCGTGTCCGCCAAGCATGCCCAACGAGCCTTAGACATGTTACCAGATACACTTGTGATTAATGGATATGGCCCGACAGAAAACACGACATTTACTTGCTTTTATCACATAAAACAGAAGAGCGAGATTCAACATTCCGTTCCGATCGGTCGACCAATCAATGATACCGAGGTCTTTATCCTAAACGATAAGCAAAAGCTCGTTCCTGTTGGTCTTGTGGGCGAATTATATGTGGGGGGAAAGGGACTCGCTTTCGGATACTGGAATCGACCGGAGTTGAATCAAGAGAAATTTATTCCGCATCCCTTTCAGACAGATCCTGAAGCGAGATTGTACAGAACAGGCGATTTGGTGAAATTTGTGCCGGGGCGAGGAATCGAATTTATCGGGCGAAAAGATAATCAAGTGAAAATAAGAGGGAACCGGATCGAGCTCGGTGAGATCATAGCTGTTCTCAATCAGTATGAGAGCGTTAGGGAAGCCGTCGTCCTTGTACATGAATATGGATCCGATGATAAACGCCTGATTGCTTATATCGCGGGAGACGGGGATGTCGATGAATGGAAGCGATATGCGAATGAACAATTGCCGCCTTTTATGGTCCCTTCCTATTTTGTGAAAATGGACGCTTTCCCGCTCACAGCTAACGGGAAAGTAGACCGTCAAGCATTGCCGTTGCCAGAAATGCGCACGATGAAGGATGAATTTGTTGCACCACGTACGGATACAGAGAATAGGATCGCAGAGATTTGGCATGAAATTTTAAAGGTGGAGCGTCTTAGCATCCATGACTCCTTCTTCGATTTGGGCGGACACTCGCTGCTTGCGACGCAGGTCATATCCCGCTTGCAGGATGCCTTTCATCTGTCTATCCCGTTGCGCATCCTGTTTGAATGCCCGACGATCGCAAGCCTAGATGCCAAAATTATGGAGCTTGGCCGGGATGGCAAAAGAGAACGGACACCAGCTATTACGAGAGCCTCTCATCGAGACAAGCTGCCGTTATCGCATGCCCAGCAGCGTCTATGGTTTTTACATCAATTGGAGCCGGAGAGTACGGCCTATAACGTTCCTCACATGTGGCGTTTAACAGGGCAGTGGAATGTGCGTGCACTGGAAACGGGCTGGAATGCACTCCTTCAACGCCATGACATCTTGCGCACTGTGTTTTCGAATGAAGGGGGCCAACCTTTCCAGGTCATTGAACCCTATATGTATCAAACGTTACCAGTGATCGATCTACGCGATCGACCTGCTGCCGAAAAAGTAGAGCAAATCCACGACTATATCGAACAGGAAGCAGACAAAAGGTTTGATCTACAGCGAGGACCTTTGATTCAAGTCAAATTAATCGTCGTTGAAGAGGATCAGTTCCTTTTGCTGTGCACGATGCATCATGGCATTACTGATGGATGGTCAGAGGATATCTTATTGGAAGAATGGCTGTCCTTTTATGAGGAAGTAGAAAGTGGAACTCGTGCGGAGCTGCCAGAATTGCCGATTCAATACGCTGATTTCTCGGTATGGCAGCGCGATTGGCTGACGGATGAGGTGATGGGCCAACAACTCGACTATTGGAAAGCGGAGTTGTCCGGAGAGCTTCCTGTCTTGCAATTGCCGATCGATCGACCAAGACCAAGCATTCAAACCTATGCCGGAAGTATGCATAAAATTGTACTAGCATCCGAATTGCTTGAGAAGTTGAAAGCGCTCAGTCGGCAAGAGAATACCACCTTATTTATGACTCTGATGGCTGCTTACCAAGGCTTTTTATCCAGATATACCAGACAAAACGATATTTTAGTGGGCAGCCCCATTGCGAACCGTAATGTAAAGGAAATCGAAGGATTAATTGGCTTTTTCGTCAATACGCTCGTCTACCGGGCGAACCTCCAAGACAATCCTACGTTTAAGCAATTGCTTGCCCAAGTAAAAGAAAAAGCTCTACAGGCACAGGAGTACCAAGATGTTCCGTTTGAAAAAATCGTCGAGATGTTGCAATTGGAGCGCAATACAAGCTACTCCCCGGTATTTCAGACGGTGTTCACATGGGCTGAAATGGAAGCAGATGTCTATCGCACGTCCAGTGGACAATTAGAGAAAATGCCAGTTCAGATCAATGTGGCAAAATTTGATCTTCAGTTATCTATGGGTGAGTCCGAAGACGGCCTTGTGATGAACATGATCTACAACACGGATTTATTTGATCCATCCACGATTGAAAAAATGACAGACAGCTTCGCGTATTGGTTACAAGAACTTGTAAATGCACCGGATATGCCGATTGCTTTGCTGGAATTGTTAACCGAGGAAGAACGTCACAAACTCTTACTCGAATGGAATCACACTAGCAGTGGCTTTGGAAAAAATGATGGGGCTACTGTCTCCATGCAAGATTCCATCTCCACATTATTTGAAGAACAAGTGGAGCTTCATCCTGACGCCACTGCATTAGCATACAAAGGCACTAGCCTGTCCTATAGAGAGCTAAATAGCAGAGCAAATCAATTGGCGCATTATTTAAGAAAGTGCGGAGTAGGAGCAGAGAGCCGAGTTGGCTTGTACATGGGTCGCTCGTTTGAAATGATCATCAGTATGATTGCTATTTTAAAGGCAGGCGGTGCCTATGTTCCGCTTGACCCTGCCTACCCTGAGCAACGATTGCTTTATATGCTGCATGATGCAAGCATTTCAATTGTACTGACACAAGAAAGCTTGATGTCCAGACTGCCGGACGGATTGAAAATCGTTTGTCCCGATCTAGACGCTAGCGAGATCAACAAGGAATCAGATGCGAATGTAGGCGAGAATATGAATTCGGAGAGCCTTGCCTATTTGATGTATACGTCCGGTTCGACAGGAAATCCCAAAGGGGTACTCATCCCTCATCGAGGGGTGATCCGACTTACGAAGCAAGTCTCTTATGTATCACTCACACCGGATGAAACCATGCTGCAACTCGCGTCGATCTCATTTGATGCGGCGACCTTCGAAATATGGGGGAGCTTGCTAAATGGCGCGAAATTGGTGATTTATCCATTTCACGGTCTGTCTCTTGAAGAGTTGGGACAGGTGTTGCGTGACGAGAAAATCAGCACGCTATGGCTAACCGCAGGTGTTTTTCATCAAATGATCGATTACCGGATCGAAGATTTAAAAGGGGTGCGTCAATTACTGGCTGGCGGCGACATCGTGTCCGCCAAGCATGCGCAACGTGCCTTGGATATATTACCAGATACATTGGTGATTAACGGGTATGGCCCGACAGAAAACACGACATTTACTTGCTATTATCCTATAAAAAATAAGAGCGCAATCCAGCACTCCGTTCCAATCGGTCGACCGATCGATGATACAGAGGTGTATATCTTAAGCGAAATGTTAAAGGTAGTTCCTGACGGTCTCGTGGGGGAATTGTATGTGGGAGGCAAGGGACTAGCTTTCGGATACTGGAATCGACCGGAGATGAACCAAGAGAAATTTATTCCGCATCCATTTCATTCAGACCCTGAAGCGAGATTATACAGGACGGGCGATCTGGTGAAATATGTGCCGGGGCGAGGAATCGAATTTATCGGTCGAAAAGATAATCAAGTGAAAATAAGAGGGAACCGGATCGAGCTTGGTGAGATTGTAGCAGTCCTCAACCAGCATGAGAGCGTAAGAGATGCCGTCGTCCTTGTACACGAATATGGAGCGGATGATAAACGTCTGATTGCTTATATCGCGGGAGACGGAGATGTCGATGAATGGAGACGATATGCGAGTGAACAATTGCCGTCTTTCATGGTCCCTTCCTATTTTGTGAAAATGGACGTTTTCCCACTGACAGCTAACGGGAAGGTGGACCGTCAAGCATTGCCGCTACCAGAAATGCGCACGATGAAGGATGAATTTGTCGCACCACGCACGGATACAGAGAATCGGATCGCATCGATTTGGCGTGAAGTTTTAAAAACAGAAACGGAACGATTGAGTATCCACGATTCCTTTTTCGAGTTGGGTGGTCACTCGTTGCTTGCGACGCAGGTCATTTCCCGCTTGCAGGAAGCTTTCCAACTGTCTATCCCGTTGCGCATCCTGTTTGAATGCCCGACGATCGCAAGCCTAGATGCCAAAATCATGGATCTGGGCCGGGATGGAAAAAGAGAACAGACACCAGCTATTGCGAAAGCCTCGCATCTAGAAAAGCTGCCGTTATCGCATGCCCAGCAGCGTCTATGGTTTTTACATCAATTAGAGCCGGAGAGTACAGCGTACAACGTTCCATACATGTGGCGCTTAACAGGGCAGTGGAATGTGCAGGCGCTGGAAACGGGATGGAATGCACTTCTGCAACGCCATGACATCTTGCGCACTGTGTTTTCGAATGAAGGAGGTCAGCCTTACCAGGTCATTGAACCCCATGTGTATCGAATGTTGCCGGTGATTGATCTACGCGATCGATCTGCCGCCGAAAAAGAAGAGCAAATCCACGATACTATCATGCAGGAAGCAGACAGAAGGTTTGATCTACAGCGGGGACTTTTAATTCAAGCCAAGCTAATCGTCGCTGAAGAGGATGAGTTCCTTTTGCTGTGCACGATACATCACGTCATTACGGATGGCTGGTCAGAGGATATCTTATTGGAAGAATGGCTGGCCCTGTACGAGGAAGCAGAGAGTGGGGTACGTGCGGAGCTGGCAGAATTGCCAATTCAATACGCTGATTTCGCCGTATGGCAGCGCGAATGGCTGACGGATGAAGTGATAGGCAAACAACTGGACTATTGGAAAGCCGAGTTGTCCGGGGAGCTTCCTGTCTTGCAATTACCAATCGATCGACCAAGACCAAACATCCAAACTTATGCCGGAAATATGCATAAGATGGTGCTGGCAACTGAACTGCTTGAGAAGCTGAAAGCACTCAGTCGGCAAGAGAATACGACCTTATTCATGACTCTGATGGCCGCTTACCAAGGCTTTTTATCCAGATATACCGGACAGACAGATATTTTGGTGGGCAGCCCCATAGCGAACCGAAATGTAAAGGAAATCGAAGGATTGATTGGCTTTTTCGTCAATACGCTCGTCTACCGGGCGAACCTCCAAGACAATCCAACGTTCAAGCAATTGCTTGCCCAAGTAAAAGAAAAAGCTCTACAGGCACAGGAGTACCAGGATGTTCCGTTTGAAAAAATCGTAGAAATGCTGCAACTGGAACGCAATACTAGCTACTCCCCGGTATTTCAGACGGTGTTCACATGGGCAGAAATGAAAGCGGATGTCTATCGCACGTCTAGTGGGCAATTAGAAAAAATGCCGGTCCAGATCAATGTGGCGAAATTTGATCTTCAGTTATCCATGGGTGAGTCTGAGGCCGGTCTCGAGATGAACATGATCTACAACACGGATCTATTTGATCCATCCACGATTGAAAAAATGACAGAGCACTTCGCGAATTGGTTGCAAGAGCTGGTGAACGCACCGGACGTGTCGATGGCCTTGTTAGAATTGTTGAGCGAGAAAGAACGTCACAAAATCCTCGTGGAGTGGAATGATACAGCAGTCGCCATTCCGGAGAATACATGTTTGCATGATTTGTTCATCGAACAAGCAAAAAAGACACCGGAACTCATCGCAGCTGAATATGGTAGTGAAAAAATGACCTATCAAGAACTGGATAGACGTTCTAACCAGTTGGCGCACTACCTGATTATGCTGGGGGTTGGACCCAATACGCCTGTCGGGATATGTATGAATCGCTCCATTGAGCTTGTCATCTCGATTCTCGGCATCGTAAAGGCTGGCGGAGTATTTCTCCCCTTGGATACTGAAATGCCGCAAGCGAGGATGACGAAACTGTTGGAAAGCTCCAAAACCAACATTTGTATATCTGAGCTGGAGTTCATGAACCTGTTTGGACAAGCCACCCATGTTAGATGTATAGATTCCCAAGCGGAAAAAGAAAAAATAGCAAGCATGCCGGAGGGATTGCCGGAGCAAACCGTAAAACCGACAGATTTGGTTTCGATTTATTACACGTCAGGATCGACGGGAAATCCGAAAGGCGTTGAAAACCACCATTATGGTTGGGTAAATCGCATGTTATGGATGCAGCGACAACATGGCTTGGAACAGGGCGAGTCTGTTCTGCAAAAAACCACATTAACATTTGATGATGCAGCTGTTGAGTTTTTTTGGCCATTGTCTGTTGGGGGACGGATATCACTATTGGAACCATGGCTGCATCGGGACCCTGAGGCGATTATCCAGGCTGCTATTCACTATCAGGTAGCGTGCATTCAATTTGTACCGAGCATGCTCAATATGTTTGTGGACGCCCTTACTCCAGAGGATGCATCCAAATTGCACAAATTAAAAAATGTCATCTCCAGTGGTGAGGCGCTATTACCCGAAACAGTAGGCAAGTTCTTTAAAAAGCTAAATGCCAAACTCCATAATACGTGGGGGGCCACAGAAGTATCGATCGATTCCACCCTTTACACATGCTCGCCAATGGACGTGTTGGAAAAGGATTGTGTGAGTGTAGGCAAGCCGATTGATAACAACAGAGTCTATGTTCTTGACCAAAATATGAAGGCTGTCCCAATTGGCGTCATTGGCGACCTTTATATTGGTGGCCTTGGATTGGCCAGAGGCTATCTGCATAATAGCGAGAAAACTCAAGAAGTATTTATGGAGAATCCGTTTGTACCAGGAGAAAGAATATATCGAACCGGAGACAAGGGGTACTTCCTGCCTTCGGGCAACATTAAATTCGTAGGCAGAAAAGATAATCAAATCAAGATTAGGGGCATGCGGGTTGAATTGGGTGAAATCGAATCCACATTAAGTAGGCATCCGTCTGTTCGTGAAGTAGCCGTTATTTCTGTTAAAAACGACAGGTCAGCTACCGAATTGGCTGCTTATATCGTAGGGGACGGGGATGTAAACGAATGGCGGGCATTCCTGAAGGAGCATTTGCCTGCTTATATGATTCCAACTTATTTCATGAAGTTGGACAGCATTCCTAAAACTACGAGTGGAAAAATTGACCGAAATAGACTGAAATTGCCGGATGTGAAACCAAGCGATTTCTCGATCATTGAGCCGCGCACGATACCTGAGGAACTTATACACTCCATCTGGTGCGATATATTACAGGTAGATCAGATTTCGATCAAGGACTCATTCTTTGATAGAGGTGGACATTCCTTATTGGCTACGCAAGTCATTTCCCGCATGCGAACCGTTTTTGGGATGGACATACCTTTGCGCACGATATTTGAGTTTCCAACCATTGAAACGATTGCCGCTCGTATATCTGAGATCAAGCAAGGCAGTGAAACGAGTACCCGCATCCTTGAAGTATCGCGAGTAGAAAATCAGACAGATGTCTCCTTGTTCGAAGTATCCCACGGGCAAAGAAGACAATGGTTCCATGCAAAATTCAGTGACCAAGAAGCAGTAGGAGGGGTTTACCTCTTTGAAGTAGCTGGTCCCGTTGACAGTCATTCTATGCACAGGTCTATGGGCCTCATGTTTGAACGTCACAGAATCATGCGCACGACGATTATAGAAAACGAAGGGCAATTGTATCAAAAAGTGCATGACGACCTTGAGGTGGAGAATGCGTTTGTAGATTTGTCTTCATTATCTGTGACGGAAGGCGAGCAGCGTATCAAAATGGATTTGCAATCTGCTCTGTACAAGCCATTTGATTTTTCGCGAGAGTCTTTCTTCCGGATGACTTTGTACCGAGTCACACCAACGAAGCATTTCCTCATCTTGAGTGCTCATCATATTGGATTTGATGGCTGGTCGTTAGATGTGTTTATGAATGATCTCGCGGGCATTTATCAACAAGTAGAGAGTGGTGTGCAAAAGGAGTTTTCCAAACCATTGGATTATATGGATTACACCCTGTGGCAGCAAGCACGATTGCAAAATGGAGAACTGAACCGACAACGGGACTATTGGTTAAAACAGCTGCAACAAAATGTAGATGCGCCGTTCATACCGCGAGAGACACATTCACTCACTCACGGCAACCGAATTTCAAACGTGGCATCGCTACCCATTGAGCAAGTGACGGGACAATCGCTTTTAGAATTGACTCGAATGGCTGGTGGTACCGTCTATACGAGCTTGTTGACGGCGATCAACATTTGGTTGTCACTCCTCACAGATCAACCCATCATTACTGTCGGATCGACTTTATCTGGTCGTACCCAGACGGACCTTGAAGGAATTATTGGTCCGCTAATCAATCCGGTCGCCATGCGTACAGACTTGTCTGGCAACCCGACCATACTGGAAATGATGAACAGAACCAGAGAAACCGCATATGGAGCGTACGAGAATCAAGAGTATCCGTACAATTTGGTCGTAGAGGATCAACAAGCTGCCACAGGAGATAAGAAGAGTTTGTATTCCATTGTTTTTATTGGACAACACGTATCGAACAATCAGCCTGAATTAGATGAAATTACCTTTACGGAATGTCCGTTACGTCGTTTTCTGGATGAAACGATTATCAAAACATATGAAGGCAGTCACTTCGTTCAAGATGATCAATTGGATATGATGCTATTTTTGTCCACGCGTCGTGACCAACTGATGTTAACGGCACATTACAACACGGAAGCATTCAGCGAGAATGCCATGGATACGTTACTGGATCAGCTAAAGCATGTCATCTGCCAAATGATTCACAATCCAATGCAGCGCTTGTCTCAAATAAACTTGGTTGAAGAATATGATTTCAATGAACTGTTCAGCTAACTAGTTTATGACTGTTGGGGCATGCTGGTGAGAGCAGCATGCCCAACCATTACGCAGTTGCGTTTCGGGGAGACTACGAATGATGGATAAAACTTTTATCAAAACCATCCCTCTGTCTGAGGCTCAAAAAGATTACTATCTACACTATTTGGTCTATCCAATGAGTCCCTATTATCAGGAGCAGTATCTGTTCCGATTCGAAAGTAGATTGGATGTATCGGTTACGATCCGTGCTCTTTGCGAGATCGTGAAACGCCACGAAATCTATCGATCCATTTTTGTTTTGGAAGACGAGCCCATCCAAAAAGTATATAGCGAGTCCGTAGTGGATTTTGAACATGTGTCTTCCGCTACCTGGGACGACACGATGATTAGAGAATATTTTAACCAAGAGTTCAGCAAGCCTTTTACGCTGGAAGAGGGGCCGTTATTCAGTTGCAGATTGCTGGATTATAAAGATAGCGGCAGTATTTTAAGTTTCAAGTATCACCATATCTGCTTTGATGGGTGGAGTGTCTCGCTCACGCTCGATGAATTTACGATGATCTACCAGCTACTGATAACCGGCAATGATCACGAGTTGCAACCTCAAATACACCAGTACGCAGACTTTGTGGAGTGGGAACAGAATTACATAGCCAGCCAAGAAGGCGAAGCTGCGAGAGCTTTTTGGAAAAAGAAATTGGGCGGAAATCTTGAGAGGTTAGAAGTACCGGCAGATAAAAAACGTCCGAGTACCCCTTCGTTTAAAGGGGGGATATCATTCTTTACGTTTACCCGCGAACTCCGGGATGAGTTGATTGCTTATCATAAACATAACAAATATCCTACGGATGTCATTTATTTATCCCTTTTTAGTGCTTTTCTTTATCGGATAGCTGGGCAAGACGACATCATTGTTGGCGTACCAAGATACGGCAGGCCAAAAAGAGAGTTTCATACGATCATGGGGCCGTGTATGGTGATGCTTCCCCTGCGAATCAAAATTCCAAAAAACAGCTCGCTACGTGAATTGGCAGAGCTGATTCATGAAGAATTGTCTTTATGTTCACAGTATCAAAACTATCCAATCTCTTTGATTACAGCTGAATTGCAATATGAGCGCGATAAAAAATATGCTTCCTTTTTTTCAACGGCTTTCGTCCATCAAAAAGCGATTAAGCAGGATGCAGCCATTATGCTGGGCAATGCGCAAAATACTTTTGATAGCAATGGTCTTACCGTAAGCACCTATCCGATTGGCAAAGATGTATCCCAGTATGATTTATGTTTGGTCGTTGAAAAGGACAACCATCATGACGTATTGGCAGGATTCGAATACAATTCGGATATTTTGGATGAAGAAACCATTGCGAAATGGGTTGTCGACTTTGAACGCACCAGTCTTTATCTTTTGAAAAATGATCGCGAAAGCATCCCTGTATATGCAGGTCAGTCCAACGATTGGATGAAAAGTCTTACCAATTTACCTTCCCTCAAGATATTGCCGGAGGACGTCACCACGCTCTCTACCGACTCAATAAAGTTCGAGCAAGAGACGTTTGAATGGGCATGCTTGCAGGAGAATGGGATATCTCAACTAGTTGAAGTTTGGGATACCTCTTCCTATGCGATATTCATGACCGCATTTCTCGTACTTTTGTATGCAGAAACCGAGAAGGAGGATTTGGCTTTGGCATTTCGTGCGGGGTGGGACGAGAGCGAGGATGTCCCAAGCGCCTTGCTTTTACGAGCTGATCTGTCAGGCAATCCGCTACTTGGCGATTTGGTTTTGCAAGTACAAAGCAAGTTAAAAGAAGCCCATTATCATCAAGTGTCCTTTCCTAAACCTCACGAGCCCCAACTCTTATTTGAAATGAGTGAGAACGATCCCTCCACGATTGATTTTCAATTCCGCATCCATGAATCTAACGACAACATAAATGGCGCCATTACCTATCATGCGAATGTATTCAAGAGGGAGACTGTGCAACGGATCTGCACCCAATATGAATACTTGTTGGAAAGTGTGACAGCCGAGCCGCATCAAAGAATCCGCGAGATAGTCAGTCATCTGAACAGCCAATTTCTGACCAGTGATGATTTTGAACAATTATTTCTGTAGCGAAAGAGGTGCACTGGCTTGAAGCATTTAACAAAAGAGAACGTACTGGAAGTCATAGAGCTTTCCATGGTGCAAAAGCAATTATTACGTCCTGACAAGATGACAACCATGCGCTATCTCATCGAGCACCGTCTCGAACTGGAACGCGTTCAAGAAACGTGGAAGGAATTGGTCAGCCAGACGCCAGTGATGCGAACGGTTTTCCGCCAGCTCAAAAATAAACATGTACAAGTCGTATTGAAGGAGCTACCCATTCCCATCGACTGGCACGATGTACGGGAATTATCTCCTGAACAGCAAGAGCAAGTGTATCTCTCTACGCTTACATCCCATCAGGAGTCCATTGCGTATGAGGAGGGGCCATTAATCCGGGTATCGATTTTGCAGATGGACGCTAATCAATCCGTCCTCATCTGGACCCATCATGCATTATGTATGGACGATGCCAGTCGCGAGCTTCTTGTAGCGGAATGGCTGAAACGGGTACGGGGTACGCAACCATCTGTTGACCAGAGGGCCTCATTCAAAGAGTACGTTGCTTGGGAGTCAAGCCAAGATGGCTCCAGAGTCAAAAGCTTTTGGACAGATCAATTCCAAGGCTATGAAAGCGAGACTGTGTTTTATCCGGTACAGGGGGCACAGAAGGAAGCAAGTCATCCGCTCAGTTGCAACGCTGTTCTTACCGAAGTGTTAACCACGTCCATCAAAAGGATGGCATTCGAGCAACGTGTATCCATAGAGGCAATCCTTCAGGCTGCTTGGTTCTTGCTGGAGAATATGTACAGTGGCGAGGACAAACTGGTTCTAGGTGTTACCGTCTCTGGCAGACCCGAAACATGGAAAGAGGCGAATACCATTATTGGGCCATTGGCTCACAGCTTACCTGTCTTCCTGACAGTGCATGCGAATCAAAAAGTGGGTGATGTCGTAAAGGAAGTTCAGGAAAGCTGGGAACAACTGCAGCAACATGAAATGGCCACACTAGATATGGTCCGTAACTATGCAGGTGTCCGAGAAGCTGATCCTATATTTGGAACGACACTGACGATACGGAATGGTGCAGAAGATCATCAGGAATCTGCCATGCTTTATCGCGGCGGCCTCCATACAGTGGAGATAGTCGTAACGGTTGGGCAGCTCATGAAGATTCAAATATTCCATGAGAATGCGTCCTCCAAGAGCGATCTGGAACGTCTCCAGTCCCATTACATTCATATGCTCGAGCAGATTTGCTCAGAGGCAGACAGGAACATCAGTGAACTGAACATCGTGACGGATGAAGAACAAGAGATCATGACGAAGGTGATGGGGAATTTTGCGAAGTCGAATCGCAGCATGGAGCAATTTGCCCAGCAAATCATAGAAGAGCAGGTCAAGCGCAATCCTGACGCTATTGCTGCTATCTATCGGAAGCAATCCATCACCTACCGGGAATTGAATGAGGATTCGAACCGATTGGCGCATTGGTTGCGAAGACAAGGATTTGGCCGAAATGATCTTGCTTGCCTATTTGCAGAGAGAAGCATCGACATGCTGATTGGCATTCTGGCTGTGCTAAAAGCAGGAGGGGCCTATGTTCCGCTTGATACGGCCCATCCCGATCAACGTCTCCTGACGATTCTTGATAACAGCAAGGCGAAGGTCTTACTGACCGAGGCGCGTTTCCAAGCGCGCAGCATGACCTTGGCAGACAGATTGGAACACAAGCCGGTCGTGTTTTGCCTGAACAAGGGGGACGGGTCAAGCCCGGACATTTCTTCTTTGCAAGCGTTGGATACATCGAATCCAGAGATCATCCAAGCACATGATGATTTGGCAAACGTCTTTTTTACCTCAGGCTCCACTGGTATGCCAAAAGGGGCAATGATCGAGCATAGTGGCATGCTGAATCATCTTTACGCCAAAATGGATGTCCTTGGACTGAATGAAGACAGCATTGTAGTCCAGAATGCTTCCCATTGCTTTGATATATCGGTGTGGCAATTCCTGGCTCCCTTGATGGCAGGGGGGAAGCTTGTGATTTACGACAACGAGACGGCTACTGATCCGGATGCATTGCTCCAAGCCTTGAATCGAGATGGTGTCACAGTGATTCAGATGGTGCCGGCGATGATTGAAGCTTTGCACAATGCTGCACTGACTCTTCCACCGGAACAGCATGCTTTGCCTCAATTGCAATACATGATTTCTACCGGAGAGGGATTGCCAGTTACCCTGTGCAAAAAGTGGCAAGACCTGTATCCCGATGTGATCGTAGTGAACACGTATGGAGCTACGGAGTGCTCAGATGATACGATGCATGAAATCATTGATCGTTCGTATGCGCATGATGATTATCCTTATGTGGCCTTGGGAAGCTCGATCGCCAATATGAAGCACTATGTGCTGGACAAATGGATGCGTCCCGTTCCGGTTGGTTGTGTCGGAGAAATCTACATTTCTGGCACTGGAGTAGGGCGCGGGTATCTCCATGATGCTGAACGCACAGAGCTAGCCTTTTCAGAAAATCCATTTTTGCAGGGTAGAACAGTACGGTTGTATAAAACAGGAGATTTGGGACGTTATTTGCCAAATGGGAGACTCCTATTTGTTACGCGTGCTGATTTTCAGGTAAAAGTACGCGGACATCGTATAGAGCTCGGCGAGATAGAAAACGCCCTTTTACGTCACACGCTGGTGAGACAGTGTGTAGCGATTGCACGAGAAGATGAAAATGGACAGAACCGAATGGTTTGCTATGTGGTCATGCATGAACAGCAGAGTGAACCTGAGCTGCAAGCCTATCTCAGAACGATCTTGCCGGAGTATATGATTCCGGAGCGAATCGTCATTCTGGATGCAATGCCACTGAATCGCAACGGAAAAGTAGACAAAAAAGCATTGCCAGAGACAGATGTGGTTCAAAAGAAGCTAGAAGCATTCGTCGCTCCGCGCAATGATTTGGAACGAAGCTTGGCAGCTATCTGGCGTACCGTGCTAAACATAGAGGACATCGGGATCGACGATGACTTTTTCCAGCTTGGCGGGCACTCCATGAAAACCATTCAGGTTCGCTTGCGCATGAAAAGAGAGCTGGGCATAGAAGTTACCATCAAGGACTTATTCGAGCATCGAACCATTCGAGCGTTATCCTCCCTGTTTCATACCGAGGAAGCGCTGTCCACAGGAGAGTTCCATACACAACATGATCGATCAACGATTCCAAAGGCAGAAGAGCAAGCGTATTACCCGGTGTCACATGCGCAGAGGAGACTGTTTTTCATTCAGCAGCTAGAGCCTGAGAACACCGCTTATAATATGCCGACGATCTACCATATCACGGGACCGTTGAAGGAGCGTATTCTGCATCAGGCATTCGGGTTGCTGGTGAAAAGACATGAAGTGTTGCGAACAAAATTTTTGTTAAGAGACGGACGCCCCGTTCAACAGGTGCTGCCGAGCAATGACTTCACCTATGCATTTGTCGATCTTTCCAAGGAGTCAGAAGCGTCGAAGCAAGAAGCGATTGATCTGGTAATCCAAAAAGAGACGGAAACCAGCTTTGATTTTGACAGGGATACATTGTTTCGTGTGAAGTTATGCAAGGCTGCGGAAGAAAAATATGTGTTGCTAATGAACATGCATCACATGATCAGTGATCAATGGTCATGGGGGATATTGATGAAGGATTTGGGCACCATCTACGAATCCTTGCATCAAGGGATAGAGCCAGCATTGCCGGAATTGAACATCCAGTATAAGGATTACGCAGTCTGGCAAAATCATTCGATTCATCATGGAGAGCTGGGGGAATCAGAAGCGTATTGGCTGAAGACATTCGAAAAAGAGATTCCCGTATTGGACTTGCCGACAGATTTTCAGCGCCAGCCTGTACAAACGTATTTTTCGGCAATGGAATCTTATCGGATTCCGGAAAAAACGTTTAGCCGGATGCAAGAAATTGCTCAGCAGCATGATGCATCCATGTTTATGGTGATTTTATCAACGATAGGCATTTGGCTGTCCAAGCTGACCAATCAACAGGATATCATCATCGGAACTCCGGAGGCTGGCCGGAATCACATGGATATTGAACAGGTCATTGGATTTTTTATTAACACACTCCCGTTGAGACTGGAAGTCAATCAGGAGCATACCTTCATCGAGGCGTTGCACGATTGGCGCCAGCAAGCCCTGGAGTCTTACATGCATCATGAGTATCCATTCGATAAATTGGTCGAAAAAATTAACCCGGAAAGAGATGTAAGCCGCAATCCTATTTTTTCTTTTATGTTCCAATATATTGAAAAAACGGAAGAAGAAAATAAAATAAATGGTTTGGAAATGACAGCTGTTGAATCCTATAATTCCATGACGAATTTCGATTTATCGCTCGTATGCATGGATCTAGAAAATGGAGCGGGTTTGACTGTCGAATATCGCACGGATTTATTTAAGCCAGAAACGGTTCAACGGATGCTCCGATACTTGGGCAACATCATCGAACAGGTAGCCAACCAATCAGATATTCATTTCAAGCATATCGAATTATTGTCAGTGGAAGAAAAACAGGCAATGATCTCTGCCTATAAGGAAGTTTCTTTTACCAATGGGGATGAGCATAAAACGATCATCGAATTATTCGAGGAGCAAACGGAGAGAAACCCGGATCGAATTGCTCTCGCTTTTGAAGAGCAAGAACTGTCTTATTCAGAACTAAATAAACGGGTGAATCAGCTGGCGCGGACATTGGTAGCTGAGGGCGTCCGTGCGAATCAATTGGTGGGGATCATCGCGGAACGGTCCATAGAGATGATAGTTGGCGTATTGGCGATTGTGAAAGCGGGTGGAGCCTACGTCCCTATTGACCCTGATTATCCAGAAGAGCGCATACGGTACATGCTGGAACATTCGGGAGCAGAAGTTTTGTTGCTGCATCATTCGGTACGCAATAAAGTGAAGTCTGACAAAAAAATGATCATGCTTGATGACGTTGAGTCCTATCATCAGGAGAACACGAATCTGGGGTTACCTGTTCAGTTTGATCAACTTGCTTATGTGATTTATACATCAGGCACTACGGGAACGCCAAAGGGAGTCATGATTGAACACCGACAGCTTCATTCGCTTGCGCAGGCATGGAAACAAGAATACAAGCTGGATGAATTCCCCGTCAGGAGTTTGCAATGGGCAAGTTTTTCTTTTGATGTGTTTACTGGGGATTATATGAGATGTCTGTTAAACGGTGGGAAACTGGTTATTTGTCCAAAAGATGCGAGAGTGGATTTGGAGCGTCTTTACCACCTGATGGAAAAGTATGAAATTAATCTGTTTGAATCGACTCCCGTCCTGGTGCTTCCTTTCATGGACTATCTCTATGAAAATGGGCTCAACATAGACTTCATGAAAATATTGATTCTTGGCTCGGATCAATGCCCGTTACATGCCTTTCACAAGCTTGTGGATCGCTACGGAAGCTCAATGAGAATCTTAAACAGCTATGGAGTGACGGAGGCTACCGTTGATTCCTCCTATTATGAAAGAGATAAACAGCAAGATTACAAATTTTTGCCGATTGGAAAACCTTTGCCAGGGGTGAAGATGTATATTCTGGACGCCAATCTTCATGTGCAGCCTGTGGGTGTCCCAGGAGAACTGTATATTGGGGGCCTAGGAGTAGGAAAAGGATATTTCAAGCGGCCAGATTTGACGAATGAAAAATTCGTTCCCAATCCGTTTTGTATCGATGAAAACATGTATAAGACAGGGGATATGGCTCGATGGCTCCCCAGCGGAGATATTGAATTTTTAAGGCGATTGGATAATCAGGTGAAAATACGTGGAAATCGTATCGAATTGGAAGAAATCGAAGCGGAATTACGAAAAATGGGCGATATTCGCGACGCGGTCGTTATCGCAAGAGCGGATGAATCCGGTCAAAAAAGGCTGGTTGCATTCTATGTAGCTGCAAAAGCTGTGGAATCGAATGTATTGAGAGAGTCGTTGCGAAAATCGTTACCAGCATTTATGGTTCCATCCCATTTTGTTCAGCTCGATGAAATACCAGTAACACCGAATGGAAAGATTGATCGAAAAGCGCTAGTGGATATCAACATCGTCTTGCAGAGTGAAATGGAATATGTGGAGCCCAAAACGGACACCGAGAAGATATTGGTGACTGTGTGGCAAGATGTTTTGCATGAAAAAAAGATTGGGACTTTGGATCATTTCTTTGAACTTGGTGGCGACTCTATCAAATCCATTCAAGTATCCTCGCAATTAGCGGCTTTGGGATACAAGATGGAAATTCGGGATCTTTTCAAATATCCAACGATCGCAGAACTGAGTACAAAACTGAAACCTATGAATAGGAAAATTGACCAGAAGGATATTGAGGGCGTTGTACCGCTGACCCCGATTCAGCATTGGTTGATTCAGGAACACAGTCAGCATCTCCATCACTATAACCAATCTTTTGTGTTGTACCGCAAAGAGCGGTTTGACGAGGGGATAGTTCGCAAAGTAATAGATAAGCTCGTACAGCACCATGATGCGCTGCGAATGATTTTTCGCGAGACCAATATCGGCTATGAAGCCTATAATCGAGGCGTCAACACTAGCGACATGTATCGTCTGGAGATTTGGGACTATCAAAACAAGAATGGGTCTGAGATCGAACAAGCGATGGACTTGAAATGCAGTGAAATTCAATCGAGGCTAAACATTTTTGATGGCCCATTAATGAGGCTAGGGTTATTCCAATGCTCGGATGGCGATCACTTGCTTATTGCTGTTCACCATTTAGTCGTTGACGGGGTATCATGGCGCATTTTAATCGATGATTTCAAAACAGCTTATGGGCAGCTCCTCCGTAACGAAGAGATTCGTTTGCCTTTAAAAAGTGATTCCTTCCAATTATGGGCGCAACAATTGAACGAGTATGCCAATAGCGAAAGACTCGAACAAGAGCGTGAATATTGGAATCGAATCGAGGAGAGGGACACCCAAACGTTGCCAACGGATTACGATGAGCAAAAACCGCTTCGGAAAACAACCAGGACGAAAACGGTCACGATGGATCAGCAGCAAACCGAGGAATTGCTAAAACAAGCCAATCGTGCCTATCAGACGGAAATCGATGAGCTTTTGTTGGCTGCTATTGGAATGGCCTTCAAAAAATGGGCAAATATCGATCATATCACCTTGAATATGGAAGGGCATGGCAGGGAATCGATTCTACCAGATCTGAACATTAACCGCACAGTGGGATGGTTCACGAGTGAATATCCAGTAATGGTAGACGTCGGGAACGAAGTGAATCCGTCAGCTATCCTTCCTAAAATCAAAAAAGATGTACGACGAATACCGCATAAAGGGATTCACTACGGTGTATTGAAATATTTGTCTGCAATATCGCCAAACACCACCATGAATGTACAGCCTGAGGTCAGTTTTAATTATTTGGGACAATTTGATATGGATCGAAAAGAAAAGGATGACGACATTCAATTGTCCGCATTCTCAGGCGGAGAATCAATGAGTCTGGAGCAGACCCGAGAATGCAAGATTGATATTGAGTGCGTGGTGTTGAATGGAAGCTTTCACTTTATGGTCGCTTACAGCGAGGCACAGTATAAAACGGAAACCATCGAACGACTTACTACATGCCTCCAGGATAGTCTAAGGGAAGTTATCCAACACTGCATGATGAAATCGCGCAACAGTCCTGACCACGAAATCGCTGGAGAATGGGTAGATTTCGAGGCAGTGGTAGACGGATTTTTCGACGCTTCTACGATGAATGATATTCCTGGCGCAATTGCTGTGGTAGTCCAACACGGTGAAGTGAAAGTAAAGAAAGCTTACGGTTACGCCAATCTATCAGAGAAAGTGCCTATGAGTGCAGATGAAACGATAGTCAAGGTAGGTTCGATTTCCAAACTCGTAACAGTCGCTGCCATTATGAAGCTCGTGGAGCAAGGTCTGATTGGATGGAACGAGGATGTTCAGCAATACCTCGATATTGAAATACCGAGAAGTGTTGAAGGACCACTAACGGTAGAACATTTACTCAGCTACACAACAGGGTTTGACTCGCCAGACGCGGGAAATGATCAAAGCTATAATTTTGGCGGGCGTGACTCCCTAACGTTACGGGAGTATATTCATCGCTATATGCCAACCGTGATTTACAAACCTGGCGAACAATATGGGAATGAGAATTTTGCTTTTATGCTTGCGGGTTATCTTGTGGAAAGAGTTACGGGAGTTTCCTTTGATCGCTATGCAAGTGAGCATTTCTTTGCGCCTCTCGAAATGACAAACAGCAGTTTTCTACTACAACCAGAATTAGAGGCGAAAATGGCCACAGGCTATGATCTGGAAAATCAGGCCGTGCAAAAGTACGATTTCAGCCCTGCAATCTCACCAGACGGCAGCATGCTCTCCACGGGGCACGATATCGCAACATTCATGCTGGCTCTCTTACGTGGAGGCGTTGATGGCAAAGAAACAATTTTAGAGGCGGATTCGATAGACAAGATGTTCTCCAGTAAATCAGTCCCTTATCCAAAAGGAACATATACAGGGTATGGATTTACAGTAAAATTCCACCCAGAATACGTACATGAGAATGTTTTGGCGAAGGCAGGAGAGGTCATCGGCTTTAACTCATTTATGTGGTTCCTGCCAGAAAAACAAATGGGGGTCTTTGTTAGTACAAATAAAAGTCAATTCAACAAAATTGAATTTTTTGATTACTTCATGAAGTGCTATCGTCCTGCGGAAGCGATCATCATGTAAATCATGTGTTTCCCTGAAGTCAAGCTGTATAGGGGAATCAGCACCAAATCATATTCGTGTAAACGGGGGGCCACTATGAGCATGATAAAGACTAGTTCCATTAGTCGTTTTCCTAATACGAATGACGTAGGAATCGGTGTATCTGTTGGTACTTTTGGGGAACTTCTGCAGGGGATTCTAGAGGAAAATAATCTGGATTTTCTGGTGACTTTGCCTATCAAAAATGCATCTTACGCTACTTTTTATTCGATTCCAACCCTACAGGAGATCGTCATCGTGCCACGCTCCAAGCAAAAATCAAAAAGGTTGGTCGAAAAAATCATTCAGCACTATGGATTGCCTCCAGGTGGAATTTTAGAGATCAACTCTGAGCTTCCGGTTGGGAAAGGCTTGGCAAGCTCATCAGCAGATTTGGTGGCTGCCTCCAGAGCGGTTGGGGATTGTTTCCATATAAACATTGAGCCTTCCTTACTAGAGTGGTTTTTGTCGAGTATTGAGCCGACGGATGGCGTTATGTATGAGGGTTCTGTTTCTTACTACCATAAAGAAGTCAGATTACGAGAATACATCGGGGAACTGCCAGCATTATGCATTGTAAGTATTGATGAGGGAGGAACCATCGATACCGTTGAGTTCAATAAGCGAACAAAGCCCTATACCCAAGAAGAAAAGATGGAGTACAGCTTGTTGTTGCAAAAAATCACGAAAGCGATCAGAGAAAGAGATGTCCACACGATAGGTGCCGTGTCTTCCCGAAGTGCGATCTTGAATCAAAAAATTCTGCCCAAAAAATTATTGCCAGAAGTCATGGAGATCAACGAGAAAATTGGAGGATTAGGTACTGTTGTTGCACACAGTGGGACCAGCCTCGGTATTTTATTGTTGAAAGAAGAACCTGATTTCTATCAAAAGCTCGAACTGGGGTATAGATGGTTAAGTGAATTGAATAAAGAAGTGCATGTGTACCACACGTAGAGGAGCAGATCCAAGAGATGGCTTCTGGCATTCTCGGAAGTCATCTTTCCCCAAAAATTGATTCCGTTCGTATTGGGAGTGGATTATCGAGATGGAACAGCCAGTAAGCGTTAATGAAAAGGTATCTTTTCGGGCGTTGCTGAGCTTGAAAAGTTATCGCTATTTAATTTTTTCGCAATTTGTCTCGAATATGGGAGATGGAGTGTATCGCTTAGCGCTTATTTGGCTAATGAAGGTTTTGACGGAAAGTCCTTTGTTAATGTCGATTTTATTGGCAGCGGAGACCATTCCATTGATCATATTCGGATTGTTCGCGGGCGTTTTTGTTGATCGAGGAAATAAAAAGAGGATCATGGTCGTTTCGCATTTATTGAGAGCTGCGCTCATTTTATGCATCGTCCTGTTGTTCTTGTTTAACATGCTGCATCCTGCTGCACTGATCATCCTTGCCGTGTTGCTGACCACGGTCAGTGCCTTCTTCAGGCCAGCACTCACGGTAGCGATACGGACGCTGGTTCCCGAACAACATATGACGCAAGCCCAAAGTTTATCGCAGATGATTCAAACGATTGTCAGCTTGGCGGCTCCGGCATTGGCAGCGGGGTTGATCGTGTTTGGAATGGAATATGCTTTTATTTTGAATGTCGTCACCTATTTGTTAGGTGCACTGATTATTTTATGGATTAACGAGAGGGAGCTTGTCCTATCTACTGTCAGTGAGTTTACAGCAAGGATGATCATGACGGATTTGAAGGATGGAATCCATGCGATTACGAAGCATGATTTTTTGCGAAACTGCATGATTTATTTTACCATCCTCAATTTTTTGACGGCTCCAGAAGCGATTTTGCTGCCACTGGTCGTTACCAATGTTACCGAATTGGCCATGCTCGAGATCAGCTTTTTTATCGGGATTTTGCTTGGGTCTCTATGTATTAATTATTTGAATCGATATGATGCGATTATTTACATTTGCTGTGGCATTAGTCTGTTCAGTATCGGAATCGGAATGTTTGCGTTTGGCATTCCACTTGTTTGGCAAGTCATATGTGTATTCGTGAATGGGATAGGCTCGGCATTCGTCAATATCAAGATGAGTACGTTGATCACCTTGATGGTGCCTAAAGAAGTCTTGGGAAGAGCATCGAGCTTGATCAGTGTAATGGTTCAGTGCGCCATGCCAGTCTCCGTTTTCCTGGTAGGTCTGACTACAGGTCTTGTTTCCATATTTACGATATTTGGAATCATTGGCGGAGCGGGACTTCTCATTGTGGTTCTCATGTGGCTGAATCCACACTTGAGAATGAAAAAAGAACATCACTACGATTATGCGGAACAGAAATCAGGGGGTATCTCTCTTTAGTGTAACTCCTGGTTGGATCGTTACTCAGTCGGAAGCGAGGTGTATTTTTTGCATGAGTGTAAATTTAACGGGCAGAATTGCTTCGACACCAAGCCGCCTCTTGCATGATGAAGTATTGGAACCACAGTTCAAATATGAAGTCGATCATTTGCTCCCTGGGTATATTCAGATTGAATTCGCCATGCTTCTGGAATATGTCAGAATGGGCTTGATTACACGACAAGACGCTTTGCATATCGCAAAGGCACTCCAGGGCGCTACACCAGAAACAATAGCTCCTGACCCCGGACGGAACATGTCTGATATCTCCTTTGCCCTCGAGCGTTATATTGAAGGTTTGCTCCCGAGACCAGTACCGTGTTGGCATATGGATCGCAGCCGCAATGATGTCCAAGCGTGCGCCCAAGTGATGTTTGGTCGTGCGCAATGGCTGGAGACGATAGAAGAATTGGGACAGCTTATTCAATCGATGCATACACTCGCTGATCAATATCGTTCGATTCCCATGCCAGGATATACTCACTATCAATCCGCACAAATTATTACCCCTGGGTTCTATCTTTCCTCTATGAACGGTGAATTTTTGCAAGCCTTGAATCGATGGATACAAATCTATGACGACATGAATCAGTGCCCGCTTGGGGCAGGGGCTATGGCTGGGGTAGAACTGCCGTGGAACCGTCAACGGTTGTCCAAGCTGCTTGGGTTCCGACAGCCTCGAATGAGTGCGTTGTCGGCGGTCGCGTCTCGGGAATGGGTTTTGAGAATGGCAGGAGAGCTGTCCAACTTCTCAGTATTGGTCTCCCGATTTACAACGGATTTAATTCAATGGGGCAGCAGCGAAATGAACTTTCTCCAATTGCCGGATGAGCTATCCGGAATATCTTCTGCCATGCCACAGAAAAGAAACTTCCCGATCCTGGAGCGTATCCGGGGGAAGAGTGCGCATCTAACCGGATTTTATATGGATATGGTGCTAGGTCAGCGCAATACAGCTTTCACGAATTTGGTTGAGACGTCCAAAGAGGCAGGTACTCATCTTCTGACGCTGTTTCAACAAACCAAAACGTTGCTGCGCCTGTTAAAAGCGGTTATCGATCATTTGCAATTCAATGAGGATCGTTTGCTCCATATATGTAAACGGGACTTCTTTGGAGGATTTACTCTTGCGAATTTGCTGACGTTGGAGCATGGGATTCCGTATCGCACAGCCCAGGTAATCGCAGGCCGATACATCGTTAGCGCGCTGGAACACGGTGTATTGCCGGAGCCGGGAGATCCACGGTTACTCTATGAAGCTTGCGCGGAAGCAGGCTTTCAAGTACCGGATACGGCTGCGCTCCTCGCTGCTTCTTTCGATGTGCAGGGGGGCTTGTACGCGAAGAAATCAACGGGCTCCACGAACCCCGAGGAAGTAAAGCAGATGCTGACAGCACAGAGGGAGCATGCAGAGAAGCTACAACGGGAGTGGCAAGATCGACAAGAGCAATTGCAGGCGATCGAAGAAAGGCGGGAGAGGGTAATGAAGAGGCTTCTTTCTGGCAAGCAAGGGAAGGATGTGAGCGTAGATGCGCTATGAACAGTTGGCAGATACAATCGGGGATACCCCTCTGGTCAAGCTGAGACTTGATGAAAAGGCAGTGGGTTCCGTATTTGCAAAGCTCGAGTTAATGAATCCGTTCGGTATGAAGGATCGTGTAGCCAAGCAATCGGTCTTGGCAGCGATACAGTCAGGAGAACTTCAGGAGGGCATGCCGATTATCGAGAGCTCGTCAGGAACGTTGGCTTGCGGCTTGGCCTTGGTTGGGCGCCAGTTGGGGCACGACGTACACATCGTGACTGATCCGAGAATTGACCCGATTACCTATGCCAAGTTGACCTCGCTTGGCTGCCATGTTCACGTGGTTTCACAGATGGGCAAACAAGGGTGGCAAAGCGCCAGACTGGAACGACTCCAAGAATTAATGAAGGAGTATCCAGGAGCGTTCTGGCCTCGACAATATGATAATCCGGAAAATCCGCGTGCATATGCTGCGCTGGCATCCGAGTTGATGCAAGACCTCGAACGAATTGACGTGCTTGTTGGCGCAGTCGGCAGTGGGGGTTCCTTGTCCGGGACCGCCAGAGAACTGAAACGTCATTATAAAGAGCTGCGCGTCGTGGCAGTTGATGCAGCGGGGAGTGTGATATTCGGACAGCCCGATCAGCCTACGCGTCTACAAGGTGGCTTGGGAAACAGTTTGATCGCCAAGAATGTAGATTTTTCCATGATCGATGAAGTGCATTGGTTGAACGATGCTGAGGCATTTGCGGCTACGCTACGATTGGCCCGTAATGAGCATATTTTTGCTGGCAACAGCTCGGGTTCCGTGTACGCCGTAGCCAACTGGTTAGCGAGCCAAGTCGGGAGTGAGTGCAATATCGTGGCCATATTGCCGGATCGAGGGGATCGTTATGTCGATACGATCTATAGCCACTCCTACCGAGAGAGTAAGGGTCTGATGCAGACGAACCTGCGAGACACGCCACAATGTGTGGAACCAAAGACAGTCGTGACAAGCTGGTCCTATTCTAAATTGATGGGGATGTATCCGAATGAACAAACACTTTCTGTTCGTTGAAGCAAATACGACGGGGACAGGTATGCTCGCTATTAAAAAGGCGCGCGAATTGGGGTTTACGCCCGTATTTTTCACAGAGAAGCCTGAACGTTACCACGGTTTGAATGAGTTGGAATGTCACGTAGTCGTGACAGATACGAATTCACAAGCAGAGCTGACTGACAGTGTAGCACAAGTGATTAAGGAAGGCAGAGAGATAGCTGGAATCATGTCGACAAGCGACTATTACCTCGAATCGGTAGCCAAGTTGGCCCGGAAATTCGGTTGGACTGGCAATTCTCTGGAGGCGATTGAGGCCTGCCGTAATAAAGCGATATTTCGCGAGAGGCTTCAGGGTCATCAAGTGACTCAGCCTGAATTTGTGGCAATAGGCTCTATAGAGGCCTTGATGGAAGCGCGGTCTTCCATTTCTTTGCCGTGCGTGGTAAAGCCTGCTGACGATAGTGGGTCAAATAATGTACGGCTGTGCTTTAGCTGGGATGAAGTGGAGCATATGGCAGCGGAAATCCTTGCGATCAAGCACAATGCGCGCGGCCAGGAAACAGCTCGGACAGTTCTTCTCGAGCAGTATGTCGAGGGCCCTGAATTTAGCGTGGAGACGTTCTCGTGGCAAGGGCAATGCTTTGTCATTGGCATTACCCAGAAACGGTTAACGGGATATCCATTTTTCGTGGAAGCAGGACATATTTTCCCTGCACCGCTATCGGCAGAAGAGAAGCAGGAGATCGAGCGAACAGTGGAAAGAGCGTTAACAGCGGTGAACTACCAGTTCGGTGCTGCCCATACAGAAGTGAAGTGGACATCAGCAGGTTGTGTTGTCATCGAAGTCAACGCAAGGCTTGCGGGTGGAATGATTCCAGAGCTGGTTCGCCGGTCAACAGGGATTGATCTGCTTTTGCAACAGATTCGGTGTGCGGCTGGACTTGCGCCAGAATTGTCTCAATCCATCGAAGAGCAACGCTATGCAGGCATTCATTTTCTCGTGTCTGAGAGTCAGGGAACATTTAGTGGGATGCATGGAATGGATACCGTTCGCAACCTGCCAGGGATAGCTGAAGTGGCCGTTCATGCAAAAATCGGTCAAAGCGTCCAGCCTCCGCAAAATTTCTCGCATCGTCTCGGCTATGTCATCGTGGTAGGCAAGCATTACAGCGAGACCACTGAGCTGATACAGCAGGTGAAAGACAGCTTGAAAGTACAAGTAGGTCAGCAATTGGAGAGTGGGGTATGAAACCGTTGATAGAATTGAGAAGTGATACATTCACTTTGCCGACAAGTCAGATGATGGAAGCAATCCAAGAGGCGGTACTCGGTGACGATGTGTATGGGGAAGATCCTACGGTTCGCCAATTGGAGCAAGAAGCGGCCCAGAAGCTGGGCAAAGAGGCAGCCATTCTCATGCCGAGTGGAACGATGGCCAATCTGGCATCCTTAATGGCGCATTGTCCTCGCGGCTCCAAAGTCATTGTAGGCAATGAGACCGACATTTATATCTATGAAGCGGGCGGCGCGGCTGTGTGTGGCGGCATTATGTACGAACCGATTCCGACGCAGCCAGATGGAAGGTTGGACATCGCTGATATGGAGCGGGTATTTCCGTTGGAGCCAGAAGATCCACAATTCGCATTGCCTTCCCTGATCTGCCTGGAAAACCCGCATAACCGGATGGGGGGACGTGTCCTACCGCTGTCTTATTTGGAAGAGGTTCGCGCATTTGCGAACGAAAAGGCTGTGCCTGTTCATATGGACGGTGCACGTTTGTTCAATGCGGCAGTTGCTCTTGGCGTAGATGCAGCTGAGATTGCGCGTTATGCGGATTCCGTGCAAATATGTCTGTCGAAAGGGTTGTCAGCCCCGATTGGTTCCCTTGTCGTGGGAACTGAGGACTTTATTCAGAAAGTGTATCGTCTTCGCAAAATGCTGGGTGGCGGTATGCGCCAGGCTGGGATTATTGCAGCGCCAGGTCTGGTTGCTTTGCAGCAGATGACGGATCGATTGGCAGTCGATCACGCAAACGCCCTTCGCTTGGCGCGTGGTCTGGCGGAGATTCCAGGAATCGTGACTCATGTGGAGGATGTAGAGACCAATATTGTGTTCTTCCGGATTGAACACCCAGTCCATACGTGGCAGACCTTCGTAGAAGCAGCGCAAGCGCGTGGGCTGCGCGTAGCTGAGCTCGGTCACGGCAGAATTCGAGCGGTGACTCATTCCGGTATTGAGACAGCGGATATCGACAAGGCGCTAAGCATTGTACGTGAACTATTGCAGTTCCAAACTGTGTAGAGCAGACATGCCCCCTTCATGAGAAGGGGGATTTATTATTAAGGTTTATAAAGGAATATAAAATCATCAGATTTTTTTAAATATTTTAAAGGGAAAATATTTTCAAATAACAGAAAATTATTTAATATTAAAAAGACAGGCCTTGGGATCTATTACCCATTATGGAAAAGGCTTGAAAAACATGTGGAAGAGGGGGAATTGATTTGAAAAAAGGGAAAGGTTGGTTGAAGCCGTTGGCGTTGCTCTCGTTAACCGGGGCACTGTTGGTCGGTTGCTCAAGCGTGAACAATGCTTCGCCAGGAACTGCAACACCAGCACCAACAAAAAAAACGGTGGAGCAGGTGGCTCCTCAGGCGACCAGTACGGATGATGAGAAGCCAGTAGACGGTGGAACGTTCACGCATTCTACGACGTCTGACATCGTCACGATCAATCCGATTTTTGGAAACGACACAGCGTCCGGCGACGTTATGGAGTACACCCAGGCGTATTTGTACAATCGGAACCCGTCATTTGATTTAGCGGTTTACCCTTGGTCCCTTGCAGCTGAGCTGCCGAAAATAAGCGAAGATGGCCTCACCTATACAATCAAGATGAAGGATAATGCGAAATGGTCGGATGGAACGCCAATCACGGCAGACGACTTGATTTATACCATTAATGCCATCAAAACTCCTGAGACTGGATCACCAGAAATTACGAAATACGACAAAGTTAAAGAGATGAAAAAACTGGATGATTACACCGTAGAAATCAAATTGGCTCAATTGTACGCGCCGTTTGCTTTTGGATTAATGCAAAAGTTGGCACCAGCCCACGTGTTGAAAGACGTACCGTTTAAAGATTTGCAAGCACATTCTTACGGAAAAGATCCAGCCAAGACGCCAACTTCCGGACCATTCAAATGGTCGGAGTGGAAACAAAAGGAATTCCATGTGCTAGATGCTAACCCAGATTACTGGGGCGAAAAGAAGCCGCATATCCAAAAGGTTGTGTACAAAATCTATGCGGATCAAAACACACAAGTACAGGCTCTGATGAAAGGTGATGTTGACTTGGTAGATTCCATTCCTGTCACGCAGCTCGAAGCGGTGAAGGCGAAAGGAACGATCAACATCTCGACGGAGCCAGGTCCTAGCTATGAATACTTTGCCTTCAACTTCGACAAGAAGAACTTCCCGAACAACTACGGGTTGTTTGAAGGTCAAAAAACGCGTCAGGCCATTGCCCACGCAATCAATCGTCAAGGTATTATCGACAATATCTTGAAAGGAACCGGAAAAATTATGGATGCACCGTTCCTGCCAGGTACATGGGCAGACCCGGGCGATGCAGCAGTCCATTACGAATATAGTGCAGAGAAAGCAAAACAATTGCTGAAAGAAGACGGATGGGTAGCTGGGGCAGATGGAATCCTTGCCAAAGACGGCAATCGGTTCTCCTTTGAATTCATTTTCAACTCGGGGAACAGTCGTCGTGAACAGGCAGCAGTCGTTATTCAGCAAAACCTGAAAGAGATCGGAATTGAAGCGAAGCCAAAAGCATTAGACTTCTCGGCTCTTGTCGATCAGTATGCCAACCCTGGTAAATTCCAGGTTCTGTTACTCGGATGGCAATTGTCTGATCCAGATCCGGATGGCATTTCTACTTTCGGGAAAAAGGCATTCCCGCCTGGCAACAACGCTGGCTGGTACGACAATCCGAAGCTGGATGCGCTCTGGGAAAAAGCTGTATCCACGGTTAAACAAGAGGAGCGCGCAGCGATCTATAAGGAAGTCGGAAAAGAAATCTCGACGAACCTGCCATACGTATTCATGTATCAGTACGGAACGCCACGAGGCATGACTTCTCGCGTCAAATATAAGGATGAGTTTAAACCAGTATCCATGATTCCATATGGGGAGACCTTTGGTTTCCTGAATTGGTGGATCGACGATACCAAAAAATAAGCTCGGCTGGTAGCGGTTAGCAAAATGAAAAGGGGGAAGGGCAGCCTATGTCCCTTCCCCTTTCAAACGAAAGGAGGATGCTGATTGACTGAATATTTAGTACGCCGCGTACTACAAGCCGTGCTTGTTTTATTTTTGATCACAGTGGTTTCGTTCGGACTCATGCATGCAGCACCCGGGGGACCGCTAAAAGTCATGCTCTCACCGGGAATGTCTCCTGAGGCACAGCTCATCCAAATGAAAAATATGGGGTTGGATCAGCCAGTCTATATCCAATACATGAAATGGGTCGGTAATTTGCTGCAAGGCGATTTAGGCCACACCTTTAAAAACAATGTTCCTGTTGGGGATATTTTGTGGCCGACGGTTTGGAATACGTTTGTGCTCATGTCTGTAGCGTGGGGGCTTTCCATGCTGATCGCTATTCCGTGGGGGATCTACAACAGCACAAAACAATACGGTCTATCTGACCAGATCGCCTCCATCGTTGCCTATCTGGGATTCGCGATGCCGACCTTCTGGTTTGGGATTATGCTACAGCAGTATTTCGCGATGCAGCTGAATCTGCTCCCACTATCTGACATGTACACGATGGGGAAAGAGGGACAAGTAAGTGACCTCATTTTGCACTTGATTCTACCTGTTACGGTGTTAACACTGGTGAACATCGCAGCCTATGTCAAATATACGCGCGCCAGTATGCTGGAGGTTTTGGAGCAGGACTATATTCGGACGGCACGTGCCAAAGGGATGAAGGAAAGACGCGTTATTTTCCGCCATGCTCTGCGGAACGCACTGATTCCTGTTGTGACGATCATCGGATTGGATTTGCCGACTCTGGTAGCAGGTGCAGCATTGACAGAGAGTGTATTTAACTGGCCAGGCATGGGGCGGCTGTTTGTGGAAATGGCTGTAGCGCGTGAGTATTCTGTGTTGATGTCGATCACGTTGCTAATTTCGCTTATGGTGATTATCGGAAATCTGTTGGCAGATTTAATCTACGCACTAGTTGATCCTCGCGTACAGCTTGGACGAAAAGGAGGCAAGGCAGCATGAGTCAAGTGCAGCTTCAAGACGACACTGTGGTCGAACCAAATAGACCAAGTGGACAATTACCGACGAATCCTGTTGGTCAAAAACCTCCTGGTCTCTTTGCAACAGCGGGCAAAAAGTTTATGCGAAATCCATATGCTGTTGGTGGGCTGATCGTACTGTTGTTTTTTATTGGGATTGCTGTGTTTGCCGATTGGGTTGCACCGCATGATCCGGCAAAGGTTGATTTTATGATTACCAATCTGCCTCCTGGAACAGAAGGGCATGTGCTCGGAACAGACGAGCTCGGTCGTGATATCTTGTCCCGCCTCATTCATAGCAGCCGGGTGTCCATGCTGGTCGGCTTCAGCGTTGCTTTTGCTGCGGTTGTCATTGGTACGCTGATTGGAGCGATTTCTGGTTATTTCGGCGGCTGGATTGATACCTGCTTCATGCGTCTCGTTGACGTGATGAACTCCATTCCAAGTCTATTCTTTAACATTCTGGTTCTGGCTCTCTTCGGAGCGGAATTTATCTACATGATCCTGATTTTGTCGCTGACGAGTTGGACAAGTGTGGCACGTCTGGTGCGCGGGCAGTTCCTACAGCTACGAGAAATGCAGTATGTAGAAGCAGCGAGAGCGATCGGCGTTTCGCACTGGGGCATTATAACGCGTCACCTGATACGCAATGCAATGGCTCCCATCATTGTGTACGCGACTCTCATGGTTGGTTCGGCCATTCTGTCAGAGTCAGGTCTCTCTTATTTAGGTTTGGGGATTCAACCGCCTGAAACAAGCTGGGGATTAATGCTGAGCAAGGCACAGGAATTCATGCTGGTCGATCCATTGCAAGCACTTTATCCTGGTCTTTGTATTTTGCTCGTGGTGCTAGCGGTTAACTTCGTCGGAGACGGCATCCGCGATGCATTCGACCCACGGAAGAAAAAGAAGAACCCGAAAAGGAGGCTGAACAAGTGGAACGCAACATCCTCGAAATAAAAAATTTGACCACTTGCTTCTTTACGGATGACGGCACGGTCAAGGCCACGGATCGAGTGAGCATCAACGTTGGCAAAGGACAGACGGTGTGCTTGGTAGGGGAATCCGGCAGTGGAAAGAGTGTGACGTCACTTGCGGTCATGCGACTGATTGATTATGCAGGCGGATTTATTCAGAGTGGGAACGTCATGTTTCACGGTCAGGATCTGGCGGCAAAGAACTTGGATGAAATGATGCACATTCGCGGAAACAAAATCGCGATGATTTTCCAAGACCCAATGTCGGCTCTCAATCCGGTGTTTACGGTAGGCGATCAAATTGCGGAGAGCTTGATGCTGCATCAAAATATGAACCAGATAGATGCGTTCAAAAAAGCGATCGAGATGCTTCGTCTGGTTGGGATCCCAGCGCCGGAAGTACGAGTGAAACAGTACCCGCACGAAATGTCTGGTGGGATGTGCCAACGTGTTGTCATCGCGATGGCCTTGGCCTGCAAACCGGAAATGCTGATAGCAGACGAGCCAACGACTGCTCTTGATGTAACGGTTCAGGCGCAAATTTTGGATTTGCTCAGACGGCTACAAAAGGAATTGGGCATGTCAATTTTGCTGATCACCCATGACATGGGGGTAGCAGCAGAGATGGCGGATCGTATCGCGGTGATGTATGCAGGAACGATTGTGGAGGAAGGAACGGTCGAACGGATATTTGACGAGCCCCGGCATCCTTACACAATTGGCTTGCTGCAGTCCATTCCCGGATTTGAAGGGGAGCGCGGCAAAGAATTGTACACCATCCAAGGCACCATCCCGAGCATTACCCAATTGCCGACGGGCTGCCGTTTTCACCCGCGTTGTCCGCATGCGATTGACAAATGCCGAAAAGAGGAACCTATTTTGCGCGAGGTTGTTATGGGACAACAAGTGGCTTGCTGGTTGAATGAAGATGTCAGCAATCAATTCAGAATAAATCAGCGTGCCAATTCAGTCGCTGGAAGCAAAGCAGAGGTGAACCGCCAATGAACCAGGAATATTTGATCGAAGCAAAACAAATCAAAAAGTATTTTCCGATTAAGGCTGGCTTGTTGAGCCGTGTCATCGGTCAAGTAAAAGCCGTAGATGATGTATCTTTCGGAATTCGGCCAGGGGAGACATTCGGGCTCGTAGGAGAATCCGGTTGCGGGAAGTCGACGCTGGGGCGTGTTGTACTGAATTTGCAAGGGGCGACGAGCGGAGAAGTGCTGTTTGACGGAACCAATATCCATCAGGTGAATAGACAAGAGAATTTGAAGCTGAGACGGGATATGCAGATTATCTTTCAAGACCCGTTTGGTTCATTGAATCCACGATTTTTGGTAAGCGATATTATTGGAGAGCCGTTACGGGTTCATCTACGTGCATCTGCAAAGGAAATGGATGAGCGGGTAGTCGAGCTGATGAGTCTGGTGGGACTCGATCCTTCGAGACGAAATCGGTATCCGCATGAGTTTTCCGGCGGACAGCGGCAACGGATCGGTATTGCGCGGTCGATTGCACTCTCGCCACGGTTTATTGTGGCGGATGAAGCTGTTTCTGCGCTGGATGTGTCCGTACAGTCACAGGTTTTGAACCTGATGATGAAATTACAAAAAGAGATGGGGCTGACCTATCTATTTATCGCGCATGGCCTGAATGTGGTACGCCATATTTCTGATCGGGTAGGCGTGATGTACTTGGGGAAAATGGTGGAGATTGCACGAACGGATGACTTGTTTGCACAGCCACTGCATCCGTATACGGCGGCATTGTTGTCGGCGATTCCGAAGCCTACTCCGCATCGGCGACAAGAGCGGATCGTCCTGCAAGGGGATGTACCATCTCCGGCCAATCCGCCGTCAGGTTGTCGTTTTCATCCTCGTTGTCCAATGGCGCAGGAGAGATGCAGCAAGGAGATTCCTGAGCTGATTGAGGTTGGGCAGGATCGGCAGGTCGCGTGTCATTTCCCTTTAGCATAGAGAGAGAAAGAGCCACCCATCATGGGTGGCTCAGAGTGTTGAGAAAGTCCCCTTTCGCAAAAAAGGGGACTTTCTGTGCCAGTTTAGGGGGTACAAATATGTCTCCCCACCTTCGTAAAACGCCTTAGAAGCGAATCTAGAAGGTCAAAATTTTTTATCTTAATCCGAGAAATCCAGACTGGGGGTTTCTCGACAGCCTGAGCCACCCATCATGGGTGGCTTCTTCTATTCTCAAAATAACTCGATAACGGTAATACTGACATTGGCTGTTTGGGGAGGGAATGGTTCTGCAAAAAAGACTGTTCCGATGATTGTCGCCACGAGGTTAAGGACACTGGGTGCCCCGACAGGAGTCGTTATGATAGCGGAATAGGTAGAGGCTAGGGGTGTTTCAGCAATAATCGTATATCCAGAGCTGAACAGGAGCTCCATTCAGTGTGAGAAACATGGCAGGAGGTGTGTTGTTCGTCATATTGACAGAATGAGTGACAAAGTAAGTATGGCCGCCTGCCAGTAAGATATCAGGTGAGCCTGCAACATGGGTAATATCGGTTCCCGTTATGACGCCGTTATTACTGAGGGCGACAAGCTGATTAGCAACGGTTGTTATAATCGTAGTCAAATTATAGACATGCGCACTATTGGTCAGTTGGCAGCTCTTCTAAATAGAGGACAATAGCATATTAATCGCGTCGTCACGGGTGAGTGTTATGGCTGGAGTAATATTCGGCAAATTTGCTTGTGACACGGTTCTCCCTCCTGGAAATCATAAATAGAGCTAGTTCCATTGTTTCTATAAGTTTGATATATAATTTTCCCAAAAATTACATATATATCTAGAAAAAGTGGGTTTGTTTTGATATATATAAATCAGTGTTGTCGGATTGTATCGGAATGGGGGATATCTTGGCTGTGGCTATATTAGGCTATGAACGGGAGAGATGCGTGGTGCAACATAAAGGGAAATGGATGATCACCATTGCGATGACATTATGTCTGATTGTGGTTCTTGGCTTTGGTAATCAACAAACAATGGCGACTGCACCAACGAAAAAGCCAGTGATAAATGTTATGGGCAGCGATCCTGTCAATATCAATTCAGGTCGAAGCTTTGTCACCGTTCAAGGCGAGTGGATTTTTTATAACAACGATGGCTTATACAAAATCAAGAAGGATGGAAGCTCTCTTCAAAAGTTGGGCAGTGATTGGGCCGATAATCTGAATGTGGTAGGGGACTTGGATTTACTATACGCGCAATAAGCCTAGGAAAGAAATCTATCAGCTTGAGATGCCCCATTTCGATATCAATGATACGTATGAAGATGTGACGGAGCTCATGAAAATCAAGACAGACGGCAGTTCGAAAACAGTCATCAAAAGTGAAGCCTTGCGGAAGGGGATCGCAATAACGTATATAGATTGTACGTAGTGGGAGATATCATCTGCTACGCAGATGGTTATGGTCCTTTGTACAGGATGGACACGAACGGTAAAAATCAAAAGAAGCTGCTTGATCAGTATGAGGAAGTTTATTTCTATCAGGATTGGATTTTTTACACCAATAAGAGTGGTCAACTATACAAAATGAAGCGGAATGGAACGCAGAATAAGGTAGTAAGCAAAGACAAAGAACTGACCCTTGTCGGTCTGTCTGGAGATTTCATTTACTACACAAAATGGGTAAACGATAAAGGCGTCGTCGATGTTTATAAAATCGGACTAAAGGATGGGAAGACCGCTCTCGTGAAGAAAGGGTTGCCTCCAGCAGAAAATCCGATCATCGTCGCTGGGAAGTATCTATACTACATCTCAGAAATAAAGGACGCACATACGGTAGGCAGAATGAATATGACGGACGGCAAGACAACCCCACTGTATCCATTAGGTAGCATTTCCAGTCAATCGATAAACATCGGGGGAGATTTCATCTTTTTTTACGATTATCAAGCTTCCGATCATGATAAAAAAGATGTATTCAAAGTGAAAATGGGCGAAAACAAAGTGGAAAAGGTAACCCCAAAGGCGAAGTAAGGATAAGAGCCACCCCAAGACGGGTGGCTCTATTGTTATGGCTAATTCCTCGGGGCATGAAGCTGACTTCTTTTTCTCTCCCACTTCTTGTACATGAGCACGGAGCCAAACATGAATATAGAAGCGATGAGCGCACTCACGGGCAGCATGACTACCATTTCGTCCGGAAAGACAAAAGGAAGAAGTGGAAAAGCGTATGCAGCTGGGACACGCATGCCGACGATGCGTAATAAAACAAGCATCAAAAGCATGTCTAGGAGCGTGACAATCACCCACGAATCAATTGCAAAGTAGAGCAATGTACCGACTGTTGCCGATATGGTTAACACCAGTCCGAGCTTGAAGGCCATCTTGCCGTTGAACATCGGCTTGTGAAGCGATTCATATACAACGACGAGAATGGGCGGAATAACGGCCATTTGTGGGTAACCAGCTATCCAACATAAACCAATCCACACGAATATCAAAATCAGGAACACGAGCATATACTGATACGGTATCTTCACTTTTTTCTCAAGACCGTCATTCCATTTGAAGGCGAGAACGCCAAGCATGATGATGAAGGAAAGCATGACGACGGAGATCATAAAAGACCATTCAACTGCATTTGTGACCAGAGGTAATAAGCCAGTGGCAAGGGATGGTCCAAAATTCGATTGGATGATTCGTAAAAAGAGCATCATGAGTACGAGTGTGATGCTGACTTTTCCAAGGTACGGCAAGTCTACTTGATTTATCGCAAATCCGATTGCAGCCGTAATCGACGGAGCCACAAAAATTTTAGAGGGCTGTCTGATCCATCCCGGTTCTCGGTATACCCATATGCCAATCGCCATTGCTGCAATTTCTGGTAGAATAACTTCGGGATCATCGAGTATGACGGAAGCCGCTACCATGAGCAAGATAAGCGTTATGGCAATGATATAGGAAAGAATGGTTCCATTCTTCGATATCACTGAATTCATTCTGACTAACTCCTTTTCGTTCGGATTATCCTTTATTATGGCAAGGATTGAGGAAGTCAATTGTGCCAATGGGAGCAACATTGTCTGTAACAAAACCGTCACTAACAGTGGAAAAGCAGCACCCAGAAGAGGGTCTAAACAAAATCAAAACGGCATAAGGTAAGGGGTATTACCAAGACGGATGAAGGTCAAGATGAGCATTTCGTGTTTGATAGCGGTGAAAAATGGGCAGACCAATAAGGGAGCTTTACGTTACGAATTACACCTAGTATACCGATAGGGGGAACGTGCAATTGTTGAGTTCATTTAAACCATTGAAGAGAATTGAAGAAAACAGCAAGATTGTACAGCAGACGATACAGTACATAGGTAATCAAAAAGTCAGTACGATTACGATAGAAACGCCTAAAAAACTACCTAAATGTAGGTAGTTTTTTCCTATTTGTAGAATCTCAATATAATGTTAAAATAATGTAAAATCTTACCAGAAGGAGAGGTTTACAGGTGCTAAAGAAACTCGTGCAGAGCCATGTGAAAATTGTTTTTTCTGTTCTTGGCATCTTGTTCGTTCTGGTCTCATGGCTCATATTTGAAATTTTAAAAGGTTTGCTGCCAGATTTGATAGCAGTCATACATAAGTGGATGTTTCAACCGATCGAATGGCTGTTTATCCTAGCGCCGCCAAATGAGGAAAACAAACTAGCTTCATTAGCCTCTGTTCTAGGCTTGTCTATCTTGTATTCTGCTATTTTGGCAGGAATGGTATTCATCGTCTTGTTCATTTGCAACAAGATTAGAGGGAACGAAATCGAGTTTCAGATGGAAGTGAAATATTGTGAGAAAGAATTGGCCAATGCGATTTACAGCTTGGATGGCAGTGGTCAATCAACTGCTATTATTAATGCGAATGCGATCATGTTTATGAAGGCATTTGAAATGGAAGTAAAGACGATTTATGGATTGAAACCGGACGAGCTATGCTGTTATTGGATCGTACCTACGAATAATGACAAGCAGTTTGAAGTGTTCTACTTAACCGAGTTGAAAGATTTTGACACAGTACGTACGCTACTACTGTCTTCCATGCTTCAAGAGGATTGCAGAATTGCCGATAAACAAGTAAAGGGACGTATTCAAAACACGGATATTGAACAATTTGCAATTGTAAAAAATTTCGGTAAGTTCAGGCTTGGATTCGCGGTCGCAGTTTACAAGAATGACACATTTACTCCCGAAAATATGCAGGAGTTCGAGCGGTTGACTACGTATATGTTATTATTAGGATTTGTTACCAAGTTTGTGAATAAGGTCAAAACCTTAAAGAGAGCTAGTTAGGAGTGGGATACGATGAAATTAGCTGAGTTCTTCGCGAAAAGAGGCAACGAAACTGCTGTTTACTCGAAAAATCTCTCTTCTAAGAAGAAGATTCCCAACAGCAAATTTACTCCTGGCTTCGCTAGCTTAAAACAGATTGTAGATGAGCATAGTCCGAATGAGCGACATGATAATAAAGTGGTTGGAGGAAAATGACACTGCCTGTGAGCAGTGTTATTTTTTGTTTCGAGGTACTTGGGATAGAGGAAAAGCCACCTGATGAGGGTGGCTTTAGTTTTGGGAGATCTCTACATTGTGTTTGCTCTTCCTGTGGGACCATATCAGGACAGGGACCAGCAAGAGTGATAAAGCGCCTCCGGCAAGTGAAAGTGTTGCGTAGCTGGCATTGGCAACGACCATACCAGACAGGGCTCCACCGGATGCACCAGCCAAGGCAATCAATACATCAACCGTTCCCTGCATTTTCGCACGAGTGGCGGGCTGCGTTGCATCCACGATGAGCGCTGTGCCGCTAATTAATCCGAAATTCCAGCCCAGTCCGAGCAGCACAAGAGCGGTGATGAGTAGCGGCATCGAATCGGCTGGCGCGAAAGCAGCAGTTATGCTGGCTGCAAGCAGTATGACACCTGAAGCATATGCCATTGTGGAGCGACCGATCTTGTCAACGAGTACACCCGTCAAGAGCGAGGGGAGGTACATCGCACCGATATGAAAACCGATGACGATGCCTACTTCAGAGAGACCATGTCCGTGGTGCTTCATATGTACAGGCGTCATCGTCATAATAGCAACCATGACGATCTGCGTCAAAATCATGACGGTGGCTCCCACGATGATTCCACGGTTGTTGCTTGCAAGCTGATTCTCATTTAGACAGGACGGCGTGCTCTGATCCACCTGTTGTGCTTCGGCGATTGCTTTCGAAACGATGAACGGGTCTGGTCGAAGCAATATCCAAAATACGAGACCAGCGAGGATAAAGGCTGCGGCACCCAAGATAAAAGGACCGGCCAGTGCGGGGACACCGATGGATGTAGCGAATCGTCCCATGACTTCCACCAGGTTTGGTCCTGCAACGGCCCCGAATGTAGTGGAGACCATGGCAATACTTACAGCAGTCGCTCGTTGTTTAGGCTTTGCCAAGTCTGTGCCTGCATAGCGGGCCTGCAGGTTAGTAGCGGTGCCAGCCCCATACAGAATTAAGGAAGCAAATAGAAGGACAACACTGTTTGCGACGGCTGCGATAACCACCCCAATTGCTCCAATACCTCCGGCTAAGAAGCCGCTAGCGAGACCCAAACGGCGTCCAAAGCGTTGAGAGAGTCGACCAACCAGCAATGCAGCGACAGCAGAGCCGAGCGTGAGCAATGCGGAAGGGATGCCCGCGAGACTTTCCGAACCGAGCATATCCTGCGCGAGGAGAGCCCCTACGGTGACACCTGCCGCAAGTCCTGCACCGCCGAAAATTTGTGAGATGACAACGATCCAGAGCGTTCGCTTGTATAGTCTTTGCTGTTTATCTGGGGAGTCGATGTAACTTTGTAAATCTTCAGGTTTGAATAACATCTGAACCACCTTTCTATGTAAGGGGAGCTTTCGTTAAGTTATGAAATTTCAGTCATCCATTTGGGTGAAAATGACTGGGGAATTTGCATTTAGTATAGTATTGACGACGGTTTAACACAAGGATAATACGGCTTAAAAAACACTTTTCGAATACAAAAACACCGGACATTTTCTACCCGGTGTTTTTCGTTCATTTTCCTACGATAATCAATAGCTCACGGAGGTTTTGTATGAGGATTTGATTTTCTTCCAGCGTACCTACACTGATTCGAATATGCTCCGGTAACCCCCAAGTGTCTCCGTACCGCAAAATGATGCCTCTTTCCAGCAGCTCTTGATAAATCCTACCCGCATGTGGCCCCAATTTTGCCAAGATAAAATTAGACATACTCACGGTATAAGGGATATTCATTTCATCGAATGCATCATACAGCTGCTTGCGGCCCTTGGTGTTTTCTGTGAGGGATTTTTCAAAATGCTCCACGTCAGCAAGGGCGGTTATTGCGGCTGTTTGTGCCAAAGAATTGACGTTAAACGGCTCTTTTACTTTCAGGATTTTTTGGATCACCGAAGGGTGAGCGACACCGAATCCGACGCGAATACCGGCAAGCGCGTAAATTTTCGAGAAGGTTTGCAAGACGAGAACAGGGTATCCTTGGCGGACAAATTCAATTCCCGTTGTGTAATCGTCAGCCGTTGCATAGTGACTGTAAGCAGCGTCGAGTACCACAAGCACCCCATCTGGCAGTTGGTCTAGCAATGCCGTCAAGTCCTGACGAGACAAATAGGTGCCTGTCGGGTTGTTTGGGGAACAAAGGTAGACAAGTTTTGTTCGATTCGTGATGGCTCCCAAAATAGCGGAAACATTGTATGCATAATCGGCCTCAAGCGGAACCGTTTTGATGACTGCTCCCATGAGATGTGCGCCGAATTCATATTCACTAAAGGTCGGCGTAGGCACGACGATTTCGTCCTCGGGCTCCAAATAGGTTTCGGAAATGAGCTTGATCAGTTCGTCACCGCCATTCGTGACGATTAAATGCTCCGGACTTAACTCAAGATGATCAGCCAAGTGCTCTTTCAGCGTCGTTGTATTAGCATCCGGGTAACGATGCAGCTCCGGGAGCGCACCGAGAATGGCGCGGATGATTTTAGGGGATGGGCCGAGTGGATTTTCATTTGAGGCTAATTTAATGATATGAGAGAGTCCGTACATTTTTTTAATCTCCCAAATCGGCATTCCAGGTTGATAGGATTGTATCTTTTCTAATGTTTTACGCGATTGTGTCGTGGGCAGTTGTTTCATCTATATGGCCTCCAAAACTTCATGGTAGCAACACTGTAAGTGAAATCTCCAGCAGTGTAACCAGCCAATTCACGAAAGATGGAACAGACCAATTACGAGGAAGGACACAAATTGGATGGTTCATAAAAGTCAAGATTGGATCATGAAGGAAGGAGCCGCGTACCTTATAATCAGCCCAGAAACATCACTCATTCAAACAACACGGAAGGATAGTGAGGTGGGAAAAATGTTGATTCAAGGGCAAACGCCGCTCTTTAACGGGCTGAGAAAGCATGCCCAGAAGAATCCAATCCAATTCCATATACCAGGTCATAAGAAAGGGAAAGGGATGGATCCTGAATTTCGATGGTTCATGGGAAAAAATGCACTTTCCATCGATTTGATTAACATTGAACCATTAGACGATTTGCATCAACCAAAAGGAATTATCAAACAAGCGCAGGAATTGGCTGCTGAAGCCTTTGGCGCTGATCACACCATATTTTCTGTTCAAGGTACGAGCGGAGTCATAATGACCATGATTATGGCGGTATGTAATCCCGGCGATAAGATCATCGTGCCACGGAATGTACACAAATCTATCATGAGCGGAATTGTTTTATCGGGTGCGACCCCTGTCTTTTTACATCCAGAAATAGACCCTGTCTTCGGGATCTCACATGGAATCACACCACAAGCTGTGGAAAAAGCATTGGAACAGCATCCAGATGCAAAGGCAGTTCTAGTCATCAATCCAACCTATTTCGGAATTGCCGGTGACTTGAAGAGTATCGTTCAAATTGCGCATGCCAGAGGAGTGCCTGTACTCGTTGATGAAGCGCATGGCTCACATGTGCACTTCCATCCCAAGCTTCCACTATCGGCGATGCAAGCTGGTGCAGATATGGCAGCAAGCAGTATGCATAAATTAGGAGGATCTCTGACGCAGAGTTCGTTGTTGAACATTCAGGGAAATCTTGTTTCGATTCAGCGTGTACAAGCTATCTATAGCATGCTCACTACGACATCCACCTCTTATTTACTGCTCGCTTCGCTCGATGTGGCGAGAAAGCGGTTGGTTACATCCGGGAAAACTCTGTTGGATCAAACGATTCAGCTGGCAAACGAAGCACGAGCACAAATCAATAAAATTAATAATCTGTACTGCATTGGGAGAGAAATTATCGGGACAAATGGAGCGTTTGCTCATGATCCGACCAAGCTGGTCATCTCAGTAAAAGACCTCGGCATTACGGGATATGAAGCTGAAAAATGGCTTCGTGATCGCTATAACATTGAGGTAGAGCTATCTGACCTGTACAACATCGTTTGTATTATCACACCGAGTGATACAAAAGAAGATTTGCAAATCCTTGTCTATGCCTTGGAGGAGCTGGCTGCCGGGTCCGAGGATCAAGGGAACAGAAAAAGCCGTCCAAAAATGCAGCTTCCCAAAATACCGGTACTGGCTGTCACTCCGCGCGATGCATTTTACGCATCGACAGAGATGATTCCTGTCGAACAATCCGTGGGAAGAATTATCGCGGAGTTTGTCATGGTATATCCACCAGGTATTCCGATCTTTATCCCGGGTGAGATCATTTCGGAAGAGAACCTCATCTATACGAAGAAAAACATCGAGGCAGGTTTACCTGTACAAGGCTTTGAAGACCCCACGCTACAAACCATACGTGTCATCAAGGAATAACCAAACAACAGGCATTGGAGGAGAATTCTATGAAACAATATCTCAGCTTTTCGGACGAGGTCAGACACGCACTTGATCATCAATTACCGATTGTTGCACTAGAAACGACGATTATCTCCCATGGAATGCCTTATCCGCAAAATGTAGAAATGGCGAACGACGTAGAGCAAATGATTCGCAATCATGGTGCTGTTCCGGCAACGATTGGTTTTATGGATGGGCAAATCAAGATTGGTTTGAGTGCGAGTGAGCTGGAAGAATTCGCGACAAACAAAAATGTGGCCAAGGTTAGCCGCCGGGACATCCCGTATATTTTAGCCTCGAAAAAAATAGGAGCGGCAACCGTATCGGGGACGATGATCGGTGCTGAGTTGGCAGGCATTCGCATGTTTGCAACAGGTGGAATTGGCGGTGTTCACCGTGAAGGGGAAGTGACGTGGGATGTATCTGCTGATTTGACGGAGCTGGCAGAGACAAATGTGGCAGTCGTATGTGCGGGCTGCAAATCCATTTTGGATATCGGAAGAACACTGGAGTACCTGGAAACGCTCGGAGTACCTGTTGTTGGCCATCAAACAACCGAGTTCCCGGCTTTTTACTCCCGCCAAAGTGGATTCGATGTGTCTGTAAGCATGGATACGCCAGAAGAGGCAGCTGCGATGCTGGATGCCAAATGGAAACTCGGCTTGAAGGGCGGAGCGGTGATTGCCAATCCGATCCTCGAAGCGGATGCGATCCCTTACGATGAAATCGAAGCGATTATTCTCCAAGCGATGCATGATGCGAAAAACCAAGGAATCACTGGCAAGCAAGTAACGCCATTCATGTTAGCGAATGTAAAAGAACGAACAGGCGGAAAAAGCCTGGAGGCGAACATTGCCCTAGTGAAAAATAATGCAATGCTCGCTGCACAAATTGCCGTTGCGTTAAACCGTAGCGAATCATAGGAGGAAAGGCCGCCTTGGGGGTGGCCTTTTTCTTTTGCTTACTCAAGGATTCTCTACCGCCTTTCCTCCTTTGATCCGGAAGAGGATCAGCAAAAAAATCGGCAGCAGCAGGAGCACATATCCATACTTGTAATAGGAGTGAATGGCTTGCAAGAGTTGTTGATGATTGGAAAACACGAGTAAAGACAGGAAAAGCGTAACCAAACAGACAGGCAAGCTCAGTTTTTTGTAAGTGGTGGAAAGGAGAAAGGCAAGACATTCACAGATGGCGTATAAAAATACCGCTACTCGGATGAAACAGCCTGCTGTCATCGTATATAAACCATAAATGTCTCCGCGGCTTATAAATCCCAATTTTATTTGTCTGACTGTATTTTGCACGGGCCAGTCCAATTTTTCCGAGAGAGGGAGGCCAAATACAGCAATGGCACTCATTAGCATCGAGGCACCCAAAAAGACGTTAAATAACACAAGAAAGGAGAAACCATTGAAGTCATGACGCACACCGACCCATTTTGTCTGAAGCAGGAGGACTAAGATCAATTCCCCCCACAAGGCAACATAGTAAAGCGAGCCCTCCAGCGCAGGTCCCCAGCCATTGTCGAGGATCGGCAAAATGCGGGCATAATCTTTTTCTTGCATGAGTGTCAGTCCAACTATCGGTCCTGTTATCATCGTCATCAAAAAAAAGATGACGGCCATTCTGGCGATGGATTCGATGTTTCTTTGCAGACTGAACCAAATAAGAAGGATGAAGCTCGTTCCGATTGCCCAGAGAGGCGTCTCCGGCAAAAAGGTTATTTTGATGAACTCCTCCAGACCACGCATCGTCGTAGCAGAAGCAAACAGAAAATAGGCGAGTAAGATCACACATAAAATGACAGCTGGTGCTCTACCGGCTTTTTCTTCTGTTCCCGTCAGCAACGAGGTGCTTTGAAGTTTCCTTCGCAGAATGCTCAACAGTAGGACGAATAGAATGCCTAAGGGAATGCTGATCAAAGCAGATATCCAGCCGTCTTTGCCAGCGGTATGAATCAGTGGTTCGATTAGCGAGACGTGTCCCATTATGGGGAGACTTAATGCATGGATTGAGACCCACTGAAATCTTGAGATCGTGCGGACGTCCAACCATCCCACTCCTTATTTTTCGCCAAGTTGCTCTGTCAGAAGTCCATTTAAGAGGAGCTTGCTTTGAACGTTCACTTTTACGTCTAGTTCTGAAAAGTGAGCGGGCCATTGTTCTTCCCAGGTTTTCCACACTTGTGGATACGCGCGATGTACATATTCATGAAAGCCAAAAATATCGGCCTTGTTTTTCTTCGCTACTGTTACAGCCTCATGGATTTCATCTCTAATGACATGATTGATTTTTGTCTGCAACCATTTATACGTCTCGGTGTCCATTGGAATGGGATGATTGAGACTTCCGATATATCCGTGTGGATGGACAGTCACTTGGATATGTAACTGATTATTTTCGAGAACGGGACGGATTTTTGTTTTGGAATCCACAATCTCGATCGATGCGTATTGTCCCTGCTTCTTGAGTGGAACGATGACAAGCGTGCTTTTTATTTTCCCCGTTGTCCACAGTAATCCACGCACCTGTGTCTCATTGATCGAAGCGATCGCTTTTCCGCCTTTGATAATGACAGCTCCAGCTTCGCGGCTTTCTTTCTTCGATTGGATTGGATGACTGATCGGCAGATAGCCTATTTTCTCTTTACTCGCCATCATGCGCATAAGGTCGAGTGAACGTACGGGTGGATATTTGCCAATGGCTCGACTGGCTATCATTTTTTCGTTGATTTGCAGCGGCTGGATGTCGTTCGTATTTCCTTTTGTGTGCAGGAGAGATTCCGCTTTCCCTTCGACATAAATGACCCAGTGACGCCCGGATAATTCCTGGTCGCGAAAAAATAAATCAAGGGGACCGATGATATCCTTTTTGGCCGCGGCAGTGCCAATCGCTACGTATTGCATTTGATGATAGCTAAGCTTGTACCCCGAGTACTCGATCATATTTCGGGCTGCATCAAACATGGTATAGCCTGTCGATTGGATAATCGCGCTTTTTTCCGCCGTGCCTCCTGCATCCGTTTTTCCACTGCTTGGCTTCATGACGTTCACAGTAAGGACATAGCGGCCTTCCTCGTTCAAGTCGATTCCAACTGCCGTGACAAATCTTGTCTCAGTGAGCTCGATGTTATTCCAGCATCCCCCTAAAATGACAGTCAGCAAGCCTATCACAGCGGTTAGCGTCTTCATGATCATTCTCCCTTTTGCTTCTTCAGTGGGAAAGGGGTAGCACCAGAGCTTTGTTTGATAAACCAAAGTGGAAGGCGAATAAAGAAGTCCTTCCAATCTTGCAGTTTCAAAGGAGCTAAAGGAGCAAGATAAGGTATCCCAAACGAACGGAGATCGCACAAATAAATAGCAACCAGATAAAAGACAAGAAAATTGCCGTACAATCCAAGCGCCGAGGCGGCAAAAATCGAGACAAATCGCAGAATGACTACCACATCAGAAATAGCTGGGAAAATAAACGAAGTGATGGCCGACGCGGCAATGACAATAACGGTCGGCGCCCCAACTAATCCCGCACTAACGGCGGCCTCACCAATGACTAATGCTCCTACGATGCTGACAGCTTGTCCGATGGGGCGAGGCATGCGGACCCCAGCCTCACGCAGCCATTCATACACGATCGCCATAAGAAGCAGCTCGATGGGCAAAGGGAACGGAACCCCTTCTCTGGCATTGATAAAACTGAACAACAACGTGGGGGGGACTAAGTCCTTGTGGAAATTTTCGAAAGATATATAAAGAGATGGGAGAAATGCTGAGACAAAAAATGCTGCATAGCGAAGCAAGCGCAAAAAGCTGGCGTAGAAAGGGCGGGAATAGTAATCCTCCGGGTTTTGAAAAAACTCTTGAAACGTGGCTGGTACCATGAGGGCAACTGGACTGCCGTCCACTAAAATAGCGACACGCCCCTCCAAAATCTTGGCTACCAGGATGTCCGGCTTCTCACTGTTGAAGATGGTTGGGAAAATAGAATACGGTTCGTCTTCGATCCATTGCTCGATATAGCCGGAGTCCAAGATGGCATTCATTTTTATGACAGATAGGCGCTTTCTCACCTCATCGACCAATTCTTCCTTCACAATTCCTCGGACGTAGGCGAGACATACCCTTGTATTCGATTGTGTACCGATCCAGTAGGTCTCAATTTGGAGATTGGGATTGTGATATCTTTTCCGAATGAGTGAGAGATTTGTGTCAATCGTTTCAATAAAGCCTTCGCGTGGCCCACGAATGACTGCTTCTTTGGAAGGCTCTTCCACGCTTCTTTGTCCAAGCGATTTGGCTCCGATAATAATGCATTGTGCTTGCTTATGAATAAAAAGCACGATATATCCGCGGGCAAGCTGTTCGAGCACTTTTTCAAGGGTGCTTTCCTTCCACGCCATCGAGACATGCAGAACAGCATTCATCATATGATCAATCATGCCCTCGTTGAGATCGCCAATGGTATTCATCAACGGTCTAATGACATCCCGATCCATTACGTCTTGATTCGACATGCCTTTTAAGAACAGCAAAGATGCTTGGTGTGACTGATTTGTCCCAAGCCAAATGGTTCGGACGGCTAGATCACTCGTGAACCCAAAATGACTGCGAACGGTGGTCACATTTGCTTGAAGATCCTCCTGTAGGGGAGTTTCTTGTGGTTCCTGATTTTGTTTGATTTGATGGATGGATAGCTTTCTCCGAAACTTTTTGATCACGTAGCTTCACCTAATCAGCAATGAGATGGAAGTGATCTTAGGGTACCCATCGATTTCCAATTCCATTCGACTAGATAAGGACCTTCTTGCGTGAGAAGGGCTTTTTTGTGTCCAAAAAGTGTCCAAAATGCAGCGGATTCGTGAACATGGCTGGTTGAACCACTTTGTCATTGGCTGGTGACACTCTATTGGTCCGGCTTTAGAGTAAGACTTGTTTCAATAGTACCCTGTGCATGGTGATAGGAGATGAGGACAAGGACATGAAGACGTCCAAGACAGTACGCTGTATGTCATTTTTGTTCATGTTCATCCTGCTGTTCTTGACGACCGGTTGCGCTGATAACTATATCGTGCTCGATCCGAAAGGACCCATTGGTGAACAGCAAAAGGACTTAATGATTTTATCCACGCTTTTAACGTTAATTGTGATTGTTCCTGTACTAATTCTTACTTTTGTCATTGTATGGCGATACCGTGACAGAGAAGGAAGAAAGGCGAAGTACACGCCTAATTGGGAACACAGTACGAAACTGGAAATCATTTGGTGGGGCATTCCCATCATCATTATTACGTTAATTGGGATCGTGACAGTTCGGTATACGTATTCGTTGGAGCCATCCAAGCCGTTGGAATCCGAGAAGAAACCGATCACGATTCAAGTGACGAATTTGGATTGGAAGTGGCTGTTCCAATATCCTGAACAAGGCATTGCCACTGTGAACTATGTGCAGTTCCCAGAGGATGTGCCAGTACGCTTCGAAGTGACATCTGACGCTCCGATGAATTCATTCTGGATTCCACAGCTTGGCGGTCAGATTTATGCCATGTCCGGCATGTCTATGACTCTCTACCTGCAAGCAGATGAGCAGGGTGAGTACATGGGATCTGGTGCGAACTTTACCGGAAAAGAATTTGCGAAGATGTTCTTTACTGCGAATGCGACTTCCCAAGAAGACTTTGATCAATGGGTGAATCAGGTGAAAAATACTTCCCCTGAGCTGACGCTGGATGGTTACAAAGAGCTGACCAAACAAGGAACATCGGATGCGCGCTATTTCTCTGCTTTCCCTGAAGGATTGTACGAGATGACTGTGACCAAGTATGCTGCTTCACACAATCACGGCTTATCTACGAGAGTGCAATCGCCAGCACGGGTGAAAGAATAGTCGGTTGAAATGGAAAGAGGGAGGAGAGAGACAACGATGTGGGAGAGTGTGAAAGAATTCGCCTCTGAATTTTTCGTAACAGGCGATCCACTTATTTACGGTGCGGACGTCAGCATTGTGCTCAGTATGATCGCAATCGTATCAGTGCTGACTTACTTTAAAAAATGGGGATGGCTCTGGCGCGAATGGCTGACAACTGTCGATCACAAGAAGATCGGTATCATGTACATTCTCGCTTCCGTTCTCATGCTGTTTCGAGGAGGGGTAGATGCTCTCCTAATGCGGGCTCAGCTCGTCATGCCTGAGATGCAGTTTTTGAGTGGGGATCACTACAACCAGATTTTTACGACGCATGGCGTTATCATGATTCTGTTTATGGCGATGCCGCTTATGTTTGGTTTGTTCAATGTCATCGTGCCACTGCAACTCGGTGCACGTGACGTAGCCTTTCCGTTCCTGAATGCGCTCAGCTTCTGGTTGTTTTTCTCAGGGGCGATGCTGTTTAACTTGTCCTTCGTCATTGGGGGTTCCCCGGATGCAGGATGGCTGGCTTATCCGCCGTATTCGGAGTTAGCCTTTAACCCGGGACCAGGTCAGGATTTCTACATTTGGGGGATTCAGATCTCAGGTATAGGTAGTTTGATGACCGGGATTAACTTTATTGTGACGATCTTGAAAGTACGTGCTCCAGGTATGACGTTGATGAAAATGCCGATGTTTTCCTGGTCAGTTTTGTCGAGTTGTATCGCAATCGTTTTCGCATTCCCAATCTTGACTGTTACATTGGCACTGCTGTTTATCGACCGCTATTTGGGGGGACACTTCTTCACCTTGGATGGCGGCGGTAATCCGATGATGTACATCAACCTGATTTGGATGTGGGGTCACCCGGAAGTTTACATTATCGTTTTGCCAGCGTTCGGGATTTTCTCGGAGATCGTTGCGACGTTCTCACGGAAAAAGCTGTTTGGTTACAAATCCATGGTGTTCGCCATGATCATCATCAGCGTTCTCTCGTTCCTTGTATGGGCGCACCATTTCTTCACAATGGGCTCCGGTGCGGACGTCAATGCCTTCTTCGCGGTCACGACGATGTTGATTGCGATTCCAACGGGTGTGAAAGTGTTTAACTGGCTGTTTACGATGTTCCGAGGAAAAATTACGTTTGAAACGCCGATGCTGTGGATGGTCGGGATTATCCCGAACTTCGTCATCGGTGGGATGACGGGTGTACTTCTGTCCGTGGCACCTGCTGACTTCCAGTATCACAACAGCTACTTCCTCGTTGCACACTTCCACCAAGTGATCATTGCGGGTGTCGTATTTGGATTCTTCGCAGGCTTGTACTACTGGTGGCCGAAGATTTTCGGCTTCAAGCTGAATGAGCGTATTGGCCGTTGGGCTTTCTGGCTGTGGAACATCGGGTTCTACCTGTGCTTCATGCCGCAATACGCATTGGGCTTGATGGGTATGACACGTCGTCTTTACACGTACGGCTGGGACAAAGGCTGGTTCGAAATGAACCTTGTATCGACGATTGGTGCCGTAATCATGGGTGCTGCATTCCTTGTCCAAATTTGGGACATTGCATACAGCATCAAACATATGAAGAGAGATACAACAGGAGACCCATGGAATGCTCGTACGTTGGAGTGGTCGATTCCTTCTCCAGCTCCGTTCTATAACTTTGCCGTAATGCCGCAGGTAACGTCTCAAGATGATTGGCATGAAAGAAAGCTGCGTATCGAGCAAGGCTTGGAAAAGCCGGCGAAAGTAGAGCTGGAACCGATTCATATGCCGAAAAACTCCGGTATTCCGATTGTAATGTCCATGTTCTGGTTCTTTGTCGGATTCGGTTTGATTTTTGACTGGCTATGGATGGCTGTACCAGGATTTATCGGTGTGATTGGTTGTATGGTTGTTCACTCGTTTAACTACGACACGGACTATTACGTCACGGTGGAAGAGATTAAACGTACAGAGGCGGAAGCAGGGAGGGTGATTACGTAATGGCTAATGTGAATGCTGGACACCATGATCATCATCCAGACCAAGAGGAATTACGCACGTTTGCCTTTTGGATCTACCTCATGACGGATGTTATCTTGTTCGCTACCTTGTTTGCGACTTATATCGTACTGCAAGGGAGCACGGATGGTGGTCCAGGTCCAAAAGATCTGTTTCAGATGAATGGTATTTACGCGAGTACGTTTATTTTGCTGACCAGTAGCTTTACGAGCGGTCTTGCGATTCTCGCTATGAATAAGGGTAATCGTCTTGCATTGATGAACTGGCTAGGAGTTACCATATTTTTAGGAGCATCCTTCTTGTTCCTGGAAATCAATGAGTTCATACATCTGGTAGGCGAAGGGGCTACGATTAGCACGAGTGCATTCCTGACTGCTTTTTACACCTTGGTAGGAACGCATGGATTGCACGTGGCGCTCGGATTAGGGTGGATGATCATCGTCATCATGCAAATCGCGAAGCACGGCATTACACCCGTAACGAAACGAAAAGTAAACATCATCAGCTTGTTCTGGCATTTCCTTGATGTTGTTTGGATTTTCGTCTTCACCATCGTGTATGTGATGGGGGTGAATTAATTGAGCAAGCAATCTGTGCATGGCACGACAGAACAACACGGCGGTCATGGTTCCTTGAAATCGTATGTGATCGGTTTCGTCTTGTCGCTTGTATTGACGATCATCCCAATTCTGGCCCTAGAGAACGGTTGGTTGGATAGTGATAAGCGACTCATCATCTATTTAGTAGCGGCTCTGTTCCAGTTTATTGTCCAGTTATTCTTCTTCATGCATCTGAAAGAAGAGGATAAACCACGCTACAACTTGATGTCGCTCTTACTCGGACTGTTTATCGTATTCCTCATCGTGATCGGCTCCATCTGGATCATGATGTACAACATGGTCGCACTATAATGACGTCAATTCAATCGGGGGTAGGAGATGCTAGCAGATTGGATACAGCTCACCAAGCCCCGCATTCTTCAACTTAATCTGGTAGCAGCATTCGGTGGGTATTGGGTAGCGAGTAAGTGGGAGCCGGATTGGATGCTCTTGTTATGGCTGATGATCGGGACCACACTCACAATGGCTTCGTCCTGCGTGTTAAATAACATTTGGGACTGGCAGCTTGACCAAAAAATGACCCGTACGAAAGACCGGCCACTTGCTTGCGGACGACTGAAACCTGGGGGCGTACTGCTGTACGCCCTGGTTCTCGGTCTTGCGGGAGAGCTCGTGCTATTTTATAAAGTCAATGCGCTAGTAGGTTGGCTCGGATTGTTCGGGATGTTCGTATACGTAGTCGTTTACACCATGTGGCTCAAACGAACGTCAACCTGGAGCACGTCCATTGGTGGCGTTTCGGGAGCAATGCCGCCTGTGATGGGGTATTGTGCCTACACGAATGAGATAGACGCAGGGGCGTGGCTTTTGTTCGCTTTGCTGTTTTTGTGGCAGCCTGCTCACTTCTGGTCACTTGCGATTAGGCGTGTAGAAGAGTATAGAACGGCGGGATTTCCTCTCCTCCCGGTAGTGAAGGGAATCAAGCGAACCAAGTTCCAAATGATTCCGTACGTGGTGCTATTGTTGCCAACTGTAACGATTATGTACTTACTTGGTTATGTAGGGATTGTCTTTTTCGCTGTTTCCTTCCTATTCGGAATGGTATGGATGGGACATACGATGATCGGGATTGTGTCGGAGAACACGGAAAAATGGGCGAAGACAAACTTTTTCCTCTCGATTAATTATTTGATGATTGTTTTTGTTTGCATGGTAGTGGATACAGCAGGCCGTCCCTTTTTGTAAGGTACCGTTATTCCCGTAGGAAAGGTAGGGGGTTTCTGTGAAAGCCATCAAGTATCTCATGATTGGTTCACTGATCTTGGTTGCAACTGCATGCAGCAATGGCGCAACGGAAGAGCAATCAGAAGTTGCAGATGCAGATAAAAGTGCGATGAAGCTATACAAAAATAATTGCATGAGCTGCCACGGTAACGATTTATCCGGTAGGGTGGGTCCAGGCTTGCAGCAAGTTGGCTCGAAAATGACGGAGGAAAAACTCGTTGAAATAATTACGGTCGGCGCAAATGGCATGCCTGGTTATGAAAATGTACTCAGCGCAGAAGAAATCGGCCAGTTAGCGAAGTGGCTCTCTGAGAAAAAAGAATAGGAGAGGGGCGGTACAATGAAAAAAACAGCTTGGTTGATCATGCTCAGTATCCTGATGGTTCTGGTAACTGCGTGTGGTCCAGCAAGATATGATTACAACTATCCGGTTAATGAATTTGCTTATACGGACCAGGAAGGGAAGCCTTTTTCATCGAAAGACCTGGAAAATAAGGTATGGGTTGCTAACTTTGTCTTTACGTATTGTGGAACCGTTTGTCCTACGATGACAGCAAACATGGCTGAATTGCAGAAAAAAGCAAAAGAAGCTGGCGTTGATGCGGAGTTTGTTTCTTTCTCGGTTGATCCAGAAAGAGATACGCCAGAGGCATTGAAGTCATATTTGGGTAAATTCAATGCTGACTTCTCCAATTGGCATGCATTGACTGGGTATGGATTTGATGAGATCAAAACGTTTATTCTCAAGTCATTCAAGACTCCAATAGAAAAGGACCCTAATTCCGATCAAATCATCCACGACACGTTTTTATACTTGGTCGATCAAAAGGGAACAGTGGTTAACCGTTATGAAGGAATGACGGACGTGCCTTACAATCAAATTATCGAGGATATGAAAGCGTTGCAGGAGTAGGGGAGCCAGTCGGGTACGCCGAATAATAGGAAAGTAAGACAGATTCTCTATTTGGGAGGGGATGTAACATGTCAATTCAGCAACATAACGTACGAGTAGCAGTTGTTCAAGCTGCTTCGGTCATAATGGATCGTGATGGAAGTACGGAAAAGGCGGTTTCACTGACATTGGAAGCAGGCGAAAAAGGAGCGAAAATCGTTGTTTTTCCCGAAGCTTTTATCCCTGCGTATCCGAGAGGCCTTACTTTTGGGACAAAAGTAGGCAGTCGTTCCCCTGAGGGGCGTAAAGACTGGTTTCGTTATTGGGACAATTCGATTGTGGTCCCGAGTGAAGAGACAGACAAGCTCGGGGAGGCAGCGCGCAAGGCTGGCGTGTATCTCGTCATTGGTGTGATCGAGAGGGACAATGAAAATAGCGGTGGCACCTTATATTGTTCCGTCTTATTTTTCGGACCAGATGGTGAGTTGCTCGGCGTGCATCGCAAGCTGAAGCCGACTGCATCCGAACGATTGATTTGGGGAGAAGGGGACGGAAGTACTTTGCCGGTATTTGATACTCCATACGGTAAGATCGGGGCCCTGATTTGTTGGGAGAATTATATGCCGTTAGCGCGAGCAGCCATGTATGCAAAAGGCGTTCAAATCTACATCGCACCAACAGCTGATGCGAGAGATGCATGGCAATCTACCATCCGCCATATCGCATTGGAAGGCAGATGCTTCGTCTTATCGAGCAATCAGTACGTAACAAAAGATATGTATCCGACTGATTTGGCTTGCTACGACGATCTGGCTTCTTCTCCAGACGAGATGAGCAGAGGTGGAAGTGCGATTGTGGGGCCATTGGGTGACTATATCGTCGAGCCTGTTTTTGGTCGGGAAGAGATTCTCTACGCTGATCTAGACATTCGCGATATCGCTTATAGCCAATTCGATTTTGATGTGGTTGGACATTACTCGCGCCCGGATGTTTTTACGTTGTTGGTGAATGAAGAGAAAAAAGAGAATGTGAAGTGGATGAAGTAAGTCCGTTTGTAAAATACAGAAGACCTCCATTGCTTGATAAAAGCGGTGGAGGTCTTTTATTAGTTGCTGTGGTGGGGGAAGAAGCGCATTTCCAGTCTACGCTTCGGAACAAATAGCGGGAGCGCTTCAAACGTAGAAGTTTCGAAGAAGTATTCCATAAGTGAAGCAAATTCCCCACCATTTATTCCGGTGCTGGGATGGGCTCCAGAGGCGCTTGGACTGGAAATGCGCTTCTTCCTGCGTAGCTTTGGCAAATATTCCTTTAAGGTAAATCCAAGTAGTAAAAAAGTTGAATCAAAGCTTCCTGTCTTGACCTGCAAAAATGCTCTAAAAGCTTGAAAGAAACAAAAGCTGTACGAAAGTCCTGTCACAGGACTTCCCCCGACCACAATCGTTGACCGACAACTATGACAAAACAGCCTTCAACGCATCCGCAAATTTAGAGACACCAAGCGTAATTTCCTCTTCTTTTGGTCGTGCAAAGGTAAATCGAATGTAGCCGGAGTCTGAACCATACACACTGCCAGGTACAAAAACGACGCCTCTGCGAACGGCTTCTTCAAACAATTGGTTGTCGTTCACATCAGGGTTAATTTTACACCACAAGTGTAATCCGCCTTGGGGAATGGTGAACGAAAGCTCATTGGGCAACTCTTTTTGCAGTGCCTCCACAAGCAAATCTCTTCTGTACTGTAAATGCATACGTAACCGCTCTAAATGTGGCAGGAAGTTATCGGAATGCAAAAACTGGGCCGCGATTTTTTGTGGTACCACGCTCAGGCCAAAATCCATCTGCTGGCGGGCATCTGCCAGACGTTCGATAACGGAATGAGGCGCCACCATCCAACCGACTCGTAAACCGGATGCAGCAATTTTGGAAAAGGAACCAATGTAGACAACGGAGCCAAGTTGATCCAATGATTTGAGTGGCAGTGGAGGCTTGCCGTCATAGGAAGTCAGACTGAAAGGATCGTCCTCTACAATCGGCAGACCGAGTTCGCTTGCTACATCCAACAGCTGCGTGCGCCGAGTGGGATCAAGACAAATTCCTGTAGGGTTTTGAAAAGTGGGATTGATAAAGATCATCTTGATCCGATGTTTTTTATACAAGGCTCGAATATCTTCTGGATCAATTCCGTTATGGCCGACGGGAAGGCGGAACAGGCGAAGTCCAGCAGATTGAAACATAGGCAACGAGTAAGAATAAGAGGGATCTTCGATGGCAACTGCATCGCCGGGTGCAAGCAGACATTGGGTGATCAAATAAAGAGATTGTTGAGAACCCGACGTGATCAGAATGGAAGAGTCCGTTGTCTGCACATTCCGGTATCGTGACAAATACGAGACCAGCTCTTCGCGCAATGGTGTAAAGCCTTGCGGATTGTCGTATCCGAGATATTCCGTGAAGGGGTTTTCCTTCATCAGGGTACTGATTTCCTTACCTGGTGAGAGTTGAGAAGACAACTCCCCACTCGCAAAATCGATGAGACTGCTGTCTTTTTGCAAGGCTTCTCTAATCCGCCGCAGATAAGACAAATTCGGGAGGAATTGACCACCTTCTACATATCGATGCCAGTTGGGTGTATGCTTCGGAGTTGCCTCCCATTTATTTTTACTTACACGAGTACCGCTTCCTGTTCTGCTCTCGATGATGCCTAATGCCCGAAGTTCCTCGTACGCTAAAATAACAGTGCTTCGGTTTACTCTTAATTGCTCAGCCAGTTTTCTCTCAGAAGGGAGCAGGCTCCCAGGGGGGAACTCTCCATATGAAATTCTGCGTTCAATCTCATCGGCTATTTGGTGGTATAGAGTTTGACTGCTCGACCGATCAGGCTTCCAAATGATAATCACAACCTTGCACATATTCATTGTTTGTTATATGGGGGAATCCATTTCATCATAACATTGTTAAGAAAAATACATGTGACAAAGTCGTTCCAAACTGTTGAACATGGATGGATAAAAGAATCATGATGGTTCCATTTCCGAATGAGTATGATTAGGTTTCCATCCAGTGGTGATGAATACTCGTGATAAAAATAGATAGATTTTTCTTGCAAAGAGAAAGGGTGTGTCAATCCGATCAAGAATGAGTAATGACAGTATATGGGAAAAGAGGCGTGATCATTGAGTAATTTGACGCTACGGTATTTGAAGGTTTTGGTTTTAGCATTATCCGCAGCATTTGGAACATCCATTTTCTTAGGGAATCTTATGGACTACCATTCCAATTATCAATTTGTCCAACATGTTCTGTCCATGGATACCACTTTTGAGGGTAACGCACTTATGTGGCGAGCGATTACTGATCCTACTGCTCACACCATTGCTTATATCGGAATCATCATTGCGGAAGGGCTATTCTCACTTTTTGGTTGGATCGCGGCAGGAAATATGCTGCGTAATGTAAAGAAGGATGCAAAAACGTTCAATAACTCTAAAACATTCGCATATATCGCTTACATGGTTGCTTTTTGCATCTGGTTTTTCGGATTTGCGATTGTGGGCGCAGAGTGGTTCGCCATGTGGCAATCACAAGTATGGAATGGTCAGCAGGTAGCATTTAACATTACAGAGGTGATGATTGGATTCGTGATTTTGGTTTCCTTGCGAGATCGAGAATTAACAGATATGTAGTAGTAGAGCCACGTTCCTTTGAGAGCGTGGCTTTTTTATTTGAATTGCATTTTTCGTTCGGAGTTAAATATGCGAGGGAATCACGAACGTCGGGTTATGCTGGTTCAAAATATCTTCCATTCGCTGACGCACAGTTTCTTTATACGAGGGATCTGGCAGAATGTAAAAGCGATTGCTCTTGATCGCCAGGAAGGTGTGATCAGCTACTTCTTTCGGAGAAATTCCTTGCTCGACACCTGAACGAATGAACTGGTCGATGGCGGTGGTCATCGGTGATGGCTCCACGATATCTCCTGGTTTGCTGTACTCGGCTGGACGATTGCGATGGGCGTCACATATTTGCGTTTGAACAAAGCCGGGGCATAAAACGGAAACACCGATTTTAGATTGGATCATTTTCAATTCGTGGTAGAGGGTTTCCGACAGACTAACTAGCGCATGCTTGCTTACACGATAAATGCTATTCCCTGGTCCGGACTCTAGGCCAGCGAGAGAGGCGGTGTTCACGATGTGGCATTCAGTCCCTTGTTTTAACATCATGGGTACGAAAATTTGTGTAGCGTGAATGGCACCCCACAAGTTCACATTCATGACCCATTGCCAATCAGCAAGGGTGCTTTGCCAGATTGTCGAGCCTCCGCCAACCCCTGCATTGTTGAACAATAGATGGACAGCACCGAACGAGTCTAGCGTTTTTTGTGCAAGCATCTGGATATCTTTTTCTTTACTTACGTCCGTTACGACGGCGAGGACAGTTGCTCCTGCTGCCTGTAACTCCTGCTCTACTCGTTGGAGCGCCGCTACTTCTACATCGGCAAGAACAACCTTCATTTGCTCCTCAGCACAGCGCATTGCCAATGCGCGACCGATACCGCTGGCCGCTCCGGTAATGACCGCTACTTTGTTTTCAAACTGCTTCATGACATCCTCCTCCAAAAAACTCAAACACTAGGAATTGATGTTTAGATTATAATAGACAAATTGATTAAATGTCTATTTTTATTTGTGGTTGAGCGCAACCGATGATCCTGTGAGCATGTGGTGAAAAAAGAAGCATATATTTTGGTGAGACTGGAAAGATGGGTGAGACCAATATGAAGGGAATCGGAACGCAGCATTGGAGCGTCATAAAGAGCTTGATACCTCCTACGGCAGAACTAGTGGTCATGCCAAAGCCGCACGATCAACCTGCCGTTATCGTCGCTGATCTCGATGGAGATAATCATCAGGAAATAGCCTGTGTTTATCGCAACCAGGGCGAAATGTACGTCATGGTCGCCAAGCAGGATGACAATCGCTGGCATCCAATCGGTAATTTCAAAGGACAAGGCTATACGGTTTCCGAATTATTGGCTGCTCCCATTGTCGATGCCCAAATGAATAGCTTATTGATTGGGTGGCAAATAGGCGGGGTATGGTCGAACATAGATATTTTGCAGTGGTCGGCGAATGGATTTATGCACATGCTCCATCAGGAGACACGAGCAAGCAGGGTAGAGGTGGAAGACATGCCGGGGGTTAATGGAATGGATGGCAACGCTGAGCTTGCGCTGTGGCTACATGATAGCGGAAAAGCGTTTCAAGTAGAGGTGTATAGGTGGGACGCAGGAAATCTGGTAATCGCAGACGATGTCTATCCCTATTATTTTCAGAAGATGGTTGCCTACTATGAGTCTGTTCTTGAAGAGAGTGATGCGGCGAGGTATTGGTACTACCTGGGGGACGCGCAAAGAAAAGCAGGAATGCATGCTCAAGCTTTTCAATCCATCGAGCAAGCATTGCAGTTTCCCAATCCGTATCCTTCTCGGGAGACCCTGCTTCGTTGGAAGAAAGAGTTGGATGCAGCAAAAAGAAAAAGCTAAAAAAGCACCCATTGGCGGGTGCTTTTACTCTTTATGAGGGGGAATCGTTGTTTCCTTATTGCACTTTATAAGACATCAAAATTTCTTGTGCGAGCGGCTTCCACTCTTCCATTTGTGCCTCGGTGCAATTGAAAGTAGTCATCAGCATTTTGCCGTCGAGCTCTGTAAAGAAAATGAGGTTGTAAATTTTCGTATCAGCAGCAGGAGTCAGCAGTTCGAACACACCAACGTTTTTCCCGTTGATTTGGATTACTTCATCGCGATACCAGGTTGCATCTTGGTACATGTTGGAGAACGCTTGTTTCATCGGATCCTTCATGTCTTTGAGAAGGCTGTCTTGAATAGGTGTTTCTGTATGACTAAATGCAATGTTAATGGAACCTTTTTCATCGGTATAAATCAAGGAAGGACGATTTTCCATCGGGTATTTTGCTTTTGCCATCTCTTCGGACATGACAGTAAAGCCTTTTGGAATCAAGATTTCCACTTTGTCGTTCAGAACCTTTTTCGCTTCCAGCTTGTCGTTTGTTGTTGCAGCAGAATCTGTTTTTGGAGCTTCAGTTGTTTTAGCGGTTTCTGTGGTTTGTGCTGCATTTTGCTCAGCAGGCTTTGTATCAGCTGGTTTGTTCGAACAAGCAGTGATAGCCAACATGGAGAGCAGCAAAGCTACGGATACTAGTTTTTTCATCTGAATAGATCCACCTTTTTATACATAATTGGAAATGTACGGAATTTCCTTTCCGATTCTATCATGGGGTGTATAATAATGGAAATATAAGAGGTTAATTGTGAATATTCGAACAATTAACTTTCTCTTCTACAGGATCAAGGGTACTAGGACAAAATACACCCATTCACACCATGCTAAAATGGGTGTATTTTCCTATTTTCAGATATGGTGTGTCGTAATATAGCGGTTGCGAATCTTCTCTCCCAAATAATTTACCGCAAAACGGACAAACGCCCCGTTCCAACCCATATAAATACCGAAATTGTTCAGCTGTGCAACATGCCCGAGCATGACAAAGCGCTTGAAACGGGCATTCCGACTTTTAGGTGCTTGCAGTCTGCCATTGATACGCAGTGTACTCCATCCCCACAAATGGGTGAAGCAATAATGGAGGGCCTCAGATGACAGTTCCACATCACAATCGAGTGGATCGCATGGGGATTCGATCAACCCATCTGCTAGGGAAAAGCGAAATGTCTTTTGATAGTCTGACAAATAAAAGGTAACGATCCTAACGATAGAGAGAAACAGCGAATGATTATTTTTCCGAATCTGTTCCTTGAAGTCCAAGCCAGCCTCGAAGAGCTTGTCCGATTCGATTTTGCTAAAAGGGATGATCCTGCTGGGGAGAAAAACGTGACAGGAATTTGAAAAACATATTTTTCAGGAATTTGTGTCACAAGCTGTGCATGAGGAGGATCGTAACAAGTGAACAGCAATCAACGAGTCGAAAGGATGAACCGACATGAAAAAGCAAGCACTTGTTACCGTTAGCATGGCAGCACTCCTTCTCTCAGCGGTATCCCCATTCGGGATCGCACAAGCACAAACACAAACCAACATGGTAGTCGCGGCGAATAAAGCGCAAGCGATCACTTTTGATCAGCTCGTCAAAGAAATGGACAAAAAACAGCCTGTCTCCATGTACATCGAATCCACGCACACATCGAAAGCGAAGCAGGGCACCGAGACCCAAAAGGCAAAAACATGGGATAACACGATCAAAGGAGAATGGAGAGAGGAAATCTCAGACGGGAAAAGGGTTCAGCATGCCGTTGGGAAGGCAGGACAGGTGGCGGCGTATCAAGAAGGCGGCAGAGGATTTGTCCACTCCGCAACGATTGGCACATACGATAATGAAATCAACAAGACGAAGCGAGAGCTACAGCGCTTGAAAGTAGCGTTGCCAGATTCGAAGGTGGCGATCACTGTGAAGGAAGCACAACTGTTGAATCGAGCCGTGTATCACGTGGTCAAAAAAGAAGAGGCGAAAATCAATGGCAAGCCTCACCATTACCAGGATGACCTGTGGATCGACAAAGAGACAGGGCTGCTGCTCAAGCGCACCTTCACCCACAATCAAGCACAAGCATTTTCGTACACCGTAGACAAGGTGGATTTCCAACCTGTTTTTGATGAGAAAACATTCGAAGTGAGCATTCCGGCGGGTGTGGAGCAGAGCAAGTTTTCCTATGAGGTGGAAAAGGTAGTAGCCGAGGTGACGAAGCTTTTCCCAGACACTGCACAGTTTTCCGATTATGATGATTACGGCGTAGAAGGTAACTGGCAACTCCTGAAAATGCTTGAAGCACAAAAACGGGTGTACAGTCCGACTCCTCGGGCAGAAGCTTTCGTTATCATGGATACCCGTACAAACGAATTGAGCAAAGTAATGATACAAAATCCAGATTGGGTGTCGAAAAAGCTCCCTGCCGAGAAGGTGGCAAAAGAGAAAGCAGCTACTTTCCTGAAACAGCTGGTGGGCGATCAAGCAAGCCAGTATAAAGTAGAGGCAAAGGTTGAGCAGGGCGGTGGCGGTGCTATTTTCGAAGACTACGATCATGGCTTTGTGACAGCAGACGTGACGTTCCGTCCAGCCAAAGGCAAGGGAATCACGATCTCCGTGGATGAAGCAGGTCGTATCGTAGGCTTTCAGTATACGGAATAAGAAATAGGATCAAGCTGACAGCTGTCGCTTGTACGATGGCTGTTTGTATGTATAAAAAACAAAGTCGCCATTTCTGGCGACTTTGTCATTTTTATTAGTTTGGTAACACGTAAGTATATACGGAATATTTGAAGTTGTTGTTGTCCAAATCATAAGATACGCCTTCAACTCTGATGTTGTATTCTCTTCCAGCTACTAAATCAACATCGAAATAGTCCTTTGTCCGAGTTGTAGCGTAATTGTAGTTACTGTTTAACACTAGTGTGAATTCCTGACTATTAGCTTTGGAGTAGGCGATTTGAAAACGGACTTTTTGATTTACGGTAGGAGTAAACTTGAAGTAATCTTGCTGGTCTCCGTTATTTCTATCCAGTTTACCGTTAATTTGGTTTCCGTCAGCTACATGAAAAACATTTGCTGTGTCTCTGGTGTTGTTTGGCTCATTATCAGGGTATACGGCAGCAAATGCGGATGCAGATGTACTTAATACGAGTGTTAGGGCAAGTAGACCAGTAGTAGCAAACTTCTTCATGTAAATTCCTCCTGAGTATGTAAAATTTGGGACAAGTACAACATATCAATTATTTGGATAATTGTAAATATGTGCTAATTTTGTTCACTAATCTTTCACATTTGTTGATTAGGAAGACTCACTGAAATTTAATATAAACCGACAAAAAGCATTCGGGATACGAATGCTTTTTACGTGCAGCCAATCGCTGGTTTTATCCGATAAAACGAATAATCTCTTCCTTCGCTTGTCTCGTTTTCGCACGGGGCTCATTTTTCCGGTAGCCAAAAGCCACCATGCAGGCGACGCCGAAACGCTCTCTGTCGAGGAGTCCCTCCGCTGCTAGGATATCCTCGACCTTTTCTTTTGCAAAGCCTTCAATGGGGCAGGAATCAATGCCGATCATCGCAGCAGACGTCATCATATTGCCAAGTGCGATGTAGGTCTGTCTGGATGCCCATTGGAACATGACTCGCTCGTCGTCAAACAGGGCGAAATCGTTTTTCAGGAAGTTATCGTAGGCAGTGCCTTTATGTTGTACGACGTTTTCCGGCAAGTCCTGCGTGTCTTTCATGATATGTTGGATATATTCGGAATCAGCGGCCATTTCTTGTTTGGTCCGCGCCAGTACGATGACAAAATGGCTTGCGGTCGGCAGTTGTTTTTGCGCCCCCCATGTGACGGGTAACAGCTTTTCTCTAAGAGCTGGATCTTGCAGCACGAGGAAGTTCCATGGTTCAAAGCCAAAGGAGCTAGGAGACAGGCGAGCAGTCTCCATAATAAAATCAAAGTCTTCATTCGTAATTTTTTTAGCTGCATCAAACTCTTTGCAGGCATGTCTGAATTGATAAGCTTCTATGATTTGATCTTTACGCATGATGTCATCCTACTTTCGAATAAGTTTATGAAACCGTTGATAGAAAATGGGCTGGCGTGGATCAATAGCAGAGCGGGACCGTTTCCCTCCACTGCGTAAGCGATGTCGACTGGGCCTACCCGCACTTACTTTTCCATGAGCTCCCTCCTTTAAAAGTGTTTTACAAAACTGAGCATACCGAATACACTAAAGAAAAGTAAGTACGCACTTTTTCGGTTAATACTTACGAAAAGGGAAGTGAGTGGGATGAAGAAGCTGCCATCGATGATGTACCTATTAAATGGAAAAGAATATCCTTGCCCGATCGAGCTTGCCGTCTCGGTTTTTGCGGGAAGATGGAAGGTATCGATCATTTGTCAGCTACTCAAAGGGAAAAAAAGGTACGGAGAGTTAAAGAAAAATATAACCGGTGTGAATCATAAAATGCTGGCAGAGCAATTGCGGGAGTTGGAGGAAGCAGGAATCGTCAAACGTGAAGTGTATCCTGTCGTTCCGCCAAAGGTAGAGTACGAGTTGACCGAGCTAGGGAAAGGCTTGGGACCTGTCATTGAGTATTTGCGAGAATGGGGAGCACATTTTCAAACAGCGGCACCAGAAGAGTCTCTATCTACTGCTCACGGGTCATGAAAACCGCCACCTGAAAGGGTGGTTTTTTTATTTTGTAACCTCCCTGTGGTTTTTCCGACTATTACATAGGACAAAAGGGAGGGAACGACTGTGAAACGACCAATCAAGGGCAGTGAAGCTCTCACCAGCAGCAGAAAAAACAATCCAGACGACTCCACATGTGACCTTCCTCCATTCCGTTTTATTGGTTAATGATAAGAAAGTCCCCAATTTATAGAAAAAGTTAACATGTTACCAAGAATTTCCAATATTGTAGGTAAGGGTATTCTGGTGGTTCTGTATAGATGATCTGTCGATTCATCCTATGTATGAATCTGGTGCAGTTATCAACAGAATTTTCCGCATGCCAAAGAAAGGGGGGCGATCTTCATGAATCTATAGAGGAAACCATTCCCACAGGATAACAACTTCTAAAACGGGAGGAAAGTTTATGCAAAAAAGTTTTAAATACCTGTTCACGTCTGTTTTTTCTTTGATTTGTGTTTTGTACTTTCAAACGGATGTTTTTGCCGCACCCGCATACGATGGAGTTGTCAAAATGAAGCAACCGTCAGGAGAATCGTTTCAAGCTGTGATGCATGGAGATGAATGGTTCCATTGGGCAAGCACAAAGGATGGCGATGTACTTTTACAAGATCAGGAGGGATATTGGAATTACGCTGAACTTACATCAGATGATCTGAAATCGACGGGGATAAAATATAAAATTGACGAAAAGCCTTCAGAAGCGGTAAATGAGAAAAATCTGATGAAATGGATAAATGAGTACGATCCTCAAGCGAATAAAAAACAGGAGTTCATGAATGAGCTACAACAAGAATTTTCGGAATTACCAGAAAATATTGACGGAAGTGTCACGCCAGTTTCAGGAACCCCAAAATTGCTTGTTTTGCTAATTGGGTTTACAGATGTTGATATCGCATATAGCGCCAACGATTGGAGCAACAAATTCTTTTCTGCAAATCAAAAGTCAGTAAAGCATTACTATAATGAAGTGAGTAATGGAAAAGCACAGATCACTCCAGCATCCGAAATATATGGTACGCAAAATGATGGAGTTGTGAAAGTAAGATTAGATTACGCTCATCCGGATACATCGGGAAAAGACATTAGGACGGTTATAACAGATGCACTGGATAAAGCTGATCCTGAGGTGAACTTTGCTAGTTTTGATACCAATAATGATCAAGTCATCGACTCCAAAGATGGCTTCTACATTGTAACTGTTCTTGCTGGTAATGAAGAGGCTAGTGGTGGTACAGCGCCAAATATTTGGGCACATCAGTGGTATGCTCCCAACACAAATCATGATGGTGTTACAGTATCAGGTATGTATACGACGCAGGGTGAAAAACAATTTGGTCATATGGCAACGATGGGTATCACTGCTCATGAATTGGGTCATTCCTTGGGCCTTCCAGATCTCTATGGTGCTAATAATCGTGTGGGTGGTCTAAGTTTAATGGCAAATGGAACCTGGAATAATCTCCAAGGGGAAGATCCTGGAACTACACCCACTCATATGGATGCCTGGTCAAAAGGAAAATTAGGATTTGTAACACCAACTGTAGTAAATGCCGCTAACAATTTTACGCTACAAGCCATCCCGAATAATTATAATGTTTTAAAGGTTCCTTTAAAGGATAATACGTATTTTTTAGTTGAGAATCGCGAAAAAGTTGGATATGATGCTAGCTTGCAAACAGTTTCTGGAGGCATCGCGGTTTGGCACATTGATGAATCCATGAGTAATGACACGAATGATCCTCATCCTTTCATTGACATAGAGCAATCCGTGAGCGAATACCAAGACCCATTCTATTACACGAATAATAATCATGCTGCCTCCTTTAGTCCAGACACCAATCCAAACAGTAATACCTACACTGGAGAAAAATCGGGAGTAACGATTACGACGACAAGCACAAGTAATTCTGCCATGAATGTGGCAGTCACAGCAGGAGAAGCCAGTCTGATTCCGAAAACGAATTGGACGCTAAAATATGTAGACAGCGATGAATTGTACAATGAAGCCCCGAAAGCCTTTGATGGAAACAACAGCACGTTTTGGCACACGAAATGGAGCCCCGTAGCTCCAATGCCGCACGAGATTCAAATTGACTTGGGTGCAACGTATAGCCTTTCCAAATTCAGTTACCTGCCAAGACAAGATGGTCAAGTGAACGGAACGATCAAGAATTATGAGTTCTACGTCAGTAGTGATGGAGTGAATTGGGGAACAGCTGTAGCCACAGGTACCTTTGCAAATGATACCACGTTGAAAGAAGTCAGCTTTGCAGCCAAGACAGGTCGCTATATGAAACTGCGTGCCTTAAGCGAGGTAAACAATAACCCATGGACAAGTGCGGCTGAAATCAATGTATTTGGGCAATAAATAATACGCTACCCAAAAAGGTTATCATCTGCTGAGAGTTTCGTTCGGCATTTGATAACCTTTTTATTCGCTCGGGGTTAGTAAAATAGCAATCCATAAGAAACATGCCATCCATGAAAGCTCTAGAATTAACAGTAATTCACTGCCCGATAAGGAGGGATTCCGAATGATGAATGAACATGTCAATCCTATTTCTCAAGAGGTACCCGAGCCTGAACCGGCTCTTTCTCGTCTGAACATTTTTGTGGGGAAATGGGCGACAGACGGACTGATTATGGAAAGTCCTGCTGGGCCAGCCGCGAAGTTGAAAGCAACTGATACCTACGAATGGCTGCCTGGGGGATATTTTCTTATTCACCATGTAGATGGCCTGATGGGGGATAAAGAAGTCAAGACCATTGAGATCATCGGCTATGATGCGACTAGTCAAATGTACTTCACGCACGCTTATGACAATTATGGAAGCATGGCTTCCTACTATGCGAATTTATTGGGCAGAGATTGGACGATCACAGGGAAAACCGAACGTTTTACCGGTAAGTTTAGTGTTGATGGCAACACGCTCACTGGCACTTGGGAATTGCTGGGCAATGATGAGAGTTGGGCACATTGGATGGATATTCGATTAACGAAGGTTGAGTAGAAGGATGAGGACCAGAGAGGGAGCATCAGGGGAGGATGCTCCTTTTTTATGGTTAATTTTCATTTTATCAAAAAATACTTGAATAAAATTAAAGTTTTAATTAATATAATTAAAGACAGGAGGCGAGGCGATTCATGGAACGCGACGAAATTCCATCTTGGGTGTTAGCTCTGGACAAGGAGACCCTCGAATTTATCAGGAAGTTTATTATCAGTTCGGGCTCTCTCAAGGGGATGGCTGATGAGTACGGTGTATCGTACCCAACGGTGAGGGCCAAGCTCGACCGAATCATTAAAAAGATCGAATTACATAGCAAGGAAGCGGAAGTAGAGTTCGTGCAAATGATCAAAAACCTGGTCATTGACGAACGGATGAGTTTGGAGGTAGCCAAGCTCATTATTGAAAAATACAAACAAGAAAGAGATGAAAGCAGATGAGTACGGGGATGATTCAATTTTTGGTTGGGCTCGGTATTGTGGGGATACAAAATTTACTTGGCAGACTGAATCACGCTTATTGGGGGGCAATCTTCCCAGGCATCTTTCTTGCGTATTTGGTCTACGGTTATGCCACTGGTTTATTTAAAGATGGCAGTGAACTGACGTTGATCTTGGTAGCAGTTGGTGGGATCGCGATTCTATCATTGGCTTGGTCGAAAGGCAGGAGAGCGATGAAGGCGAAGAGGAAGAAAGAGATGGAGAGAATGGAGCTGCTTGATTTGTAGTGACTGGAACCACCTGAGCAGGGTGGTTTTTTGTTTTGATAATAGTAGCTGTAGTGGGGGAAGAAGCACATTTCCAGTCTACGCTTCGGCCTACGCCCTGCAAGGGGGATTGACTGTCCGCTTCGGAATAAATGGCGGGAGCGCTTCAAACCAGAAAACGCGAATGCGTTTTTGTATGTGATAAAAGCTGAAATTCCCCGCCATTTATTCCGAAGCTGGGGCGGGCTCCAGAGGCGCTTGGACTGGAAATGCGCTTCTTCTGACGCGGCTTTCATTACCATCTTAAAAGCAGATTCACGGAGATACCAAAGTGTTGAGACAACAAAAAACAGCCCCCGCAGAATGTACTCCACGAAAACTGTCTTCAAAATCAAGTTTACTTTAAAAATTTCACTACCCCGTTAAAAATCCAATCCGCACCATCTCCCGCGAAGCGCTGAATCAATTGCTCTGAACCGTTCATTTCTGCATACTGCTGTTCCTCCGTGGTAATCGGAATCATCCATAACAGATTAACGGGATCACCCGCCATGAGCGGAAGTGGAATACTCGGTGCATCCTCAGGTTTTGCGAGCAGCATGGAGGAGAAGCGGCTGTTGATCTGACTGATTTCCTGGCACGGAATGGTGTGACCTTGTGCGAGGAAGGTCATATACGACCACGGCAAAGAGGTTTGGGCGCTGATGTAGGCCAGAAATTGCTGCTCGTTTTGGGCGAGCCATTTGGTTTCGCAGGCAAAGGCCAGCTCGAATCGGCGTAATTGCTCTGGCTCTTCTGTATACTGCTCGACTTTTGGCTGACGCAATATGGACACGCCGAGGGTCATCGCATAGGTAACGTCTCCCTTTTCGATGGTCACCAATGCTTTCGGAGGCCAGTGACCGCCGTCGATGCCGTAATACTGTTTAACTGGGCCGAGAGTCGAGGTAATCGCGTCCATGAACTGCTGCTGGATGTTAGGCCAAGGGTTGCCATCCCAGCTCGCCCAAAAATGCTGGGCAGCCTCGATTCGAGCAAACATGGTGTTCGTCTCTAGTGTTCCCAGCGGAAAGCATAAATGAGATTCTCCGGTGCAATCTCGCGCATACGAAGGATAGTGCGAGCCGTCCGGGGAAGGGCCAGCCCAGCTGGGAATCACACACAGCACCTCATCCTCATACAAAAGTGCCGCTGCATCGCCTTCCTCCAGCCAGACGATCGAGAGCTGCTCCGGATCCAGCCTGTCTGCTCCATCCGGATGAGCGCAGCAATCGCGTGGAAGCATGGGAGCTTGACCATCCTGCATGGCAGCGAAATCGATCGAGTCCGGTGCAGGTCTGTAATTTCTTACCCAACAAGAGCGAATGCTGGCATGCTCCTCACCGGGATAATCCCACAAATAAAAAAAGACGCCGTTCTCATCCTCTTCGACAAAAGCTTGAATCGGACAAATCGGAGAGAACTCCTCTACTAGGATGTTTTTCATAGGTTTCACCTTCAATCATCGTGATAGACTCGCCGATAACTATAAAGATTTGCGCTTGATTAAACAGGGTTAGAATACCATAATTGAATATTGATTACAAAATTCGGCACTTTGAAAATGTTTGCCCAGCAAAGGAGGTTACCAGATGAATCAATGCACCATTTATGTCTCCATCCAACAATGCGAGAAAGTCGTAGCTGCGATTGTCGAGGCTTTTCGTGATCAATTGGTAGAGGTATCCGCAGACGAGCGGGCCGTGACCGTGACAGATAAAAAATGGTTTAGCAAGAGCAAGATCACCTTCAATCTTATGCGCGAGGACGATGACCAAGAAGCCTTTCTCCAGATGAAAAAAGGGATGTACGGCTACTTCGCACAGATTGAAACGGCACACGAGAAGGTCCAGCAAAAGCTGTTGTACCAAATTACAGCGCTCAATGTGGCGGTAGGAATCGTAGCGAGCAAGGAATTCGACCAGAAGACGTTTGCAACTATTATGGCGATTGCTGAAGATGTACACGGGATCGTCTTTCTCCCTACCGGAGACATGCTCGATAAACAAGGAAGGCTGATTCTCAATACGGCAGGAGAATCGGAAGTGGACGATTTTCTAGTGACGGTCAGCGTAGACCTGATCGATGGACATATTCAGCCCTCCCAGTCAGGAGAAGCGCGCAAGGAGCGGAGCATCAAGCTATTGCAGGAGCAAGGCATTCCGTACATCCCGCATCTTCCTGTCATCGTAGGGGACGAGGACGCTGTCATCAGGAGCAAGGACGAGATGGTTCAGCGAGCGATTGCCCTGTGCTTGATTGCGGTATATGCTGGAGGGATCGCCGAAAACGGGCAAATCAAGGAAGAGCGGGAGTTCATCGAAGGGATTATTGAGCAGTTTGGCGCTGCTGAATTCTTTACGGAAAAAGAGAGAGACTTCTTGAATGATCCACAGCCAGACCGAAGCGATATGATTCAGATGGCTTGGATGTACGAATGCTACTGGGTACTGCTGTGGGCACTCGGCTATGTGGAAGAGCTCCATTTCCCAGATGAGATTTGTGATGTAAACACCGCGATTGACGCTCTCAGAAGCGCAGGTGACTATGACACCTTCTATAGCAATGCAGTTGTGAGAAGCAAACAAGAGATTCTCGACCAAGCAGATTTAATCTATCGCTATGACTGGGCATGTGTGGATGCGCGCATCAACAATCGCACGGTTGCAGGCGGTTTGAATGACGAAGTAGTTGTTGAAAGACACAGAGCATTGAATTGGCTGGTTCGTTACATGGAGGACGACTGGGATCATGTCTCAACGGATACATAGGCTGTATTCGCGAAAAAGTTGGGCACCTTGTGTGATCTTCCTAGCAGGAATGGGCGATAGCTGTGAGACTTGGAAGATCGTTCAAGATCGAATCTCGCAGGAAGCGTCGACCTTATCCTATGATCGTGCGGGAATTGGCAGGAGCCCAGCGGCAGCAGTCGTACCGCGGACTTGTCGTGATCTGGTCGAGGAGCTATATGATTTGCTGCAGGAGATAGGGGTGGAGCCGCCATACATTTTGGTCGGGCATTCTTTTGGCGGCTTGGTTGCTAGACTGTTTGCCAGTCTGTATCCGCACCTCGTTTCGGGCATGATTCTGGTGGACGCTGCTCCGGAATATAAGGAGCTCGCGTATGAAAAGGTTTTGCCTGAAAAGCTGATAGCAGCCAACCGGGAATATTACGAGAATCCGATGTTGAATCGAGAAAAGATCGATAAGATACGGAGCTATCAAGAAATCGTTGACCATTTTCGGCAAAGCGACATACCTGTCTCAATTATCACGAGAGGCTTACCGGACATATGGGACGAGGAATGGCCGAACGAGGAAATTTTGAAAATCGAACAAAATCTGCAAGCCGATTTCAGGCGGCTATCTACATCAAGCAAGCAAAGAATTGCCGGTCGCAGCGGGCATTATATTCATCATGATGAACCGGATATCGTGGTTGAGGAAATTTTGATGATGTTGAGGGGGATGAAAACGTGATGGATACGAGAACAAAACTCATACTGGACCTGCAGAGATTGGAGCAGGAACAATACCTGATTCGTGAAGGGGAGCAACTACAGGATTTCGTCGGGCTATTGCTGCAATACATCGGGGACCCTGACCCGGAGCTGCGTGATAATCTCATTTACCCGGTATTTTATTACTGGATTCTTGATGAGAAACATCTGACGGAGGCGCAATTGAGCAGCCTTCTCCGCGAACTGACGGACGATACGCATTTGTTCTATCAGATCGGCAGCGAGGGTGATCAATCTGTATTTACGAGGACATTCTCTGCATTGCCGATTGCCTTGATCATGCGACGTCACAGGCAGAAGCCTTTTTTGGAGCTCGCTGATTTCCAGCATGTGAAGAATGCCATGCTCCGCTATTTTCAAGAGGAAAAGGATTTGCGCGGCTATTTGTCAGAAGGAGGCTGGGCGCACAGTACGGCACACGGGGCAGACGTATTCGTAGAGCTAGTGCAGTGCCCAGAGAGCGACGAAGCCGTACAACGAGACATCCTTCGTGCGATCCAGGGCGTGTTGGATAACAGAAAGCATATTTTCAATGACGAAGAAGATGAACGTCTGGCAAGCATTGTCGACACGATGATAGATAAAGATTTGCTCCCAGAGCAGGAGCTCGCTGACTGGATCAATGGCTTGGCAAGCTGTGCAGAACTGCCGAAAAGTCGTACCCAGGTCATCGCTCGAGTGAACAGTAAAAACTTTTTGCGCAGCCTTTATCTAAGAAGGGCACGAGATAGCCAGGAAAATGAACTGGCGGCTGCTATGCTTGCTGCCGTAACGAAATTAAACAGATTTGCGATCAGTTAAAGGGTGAAGGTTGATGCCGTGACAGACGGCATCAACCTTTTCTTTTTTATACGAAGTTTTAAAAGGCAAAGCTGGTAAGAAGAAAAAGCGCAGGGCTCGCAGACCTTGACAACGCCTACCCAGTCGGAACTTCAAAAAGGGGACCACGCTTGTCGAACACTTCTTCCTCGAGAACCTTCCGCCCGTAGGGTGGCTTTGGCTCGACGGTCCCCTTTTTTAAGTGTAGACGGACAGTAATTCCCCCCTGATGGCGTGTCAGAGTCGAAGAGAACTGCGCTTTTTCTTCTCCTCCACTGATTGACAATCACCCACTAGTACTATATAGTTCTAATTATGAAACGAACCTCAAACCGTGACCATGTCATCGTCACTGCATCCAATTTGTTTTTGCAAAAAGGACTCATGAATACCAGCATGGATGACGTCGTAGCACATAGCAAAGTCTCCAAGTCCAACATTTACTACCATTTCAAAAGCAAGGAGGAGCTCGTCGTAGCTGTGCTCAGCTACAGAATGGACGTACTGAGAGGAGCACTGGAAGACATCCTGCAACGAACAGATCTGTCTGTTTCCGCACGGGTGGGGCTTATTTTTACCACCATCGCAGAGGAACTGGAGGGACGCTCCTGCGTAGGAGGCTGTCCGATTCTTTCCTTACTGTCGGCACAAATACCAGAAGTCAAAGCGCGAATCAACGAGTTCCTGATCGAATGGCAGAACCTAGCGGAAAAGCTGCTCATGGAGGGAATCGCCCATGGAGAATTCAAGGAAAATATCTCTATTCAGCAAACGGCAGTCTTGCTCGTGACCATTGTGGAAGGAGCGATGCTCATGGCTGAATCGCAGGGTCATGCACAGGCACTCGTAGGCGCTGGTCAGACACTTCTACACTTGATTCAAGTGTAGGATTTTTTTGAAGTCAATTAGTACTAATTAGTTCTAAAAATATAAAGGAGGCAAAAACAATGGCTGTCGTTTTTGTAACAGGCGCGACTGGATTTATCGGCAAGGAGGTAACAAAACAACTGACACGAGCTGGTCATACCGTGCTGGCGCTGGTTCGTTCGCCCGAGAAGTGGGATGAATTGCTGATGCAGATGACACCAACAGAGAGGTCCAATTGCAATGCCGTGCGGGGTGATTTGCGAAAGGAGGGCTTGGGATTATCAGCGAGCGATTACGAGCAGGTATTGCGCGCAACTATCATCATCCATGCAGGTGTCCCGATGGATATTTCGATGGATGAAACGGTGGGGAGGGACGTGATTTTACAAGGAGCAAGTCACCTTGCAGCAGTAGCGAACGAATTGCATAAACAAAAGCGTCTACAAAAGCTGATTCATATTGTTGGCTACATGAGTCCGTTTGACGATGAGAGTGGAAAGCTGGCGACAGATGTTTTTGCGACAAACGATTTTTTACGAGAGGCAGGGGGCTACGAGAAATACAAGTTTCTGGCCGATCTATACCTCAGACAAGAGGCGTATCAAAAAGGAATGCCGCTTGTCGTGGTGAATCCGAGTACAATTATAGGTCCGCGAAGCACGGGGAACACAGAACAAACGGATGGCCTGGGGCTCGTGATCAGCTCCATGCGGCGTGGAAAATTCCCTGTTCTTCCGGGTGGCAAGGAGTGGTGGCTGCCCTTACTTGCCGTCGACGATTTGGCCGAGGTCATTGTGGGGATTGTAGAGGCAAATCACATCGAGCATCAAACGTATTACGCCTTAAATGAGCGGAGCGCTACGCCATCTTTTTTGGAGCTAATTTCGTTGATGGCCAAAGAATTACGGATGAAGTCACCAGCCATTCCTTTCCCGGTATCGGTTTTGAAAAAAATCCTGCATAACGGCGGCAGCCGCTTGCTCGGGGTACCTGCCAATTCGATGGACTTCATCGTAAAGAAAGACTTCCCGCTCGCTGCCTTTCAGCAAATGAAAGCGAAAAAAGGCATCGATGCATACGACGTAGCGGCTTATCTTCCCAGTGTGATTGCCGATCTGGATTATCGTTTGTCGGTAAAGGATCAGAAAGTGCCTCCTTACTATCACCGAGAGCAAATCGCAGGCATGGCTGCATACAAGAAAGAAGGCTTGGGTACTCCGTGGCTGCTCGTGCACGGGCTTTTCAGTGAGATGAGCGATTTACTCCCGCTCGCTGAACAGCTGGGTGAAGATGCTGTATGGTTACTGGATTTGCCCGGGTTTGGCAGATCGCCCTATCACCATCACGAAAATCCGATCGAGGGCTTTATCGAGGCATTGGCGGAGGCATTGCGACAACTGCCGTCTCCGGTTCATCTTGCGGGACATTCATTTGGCGGGTTTTTGGCGTGGGAGGCAGCAAAGCGAGTACCGGAAAAAATCGAGAAGCTATACCTTCTGCAGCCGCCCCTGCATGCGCCGAAGTATTCTTTGCTGCTGGCGGGATTGGGGAAAAGTCCAGCCCTTCTTCAGCGTTTTTTGCAAAAGCAGTTAACGCCAGCCAAATTGGAAAAAGCAATGCTTGAGCAAGGGGTATTTCAGTCCACGGAGGAAATGCCAAAAGGCTATGTAGAAAAGGCAGGGAAGCTCCTGCAATCCCCGCGGATCAGCAAGACGCATACAGACGTGCTGCGCTATTTTATGAATGAACTCCAGCAAATGGCGGTAACAACACAGCCGTTCCCTTTTCCAGCCCAGATCGTATGGGGAACACAGGATCAAACGTATCAGCTGACAAAAGGAGCAGAGGATGCTTTCATGAAAGCAAATGTAGAAATCGAAAGGCTCTCCGTCGCTCATCATTTTCCGCTCAGTCATCCACAGCTAACGGCAAACATATTGCTTCAGATGAGGCATGGTAAGGAATGACGACGGAGCGATTCTTCAGAAGGGGCATGGTAGAAAGGGACCATGCTCTTTTTGAATGAGGCAAGAAAAAACGAGTTGAACTTTCTGTGAATTTCGAATAGACTATTTTTATCAAATAACGACACTATAACGACAAGTGTCGTTAGTGAAGAAAAAGGGAGGAGAGTAAAGTGCAGGAACGCAACAGGAAGAGGCTAGTTTATACCGTTTCTCACATCTGGGTGAAGACCTCATGAAGCAATATATAGTGAAGCGCCTATTGTCGGGCATCATTGTCCTGTTTGGACTCTCCGTTTTTACGTTTTTGCTTATTCATCTCATCCCCGGTGACCCTGTGCGGATCATGCTGGGGCAGCGGGCGACTGTCGAACAAATCGAGTCGCTTCGCGGAGAGCTGGGCTTGAACAAAACTTTGGTCGTCCAGTATTTCGACTATGCTTCTGGCGTTTTGAAAGGGGATCTCGGCACTTCCCTGAAAACGGGCCGGCCTGTAAGCACAGAAATTGCCGATCGTTTTCCCGCGACAGCAAAAATGGCAGTAGGCAGCCTCGTGGTGGCAGTTGTGATCGGCATCGGGCTTGGTGTCCTTGCGGCGAAATACAAGGATACACCTATCGACGGAGCGATCATGACCTTTTCCACCTTTGGGATGTCCATACCCGGCTTTTGGTTAGGCTTGCTCGTCATCCTTGTGTTCTCCGTTCATTTGGGGTGGTTTCCGATTGCGGGAGGAACGGGGCTAAAAGACATGGTTCTTCCAGCGTTTACCTTAGGGACATTGATGGCGACCGCACTCAGCCGACTCACACGTGCTGGCATGGTGGAGGTTTTGTCCAATGACTATATTCGAACAGCACGTGCGAAAGGGATGAATGAACGAATTGTGCTGCTGCGGCACGCTTTTCGCAATGTGATGATTCCGATTGTGGCTGTCATTGGCCTGGAACTGGCTGGCTTGCTGGGCGGGGCTGTGATTGTCGAGCAGGTTTTTGGCTGGCCGGGAGTGGGTACTTTGGCGATTCAAGCGATTAGCTCGCGGGATTTTCCGATGATTCAAGGAACGACGCTGTTTATTGGAGCTGTGTATGTCCTCGTTGTCATTTTGATTGATGTCCTGTATGCGCTTCTCGATCCTCGTATTGACTACGCCGCGAAGGAGGGGGTGTAGCGTGTTCTGGAGTAAGCAATGGTCTATGCCTCGTTTCGAATTATGGGAGAAGATCATGCAGCAAAAGAAAGCGAAATATAGCTTCCTGATGATGCTCTGCATTGTTTTGCTGGGAATTATCGGGCCGTGGATTGCTCCGCATGATCCTACGAAAACGTACTACGAAGCATTTATGCAAGGGCCGTCGAAAGACTTTTGGCTAGGGACAGATGCGATTGGCCGCGATATTTTATCCCGGATGCTGTACGGAACACGAGTGACACTGACCGTAGCTGTGCTGGCGTCTGTCATGACGTTTGTAGCAGGAACGCTGATTGGTGTGACATGCGCTTACCTCGGAGGAATTGTTGACAATCTGATCATGAGAATCATGGACATCATGCTGGCGTTGCCCGGCATTGTGCTTGCTCTAGCAATCGTAGCTGTGCTCGGACCGAGTCAGGAAAATGCGATGATCGCGATCGGAATATCATCGATTCCGGCCTTTTCGATTCTGATCCGTGGTGCGGCACTCTCGATCAAGCAATCCGGCTATGTGGAAGCAAGCCGCTCCATCGGCAGCTCGAATTGGTGGATCATTACGCGCCAGTTCATTCCAAACATCTCCAACGTGCTGATCGTCTATACGACCATGTTTATAGGCGGTGCCATTTTGGGGACCTCGGCTCTGGGCTTTATCGGTTTGGGTGCCCAGCCTCCTACACCGGAGTGGGGAACGATGCTGAATGAAGGGAAAAATTACTTGCGTGAAGCTTGGTGGCTCGCTACTTTTCCCGGTCTTGCGATTACGGCAGTCGTTTTTACGGTGTATCTGCTCGGGGATGCATTGCGTGATATCTTTGATCCCAAATCATAGTTTACGAGCTTCCGTTCCCGAAAAAGGAGTGAGTAACGTGACAAACGTGTTGGAAGTGACGGGATTGACTACCACGTTTTCGAAAAATGAAAGGGCTTTCAAGGTGGTGGACAATCTTTGCTTGCAGGTCAAAAAAGGTGAATCGGTCGGGATCGTCGGAGAATCAGGGTGTGGAAAAAGCGTTGCCTCTCTATCCATGATGCGTTTGCTCAGTAAAAACGGAAGTATTGCAGGCCGTATTCAACTGAACGGAGCCGATCTCTTGCGCTATACCGAAAAAGAGATGCAGAAGATCAGAGGAAAAGAGATTGCAATGATCTTTCAGGAGCCGATGACTTCGTTGAATCCCGTACTGACCATCGGCAAGCAATTGAGCGAAGGGCTGGAAAAGCATGAGGGCATGAACCGAGTCCAATCGAGAGAAAGAGTGCTCGAGCTGTTGACGCAGGTAGGCATTTCACGTGCCAATGAAATCTATCACGAGTACCCGCATCGTCTGTCCGGGGGGATGCGACAGCGCGTGATGATCGCGATGGCGATTGCCTGTCATCCAAAGCTATTGATAGCGGACGAACCGACGACTGCACTAGACGTAACGATCCAGGCGCAAATATTGGATGTCATGAAAAAAATCCAAAGAGAGCTGGGCATGTCGCTCATCATGATCACACATGATTTGGGCGTCGTCGCCGAGACATGTGACCGGGTACTGGTGATGTATGCCGGGCAGGTCATTGAAGCGGCTGATGTTCGCACACTGCTTCGAAGCCCCAAGCATCCGTACACCATGGGCTTGATCAAATCGACGCCACATAATGCCAAAGGTCAGAAGAGATTGCACAGTATCGCGGGAAGTGTGCCGACCCCCGATAATTATCCGAAGGGATGCCGTTTTGCTCCGCGATGCGAGAAGGCGATGCCTGTCTGTTTGGAACAAAATCCCCCGTTGCTGGATGTGGATCAACAGTCGGAGTGTCGCTGTTGGCTGTATCAAGAGAACAGGGAAAGCACGGCGGTGAATGGATGAAGACGCCTCTTTTGCAAGTGAAGAACCTGAATAAGAAGTTCCTTGTCCGCAAAGGGTGGTTCCAGCAGCCAGGTTACGTGCATGCCGTTCATGGAGTGAACGTGACTGTCAACGCAGGTGAAACGTTGGGAATCGTGGGGGAGTCAGGCTGTGGCAAGTCAACACTGGGCAGATGCATTTTGCGCTTGATCGAGCCGACAGACGGCGAGATCGTGTTCGAGGGTCAAAATATCCGCAGCTTACAGAAGGCAGACATGAAGAAGCTGCGGCGTGATATGCAAATGGTGTTTCAAAATCCATTTGATACCCTCAATCCAAAGCTGACGATCCAGCACATTTTGTCAGAGCCATTGATTGCCCATGGTATCCCAAAGCGCGAGCGAGCAGCCATGCTCGAAGAGACGCTGGAGATCGTCGGTTTGAACAAAAGTCATTTGTCGCGATACGCGCATGAGTTTTCCGGAGGTCAAAGGCAAAGAATCGGGATCGCTCGCGCCTTGATGCTCAGGCCAAAGCTCATCATAGCTGACGAGCCTGTGTCCGCTCTGGATGTATCGATTCAATCGCAAATTCTCAATTTGCTTCAGGATTTGCAGGAGCAGTTTTCGCTCACGTATCTTTTTATCTCGCATGACTTGAGTGTCGTCGAGCATATCGCCGATCGAGTAGCGGTGATGTACTTGGGAGAAGTGATTGAGCTGGCGAAAAAAGAAGAGCTGTTTCAACGTCCGATGCATCCCTACACACAGTCGCTTCTCTCCGCCATTCCCATCACTGATCCTGACGAGAAAAAAGAACGGATCATGTTAACAGGGGACCTGCCGTCTCCATCCAATCCGCCGCAGGGCTGCAAGTTTCACCCGCGCTGTTGGGCGTGTATGGACGTGTGCAAGACAGAAGCGCCTCCATTAACAGAAGCAGACGGCAGACTGGTTGCGTGTCATCTCTATGAAAAATAAGGGAACAGGAGTGATAGATAGATGTTGGACCCACGTCTTACGAAGCTGGCGAATGTGCTGGTAAATTACTCTACAAATGTGCAGCCGGGAGATAACGTGTTGATCGATGCGATGGAGGTGGACGCCGCTCTGATAAAGGAGCTAATCAAAGCAGTTTCGCGAGCAGGCGGACATTCCTTTGTGAACCTGCGTGAATCCTCGATTAGTCGTCAGTTATTGCTAGCGGGAACACAGGAGCAATTCCGTCTAGGGGCAGAGATGGACAAAGAGCGAATGGAAAAAATGCAAGCGTGCATCATCATCGAGGGTGGTCTGAACATCAATGAAGTGTCTGATGTCCCTGATGAGCAGATGAAGCTGGCTACGTCCTTTTTCAAAGAAGTAAGTATTGTGCGTCTCAAAAAGAAATGGGTCTATCTCCGTTATCCGACGCCTTCCATGGCGCAACTGGCGAATAAAAGCACAGAAGCATTTGAACAGTTCTACTTCGATGTCTGCACGATGGATTACGCCAAAATGGCAGAAGCTATGCAGCCGCTCAAGGAGCTGATGGAGCGAACCGACCGCGTGAAAATCACGGGACCTGGCACAGAGCTGACCTTCTCAATCAAAGGCATTCCAGCGATTCCGTGTCCGGGGCACTATAACATACCAGACGGTGAAGTATTTACGGCCCCTGTTCGCGATTCGGTGAACGGTGTCATATCGTTTAACACGCCCTCGCCTTATCAAGGCTTTACCTTTGAAAAGGTACGGTTGGAGTTTGTGGAAGGGAAGATCGTTAACGCCACAGCCAATGACACGGAGCGCTTGAACAACATTTTGGATACAGATGAAGGTGCCCGGTACATTGGGGAGTTTGCTTTGGGGGTCCACCCGTTCATTCGGGAGCCTATGCAGGATATTTTATTCGATGAAAAAATCGACGGTAGTTTCCACTTTACCCCGGGACGATGCTATGACGAGGCATCCAACGGTAACAAGTCGAACATCCATTGGGACATGGTCATGATTCAACGCCCGGAGTATGGTGGCGGTGAGATTTGGTTCGATGACCACTTGATTCGCAGAGACGGACGTTTTCTTTTACCGGAGCTTGCACCACTTAACCCGGAAAACCTGAAATAACAGGGGGAGCATGAGGCATGACACACGTAATCGATGGGCATTTTGACCTTTTGCTGGATGTCGCTATTCAACGCGAGCATGGCAGGCGAAAAGTAATAGAATCGGATTACTTACCTGATTTCGTGGCGGGCGGGGTTCAGATGGTTGTCGCAGCGATTTATATCGACAACAAATTCCTGCCGGAGATGGGCTTGAGAAAAGCACTGCAACAAATCAGCGCGTTGCACGCAGAGGCAGATGAATCGCCTGAGAAAATCATGGTTTGCAAAAATGTGAGTGACATCGAGACCGCGAAGCGAATGGGGAAGATTGGTTTTGTGCTCTCTCTGGAAGGCGCGGAACCGTTATATAATGATCTGAGTATGCTCCGTGTTTTTTACGAGCTGGGCGTGCGCCTTTTGGGTCTCGTGTGGAGCAGGCGGAACTTCGTTGGAGATGGCAGTCATTTTAGTCCGGTACGGGAAGGGCGCAAGGGCGGGCTCACCGAGTTCGGTATCCGCGTCGTCGAAGAGGCAGAAGCAATGGGCATCATCCTTGATGTCAGCCATCTGAATGACGAGGGCTTTTGGGATCTAATCGAGGTAGCGCGTAAGCCCATCATCGCTTCTCATTCCAATTGCCGGACATTAGCAAGCTCCATGCGCAATCTGACGGATGAGCAAATCAGGGCGATCGCATTCACCAACGGCGTAATCGGCATCAATGGCGTCAATCTGTTCGTAGCGGATACAGACGATCAGGCTGATATCGAGCACATGATCAACCACGTCGATCACATCGTGAAGCTGGTTGGGATTGAACACGTCGGACTGGGTCTGGACATCATCGAGCCATTTATGAAATACGATTCTCCCAATGTGTTTATCCAAGCAGGACGCAAAGATTTTGATGTCGTAAAAGGACATACCAAGGTTCCAGAGCTTGTGCGTGCCCTTGCCAAAAGAGGGTACAAGGATGAAGCGATTGAGCGTATTTTGGGCAAAAACTTCATCCGCGTGTTTAAGGACGTGTGGAAATCATAGAGAGATGAGGGAGTGGAACATTGACCATTACGATAGTGGTAATCTCTTCGGAAGAATTTTTGCCAAGGATCTTGAAGCATACCCAATCCATCGATTACATTCAACTGACCTCGTATACATACCAGAACCCCAAAGAGAGTGTTGCGTTGCTTGATCAAATCCATGACTGCGACGTGCTGCTTTTTGCTGGCCCACTTCCTTATTTTTTTGCCAAGGAAAAGGTAGAGCAAAAGAAGCTGCCTGCCGTGTACATCCCGATCGATGAATATACCATTTCCCTCTCTTTATTTCATACCTTGCTGAATGTACCAGGAGGACTGGAGTGCATCTCGATAGATTTGCCAAAAGCGGAGTATATTGAGAAGGTCGCTGATGAATTGGGCATTATTTCTACGCCTTGGTATGTAAAAGACTACAGTGAGATTATTGAAGAAGGCGGGACGAGATTTGACGTAGAGGAGATTATTCAGTTCCACAAGGAGCTTTGGGAACAGAAAAAGAGCCATTTTGCTTTGACTGGTGTTGACTACGTATACAGTCGATTACGTGAGATGAACATCCCTTCTGCATCGCTCGTCAGTCCCGATAAAAATATTCGCGATGCCGTCAATCAAGCCGTTGCTTATGGTCAATTGAAAATTAGCAAAAATTCGCAGATTGCTGTGGGAATTGCAGCGATCCAGCAAAATGATGGTCCGCCAGTAGAAACGCAATGGCAGGATGCGACGATTATTTTGCTGCAAGAGCTGCTGGAGCTCGTCAAAGAGACGGACGCTTCCATTCAAAAGTTGGGAATGGATCAATTCATCATCTATGGCACGAGAGGTAGCATCGAGCAAATGATTGAATCCGGGAAGATCATGCAAGTATTGGGCAATGTTGATCTGCTGGCCAAAGTGACGGTTGCCATCGGATTTGGTTTTGGCCAAACCGCGAAAGAGGCCGAAGCCAATGCACGCATTGCGATTTATCATGCCCAGAAAATAAATGAAAGCAGTGCGTATCTGGTGACGGATGAAAAAGAAGTGATTGGGCCATTGAACACCGAATCGAAGACATTCCAATTAAAAAGCGAGAACAAGGAAGTGCTGGAGATCGCAGAGAAGACTGGCGCAAGTGTCGCTACTATCACGAAAATCATGCAGTATGTCAAGCTTCGCCGCGATAACCGCTTCACCGCTTCCGATTTAGCCGAGTACCTCCAGATCAGTCGCCGCAGCTCGGAAAGAACTTTGAAAAAGCTGATCGAGCATCATGTTGTAGAGATCGTCGGAGAAGAACAGCCGTATCAGCAAGGACGCCCCCGGGCTGTGTATCGTCTTAATCATCCATGATTCTCCTCATGTAACATCAACCTGTCCCGGTTTTTCCGTTTGCGAAGGCAATCCGGGACCCCCACATCCCTCATCTAAGAAGCAATCCGATTTAATTAGCGACTATATACCGACGTAAGCAGACTTCGAATGGAAATGACTCGAAAATGGAGGTCGCGACATGCTATCAGAACGGTTAAAGGGCCAAATACGCAGCGTTTTACTCATGTGTGTACTCGTCTTTTCCATAGTTGGCTGCAGTTCTGCTCCCACTCCGGCTACAGACGACAAGCAAGCAAATCAACCAGCAAAAAACTCCCAGCCCAAAAAGGGTGGGACGATCACCATGGGATACCAGATGGAGCCAGATACGCTGGACCCGCAAAAGACGTCGTTGCCAGCGGGAAATTTTGTTGGGGGCATGTTGGGGGGAGCTCTGCTGATCCTCGATCCCTTTACGTTTGAGTTGAAGCCGCATCTGGCTGAATCGTACACGATCTCGGAAGACGGCAAGACCATGACGTTCAAGATACGTTCTGGCGTGAAGTTTCATGATGGAACACCGCTCACTGCGGAAGTTTTTAAGCAAAGCTATGAACGTGCACTCGATCCGAAAACAGCCTCACCGGTTACGGGACCGGACGTATCTTCGATCAAATCCATTTCAGCTCCTGATGATTCCACATTGATTTTTCATTTGAATGAGCCCTCCGCTTCGTTACTTTCTAACTTATCATATAGCGGCTACCAGCAACCCATTTCCATAGAGGCACGAAACAAATACGGAAATGAGCTGGGGCGCAATCCTGTCGGGGTAGGTCCGTGGAAATTCGAGAGCTGGAAAACAGGCGAATCGATCACACTGGTACGAAACGACGAGTATAAGTGGGCAGCTCCTTTTGCTCTGAATCAAGGACCTGTAAGACCCGACAAGTTCGTTCTGAAATTTATTCAAGACGACCAGACTATGATGGCTGCTCTCGACAGTGGGACGATTGATATTGCCACTGTGTCCCCGAAAGACGCGAAGAAATACAAGGATCACAAAGATTTTACGGTGTTGGAAGGAATGCAGCCTGCAGAGTTCTTCATTGGGATGAATCTGGAAAATGAAATCTTGCAGGATGTCCGCGTGAGAAAAGCACTGAACTTGGCGATCAACAAAGATGCATTGATCATGGCAGATCTGCAAGGAGAGGGGGTGCCTGTCTACGGACCGATCCCACCAACGATGATCGGATACGATGCGGCAGTAGAGCAGTACGGCTACAAGTACAATGCTGATCAAGCCAGACAACTGCTGGAAGAAGCAGGATGGAAGCCAAACGCGCAAGGGATAAGGGAAAAGGATGGGAAAACGCTCAGCCTGACGATGCTCATCGAAGATACAAATCCCGGACATCAGCTGGTGCAAAGCATGTTCAAAGAGATTGGTGTCGAATTGCATATCCAAAAGTATGAATCAGCGACAGCTCTTGAACAGGCACTGAAGGGCGAGTTCGATTTGTTCACAACGGGTCATGGCAGCGTCGATCCAGATATTTTGCACTTGTTACTGCATTCGAGTCAGATCGGGGGCTTGAATTTCTTTCGCCTCAGTGATCAACAGCTCGATAGCCTGCTAGATAAAGGACGAACGACAACAGATCAAGCGCAGCGACAGCAGGTTTTTGCAGACATTCAAAAAAGAGTCGTGGAACAGGCCTATTGGGTTCCGCTCTATTCCGCAAAAACATTCGTGGTCATCAGTAACCGGATTCAAGGCATCAAGCCAAATCCATTAGCATCCTTGATTATTCAGGACATGTGGGTGAACGAGTAGGGCATGGTATGACAACATTCGAAAGAGGTGGAAGAAATGAGACAGCAAGGCTGGTCAGTAGAGTGGGAAGAACTGGTTGAGAAAGAAATGAAGGAAGGTAGAGTTCCGGGCTTCGTTATGGGTGTGAATCTGAATGGGCAGAGCCTGTTTCGCAAAAGCTTTGGCTATCGGGATCGTGAAAAGGAACTCGAAATCACTCCTGATACGGTGATGGGTTTGGCCTCCGTTACAAAGTCCTTTACATGCATGGCGATCATGCAGCTACAGGAAGCGAAAAAGCTCTCTGTTCATGATCCAGTGATCAAGTACCTCCCTGAGTTTCGTACCCCGGATCGTCAAAAAACGGAGCAGATGACGATCCACCATTTTATGACGCACACGACGGGCTTACCGCCGCTGCCCATTGATAACCTGGCGATTCGCAACTCCATGCTCGATGACATGCCGGACGAGGATAACCCGATTCACCGTTACTTGAAAAAGGAGTACCAGAAACCGATCTACACGTTCGAAGAGCTGATGGAAGCTCTTGCTCTGGCGGAATATGAGCTGGTGGGCTCACCAGGACAATTGTTCAGCTATTCGAATGATTGCTATTCTCTCCTGGGAGCGGTTATAGCCAGAGTGAGTGGGAAGTCGTATGACGTGTATGTCAAAGAGCATATTTTGGAACCAGCAGACATGAAGAGCAGCACCTTTCTTCTGAGCGATCTGCCACACCTCCCGGATGTAACGACCATCTATCATTTTAAAGAGAGCAATGGCGTATCTGAGATTTACCCTGATCCAAATTGGGAGGATGGGCTACTCGTAGCGGCATCGGGGCATTTGAATTCAACAGTGCATGACATGTTGAACTACGCTGAAATTTTCCGTACGGGCGGATGTGTGGGCAAGGAACGGATATTATCCGAGGAGAGCGTCAAACAAATGATCTATCCGCATATCAAGAACAGCTACAGAAGGTACTACGGGTATGGCTTATCCATTCAACCCGACTACTATGGGGGTACCTTGATCAAACACGGTGGAGCGATCAAAGGTGTCGCCGCCCATTTAGCGATTGTTCCGGAGCGGGGTATTACATCCATGGCCTTGGCCAATTTGATCGGAAGCCCCGTCGAAAAAGCCACACTGACAGCACTCCATGCCATAGAAGGCCGTCCATTGAATACGCCACAGTACCAATTCGAGACATACAGCGTCCCTACTGCCCAATTAGGAGAATATGCCGGTCGATACGTTAGTGGGGAAGGAATGGATATCATCGTATATGTGGTAGAGGATGCCTTGATGATGATAGATAAAACGTCAGATGCGTTTGGTGGAAAACAACTGAACTATCTATTGCGACCAATTGGAGAGCATCAATTTATCACCGAGAGAGAGGGAAGTGAGCTGACAGTTGGCTTTATAAAAGGCGAAGACGGCTCTGTAAAAGCCATGTCCCTTTATTATCGAATCATTCCACGAGTAGCAGCTACGGAGGGTAGTCGAGTATGAAAATAACGTCTGTAAAGGTTCATGCCATAAGGTTGCCGCTAAAACGCCCATTTATTATCGCGTATGCCTCTTATGCGGATATGCCGTCCATTATTGTAAAAGTGGAGACAGACAATGGCTTGGTCGGACTAGGCGAAGCCGTACCGGATCAAAATGTCACCGGAGAGACGTGGGAGTCTACCTATACGATGCTCGTTCATAACCTGGCGCCTATTGTAATCGGTGAGAATCCGTTTGATATCGAGAGAATCCATGAGAAGATGAACCAGGCTGTTTGGGGAGCCCCAGCAGCAAAAGCCGCCATCGATATCGCTTGCTATGATCTGATGGGAAAGGCGGCTGGTCAACCTGTTTATCATTTCTTAGGCGGAAAATATCACAAGACTCTTTCCTTCCCATATGTGTTAAGCATTTTAGAGCCAGAGGTCATGGCAGCTGAAGCCAAGCAAGCAGTGGCAGCTGGGTATGACTCGATCAAAATAAAGGTGGGAGCTGATCTTCGGACAGATATCCAGCGAATCCGGGCTGTTCGGCAGGCAGTTGGACCTGACGTAGGGCTGCGGGTGGACGCCAACCAAGGCTGGGAGAACCGTGCGAACTCCTTGCTTGTTTTGAAACAGCTCGAGGATTGTCACATTGATTGGATGGAGCAACCTGTGTTGGCTGATGATCTCGATGCTCTCGCGGAAATTCGCAGGCAAACGACTATTCCAATCATGGTAGACGAGGGACTGCACGGGACAAAGGAAATGCGGGAAGTCATCGCGAAGAAAGCTGCAGATAAAGTAAACATCAAACTGATGAAAAGTGGAGGGATTTATCCTGCTCTCAAATTGGTGAATCAGGCGGAAATGGCCGGGATGGAGTGTCAGATTGGTTCGATGCTGGAGTCTTCGATTGGCAGTGCAGCCGGCGCTCATTTGGCGATTGCGAAGAAAAACATCATTTCCAACGAGCTGGCAGGACCAACGATCATTTCGCGGGATGTGGCTCAGCTTGCGATTCACGGAAGCCAAATTGTCGTGACAGATCAGCCAGGCTTAGGTGTAGAGCTAGATGAAGCGGTGCTTGCCGACATAACGGTTAAGTCAGAGCAGGTCATCGGAGCGAAACGGCAACCCGTATAGGGAGATGACTGAATGCAAAATACGCGCATAGAAATCGTAGAGACATTGACAGAAAGCCAGCTTCAGATGATCAAGGCAATGGAGCAGGAGGCTTTTGGCGTACATGGAGCGATTGATGAATGGGTGCTCGTACCACTCGCGAGACATGGCTGCGTTGCACTTTTTATGGAAGCGGAGGAGGCGTGTCCTGTCGGAGTATGCCAGCTCTTGAGGGATTTCCGTCAGCCGGACAAGTGCTACATGTATGGGTATTACATCCGAGCAGATCGTAAAGGGATGGGGTATGGGTTCTCTTTCTTGAACCGATTGCTGGAGCAGCTGCGTGAGGATGGGTTTCGTCAGATTTGCCTGACCGTAAGCCCTGATAATACTGGAGCAGTCGGACTCTATCAAAAAGCAGGCTTTGCGGTTATCGAGAGACGGATTGCGGAATATGGTAGTGGAAACGATCGCTATTATATGGTGAAAACGCTATAGAAGGGGAGTCGCTACAAACATAAGCGTAGACATTTCTCTCTATTGTTTGTTGGAGATTCATTGGCCCTCTCCTCGTTGTAACCCGACCAAAATTAGGCACCGGACATGTTCCGGTGTTTTTTTGTGCACTTGACAATTATAAAACGACGGGTCATTATGTTTATTAAATAACAAACAAAAACATGTTTTGTTTATTAATTTTGCGGAAGGTGAGGGAGGAACTATGAATCGCGAAGAACTGAAACAACTGTATAAAGAATCGGAAACGCAGGCAGGGGTGTATCAGATTAAAAACACCAAAAACCAAAAAGTCTGGATCAGCGCCACCCGCAACCTCAAGACGATGAACGGAAAGCTGTTTACTCTCAAAATGGGTTCGCATATAAACAAGCAGCTTCAACAGGAATGGAATGAGTACGGAGAAGAGGCATTCGTCTTTGAAGTGTTGGAGGTTTTGAAAAAGAAGGAAGACGGATTCTTTGATGAAAAAGATGCCCTGAAGAAACTGGAACAAAAATGGCTCGACCAGCTCCAGCCGTACGGAGAGCGCGGATACAATCAGGAAAAAAAGAAAGAGCAATAATCAAACGAAAAGAGGGAAAGAAAATGAAAATACCAACTAACTTGAACCATAAGCCTGTTGTCGTGTCGGATAACTATGAGCGCGTTGATGGTCGATTAGCCAGGAACACAGATGTGAAAGCACTTTCTCTGGGAGTGGCAGAGGGCAACTCCAGAAGAAAGGTCGATATATCTGCCAAGGTATGGAGATACACGGGAGAAGAATGGTCAAAACAATCGGAGGAACTGCCTCTCCATCGCGTTCTTGATATGTCCATACTGATTTGTCGGTCTTTGGCTCATTTTCGCGACGCATACAGATATGAGCATTATTATGACCCGCAGGAGCCCGTCATCGACCGGGTTGCCCTGCAAGGGGATGCAATGAACGTGGCGATATGTACGGACAATGAGAGTCTTCATGAAGACATTAAGCTATTCAGCCAAGGGCTGAGTAACGACGATGAGCTGATCGGCGAACGTCTGCGCACATTATCAAAACTAGTAAAGGATATGGGGTATTGAAATGTTTTCCAATGTTTATGTTCGAACGATTATCCTCTCCCGTGTGCTGCTGCATTTGGGGATTTGGATCCGGAATTATGCCGTTCTTCTTTTCGTTAGCGAATTGACGAATAATAATCCGGTTTATGTATCACTGATTTCGGTTGCGGAATTCGCCCCCATTTTTCTATTCGGCCTGATTGGCGGAACTTTTGCCGATCGATGGCGGCCGAAACGGACAATGGTTTGGAGCGATCTGCTTTCTGCCCTGTCTGTCGGGGCTGTGCTGCTTGCACTCATGAATGGGGGATGGATGGCACTTCTCATCGGAACATTTATTTCCGCCAGCCTGTCTCAGTTTTCTCAACCCTCGGCGATGAAACTGTACAAGCGTCATGTGCCAGCTGAACAACTGCAAGGCGCGATGGCAATGTCCCAGACGCTTGTTGCTGTCTTTACGGTTTTAGGTCCGGTCATCGGCACGTTTATTTTCATCCAGTTTGGAATTACAGTCTCTCTGATTTTGACAGCCGTTCTGTTCCTAGGGTCTTCCCTTATATTAGCGACGCTTCCCCGTGACGCGGAGGAACCGAAGTCTGACGATGCTGGCGGCTTCATAAAGGAATTGAAGGCCGGACTGCGCTATATTGGGTCCAATCAATCCTTACGAACTCTCTGTCTGACTTTCTTCGCTGTCGGATTGGCGTCAGGTCTGACACAGCCGCTTCAGATCTTCCTTGTCATCGAGAATTTGGGACAGGACAAACAATTTTTGCAGTGGTTGGTTATGACCAACGGGTTAGCCATGTTGGCAGGAGGAGCAATCATAATCGGGATAGCCAAAAAGGTAAGGCCACAGATGTTGCTCATGGTAGGCTTGCTTGTCTCTGCCGCTTGCACGATGGTAATAGGGGTTACCACAACGATTTGGTTGATGATTGTTCTATTAGTGATCAGCGGTTTCTTTTTCCCTTGTATTCAAAGCGGAATCCAGACGCTACTTGTACGGAACACAGAAGGGGCATTTATGGGCCGGGTATCTGGTACGATCACGCCTGTTTTTATGGGGATGATGGTGATTGGCATGTTTATATCCGGCTATTTAAAAGAGACGTTTTCCCTAGTTGCGGTATATGTGGTGAGCGGGGTTTTGATTATGATCGGTGCGGCTTTGCTGCTGCCTCTTCTTGTTGAGAAAAAGAGCAAAGATGTGAAGAACCCAGCACTATGAGGGGAGTAGAAATGTAATGACTGAAAATGGAAAATATGATTTGTCACCCGAAAGACAGCTGACGGATGCAGAAAAAAAGCTTGTTTGGAAAAAGCCTTCCACTCATAAGGTCAGTGAAGAAGAACAGCGCATTAGTAAAGAAATCAAACGTAACTGGAACCGCGGAGAAATGAAAATCGCCAATATATTATTAGAAGGTGACGCTGGTTCTGGGAAAACACAACTAGCCAAAGCATTATCGGCTAATTTCGGGCTGCCGTATACGAAAGTGACTTGTTTTGCTGATATGGATAAATCGGATATTATTGGCGCTATTTTGCCGGTAATTTCTTCTGAACGTTTAGAGAAAATGGAGCCTGTCGAGCAAACGGTATGGAAAGCATTATATGAAAGTGATGGGTTTCAAAGCATATCTGAAATTTTAATGGATGCACTGGGGATTACTCAGGAACAGGCAGCTTTAAAGATGAAGCAATTACTGAAGCTTGCAGCAGCGGAAAATACCGATGGCGAAGCGATTGAGTACCGATTTTACCCTTCGGAAATCGTCAGGGCCTATCAAAAGGGTTATCTTTTGGAAATCCAAGAACCAAACGTTATTCGTGATGCTGCGGTGTTAATGGCATTAAACTCTGCCTTGGAGCTGGATGGCAGCATCAATCTTCCCACCGAGATCATATGCAGGCACCCAGACTTCATCGCGGTTATCACAACAAACCGCAGTTATGCGGGAACCAGGCCGTTAAACGAAGCGCTGCGTGACAGGGTTCAGCATACGGAAAAGATGGACCTGCCGACCAAAGAAATCATGATCGAACGTGTAATGGCCAAAACTGGTTTTCAAGATGGAAAGGTGTTGGGGATTTTAGCGGACATGATTATGGTTTTAGACAGAACAGCGCGGGCCAATGCGATCAAGGGCGTGGCTGGAATGCGTTCCTTTTTCTACTGGGCAGATGCGATTGCAGGAGGAGCTTCCGCAAAAGAATCCCTTTATCATAAGGTCATCTACAAGATAACAACCGATTCGGAAGAAATAAAGCTTTTGGAAGAAGCACTAAAAAATCATGGTTTGTTTGCCAGCTTGGAAGAAGCTGAGATTGAGTTAAAAAAAAACGAAAATCTGAGGATGCCATAGAGATCAGGACATGGGGAGGTATAGACGACACTGATTTTGGTAAAGACAACCAGGGAGGGGAAAAGGGAATCGCATTGAAAAAATCTGCCGATAGTGACGAAAGCTCTTCCCGTGTCTCTGATGATTCTACTCATATGGAACGTTCGGGTTTGGGAGAAGATGGCCCTCCCAAATATCATCAGGCAAATCCTGAATCCATGTCAGAGGAAGCGAAACAAAAGGAACGCGATTTCCGTAAAAGGCTGAATCGAGATGCAAGAGAGGTCGTTTCCGATTCGATTCATAAAAAAGTAAAGCTCATTGTTCACCGTCCAGACTACGATGAGGAAAACCAACAGGAATATGTTCGTCTTTGTCAGGGACTCATGCCTATCGTGCAAGAGATTGCTAGAAAGACACTTCCGTATCTGGAACATGAGATATCTTCCGACTTTGCGAGGAATCGTTACTACGGCAGCAAATTTCAAGCAGACAGCGTTGCTTACAGGGATTACAAGTATTTTGCCAAGAAACGTCCTCCAACAGAATCCCCTTCTCTTGTAGTTGGTCTTAGGGTTGATGAATCCGCATCTATGTCGGCTTACGGGAGATTAGAAGCAGCAAAACGAGCAGTGATCGCCGTATATGAATATTGTCAGCTTTGTCATATCCCCATTTTGATCTACGGCGATACTGCGGATGTTTCCAGATTGGAGCAAATGTCGATCTTTGCCTATGCCGACTTCGATAAAGCGGATGCCAATGATCGCTTCAGGTTAATGAGGATACATGCGCGAAGTAATAATCGCGATGGAATGGCGCTTAGAATTATGGCGGAACGATTAGCCGCTTCCCCCCAAAAGACAAAACTGTTGATTAGCATAAGTGACGGACAACCGAAAGCAATGGATGACTATACCGGAAGCTACGCTGTTACAGATATGAGACAGACCATACAGGAATATGAACGAAAAGGAGTTAAATTTCTTGCAGCCGCAATCGGTCAAGACAAGGATGTGATAAGTGAAATCTATGGGAATGAAAGATTTTTGGATATTACAAATTTACATGAGTTCCCTGCAAAGTTAGTTCGGATTATCGCTCAGTATTTATGATTGAAACGCGGGAATCTCTCTCTATCTGTTTCGCATAGAGAGGATGCCCGCGCTCTATTATTTTTCAATATACGCGTATTTAAAGTAGGAACCGCCGAGAGGGAAGATTACAAAGTCCTTCACCTTGTCGTTTTTCACATAAGCGTTGCCGCGGAAGTGCAGTGGTGCCAGCGGCATTTCTTCCATGAGAATTTTTTCGGCGTCAAACATCAGCTGCTTGCGCGTTTGCTCGTCGGATTCATAGTAGCTCTTATTGAGCAGATCGCGGTATTCCTTGTTGTCGAAGCGAACGACGTTGTTGCCACCCAAGTCCTTGTACATTTCGAGGAAATTGATCGGGTCGTTGAAATCGGCTCCCCATAGCCAGATGCCGAAGTCGTATTTGCCATTTTGGACATCCTCGTTGAACACTTTCCATTCTGAGGTGCGAATGTCAATGTCGACCCCCAGTGTTTTCTTCCACTCGTCTTGGAGTGCTTGAGCTAGCTTCTTGTCCGTTTCTCCGGTGTCGTAGTAGTACGTGACTTTAGGGAATTGAGTCAGCCCGAGTTCTTTCATGCCTTCTGCCAAAAGCTGCTTGGCCTTCGCCACATCTTCTTTAAAGTAGCCATCCGGATTCAACCCCATGGAAACGGGAACCCAGCCATAAGCGGGCGGAACACCAGTCTGTAGGATGTTATCTACCAGTTGCTGTCGGTTGATGGAATACGAAAACGCTTGGCGAATCTTTTTGTTGGTAAAAGGGGGCTTTTCTGTATTGAAGATGACGGCTTTGGTGCCGGGGTTATCTGCGACGAGCAGCTTGCCTTCTTCTTTAATCTGTCCGACTGCATCCGGTGACAAGCCAAAGGAAGGGTAGCCTCCCCAATCCAGATCGCCATTTTCAAACATGGACAGAGCGGTGTTGTTATCCTCGATGATGACAATATGGATCTGATCTAGCTTGACGTTGGCGCTGTCCCAATAAGTAGGGCTTTTGCTGAAGGTGAGCTTGGACTTGTGCTCCCACGTATCCATGATAAACGGGCCATTGCCGACAATCGTTTTGGCTTCTGTTGCCCACTGGGGGTTGCTCTCGATGGTCTTTTTATGAAGTGGGTAGTAGGTAGTGAATGAGGTTAATTCGCGGAAGAACGGTGTTGGTGAGCGCAAGGTGAAATCTAATGTGTAGTCGTCCTTTGCCTTTACCCCGACGTCTTCTGGCTTGCCTTTTCCGGAGTAAAAGTCCTCGCCCCCCTTGATATAGAAGAGCTGATACGCGTAGCCGGAAGCGGTTTTGGGGTCGAGATTGCGCTTGATGGCGTACTCAAAATCGTGAGCGGTAACAGGATCGCCATTGCTCCATTTGGCGTCCTTTCGAATGGTAAAAGTAAAATGAGTGAAGTCAGGAGTATGCGTGTAGCTCTCCGCGATGGCGTTGATCATCTGGCCTTGACGGTCGACGCTGGTCAGTCCTTCGAAGGTGAGATTGATCATGTCCATCGAGGTCGAATCTGTTGCAATGCCGGCATCCATCGTAGACGGCTCCCCGGTGATGCTCCATTGCAAGACCATTGGCTCTGAAGTAGTAGGCTTAGCTGTTGTTTCCGCTGGAGGGGATTGGATATTGTCGGTGGGCTTCGAGCTACAGCCGACTGAGAGACTAAATAACAAAACAGCAGTAGAAATGCCTAGTAGCCACTTGTTCATACTGTCCTCCTGTTAAATTATTTGAAAAATAAGAAAATTTATAGTTCCTCAAAAGAATAATGCACAGCAATCAGTCAGTCATTCAACATAATGTATAAATATTCATCAGAAATCACGGTTACCTTTCGGAATAAATTCATACAATTTGTCCGTTACTTCATTAACTATCGATCTGAAGGGACAACAAAAGCCACCCGTAAAAGGTGGCTTTGTCATTAGGGAGGGAAGAAAGGATTACTTGTTCATCGGCAAAACACCATCGCGCGATTTTCTCGTCCAAGGTGTTCCGAGATAAGAAAGTGCCCAGCGATCAAGACCATACCAGCCCGCAACCTTCCAAGCCAGAACGAGCCAAGTGGCAAAAACAAAAAGGAGTGGGTTGGTGCTGACCGTTCCTGCGAACAGAAAGCTGACGTTCATCAAGCCGCCGAAAAACGCTGCGATCCCTGTCAGGCATCCGAGGATCAAGCCGAGTCCGACGAGTACCTCACCCCAAGCAACGAGGAAGCCGAACACCTTGGCATTTGGCAATACCATATTTTCCAGGAACCAGGCGTACCACCCCGTTACGTCCTTTCCTTCGGCTGCTTTTGCCAAGGAGCCTTTTACGAACCCTTGAATCGCGCCGCCAGCCGCATCTCCGGTCCAGCTATCGGACTGGACTTTTTTCCATCCCGCAGTAATCCATGAATAGCCGACATACAGTCTGATGATCAACCAGAGCGCAGCCGATTTTGTGCTGGTGAATAGGAAGTGTGAAACAGGATTTTCAGGAATAATAATTTCGTTTTGACGATTTTGCATGTGGGTGTCCTCCTACATACGTTTTGCACATCTTTGTTCGAGCTGATTTTAACACAACAAATGGCGGTGTAGTGCGGTTTTGGGCATAAGTTCATACGGTGTTCATTGACACTATAAGCACGGTGTTAATGGTAAATCCTAGTGTATATATTGCCAAAATACAGTAAACTCATGAAAGGATTGACAAGTTAAGATGTGGTAAATTATGTTAAGTTATGTTAAAAAATAAAACCTCTTGGAGCAGACTTATGAAACGAATGTGGATGTCTTTTCGTACTAAGCTTACCTTGATGATTTCTTTATTTACGATGCTGGTAGCCATTGTGTTGTCTATTATTGACTATGCTCAGTTCAAGGCGAATATTATTTCTGACCAAGCGGTACAGTACCAGCTGGTAGAGGATCATGTCACGAATTCAGTGAAGAATGTGGATATGGCATACGGCGTTTTTGAGAAAGACATGGAAACCCGCATGCATCAAACACTGCAAGTGTTAACAAATAATTATCGGCAAAATCCAGGAGTGGAGACGTGGGACTATGCAGCCCTGCGTGAGCAGTATGGGATGGATATTTTCATCATTGACCGAAATATCAAGGTCGTTCATTCCAGCGTCAGAACCGATATTGGGCTTGATTTCAGCAATGCCGGGGCATTTACGGAGCTGTTGAAAAAGCGGATCGATGGAAATGAGTTTTCTGCCGATGGCATGGAGGTTTCCGTCAATACAGGTCAAATCAAAAAGTTCGCTTATCTCCCTACGTTTGACCAGAAGTACCTGTTTGAAGTCAGTGTGAATTTGCAGGACAGCGCGCTTTTCCAGACCTTTAATTTCTTGGCTGTGTCCCAAGCGATCACGGAGAAATACGACATGGTGAAAGACATTCTGGTCTTTTCTCATGATGGTTACGCTTTGGGGAGAACAGGGAGCGACGGGAAAGCCTTGCGGGTGATTGATAGTCACTTGCCGATTTTTACGGAAGCATACCAATCTCAAGAGATCAAAGAGTTTCATGAAAAAACAGAGGAGAAAGATCTCACTTATCGCCTCGTCCCGTACAAGCTAGGCAAAGATTCCAATGACCTCAGCCGATCACGTGTCATCAAGATTGTGTATGATAATACGGAGCTGAACCAGAAGCTGGCGGACAATCTGGAGTCCGTTGTCTGGAAGCTGGTATGTTCTGTGGCAGGAGCGTTGCTTCTATCCTTCTTGCTGAGTCGCTGGATTACCCGTCCGATTGATCAAATGAGGGAGATCATTACGCAGACGGCTCAATTTGATTTGCGAAAAAAAATGGCGGTGAACGAGCAGGGCACGCAGGATGAGATAGGATTGACGGCACAGTCGATCATTGTCATGCGTGTGCAATTGAGCGAGGTTGTGAGCAAGCTGGCAGCCGTGTCCCGCTCGGTCGCTGAAAATGCGCAAAGCGCGAAGCAAGCTACGAACAAAGTAAGCGAGCAGTCCAGCGGAACCGCGGAGGCTACGGGCATCTTGCTCGCCCATATGCAGGAGACGATGGCGGCCACAGAAGAGATGAATGCGACCTTGAACGACATGGAGACCGTCATTCACTCGATTACGAAAAGAACAGAAGTAGCGGCTGCGACCGCGCAGGATGTCAGCTCGCGGGCAACTGCTTTGCGGGAACATGCATTGGCTGCGGATAAAATGACGACAGAGCTCTATATGAATGTAAAGGCGCAAACGGAAATTGCGATCACCGACTCGAAGGAATCGATGGAAAAAATCAATCTGTTGGCAGAGGCGATACTCACAATCTCCGAGCAGACGAATCTGTTGGCATTGAATGCGGCGATTGAAGCTGCACGTGCGGGAGACAGCGGTAGAGGGTTTTCTGTCGTAGCGGATGAGATACGGAGACTGGCGACGCAATCGTCTGAGGTCGTGATTGATATTCAACGCATTATCCAGGTCACGGGCAAATCCGTAGACAATTTGGCGACTCATTCGTCGAGCGTATTGGACTTTATCGAAACGCGGGTCATTCCTGACTATGATAGCATGATGGAAACATCGGAGAAGTACAATTTGGATGCGCATCGTTTCTATACGTTGCTGGAAGAATTCAATGCGTCTTTTGAAGAGTTGAATTCCACAATCAGCAGTGTGGTTTCTGTCGTGGAGCAAGTGACGAACTCGATGGAGAAAAGTGCCCACAGTGTGGAGTCGATCACAGAGCAATCTCGCATTATTGCGGATAACAATCAACAGGTCGCGGCTATTTCAGAGCGAAATGTCGGCTTGACGCAGACGATGGAAGAGATCGTGCATCGGTTCAAAATCTAAGAATGCCCCTTTTCTGGTGAAAACCGGGAAGGGGGTTTTTGTTGTAATATATTTGCAGGAAGGATGTAGGCGGAAAAAAAGTTTCCACGGAGGTTAGGCATGAAAACCTATATTTACATGGTCAGGCACGGAGAATCACCAAAAACCGAAGGGGACGAAAGAACACGAGGACTGACTGAAAAAGGTTGGTCAGATGCCCGTTTCATTACTCAATTGTTGAAAGACGAGGGGATAGATGCGTTCATTTCAAGTCCGTATCAAAGGGCAATGGCAACCATAGAAGAACTAGCCCAGTCCCTAGGGAAAGAGATCGTCGTTTTAGAAGAGCTGAGAGAACTCGTTTTTATCGGAAACAATCAAATCATGGCTGATAGCGAATTGTATCCATTAGTAAAGAGGATGTTTACTGAGCCAGACTTTTCTGTACTTGGAGGAGAGTCCATCGCAATTTGTCGGAATCGTGTGGTAAGTGCGTTGCGAAAAATTTTAGAGCAATATAGAGGGCAGAAAGTTGTAATCGGAACGCATGGTGCCGTTATGACATTGATGATGGGGTACTTTGACAGTCAGTACGATTTGGATTTTTTATTGACGACGTCTAAGCCTGATATTTACAAGATGGAATTTCAGGGCGAAGTGCTCGTGGAAACGAAGCGATTATGGAAGAACTGACTTCCTATAGGAAAGAGGAGGCTTACCATATGGATATAAGAGAGTATATCAAGAGTGGTTTTGAAGCTTACTATGCTCGATATAACCAAGTGACAGAGGAAGGTTTTTGCAGATGGATGCGGCCAGACGTCCCTGATGTCATGAAGGTAGCTGATATCGATGAAGAATGGTCCAGATGGAAGCTGGTTCCTTCTAGCGTAAGTCACGAGGATGTGGCTGCACTCGAAGAAGAATTTGGGGTGAAATTCCTGGAGTGGTATAAAGCCTTCATTTCTACTTACCATCATTATTTCGACGTCATTCCTGAACAAGGGATTGATGAGCCTTTTGATCGTATTAAGGATATATACAACCCGTTACTTTGCAAGTTAGGCTACCTTCCTTTTTCATGGGATACGGAGTACGGTAAACTACGATGTATCGATTTACAAGAAAGTCCAGATGAAGAGAAGTGTGCAATCTATGAGATTGACCATGAAATTTTGTTTGAAATGGATGACGAAAATACAGAACGCAACGAACTGAAAGAATCACTGATTTTTTTATATCCGAATTTCAAAACTTATTTTGACCACACTTTTTTAGATCGTGCATGACGCGAAAATAAACCCTCTTTCACGAAAATAGGAAAGAGGGTTTTGCTTGTGAGGTTTTTGTGAGAATCGTTTTGTTACGCTAGGAGCCGACTACGACTCTATGAATCTTAGCTTATCAGGGTTTCTGACAAAATAGAGGTTACGAATGACTCCGTGTTCGATATGCAAAAACACCACAGTGTCGATTTTGCCGTCCTGTCTAATCAGAAAGCCAGTCTGGTTGTTCAAAGGTGCGAGCTCCACAGAGATATCTGGACGCTTCGATAAGCTGCGTATCAAGCCGAATAAGAAGGAAGCCACGCGTTCGCCAGACAAGATCGGATGCAGGGCTGCGGTGACCTTGCCGCCGCCGTCGGAGAGCAATACCGCATCTGTGGCAAGCAGAGTGAGCAATGTCTCGACATTTCCGTGCTCCAGCGCAGACAGAAAACGGCCGATCCATTCTTCGCCGAGCTCTTTTTCTGGGGTGAGATGAGATTCCTCTGGGTCAATCCCCATTTTCTTTTTAGCCCGACTAACGATCTTGCGGCAATTCGCTTCGGTTTTTCCAACCAACTCGGCAATCTCGTCGTATGGGAAGTCAAAGGCTTCTCGGAGAACGAATACCGCTCGTTCTGGGGGAGACAGCCGCTCCAACAGGACGAGCATCGCGTAGGATAGCAAATCTTTAGTAATGACAGAATCATAGCTGTCTGCATCAGGGGTAGAGATGGGCTCTGGCAGCCATGGTCCAGTATACAGCTCTCGTTTTTTGCGGGCCGATTTTAACAAATCGAGGCAGCGGTTTGTGGTCATTTTGCACAGGTAGGCCTTCGGTTCGGCCATCTGTTCCAGCGAGACATCATGGGCCTTCACGAATACGTCCTGCACGATATCCTCTGCATCTGTGGCCGAGCCGAGCATCTGATAGGCGAGGCGGAACATGAGCCCCTTATATTGTTTGTACAGAGCCTCCATGGCTGTGTCACTTCCTCTTGTATCTTCGTACGTCCCTATTTTTTTCCTATTTTATCATGCTGGCAACATTCCAGGTGAACTGGCGAAGCTTCCACCCTAATTTCCCTGTCAAAATGATATCGAGTCCCCATTTTCTCGTCCAAACCATTCCGCGTTCAGGGCCGAGTCCGACGCAGTAAATGTCCATGTAGCTTTTGTGTGCGGGGGCAGGGGTGCCATCCAAGTCAGCCAGCACAATTTTGCCCAAACGTATCGCCTGCCCGGAGGCTTCCTTACATGTCATCGTGTCCGCTTGCCCGCTGGTTGGATCTACGATGCGCGCACAATCGCCAATACTGTACACCCCCGGTGTTCCCGCAACACGATAGGATTCATCGACGACCACCTGTCCGAGTGTGGTCAGTGGCACGCCCATGCTGCGCAATGCGGGATTGGGCAAGAGTCCGAGCGACCAGACACACAACCCGACAGCAAGCGTACGACCACTGGCTAGCGTCAGCATTCCGTCCCGTTCATGAAGTGCCTTTTGACCATGCAGAATGGTAACGCCGCCATCTGTGAGTGCACTCTCCAGCTTGCGCCCCATTTTGGCAGGGCCTTCCGTAAACAAACGATTTTGTGCGTTGATGAGATAGACGTGGACTTCATCAGGATGGATGCCGAGGTTCTTCGCTTCCTCGCGCATAGCGAAAGCCAGCTCCGCAGCGGTCTCCATCCCGCTGATACCCGCTCCCGCAACGGCAATCGTCAACAATCGCTCACGTTCGGATGGCTGCTTCTCATGGACGGCTTGGCGCATGTTGGCAAGCCACTTATCCCGAACCGCTTCGGCCGCCTCGACGCCCGTCAAAGCGATGCCGCCTTGTTCTGGCTCCGGTTGGCGAATGACGCTTCCTACTGCCAGGATGAGCATGTCGTAGGGCAACGCCTGTTCTTGACCGTTTTTGTTCCGGAATAAGAGGGTTTTCTCCTTCCCTTTGATCGACGTGACTGTACCTTGGACGAATTCGACGCCCTCTGGAAACAGGCTTTTTAGTGGAATCGAGATATCTGTTTTGGCAGCAGCTGGTTTGAACAACAGGACTTTGCGAAGGTGATGAGGCTCTCTATCGATTAAGATGAAGCGTATCGGGCGTCCTTTGCACGTATCGCGAACGGCTTTTAGTGCGTGGATACCTGCGTACCCGCCTCCGACAATCACACATGTTTGTTCTTTCATGCCAATCAGCTCCTCGTTTGGTTTGACCATATAACGAGAGAGGGAGCGATTGTGTGACACACCGCAAGAGGAAAACGTCGAAGAAAATCGAATAGGGATTAGATGGGAAGCTAGACATCTGCGTTTGTAGGAGGATTCCAAGCATGTCATACAACATCTACACTTTCGCACAAAGATCAGATCTAAACGATCAAGCTGATGCACTAATCGAAGCAAGCTGGTCTGCCTTCATGCTAAATGACGAAGTGGCTAACGAATATTACGGTCATCTGTATGACTGGTTCTCTCCTTATCAATTCATGCTGACGGATGAGGCTGACAAAGTGATCGCTGTAGGAAATGCGATTCCATTTTATTGGGATGGCACTTCGGAAGGGCTGCCAAAAGGGTGGGATGATGTCTTTCTGCAAGGGATTGAAGACTACCGCCAAGAAAAACAGCCAAACGCGTTATCGGCACTCTCTATCTCCATCGATCCCCTCTATCGTGGACACGGTCTCAGCAAGCAGATGGTTACGGCGATGAAGGATATCGCCAAGGAAAATGGCTTGGCATACTTGGTGGCACCCGTACGTCCATCGCTTAAGCACAAGTACCCGCTCACGCCCATGGACAAGTACGTTCAGTGGAAAACAACGGATGACGCCCCGTTTGATCCGTGGGTACGCACGCATTGGAAACTGGGAGCGACGATCATGCAGGTAGCGCCGGAATCCATGCTGATCAGAGGAAGCCTGACGGATTGGGAAAGCTGGACAGGGATGAAATTCCCGGAGTCCGGATCATACATCATTCCAGACGCATTAGTTCCCGTGCAGGTTGACGTTGAAAAGGACGAAGTGGTATATATCGAGCCGAATATTTGGATGCAGCATTTTTTATAGATCGATCCAAAAGGTTTGGTTTTTGGAAAAGGAAGAACAAACAGCGAAGTAGCCGTTGTGGAAGCCACAGCGGTTTCTTTTTCATTTCTGTCACCTTTTTGCCGTGAGACGGATCATACCTACTAGCAAGCAATCAACGGATGAGGTGAACGGGTTGAACGAAGCAGAAACAATGCCAGCGAGTCTGGAGGTTACAAGGGAAGCCAGACTGAAATGGCTGATGCAGCATTACGGGGAGAAGATTTTTCATCTGGTGAGTCTCACGGTAAAGAACCATGCCTTGGCGGACGATATTACCCAAAACGTGTTTATCCAAGCATATCGGCATCTCGATCAGTTCCGCGGGGACGGACAGATCAAGCATTGGCTCTACAAGATCGCGATGAATGAAAGCAAAAAGCATTTTCGGTCGTGGTCCTTTCGCAACATTTTTCCGACGATGGATGATCATCTGGGCGACCTGCTGGATCGGCAGGCAAACAATCAGGTAGAGGAAGAGATTTTGAACCGGATGAAGCGGGAAGAGGTCGTCACGTATATTCAATCCCTCGCACCGAAGTACAGGCAGGTTATCCTCTTGCACTATTACGAAGACCTGTCGATTGCGGAAGTGGCGGACATTCTCGCGGTTTCGCAGGAGGTCGTCCGTACGCGTTTGCATCGAGCCAGAAAGCAATTGAAGGAGACTATGTCGAAGGAGGTAAAAGGATGAGCGACGATCGCATGTGGAGGGAATGGAGTCAATCAGCAAAGCAATCCGTTCGTGAAAAATATCCGTTTTATTTGGAAAAATTCGAGCAGGAAGTACTCACAAAAATTCAGCGTGAGAAGCGTCGCCGTCGCTGGCAGGTAACCTCTTGGGCAGCCGGAGTGGCAGTTGCTGCTACTTTATTCTTCCAGATTGTTCAGCCCTTCGATGGAAGTTTGTGGGGACTGACTGGTGCAGAGCGAGGCCAGGAAGTATTTGAATGGATCACGCCAGATGAAGGTTTCATGCATGCTTTGAAGAACGGCTATCCGATTCTGCCTGAGGTGAAATTGGAGAAGGACGGTTTTGTTTATCAGATCAGGGATGCCATGGTCGATCACAGACGGATTACGTTTACGCTGTTAATCTCCGGTGAAAAAATGGAGGAGATTGCGCGAATTCCAGACGAATCGAAAAGAAGCGAGATGCTTTATGGGAGTCTTCGTGTAGATTTGGGGGAGCTGATAGAAGTAGGTCATGCTCCGAAAGATTTTCAATTAATCGATGGTGTGCATTATCTTATCATCACACCGAATTACCGAATTGACGAGAAAAAAATGCGGGAGTTCATGAATCAGACGAAGCCCGTTCTGCCTGTGCAAATTGTAGATATGCGCAAGAAAGAAGCTGATGAAGTGGTAGCCGAGCTGTTGTTGCCCCTGCCAAGGTCCGTCACTGTAGCAGAAAAAGTAATCCAACCGGATGCAGAAGTAGAGGCTGTGCTAGAAACAGACAGCCTCTTGACGAGGCTGAAAGTAAATCAGATCATGGCTTCTCCGACGGTGATGGAAGCGGAGCTGGAAGCTGCTTTGCAGGATGGATTCGAGTTGTATCGCTTGGAGAATGTGAAGCTGGTAGATGGGAATGGAAAGGAATATCCGGCAATGGATGACCGATTCAATGAGAATCTGGAACGGGTTCGAGGTGGCGATGCTACCCGGGTTCAGGGCAGCGACAAGTATACCATGCAGTTTTTCCCATCTCTCTTCTTTGAAGACGTTCCGAAAAAACTCGAGCTTCGATTCGACGAGGTATCTGCGAATAAGTCCATTAGAGAAAACATCGTGCTGGATCGGAATGCCAAATATCCGCAAAGCATTCCATTTGGCAACAAGAAAAAGCTGAACATAGAAAAGGTGTATTATGACAAAGGCAAGCTTTTCATCGTCATCCCGAACAAGGGACCGGAAGAGATTAACTTGCGTGTAGACGGTCAGTACTACAAGGATTTCATTGTCGCAGAGAATCTGGAGACCGTTTCGCTTACTTACAAGGTACCGAAACAGGATACGTATCAGCTGGAGATGAGCGGACTGGAGTTTGAGAGATTTCCCCTTAAAGGTGTAATACCTATTACGAAATAAGAAAGCCTTTGCACGAACCAGGAGGTCTGGTATTGTGCAAAGGCTTTTTGCTGTTTTTTACACCCAACCGAGTGCTCTTGCCGCCTGGGCAGTCAAGAACGTTACTCCGATCGCAATGACTAGCGGAATGAGTGCAGAAAGCACCGTCCATTTCACACTTTTCGTTTCCTTGTAAATATTGAACAAGGTTGTGCCGCAAGGGTAATGAAGCAAAGAGAACAACATCATATTGAGTGCTGTCAACCAAGTCCACCCGTGCTGCAAGAAGACATCCTTGATGTTGTCGAGGCCTTCCACATCAACCATGGCACCGGAGGACATGTACCCCATCAGCAGGATCGGCAGCACAATTTCATTCGCGGGCAAACCGAGAATAAAAGCCATGAGAATATAGCCATCGAGCCCAATGATTTGCGCAAACGGATCAAAAAAGGCAGCCATATGCGCGAGGATACTGTCTCCACCGACATAGATATTGCCTAATATCCAAGTGATGATACCGGCAGGGGCGGCCACAATGACGGCCCTTTTCAGCACGCTCCACGATTTATCTTTGCTCGCAATCAGGATGGTTTTCCAAATCTGAGGGCGTCGATATGGGGGCAGCTCCAGCGTATAGTGTGTCGGTACCCCGCGCAAGGCTGTTTTGGATAGCGTCCAGGAAACCGTAAGAGTGATAACGATTCCAAAAATAACCATTCCCATCACGATGAGAGCAGTGGTCAGTGATTGCCAGCCACTAGTCGCGCTGGTCGCCATAAACAGTGAAGCCAATAGGATCAAGGTAGGCCAGCGACCATTACACGGGACGAAATTATTGGTCAGAATCGCCAGCATTCGCTCCCGAGGAGATTCGATAATCCTGGTGGAAAGGATGGCAGCTGCGTTACAGCCAAACCCCATCGACATGGTCAATGCCTGTTTTCCGTGTCCGCCGGCGTTTTTGAACAGACGATCCATGTTGAACGCGACACGCGGCAGATATCCGAAGTTCTCGAGCAGGGCAAAGACTGGGAAAAAGATAGCCATCGGAGGCAGCATGACGCTGACAACCCATGAGGTACCGCGAAAGAATCCGAGAACCAGAATCCCGTGCAGCCAATCAGGTGCATGTACAGCTTGAAAGCCAGCAGTTAGATAACCCTCGACAACACCGAACATGTCGGCAAGCATTCCAGATGGAACATTGGCACCTGCGATCGTGATCCAGAATACCGCACCTAAAATCGCCAGCATGATGGGGTAGCCCCATAGTTTGGACGTCACAATTTTATCCAGCTTATATGCACTAGACAGCTTTTGCTTATCTTCGTATTTCACCGCTTCCTTACAAATACTGCGACTGGTGCGGTAAATGTCACTCACAATCGTGTCTCGAATTGCACTTCCTTCCACTGAGCTCCGGGCCGCGGAAAGAAGCGCATCAAGGGAATCAGACGGATTAGTGGCAAACGGTTCGGCCATGGGTCAAAGGCTCCTTTCTTGCAGCTGTAGCCGGATCTTGCATGCGCTCTCTCAAGGTTCGCAACAAACTTTCATCACCATCTAACAACCGCAGAGCGATCCATCTTGTCGGAAAACGGCTACCCAAGGTTTTCTCGATTAGCGGCTCCAACTGTGCCAGCTTGGATTCAATCTGTTCACTGTAGGTTATCTGTACAGGACTGGGCACGATTGTTCCGTTCGCTACTTTTTCCACCAGATCGAGCAAATTCTCGATCCCGATATGGTTTCTGGCGGAAATGGCGACACAGGGAACACCTAATCTTTGCGAGATTTTTTCCAGATCAATACGAATGCCAAGCTTTTTCGCCTCATCGATCAAATTGACGCATACGACGACGTGGGGGGTCATTTCCAACACCTGCAAGGCCAAATTGAGATTCCGTTCCAATGAAGTTGCATCCAGTACCACAATGGTGACGTCAGGTTGCTCGAAGATAATGTAATCTCTCGCCACTTCTTCATCCGTCGAGTTGGAATACAAGGAATACGTACCTGGCAAATCGATGATCCGAAAAGTCGTATTTCCCCGTGAGAATTCTCCCTCAGCCATTACGACTGTCTTTCCTGCCCAGTTTCCCGTATGTTGGCGAAGTCCCGTCAATGTGTTGAATAATGTACTCTTACCGGTATTCGGATTTCCTGCCAAGGCAATCGTGTAGGAAGTCACTTTTCTTCACTCCCCACGTACTCCCCGAATATGAGGGAGCTTTCTTCTTTGCGCAGGGCGATGATCGTGTTATTTACCCGAAAGGCAATGGGATCGCCTAGCGGACTTTTTTGCATGACTTCCACGATGTTGCCGGGGACGAATCCGAGATCCAACAATCGCCTACGCAGTATACCCTGAACGTCAATACGATCCAGACAGATGTGGCTACCAATCAAGGCATCAGACAAAGGAATGCTGATAGATGGCATGATGTTCACTCTCCTTTTTCGTTAAGGACAAACTGTTGGCTTAGGGCAAAAATAAAGGTAAAAAAAAGTGCACGTATTCGATATCTTCATGATTTTAGTTTAAGATAAGACTCTTTCCCTGGCAACAAAGTTTTTGCTTAAGGAAACTTTTTGGTCATAGAAATAACTGCACCGCCAATCGTTCATGGTATCTAACAATGGAGGTACAGTTCAGTCTTGATGGTCTATCGCGGCTAGATCCGTTCCACCGGGCTTGTCAGGCAAGTAGGCCCACCTGTTCCCTTATAAGAAATCTCCTCGCCCTCATACTCGTACACAGTCGCACCTGCGTCGAGAAGGCGTTGCTTCGTAATCGGGTTGCCGGCCACGACCATGCACACACGCGGCGCGAGAGCGAGAACATTGCTGCCGAGATTATCGTACTCATGATCCGGTACCTCGATTAACTGAATGCCTCTGTCAATGAGCAGTTGGCGGAAAAACACGGGCATCAGCTTGGAGTAAACAACTGCTAAATCATGATCGACCATGCTGATAATCGACATCAGATGCAGACATTCCGCAGGACCGCGATCATACGGTAGCTGCACGACGATGATTTCATCCGTGAAATCCTTGACCATTTCCGTAATTTGAGCGATAGCCGCTTCGTTCGTGCGGAAGCCAAGGCCGATCGCGAGCGTTTTTTCATCCAGCCAGACGAGATCGCCGCCATCTGACAAGGCATCGCCTGTGAGTTGCCCCAGAATTGGGATGTTGTTTTCTTCTAAAAAGGCTTTGTATACTTCGGCTTCTCCCTGACGGAGCTCCTTGCCAGATTTGAGGATGATTGCCCCTTTAGAAGTAAATTTCACAGGGTCATGGGCGTAAATGGAGTCCAGTCCGGTTTTATCAGATTGTGGCAAGTGCAGGACGTTTTCTACATGCTCGCGCAAAATCGATTCGAATTTGGCGTATTCATGCAGAGCGCGGTCCCAGTCAGGGCGGTCTGTATAGTTGAAGGTTTTCCACGATTGATCGAGATGTTCTTGACTGATAAATGCTTGATGGGGATGCTTGATGATGACGGTTTTCATCTTTTTGACCATGGATTGGCTGCCTTGGAACATAGTTGCCTCCCTTTTTCCACATTACAGAATATTATTCATATTTCGAAATGTTCACCATTAGTTTACACATTCTGATTTCTGACTGTCAATCTGTGATTCCTTACTGGAGTTTTTTTGCGATTCACAAAATTAGAGCAAATGGTTTAACATAGTTTCATATGAGAAGATAGATAGAAAAGGGGGGATGACCGTGATTCAATCGTTTGACCGAGCGATGGCGATTGCAACGGCACTTTCGTCGGATGAACATAGAAAATGGTGGACGATCAATGATTTAGCGAAGGAATGCCAGCTTCCGGTCAGCACCATTTATCGACTGTTGTACACGTTGATGAAGCATGGACTGGTAGAGCAGGATGCTGCGACCAAGCAATATACGTTGGGGATTAAATGGATGGAGTTCGGTTTGCGCGTGCTTGATCGGATCGATTATCGGAAGGTGATAAAGCCGATGATCGAGGAGCTTGCCAGAGAAGTGAACGAGAGTGTTTATTTCAGTCAGCCTAGCGGACTCGAATCCATTGTTGTCGATCGCGTAGACAGTCAGCACAATATCCGCATCTACGATCAGTTGGGCTTGCGGATTCCGATGCATATCGGTGCAGCCAATAAAGTCGTGCTGGCACATATGTCTGTGGAAGAAGCACGACAAACCGTAGTGCAGCTGGTGGTTGAAGAGCAGGTGCCTGCTTTTATGGACAAGCTCCAGGAGATCAGAGCAGCTGGTCATGCGGTCAGCTTTGCGGAGCGGACGGAAAATACGGCGTCCGTCGCAGCACCGGTGATTGATTACACCCAAAAGGTAATCGGGGCGTTAAGCATTGGAATTGTTACGTATGATTTGAAGGAGGAACGACTCCAGTATTTGATTGAACGGGTAAAGGATGTCGCTCACAAAACCTCGCAACGGCTAGGCGGCCTGTCAAAGGCTTGACTGGCCTTTTTTTATTTCGATGAAACCAACTGTGAAGATAGTACGTAGAAAAAAATGTAATTTCTATAAAGGGAGTGCAACAAGAAGTTTACGAGAGGGGCTAACCTATTGGAATCAATCCTCGTAGGGCTAGTTACGATTTTGTTTTCCTACATAAATGGGTTTTTAAACATATTGGGATTTCAACCACCTGATCGAAAAGATACTGATAAAGAAGGCAAGATTAGCTTTTCGAAAATGTTCATGGTGGTAACAGCTCTTGTGGTTATCGATCTCATATGGGCGTGGATTTTTTAATCATCAAACGATATTAAAGAAAAAACTCGATCTTCCCAATTGTCCGGGAAAGAGACACACCAGGGGGAGACTCCTGGTGTTTTGTTTTGCATAATGCCTTCCCAGAAATTGCATAGTAAAGCGTGAGGGGAGGGGCAAACGTGGAAGGATTCGGAGAAAGCATGCTCGTCATCGGGCGCGTATGTACGATTATTCCTTTATTACTGCTAGTCACCTTGTTCATGGGCAAGCGTTCGATTGGGGAGCTGCCTGTCTTTGACTTTATCATCATTATTACTTTGGGATCAGTGGCAGGGGCTGACATTGCAGAGCCAGATGTCCGTCATATTCCGATTGCAGTAGCGATTTTGACGTTGGGTATCTTGCAACGGGTCGTATCGCAGTTGTCCATTGTCTTTCGCTGGTTTGGCAGAATGGTTACATTTGAACCGACCGTCATTTTTTACAACGGGAATTTTCACGTCAAAAACATGAAAAAAATCCGCTACTCGCTCGATAATGTCCTCCATATGCTTCGCGAAAAAGATATTTTTGACCTGGCAGAGATTGATTTGGCTATTATCGAGGCGAACGGTCGGTTGACTGTGCTCAAAAAAGTAGAGCAGCAGGTCGTAACGAAACAAGATTTAAACATCCACACTTCTTCTGCGGGAATGTCGTTGCCTGTCATTGTGGAAGGCAAGATATATCCGGATGTGCTGTCATATCGGAACCGCGATGAGCAATGGCTTGTGCACGAATTGAAGAAAAAGGGGATCCCGTCCGAACAAGTCTTTCTCGCAACGATCAATCGCCAAAATGAATTGCAGTTCTCCTTAAAAAACGAAAAAGATCCACAAGTCCCCCCGTTGCATCATTAGCTATCGAATGGAAAAAGGCACAGTCCCTCTGCAAAACCTGCATGAAGTCACTGTGCCTTATACGGGAGCATAATGGTGAACTTGGTTCCTACTCGTGGTTTGCTTGATACATTGACCGTTCCGCCAATTGCATGGATGACATGATAGGAATACGTCAATCCAAGACCGGTCCCAGTTGTTTTCGTAGAAAAGTAAATCGTTCCGAGGCGGCTGATCTGTCCTGCATCCATACCGATACCGTTATCCTTGATGACCAACACGGCTTTGTTTCGCTCGATGAGCAAGTCCAGGGAGACTTTTCCGTCCGAAATATCCGAGCATGCCTCGATGGCATTTTTGATGAAATTCACCAACACTTGCTTGAACTCGTCTGGATTGGCTTTGATCGTCACAGGTCTCTCAAAGTCTTGCAGCGTAAGCTCCACGTTATGCATATTGGCAAAAGGGAGCATCACTTCGCGGATAGCATGAAGATGCTCGCTCATATTAATAATCTCATGCCGTTCCTTTAGCGGCTTGGAAATCGCAAGGTACTCGGTCAAAATGGCTTCTGTCCGTTGGACTTCATCGAGACTGATACGAATGTATTGATCGACTTTTACCAAATTTTCCGGACATTCCTGTATTAATTTCAAGAAGCCTTTGACTGCTGTCAGCGGATTGCGAACCTCGTGTGCGAGCGATGCAGCAACATGGCTCATCGTCTGGATTTTTTCGTTTTGCGCGTGGCGAATAAACAGCTCTTTATCCGAAACGCATTTGCTGAAAAGCGACATTAATAACCAGAGGCCGAAAAAGTTTTGAATAGGAATCACCATGGTGTAGTAAACGAGGTGTTGAGTTACATACGTGGGAAAAAAGTAATAAGTAGTCCCTAAAGCAACCGTAGAAAAAATCGCACTCGTCATAAAAAGATACAGTGTTTTCCGATAACTGGCTTTGTAGTGTCGATACAAAAAGAGTGACAAGACAAAATTGACTGTAAGGATCAGCATCGCAACCCATGTTCCTTCGCCACCTAGGTAGTACCGATAAACCAAGGCTTCAATCAGAAGGAGCAAGGCAATCTCGATTCCGCCATAAACCAGTCCGAAAAGAATGATGACATGTCGGATATCAAAAAACATGCCATTCGTGACACTCGGGGCGAAGGTCATCGCGAGAAACATGCAAGCTGAGCTAATGATGACAATAAAGGAACGGCTGTAGTTCCGCATTTTGTCACGGTAATAAATGTTGAAAAACACAAACGGGATAATGGCGAAAAACCATTGAAGAATGACTTCTTTTAATAGACTCATGTAGCATCCCCATCGCAAATATTTGCTAGGCTTGTATCAATCTACGATAATTCGACAAGACACAACAAAATCCCTCTTGATGTTACAGAAGAAACTGGAATATTTATCAAGAAAATTCTTTCGGTAAACCCAGTTGACAGATAGGTAATTGCCAGATTATATTCTGTATATACTTATACAAACGTTTTGAAAATAGAAACTACTCTTATCAAGAGAAGGCTGAGGGAATGGCCCTATGAAGCCCGGCAACCTAGCACGAGAGATTACGTTCTTTCGAGCCAAGGTGCTAACTCCAACAGGTAGAATACCTGACAGATAAGAGGCGAGAATCTTGTCGATTTTTGTCCTCTTTCTCTGTGAAAGAGGATTTTTTGCTTTTCTCAAAAGTTTTGTAAAAGAAAAAGGGGGAGCATCTCAATGAAAAAGAAACTCGGTCTGATCACATCACTTGTTTTGGCAGCATCTGTTCTTGTGACGGCATGCGGCAGCGGGGCAACAACCGGAACCGGCAGCACAAACGGCGGTGCTTCGGGAGAGAAGGCAAAGAGAATCGCATTGATCATGCGTCAAAACGTAGGGACATTCTCCGCACAATACATTAATGGTGTGAAGACAGAGGTGGAGAAAAACGGCGGCGAGTTGACCGTATTCAACGCAGATACTGATCTGGCAAAAATGGCGTCCAACCTCGATGCGGCTGTGAATCAAAAGTTTGATGGCATTCTGATCGACCATGGTACGGCGGAAGCGTTGCAGCAGGGTACGCAAAAGGCCGTGGATAAAAAAATCCCGGTCGTCCTGTTTGATACAGACATCAACATTCCGGGTGTGCCAGTTGTGGCGCAGGATGACAACAAGTTGGCAGAGCTGAGCCTGGAGAAGCTGGCGGCAGATACAAACGGCAAAGGCAGCATCGTAAAAATTTGGGTAGCTGGCTTTGCGCCTATGGAAAAACGCCAAGTGACGTATGAAGCTTTCCAGAAGAAATACCCGGACATAAAAGAGATTGCGGCATTCGGTTCTGCTACCAACAATACGGCACTCGATACACAAACGCAGATGGAAGCGATCTTGAAAAAGTATCCGAATAAAGGCGACATCACAGCAGTATGGGCGGCATGGGATGAATTTGCCAAAGGGGCGACACGTGCCATCCAGCAAGCAGGCCGTACGGAAATCAAAGTATACTCCATCGATTTGAGCGATGAGGATCTGCAAATGATCCAGACGGAAAACTCTCCGTGGGCAGCGACGGCAGCAGTAGACCCATCCAATATCGGACGCATTCATGCGCAAACCGTGTTCCAAAAAATCAAAGGCGAGCAAGTGCCAGACAACGTGAAGCTGAATCCAGTGCTGGTGAAACAGGAAGACCTGCCGAAGGATAAGAAAGTAACGATGGGCGACCTGTCCCAATACGTACAAGAGTGGGGCAAGTAAGAACCAAATTGGCTTTTCCCGTTGATCTGTATCCGTCAACGGGATTTTTCCTTATAGAGGTTGGAACACGCAGGTAAACAGGAGGTGTGAAAAATGTCCACATTGCAGATGAAAGGGATGGCGAAGCAGTTTTCTGGGGTTCCTGCCCTGCGATCCGTCGATTTTGAGGTGCGCGCAGGAGAGGTTCACGCACTCCTCGGTGCCAATGGCGCAGGAAAGAGTACCCTGATGAAAATCCTCACGGGAGCGTATCAGGCAGATGGCGGTACGATCACCATCGATGGACAGGCCGTGACGATCAATTCGCCGCAGGACGCCAAAGCACAGGGCATTCAATGTGTATATCAGGAAGTGGACACCGCCTTGATCCCGTATTTGAGCGTCGGTGAAAACGTATTGGCGGACCAGCTCGTCCAGGCGAAAACCAAGGGACTGATCAACTGGCAGAGCTTGTACAACGAAACGGAGCAGATTTTAAAAAACTTCGGCTTTTCCATTCCGGTGAGGATGATCGTCGAAGAATGTACGCTGTCGGAAAAGCAATTGATTTTGATTGCACGGGCTACCGTTCAAAAGGCGAAGTACGTCATTTTTGATGAACCGACAGCGCCGTTGAGCACGAAGGAGAGCGAACGGCTGTTTCAAATCATTGCGCAGTTGAAAAAAACAGGAGTTGGGATCATTTATATCTCCCATCGCCTGCCGGAAATCTTTGAAATCTGTGATCGAATCACCATCATGCGCGATGGACAGCATGTCGTGACCACAGACACGGCGAGGACCAATATGGATGAAGTGATCGCGAACATGCTGGGCAAAAGCTTCGACGAGGAGTTCCCGAAGCTTGCAGTGCCGATTGGCGAAACGATTTTTGAGGCGTCAGGAGTGGCTGGCGGCAAAGTACGCGGAGTCGACTTGAAGGTTCGCGAGGGAGAGATCGTGGGTGTCGTCGGTCTGGTTGGGGCAGGGAAGACTGAGCTCGCCCGATTGCTCTTCGGTGCGGATGAGGCAAAGGCTGGTGCCGTTCGATTGCATGGATCAGGTATCCAACTGCGCTCGCCAAAAGACGCCGTCGATGCAGGAATCGTACTCGTCCCAGAGGAAAGACGCAAGGAAGGAATTTTCGTAGAGGAGTCTGTGCAGAACAATCTGTCTGTCGCCTCGTTGAAAAAGAAGTCCTGGCTTGGATTTATCAAAAGAGGGGCGGAATCGGTCAACGCAAGAGAGCTCGTGCAGCGCCTTGGTGTAAAAACAGCCGATATCAAGCAGCTGGTCGGTTTCCTCAGCGGCGGAAACCAACAAAAAGTCGCTATCGGCAAATGGCTGGATACAAACGCTCACCTCTTTATGTTTGACGAGCCGACAAAAGGGGTGGATATCGGCGCGAAAAGCGATATTTACCGTCTGATCGGAAATCTTGCCGAGCAGAAAAAGGGCGTCCTGTATTTCTCCTGTGAGTTTCAGGAAGTCATCGGGATCGCAGACCGGATTCTCGTCATGTTCGAGGGCAAGATCGTGAAGGAATTGAGTCGCGAGGAAGCAACACAAGAGCTAATTATGTACTACGCAAGCGGAGGTGAGTAACGTGGCAGATAAAAAGTTTAGCTTATTTGATTTTGTTTACAAATACGGAACGGTTGCAGTTATCGTTATTGTCATGTTGTTATTCAGTTTGACCAACCCGTATTTCTTCACGTACGACAACTTGACGGACATTCTTCGCTCCATCTCGATTGTGACATTTGTCGCGATTGGCGTTACGTTCTCGCTGATTGTCGGAGGCTTTGATTTGTCTGTAGGATCGACGGTTTCGTTGACCACTGTCGTTTCTGCTTCGATGATGGTTTGGTACGAACAAGGGGTCTTCACGACACTGGTTGTTCCAATTGTACTCAGCTTGCTCGTCGGGCTGGTCAACGCTTTCCTGGTCGTGAAAATCCGCATTCCTGATTTGCTGGCTACTCTGGCGATGCTCTACATCGTCAACGGCATTCATATGACGTATTCCCAAGGCTACTCGATCTACGCAAACATGCCGATGCAGGACGGCTCACAGGCACCGGGAAAATTCCAGGAATGGTTCCTCTGGCTGGGCCAAGGAGAAATTCTTTCCGTACCGGTTCCGGTTATCCTGACCTTTTTACTTGTCGCGATCACGCATGTGTACTTGACCTATACGAGACAGGGGCGGATGCTGTACATGACAGGCGGCAATTTGGAAGCAGCCCGTCTGTCGGGGATTCCTGTGAATCGCTATCGTACCTTGGCTTATGTGCTTTCTGCTCTTTTTGCAGGCTTGGGCGGGATGCTCTTGGCAGCGCGGATCGGTACCGGGCAGGTGAGTAGTGGCGGCTCCATGCTGATGGATGCAGTAGCGGCTGCTTTCGTAGGCTTCTCCGTTTTCGGTGCTGGAAAGCCAAACGTATTTGGTACATTTGTGGGAGCCATCCTGATCGGGGTGCTGCTCAACGGCATGACGATGCTCAATCTGCCGTATTACGCTTACGATATTATTAAGGGGACGGTTTTGGCGCTTGCTCTGGCTGTGACCTATTATCAACTGCGCAGAAAACGAAACGCTTAGAAACGTAACGTTCTTCTTACTTTTCTCTCATCAATTTCTCATCTTCCTATTATTCCCTTCTCTTTTTTGAAGCTTAGTATTGGTCTTACTCAAGTGAGACAAATGCGAAAGCAAATTCAAATAAAGAGAAGGGATGTTGTTTTTATGCGAATACTCGTTGTGCCTTCGGGCTTTAAGGAAAGTTTAGATGCCGAGCAAGCAGCAGAATGCATGAAAGAAGGAATCCTGCGCGTACTCCCGCTCTCCCAAGTACAGACACTGCCGATGGTAGACGGAGGAGAAGGCTTTACAAAAGCGATTGTGAAAATTTCGAATGGCTCGATTATTGATAAGGAAGTAACTGGCCCTGTAGGAGAAAAGGTTCCTTCCCATTTCGGGATATTCGGATCAAAGACGACAGGTCAAACGGCTGTGATTGAGATGGCGGCAGCAGCGGGACTGCGACTGGTTCCAAGAAGCTTGCGTGATCCGCGCAAAACGACGACACATGGCGTCGGTGAATTGATCAAAGCGGCGCTGGACATGGGGGCAGATCGTATTTTGCTAGGCTGCGGCGATTCCGGTACTTCCGATGGCGGGGCAGGCATGGCGCAAGCACTTGGCGCGAAATTTTTGGATGCAAGCGGTCAAGAAATCCGTATTGAAGGCGGAATCTCGCTGGCAAAAGTAGCGAAAATCGATGTATCCGACATGGACAAAAGACTCAAGCAGGTGCAAATCGATGTGGCTTGCAACTGGTTTAACAAGCTGTGTGGGGAAAATGGAGTCGCTCGCGTGTTTGGCCCGCAAAAGGGAGCAACGCCTGAGCAAGTGGTTGAGCTGGAAGGAGCACTCGAACAATTTGCGGCTATCATCGAGCGTGATTTCGGTATCGATGTCAGAGAAATGCCGGGCAGTGGTGCATCGGGTGGCTTGGGTGCTGGTCTGCATGCGCTGACGGGTGCGAATCTGTATCCACGCTACGACATCATCATGAAGTACATTGATTTGGATCGGATGCTTCAAGAGACAGACCTTGTGTTTACGGCGGAAGGCAGCATAGATTTTCAAACACCGCGAGGAAAAATTCCAGTGGAAGTGGCGAAGCGAGCGAAAAAGCATGCCCTGCCGGTAGTGGCTTTGGTGGGGACTGTTGGCAAAGGTGCCCGACTCAATTATGAGCACGGAATTGATGCGTACACGAGTATTTTGCCGATGCCGTCTACGTTGGAGGAAGCGTTCATGCATGCGCAAAAATGGCTGACTGATTGCTCGGAAAGCTCTATGCGAACCATCATGGTGGGCCTGCAGCTCGCAAATCGTTTAATGGAGAAGGAGCAAGTATCGTGATTGCACAGACTGCTGCAAAGGAAAGACCTGCCTGGGTCCTTCCGATTGTCCTGATTATGTTCGTTGAATTACTGCTCATGCTGCCGTCTTCCCTGACATTTGAAGCCAAATGGAGCTTGTTCTGCTTCTGTGTCGCCGTAATCCTGTGGACGACCACCTCGCTGAACTCCGCCTATGTAGCGATTGGCTCCGTGTTACTCCTCGTCGTGACAGGAACGGCTGACCAGGAAATTTTGTTCGACTCGCTCGCCTCCGATGTCATTTGGTTAATGATTGGCTCGTTCATTCTCGGCGGTGCTCTTCAAGTGACTGGCTTGGCAGGCAAACTCACAGATCTGGTCGTGAGCAAGGCAAAGAATGTCAAAAGCTTGTTTTGGCTCTTGACGGTCGTCGTTCAATTTCTCGCTTTCTTTATCCCGTCTACTTCTGGACGCGCAGCGGTGCTACTGCCTGTTTTCCACTCGCTGACCTCCGAAATCGGGAACAAGCAAATCACGAAAGCCATGGCGATCCTGATTCCGACGATTATTTTAGTATCGACGAGCTCCACCATGATCGGAGCGGGCTCCCATTTTATCGCTCTCGATATGCTGAAGGAGTTCAATGGGGAAGGGATTAGCTTTGCGGAGTGGCTGTTGTGGGGACTGCCGTTTGGGGTAGTGGCCAGCATTATTACTTGCCGGATTGTTCTGGCTCTGTTTCTCACTAAAGAAGAGATGCAGCGCCCACTCGCGAGCAAAAAGCTCTCCCTTACCTTGTCTCGCAACGAAAAATATACGGTTGCTGTGATCGGGGCGATGGTCATTTTCTGGCTGACAGAGCGGTTTCATGGAATCGAGATTGCTACCACGACAGTTGTCGGCGCCTTTCTTTTGACACTCCCCAATGTGGGCGTCATGAAATGGAAGGATGGCGTTCAGTCTGTCTCGTGGAACCTGATTCTGTTTGTAGGGGCAGCCATTGCCCTCGGAAAGTCGTTGTTGGACAGCGGTGCGGCAGAGTGGATCATGAAGAAGCTGTTCACGATCACTGAGCAGCTGGAAGGGGAATCGTCGCTATTGATCATTGTGGTTATCACATTGCTGACACTGACTTCCCATCTGTACATTACATCGCATACAACGAGAGCTGTCATTCTTGTTCCACCGCTTCTTTACTTTGCGAGTAGCCTTGATTTGAATGAAGTGACCGTGTTGTTCTTAGGAATCGTCGGCATGAACTACTGCCTGACCTTCCCTGTCAGCTCCAAAGCATTGCTCATGTTCCAGGAAAGCGGCAAGGAGACCTTTTTGCCTAAGGATTTGCTGCGATTGAGCTTGTATGCAGGTGCGGCCCACGCGATCCTGATGGTCGTCTTTTATTACGCGTACTGGCAGTGGGTGGGTTTATCGATATAAGTAAAAAATTATATCTTTCGTACGGATTACTCTTTGATCCACAGCCAATATTTGCTAAACTCATCTGGATAATGGATGCAAGGTTTAGGAGGATTACATGTCGGAGCGAATATTAATTGTGGAAGATGAAGAGAAAATTGCTCGTGTGATTCAATTAGAGCTGGAATACGAAGGATACGAAAGCGAGATCGCCAAAACAGGGCTCGAGGCGCTGGAACAATACAATCAAGGCGGATGGAACTTGATTTTGCTCGATGTACTGCTGCCAGGCTTGTCAGGCATAGAAGTGCTTCGCCGGATTCGGGTAAAGGACTCCGCGACACCAGTCATTTTGTTGACGGCCCGAAATGCTGTCGTGGACAAAGTAAATGGACTCGATCAAGGCGCGAACGACTACATCACGAAACCTTTTGAAATCGAAGAGCTGCTGGCTCGCATCCGTTCCTGCCTCCGCTTGTCCCAAATGACAAGAAAAGTGGAGGCCAGCTCCAAAGTAGAAGTAGCGGATTTAAGCCTGGATGAAAAATCGCGGGAAGTGACGAGAAGCTCCAGTCAGATCGAGCTGACGCCGCGTGAATTCAATTTGTTGCTTTATCTGATGCAGAATAAAAACCAAGTTCTGAATCGTGAACAGATTCTTACACACGTATGGGGATTTGATTATTTCGGAGACACAAACGTCGTTGACGTGTATATCCGTTACTTGCGTAAAAAGGTGGACCAAGGGTATGAAACCCCGCTTTTGCATACAGTACGAGGCGTTGGTTATATGCTGAAGGGGTAAATTATGAAAATCAAAAATAAAATTCATTTGTTCTCTACGGTCGCACTCTTGCTACTGTTGCTCATGGTCAATAGCTTCATTTACTTCATGTTCTACAAAGTGACAACAGACGGAGAGCTGGATCGTCTGCAACGAGAAGTTCTGCACATCCAGAGCGGACTCAATCAGATCGGTGTAGAAAGTTTCGACCCTGCGACGCTCTTGCAGCCGTATTTGCCATCGAACGGGATGATCCGGATTATCGATCAGCAATCGCGGGCCATCGTCACGCAAGAAGTAGACAGCACGCAGCCAATCCCAGCACCGAAGCCCATTTTTGATAGAAAAGCGAGTGACGGGGTCTTCGATGTCAACGGAGCGAAATACGCGTACGTCAAGGTCCCGATCATTTGGACGAATGGGAAAATTGTCACGTTAGAAGTCATTGAAAGTATTGCGGGCTTGCAAGAAAATTTGAGCCTGCTGCAAAACGTTCTGTTGTTTGCTTCGCTGTTCGTGCTGATTCCTGCTTTTTTTGCAGGACGCATGTTGAGCAATCTGATTTTGCGACCAGTCAACTCGATGATTCAAACGATGGAAGACATTCAAGCGCGCAGTATTTTTAAGAAAATACCGCTTGAGCACACATCCAAAGATGAACTGCACGCGTTAGGAAGCACCTTTAACAAGATGATGGATTTATTACAGCAAAACTTCGAGAAGCAGCAGCAGTTCGTCTCAGATGCTTCCCATGAATTGAAAACGCCGCTGACCGTAGTAGAAAGCTATGCGAAGCTATTGAAACGTTGGGGAACGAAAAAGCCGGAGGTTCTGGCAGAGTCGGTGGAAGCGATCTATTCGGAAGCCGTGCGCATGAAGGATATGACCAATCAAATGCTCCTTCTCGCAAACAATAGCGCCGAATGGAATCTGGATGTCAAAGAAATCGACTTGATCCCGATGTGCCAAACGACCATTACACAATTGACCAATGCGTATGGCAGGTCCTTTCAACTGGGTGCAAACCACGAGTCGGTTCCTGTGATGGCCGATGAACAAAAACTAAAACAAGTGCTCGTCGTTTTACTCGACAATGCGATGAAATACAGCTCCAATGAAATCGAGGTTGGGGTGGGACTTCAAGGGGACCGCCCCTATATCTCAGTCAAGGATTACGGAATGGGGATTCCCAAAGAAGATTTGCAGCATGTTTTTGACCGTTTCTTCCGTGTAGACAAAGCCCGTAGCCGCGAAACAGGGGGCGTAGGATTAGGTCTTTCCATTGCCAAACAGATCGTTGATGCCCATCAAGGCGATATTGCACTGGATAGCGAAGAAGGGAAATGGACGCTCGTGACCGTTTTTCTGCCGGGGCAGGCTAAGAAATAGCAGGAGGTACGTATGAATAAAAAATGGAAAATAGGGCTGCTGGCGAGCTTTCTGTTGGTCACTACGGCATTTGGCATGCAACGGATCTTCGCGAGCATGGATTTGCAGTCATTGTCAGCGGAGGAAGTCAAACAGATCGTGACGGCCCGCTACCCGGGGAAGATTGAATCGATCTCCATGACGGATGTAGGAGAAAACAGCATTTACAATCTCCAACTCCTCAATGAGCGCGGAACATATAGTGTGATGGTGAATGCACATACGGGCGAAATTATTGATTTGAAGGAGCTCTCCTTGGTCGCAGCCACTGGGCAGCCGAAGGCAAACGAAACGGCGGCGAATCCAATACAGCCGGGTTCAAATCCGACAGCCAGTACAGCGCAACAACCGAATAATGGCGGAAAGGATGCTTCAGGCAACGCGACCAAGCCAGTAGGTACGGGGACAGTGGGGACTGTTGCGCCAGGTAAACAACAGCCAGCTACAACCCAAACTCCAGCACAGCAGCAATCGAAACCCAATCAAAGTCCGAACCCACCAGCGCAGCCACAGACCAAAATTACCGAGCAGCAAGCGAAACAGATTGCGACGGAAAGAACAAGTGGCGGCAAGATCGATGATGTTGATTTAATCGAGACAAAGAATGGAGCAGTCTATCGGGTGATCACGAAAAAAGACTCCAAAACGGTAGATGTACGCATACATGCTATTACTGGAAAAGTGCTCTCGACGACCACCATCGACAATGGGTCAACGGATGACGACGATGATGATCAGGTACCAACCGAGAAGAACAGCAGTGCACCAGCGGATACATCTTCAAGTGATGACACGAGCAGCAACGACACTGATGATGATCTCGACGATGGTGATGATGATTAGGATTTAGATTTCATAGTAGAGAGCCGTCAGTGTCAGCATTGACGGTTTTTTGTTCGGGAGGGAACACGATGATTACATATCCGACAGAAGCGGTTCGAGAGACGATGGAGAAATGGTTTGCTACGTTTCCTGGTTTGCGTGAAATGTCTCATCTGAAAATCAGAACGTGCGATAAGTGGAGAGTTTGTGAGATAAGAGTAGGTCATAACCGTACAGAACTGGAGATAGACAAAGAAACGGGTTATGTGATGGATTTCGACTTGGATGAAAAAGATCGAGAATGGCTTCCTTCTGGCGAACCAATGGATGCCGAGTCAGCGACGGAGCGGGCCATAGAAGTAGCGGAAAAATTATACGGAGATCATCTGAACGAAATGGTAAGAGGCCATTTAGCAAAGTTGAGAGAGTATAGAGAGAGAAAGCAATGGGAGCTGTACTATAGTTATTTTTTTCATGGGATTCCGCATTCAGGTGTGTCTTTGAGAATAGCTTTAGACGAGTCGGGAAATTTGGTAGACATCCGATACCACGGATTTCACGATTTTGATCGCAAAAATAAGCCTCCCAAGCCAGAAGTGATAACGAAGGAGGAGGCGAAACAAGCGTACCTTGCTTTAGTAGAGAAAAACATGATGCTCATATGCGATGAACAGGAGGAAGGGAAGCTCAAGTATATCCCTGATGAGGCACCGCTGGACTATGTTGTCATTCATGCAAAGACAGGACAAGTAGCAAAGACGGTCATAGGGAGAAGACGAATTATAAAAAAATACTCAGAGGTCATCCCAATCATGGCCCAAGGGGAATCCCTTGTTTTCGCAAACTTGCAGGAGATCGAGCAATGGGTAAAGGAACATTTTCAATTAGATTTGACTCACGCAGGGATGAAAAGAGAAACACTTGTGACTCCGAATGAGGATGGGGAAACTTTCAATCCAATGAGCGGATATTTCAGATTCGTTGCCGAAGCGCGGGAACCTGGTTGGCCTTCTACTATCCATTATTTCTGGCCATTACCAGAAGATGAGGAGGCTGAAACTGTTTACGATCCTGACGTTGTATGGGTTACACTCAATCGAACGACCAACGAGCTGCTTGCCTTTACGGTTAATCAAAAAATAGAATATATAGCGCCACGGCTTTCGGAGCACGATGCGTTGCAAATTGCAAAGAGGTTTTTGGAGAAATACATCGAGCAGGGAATTACCGAGCTTCACTATTATGAACTGTGCTCTTTACGTGGTACCGGAATTACCTATTACTTCTATGAGCGCCGACAAGGGATCGTACTCACAAATCGAGTCTACTCAGTAAAAGTCAATCCTTGGACAGGCCAGGTAACGGGTTTTTACAAGCACGATGCTCGCAAAAACAAGGAGATTCCCGATCCCTCCTCAGTTGTGTCTACTCGGAGGGCAGCGGAGAGTTTCTTACGTCTGTTTGACATTGAACTGGAATATGTGCAAGTGGAGGACAGAGGTAAAAGTAGAAGGGAAAAAGCCCCTGTTCCGATCCCAATCTATCAGCTCAAATACACATGTACAGAGCGCTATAAATATTTCGACGCAATGACAAGCCTGCCAGGTAGATGATTTTGCTTGCGATCATCCAGCACAGTGAAACGGCTGATACTCTTTGACGTAGAAAGAAAAGAAGGGAGAGGATGTATCTGTTTTTTCTTGGATTAACGGTTTGCATGATCGCATGGATAGCGGGAGGCGTATTTCTGTATCAAGGTGATTATGTAATGGGCGGGGTCTTGATCGGACTAGGTCTTCTTCTTTTTATTTGCATGATCTTCTTCTATCGTAAGAAGCGTAACAGTTGTTCGTTAGATTGCAACTATATTCCAGCTGATTGTCCGGTTCCAGATTGTGATACGCCCGATTGCGATTGCAAGCCTGATTGCTCACATTGAGGGAGCTGATGAAGATCAATATGCAGTGGATTCCATGTCATCGGCGCCCAGATCGTTCCTTTTATATAGCGGGTAAAAAAATGCCGCTATGTGCCAGATGTGTTTCGATATTGGCTGGATACTTGGTTGCGCCAGTTTTTGTAGGGATGCATCTCGTGACCTCTTACTATTTGATTGGATTGCTTTTACTGCCAATGCTCATTGATGGCTTTACCCAACAATGGAAGTGGCGGACAAGCAATAACAAGCTCCGATTTTTAACAGGGTTTAGCTTTGGTGTCGGACAGTCGTTACTCATTTCCAATCTCGTTTGGTTCTTGGTTGAGAGACTCAGGTGATTGAATTTCAATTTTATGGTAATCCTTTCACCTGGGACATCCCTCCTATATAATACTGGTGGGGGGATATTAGTGATCCATTATAAGACATACATACGTGGTGAAGATTGCGAATGGGTGACTTTTGTCCATGGGGCAGGGGGCAGCTCATCGATTTGGTATAAACAACTTAAGGCATACAAAGAGAATTTCAATGTTCTTCTAGTAGATATGCGTGGTCACGGAAAATCTAAGAACATCCCAGGCAAGCTGTTCAAAACATACACCTTTGATGATGTCAGCAGAGATATCATTGAGGTTTTGGATCATTTAAAAATCACTTCCACCCATTTTGTGGGGATTTCCTTGGGGACGATCATTGTGCAGATTATTTCGGAGCAGGCCCCAGAGAGAATGCGCTCTATGGTTTTGGCAGGAGCTGTGACGCACATGAACGTTCGATCGCAGGTGCTGATCACGCTGGGGAATATGGTCAAACATTTCATCCCGTACATGTGGCTGTATCGACTGTTTGCATGGGTGATCATGCCGAGCAAGCGTCATAAAGAATCGCGTTCCTTGTTTATCCGCGAAGCCAAAAAGCTTTGTCAAAAAGAATTCAAGAGATGGTTCAAGCTGACAAAAGGCATTAATCGATTCCTAGGAACTCTCTTTGATAAAGAGCCTCCCATTCCTACCTTATTTATCATGGGTGACGAAGACCATATGTTTTTGCCGTTCGTCCAGATGCGCGTGAAAAAAAGACAATTTGCACAGTTGAGTCTAGTCGCTGACTGCGGTCATGTCGTCAATGTCGATCAGCCGGAAGAATTTAACCGAATCTCCATCGGGTTTATTCAAAAGCAGTCGACAATAGCACACGGAATGTATGCACTGAATCCAGCATAGCTTCGTAAGATAAGAGCCGCAGAGAATGCTTCTGGGGTTCTTTGTTTTTGCTTCGGTTGCGATTGGCGAAGAAAAATGTTCCAATGTGAGTAGGAATCAGAGAAATAATTATATTTGTAGACAGGAGGGAAACACATGTCGATTCAAAATGAACATGATTTGCTGTGCTTGAAACGGATCGGTAGTATTGTGGCAGAGGCAAGAGAGACGATGATAAGGGCCGTGCGAGCAGGCGTGACAACAAAAGAGCTCGACCAGATTGGCGGAGAGATCTTGGCAAAGTACGGAGCGCGGTCTGCACCGAATATCACCTATGATTTTCCTGGGCATACGTGCATCAGCGTCAATCACATTGTTGCGCATGGCATCCCTGATGATACCGTCCTGAAAAATGGCGATATCATCAATATTGATGTCTCAGCAGAGCTGGATGGATACTTTGCCGATACAGGTGCTTCTATCGTGGTAGGAGAAGGCGAGCCTGAAAAGCAATCTTTATGCCAATGCGCCGAGGAGTCGCTGTATAAGGCATTGGATGCGGTAAAGGCAGGATCGAAGCTAAGCCAGATTGGGCGCATTGTTCACCAGGAGGCTAGGAAAAAAGGCTTTACAGTCGTCAAAAACCTTACGGGTCATGGCATCGGCAAAAGCTTGCATGAAGAGCCTGCTTACATTTTGAATTACTATGACAAAAAGGATAGACGCTTGCTTACAGAGGGTCTCGTGTTGGCCATTGAAACATTTATTTCGACGGGGACGGAATATGTGGATGATGGCAGGGACGGTTGGGCGATCATTACGCCTGATAAGAGTTATGTTGCTCAATACGAGCACACCATCGTTGTGACGAAGGGGAAGCCAATTATTTTAACAGCTTGATTGTAGGGAGACCTCAGATTGATGAGGTCTTTTTTTTGTGAAGAAAAACTTGCAGAATAGCCAATGATTGTATATTCTTTATATAAGAATATATGTTCGCATTATGTAGAGGAGGCTTCTTTCCATGAATCGGTGCGGCTGGGTGAATCAGGACCCTATCTATATGGATTATCACGATCACGAGTGGGGAGTTCCTGTCTATGAAGATCGTTTGCTCTTTGAATATTTGAATTTGGAAGGCGCTCAAGCTGGACTGAGCTGGTACACGATCTTGAAGAAGCGGGAAAATTATCGAAGAGCATTTGATAACTTTGAAGCAGAGAAAATCGTTCAATACGATGAAGCCAAGATCGAGCAATTGCTGACAGACGAAGGCATCGTTCGAAACAGGCTGAAGATTCGCGGCGTCGTGAAGAACGCCCACGCGTATTTGCGGATTGTGGAGGAGTTTGGGTCCTTTAGCAGCTATATTTGGTCGTTTGTAGGCGGGAAGCCGATCCATAATCATTTTCAGGAAATGAAGGATGTGCCTGCTTCTACCGAAATCAGCGACAAGATGAGCAAGGACCTGAAAAAGCGCGGTTTTACGTTTGTCGGTTCAACAATTTGCTACGCCTATATGCAAGCAGTCGGTATGGTCAATGATCACGTAGCGACATGTGATCTCTATCAAAAAAACTAGGACGAGCTTACGGAAAGGGGAGAATGGCATGAACGAAAATGATCTCTTAATCTTAAACTTTGAGGAAGTAAGACGTAGAAGTATCAAAGTTTGGAAGGCAATTCCTAAAGAAATGCTGAACTGGAAGCCTGACGATAAAGCGTTCACGTGCGGGGAAATGATTCGCCATGTCATCGAGGGTGAGTTTTTGTATCACCAGATTTTGATCCAACGGGGGAGCGCCGCTTTGTCTACTATCCCCAATCCGTATGAAACCAAAGAGTTTTCGACTGTTGAAGAAGATTTGGCCTTTGCGAAGCCGTATCGAGAAGAATTTCTCCGCTTCGTCAAAGGGTTGTCCAAGGGCGACTTGGAGAGTGTCCGCATCGATCGATCCGATGTAGGCTATGTCCGCACGCTTGGAGACATGCTGCTGCGAATCGCCTATCATGAGTCGGTACATACCGGTCAAATGCTAGATTATATGCGAACGATGGGTGTTGAACGTCCGAATATTTGGGATTAAAAGAGTGCGAAAGATAGAAAAGCAAGCTAGCTCTTCTGTTATGAATGCGAGAGTGGCTTGCTTTTTTATTTTTAAAAGGTCCTTCTTCATTTAAGGTGTTTCTTGCATGATGGGCAGATAAAACTCAAAAAGTATGAGAATTATGTACTTTTGTAGAGTAGGGACATCAGTTGTGTAAGGATAATTTAATACTTCTACACAGGCACGATCTCTACTTGGGATCGTGCTTTTTGATGTCTTCTTTGAGATTTATGCAGTGGATCAACCGGAAAAATCATCTCCAAAAATCTGGTGGAAAGAACTTGAACTTATTACCGTAGTATGAGATACTTGTACTACAAAGAGAACGAGTGTTCCTATTTCCGGATGAAAAAGACAGAAGGTGAAGCATTTGACAGATGAGCAGTTGAAAGAGCATTGCAGAAAAGTGCTCAAGAGGATTGCTTGGCGATTGCAGTACGCCGCCAAGAAGCGTTTGTACAGGGAGACGGTGATCAAAGAGGGGATACGGGGAACGGAAGCGATCGAGGACAACCTGTCGGACCTGTATGTTCAGGAGGTGTTAATGCAACTTCCAGAAAAAGCCCGGATCATTATCAAGCAAGTCGTCCTTCAAGGAATGACAGAAGAACAGGTAGCCAAAAAACTGAATATGACCAGACAAGGAGTGAGTAAATGCAAAAACAAATATTTGCGCCAATTGGCCGAGAAGCTGACACGTTCAGCCTGACCCTCCAAAAAGCACAGTCAGGGGATAATCGGGCTGTACTGACAATCCTCGACTTTCTGCTTCCCGACATGGAGTACCTTGCTTCCTTTATCAAACTACCTCGCGAAGAGAGCATGCAAGAAATGAAAACCGCGATGCTCGAAGCGATCCGCAGTGGAGAAGTGATGCTATGATGACGATTGATTACGTTCAGGTTCTCGCGGTTGTCGTGTGCTTCCTTGCTTTAATCGTCACGTTTAAGCAGGTAGATTTGCAGATTCGGATTAATAATCTGTTCAACCTGCAATTAAAGGCAAACAAAGAGAAAAAGAAAGAGCAACTGGAAAAAAAGGAGACTCCGACTGACGATCGGAATCCCCATTAATTGCTTGGGGCAAAGAATACAACTGGTGAGTATCCTCTTTGCCCCCTTTCATTATACAAGAAAATGATGATGCAAAGGAGATACGTACGAAATGATAGAAGCAGCATTAATCGGAGCAGCTGTCTTATTGATCGGAGTCATTATCGGACAGATCGGTTTGTCTCAAAGATTAAGAAAAGACGCAGGAGTCAACGAAAACCGTTAAGCAATCATACGGACTTCATATAGATGACCGAGGGGGAATAGTGCCTTGATCAGCAAAGATATTTTCATGGAAGCAGTATGCGAGGTGTGTCCGGCAACGTGCTGGGGAAAGAAATCACATTGCCAGGTTCATGATAAGCACGTAGGAAAAATCGATTCTTGCCCGGAGTGGGACAAGTACATGCGGGATCAAAAGGCAAAAGGGCAGCAAAAGACAGTATCCGCTAGAAAAGAAGGCTTCGTCCGGCTGAGTGAGCAAGCACCCATTGTAGATTTTCTACAAAAAGCCGAGGAAGAAATCCGCGACTACAATTACATGCAGATCGAGATCATACGCATCCAGCGTTTTTTGCGCGAGGCGGGGGAAGGAATGGTCTCTCAGTACGGATTGGATGCAGTCATGCCAAAAGGAAAGGGCACCACGGGAGATAGAACGCATGCGGAGGTTGCACGCCGGGAACGAAAGTGGAAGAGGCTGCAAGGTTTGCAGGATAAAATCGAGCGGATCAACAAAGCGGTCGAGACGATTCCGGGGGAGCAGGAGCGATTGGTAGTCGAAGCTTTGCTGGATGGCGATAAGAACAATCTGATTGCCAAAGAAATCGGTGTGTCTCGACAGCGGTATTATGAAATCAAGCGCAGTGCCGTCATGAAGATGGCGTGGGCGATGTATGGCGATCAGGTTCAGCAGACTGGATAATGAAAAACAGAGCCCGGCTCGATAGACGAGAAGCTGTCTGATGATGACAGCTTCTTTTCATTTTCACAAGCCTGTTAAAACTGACAAAGGTTGACACTTCCTGACACATCGGGTCATTTTCCCGGTTTTTCCTCCAGATCAGTTATACTTGAGTCAAGCGAAACAAGTAAGAGAGATACGAGCCATCCGATGAAGCTGTCGGGTGGCTTTTTATGTACGCTGACGACTCTAATGTCCGGCGAGCGGGGAAAACGGCGATTGACGCCACACGATGTTGCAAGTTCAAAGCCAAAGGCTACTCGCTCCCTGCTCGGCGGGCATTTGCCGTGGATGCCTTGCCAAATGAAGTGAAATAGTGGGGGGAAGAGACATGTGACGAAGACAGAAGAGAATACCGCAAGTATGGGAGGTGGAAGCTGGATGGACCGTGAGCTAACCGTTCTCATTGAACTGGTGAATGAAGCGTATCCAGAGCTGGCTACTGTTGTGAACGTGGACGACTGGATGGCGCAGCGATTCCAGCCGCCTATCGCGTTTCTTTTGACGCAAGGGGTCCGTGAAGAAGGAAGAAGCCTCACTTCCTATCAGGTGGTCTCAGAAGCAGCCATCGTCCTCCACTATCCAAATGTAGCAGGGGTCTATCAGCCGTTTTCAGCAGAGCCGCTGCGTGAGCTTCTTCGCCAAAGGCAATTTAGCTATCAAGGCAGGACGTCTGGATTGTCCATCGAGATCGACAGCTCCACCTTGCGTATTTGGCGGGATAAAAAGGACCGGACGGAAATCGCGTTCCAGTTCACCTACAACGTGGCGGTGCAGAGAGCAGTCACAGACAAGATCAACGAATTTGATGTAGAGGGGGTCCGATCATAGTGGCACGAAAAGAACAACAAGCACAGGCCCCAGAGCTTGTGCAAACCAAACAAGAGTGGATCAAGAGCGCCGCTTATCTTGGAGCCGAACGGTTCGAGGTAGCAGGTGCTCTTTTTTCTGAAGCAGATAATCAAGAACTGGCAGAAGGACAAGTGAAGAGCCGACTGACCAAATACAAAGGCGGGGTGTAAGCATGACCATTCAACGTGAACGTCCAGGTGTAACGGTCGAACTGATCGCAAAAGCAAAAGAACGTGTAGTACCGAAGAGCGGTGTCGTATTGGTGCCGTACCAAGCAGAGTGGGGCGCGCCAGATGAGCTCGTCAAGCTGGGGAGCTTTGAGGAGCGACTTGCCCAGACGTTTGGCAAGGTCGATACCGTGGAGTTGGCAGCAGAAGGTGGCGCGATGATTCTTGCATACCGCATGACAAATGGCACAGCCACAAAAGCAGCGTATGAGCAAGCGGATGCAATCAGAGTCGAGGCTCTGTATCCAGGTTTGGTAGGTAATGAGTTGAAGGTTACGATTACTGCCTCAACGTCCGAGCCAGGTAAAAAAGAACTTCAGGTAACAGGCCCGCTGCAAACCGAGAAGTTTTCGTTTGCGGATGCGAATGAGCTGGCAACGAAAACGAGCCAATCCAACTATGTGCGTGTGAAAAAGCTGGGCGAGACTGCCGTTACAATCGTGCCAGAAACAGCGCTGACAGGAGCGAAAAGTGGCACAGTAGCGCTTACCCCAGCTGACTCTACTAAGCTGTTCATGGCTGTGTCCGGTGCTGATTTTGACACGATGTATCTGCCCTTTGACGATGCGGCTGTACAAGCGGCAGCGAAACAATTCATGAGCGATCGTCGCACGCAAAATAAGAAGCTCAGCACGCTGGTGATTGGCGGCAAGGCGGCGGATGACGAGAACATGGCGAAGCACATCGAGCGCTCTGTGGGGCAAAATGCCCGTTTTGTCGTGAATAGTGCTATCGCTGGACAACACAACAACGGAAAAGTATACGGCAGCCTGGAGTGGGCCGCATGGGTAGCGGGTATGATCGCCGCGACACCTGCGCATGAATCGCTGACAGCCGTCGTCGTTCCGTTGAAAAAAGCGCTCAAGGATTGGGGCCACACCGATATTTTGAGTGCGCTCGGCTCTGGTACGCTGATCGCAACCCGCGACGGAGATGTGTACATCATCGAGAGCGCCGTCAATACGCTGGCTGTACTGGGTACGCATGAGCGCGAGGACTACGGAAAAATCCGTGTCAGCCTGACGCTGGATCAGATCGTCAACGACATCAGCCAAGTCGGCAAGAAATACAAAGGCAAGCTCGCTAACAACGATTTGGGCGGCGCGGTATTTGTCTCTGCCGTCAACGCGTACATGACCGTCCGCGAGCAGCAAGGCGCAATTGATACAGGTTGGACGTTTACAGATCAAAAGAACGGCATCGGGGATCGCCGTGGCTTCCTCTTGTCTGCGAAGCCGCTTGATGCCATCGAATACTTTGACATTGACTGGGAGGTGCTGTAATTGGCTATTGCACGCGATATTAAACTGAAGAACTGCCAAATTTACGATGAAAATGGAGACCCGATCTTCGGTACCTTGGAAGGCAAAATGGTCCTCAAGGTGGAGTACGGCGACACGAATCGTCTGCAAAAAGGAAAAATCCAGACCGTCAACGACTGGCATGTAGAAGTGACATTGAAAATTACCGCAACCAACGCTGCGCTGAAATACTACTGCGTCGATCAATTGACCCAAGGCAAGACCCCAGTTCTCCCATTCCTGATCGGAGAGACGCTGGACAAGGAGGCGGGCAACTCCGAACGCGTCCGTATTTCCAACATCGTGCTGAACCCAGACGAGATTACGCTGTGGGAAGCCAAAGCAGACGGCAACGATCACGCGACATATGACCTGAAAGGGATGTCCATCGAAAAGCCGGACTACCTGGATGAATTGCCAACCTACACCGAATAGGAGAGTGCTTGAATATGAACAAAAACAAACTCGAGAAATTTTTGGCCAAAGCCAATGAACAAGCTCCGCGAAAAGAAATCACTGTAAGCATCGACGGTGACGAATGGAAGGTTCGCCAACTGAATTTGTCCGAGCTGCGCGAGTGCGAACGCATGGCCGACAAAGGCGAGAAAACAGATTGGTTCTTGTACAACGATGCCCGATTGGTGAAGGCCACCGAGCACGAATTCCCTTGGAATCAGGAAGAGCTGAAGAAAGCGTACAAGGTCGGCACCAAGTACGAGCTCGTCGAGAAAATTTTCCGCGACAATCCAGAAGGCTACACCAAGCTGCTCAATGCGGTCCGTGAAGTCAATGCAACCCAGACGGAAGAAGAAGCCATTGAAGAAGCAAAAAACTAATCCGATCTGACGGCGAGGCCTGGCACATTTGCCGCGCTTTTCTAAAAGGCAGAGGCCGCCCGTCGGATCTACTCGAGTACGAAGTCGATTTGTACAAGCAGAAGCTGTTTATTTTTGCTTGTCAGATGATTGAGGCAGAGGATGAGGAAAGGGCTGGGGGGTAGGTCTCCCGGCTTTTTCTCGGTTCTGCTGGGTGTAGACATCTGGGAGGACAAGGAGGTGAAAGAATGGCAGGAACAATGATGGAAACGTTTGATGCTTATAGCGGAATAGTAGGTAAATATGACGAATTCGAAAAAGGACTCCTGGGCTTACTAACTCCCATGATCGAAAAGGCTCTTGGAACAACGCTGAGTTCGGTTGCCCAAGAAGCTCAGGCGACAGAAAGAGAAAAGACACTTTTTGAAGCTGGTGGCAAAGGTAATGAGCAACTCCTGAAGGTAGAAGAGACTTCCATAAAAATACGTGAGCTCAACCCGGATATAAAGAAAGATCAAGCATACGGCCTCATCGCCAAAGCCGAACTTGTGCATGCAACCAATGGTTTAAAGTACGCAGAAAAAGCAGGCATGCTAAAATACACGACGAGGTTTACGGAAGATGAGATCATGAAAATGATGAGTTCCATTGAGTTTTCTACTGGTCATGATAGTACTGTTAGACAGTCAAATGCCGTTCAGTATTTAAGCAATAAGGGAGGGGGAGCCGCGACCGGAAAATTTGTGGAATCCATGGCTCACTTCAACCTTCAGAATGGCAAATTGCTGAATACGCCTGAAAAAATGGCCGCTACTTATGTCTCAATAGGAAAGCTTTTGAATGATTATAAAACTTATGGTGCGTTGTATGAGAATGCAATGAAGATGTCGGATAATGGTGATCTCGCCGTAATCCTTGAGAAGCATTACAAGGCTCAAAATAAGAAGGATGCAAAGGCCAAGGCCGCCCAAGATATAGCAAAGCTGAATCGAGATTTCGCATCGGGGGAGAAAGAAACAATTAATATCGCCCTCGCAAAACTCATAACGACTTTTTCTTCCATAAAAGATGAGACAACACAACGAGAGGCATTCGCTGGGTTGACAGGCGATGCTGGAGATGAGTTGTCGAAAGGTCTGAAAGAAGTAAAGGATATAACTACAGGGGTTTTTGTACCAGAATATGAAAAACAAAACGAATATAAAGTCGGGAATGAAGCGGTGAATGCACATAAGCTGTCTGCACAGAACGATGTTTATTTCAAACCTGGGCAGGCACAAGCGATGGCGAGAAACGAGGCCATGGAGATCGCGACTCTGTACACAGAACAAATGTCTGGGAGAAATACGGAGATTTCGAAAGCAGCTGAAGGAGTAATGAGCTCATTCAACTCTTTGGACGAGTCGATAAAAGGTACTGCGATTTTTGCCGGAGGATTACTACTCCTTGGTAGTGCTCTGAACATTCATACGACATCTCAACTGAAAAAGTTCAGAGATCTTCGGACAACCATTGAAAAGTTTCCTCAAGAAGCGACTGGCGGAAAAGACTCCTGCTGTTGCTGTTGTCAGGGTAATAACCGTAATAACCGAAACCGTAAATCAGGTTCTTCTTCAAAAAATAGACGTAACAAGAATACTCCAAGGAAACGACGTACGAGTGAGGTCATAGACCAGTTAGCAGATCAGTTAAAAGACCAGCTCATGAAACGCTTTCCTTTGGGGAAGCTCAAAGGTGGACGGACAGGTAAGATCATGTTGGGCCTTGGGCTTGGGGGATTGTGGCTGGGTAAAGACAAGCTTATGGAGAAGTTTAATAGCTTGTCACTAGACAAACTCAAGGATGGGTTCATGAGTAAGTTGGGAGAATTGCACCCGAGTAAGCTCAAAGATGGGCCCATGAAAGGCCTTGGGCTTGAGGGATTGTGGTCGGGTAAAGACAAGCTTGTGGAGCAGTTCAAGGGCTTGTCACTCGACCAACTCAAGGATGGGTTCATGAATAAGCTTGGAGAATTGCACCCAGGTAAACTCAAAGACAAATTTATGGAACAGTTCAAGCGTTTGCCTCTGGATAAGTTTAACTTCGGGTTGAAAAAGGTGCCCTACCTCGGAACCTTAACAAGTCTCGAAGAAGTTCTCGCATCGGAGAACAAACTTGACGTTGCCGCTCGTTTTGGAGCGGAGACCGTCGGTGGCTGGGCTGGAGGAAGAGTGGGGATGATCGCCGGAGCAGGCCTTGGTTCGCTCGTTACACCTGGAGTTGGTTCATTCGTCGGCGGTTTGGCTGGTGGTGTCAGTGGCAATATCGGTGGATCAATGGCAGGTGGAGCTCTATACGATTGGATCAAATCATGGTGGCAGGATACGTCTCCTCCACAACCGGTTAGTATACAGCCCTTAATCCCAGCAGTCGCTTCGATGCCAAATCGTTCACCTGTCAGCAGTATGCCAAAACAGCCCGTCTCCATCACCATTCCGCAAATTTCAGTCCCATTACACGTACAAGGCGTACTACAGGATATCCCGACCATGTTGAAAATGCTCAGCGATCCATCTGTCGCGCAGAGAATCAAAGACATCATCGAACGTTCTCTGCTGGATGCACTAGAAACGAGGGGAGGGGTAACCACATGATCCGCCTTCAAGGCAAATACAGGCTGACGTTTCCTGTCACACCTGCGGAAATCCAGTTTCGCGGCTATGGCAACGACATCGAAAGCACGACATCGATTACATTATTGTCCGGCAACCGCATCTCTTCCAGACGCCCAAAGTCTATCTCCTTTGACTTCATCGTACCCGGAGACAGTACGGCCCCCTATGTCGAGGTGCAGGGCTATCAAGGGCCCAGACAATGGCTTGCCGGATTGGATCGCTTAACGGGCTCCGAAGCACTTTTGACTATAGATGAGCTTGATCTGGCGTGGAATGTGCTCATCGGGCCATGTGACGGTAAATTTCATGGGAAAAATGTCGATTTTCATGGCTCGATTGAGCTGCCCCTGTTTGTCAAAGACGAATTCATTACGTGGAGCAATCAGACGCAGCTTTTATCCCCCGTGGCGGTCATTACGAAACAGCAGCCAGCTCGCCCGAACACGAGCGGGAAAGTAGCCAAGAAGACGCAGAAGCAGCAAGCGGCTCAACGGAAAGACAGCAAAAAGTTGGAAGACAGGAAAAGAGAGATTCACGAAAAGCTAGAAAGAGAAAACAGAATGTAACGGAGGGCAGACAAAATGAAAGTCATTTACGGAAAAGAACAGACCCGCTATGACTTGACCCCGGCCGTTACCGAGCTTTCCTGGTCCTCGGCCAGGGGACAAATCGCCCAAAATTGTGATGTAAGAATCAAAGAAGGCCCGCCGCTGCAATCGGCGGGTTTTTTGATGCTCTTTGTGGGTACAGAGCTCAAGGAATCCCAGCAGCTTTTCCATGGTCCACTCGTTCGTTTTGACCGAGACGATCGAACAGGTGATTTATCCGCAACAGCATACGAGCTTGGCTGGTATTTGCAAAAAAACGAAATTTCGAGACTCAAGCTGGACGGGGATGCAGGGACAGAGCTTGCACGAATTATCAAGTCGGCAGGTATCAACTTTAGTTGCCCGGTGTTCGGGTTTACGATCAAGGAGAGAATCTCGTCCCAATCATATACATCCCTCTTTACATCACTGACAGAGCAAGCGTACGAAAAGACAGGCATTCGCTATTTCGTGCAATACCAGCGCGATAAGCTGACGGTACTGCCCGAGGGGAAAAACAGTATCATCCCGATGTTCAAAGCGAGCTTGCTCACGAGCAGCTCAACGGGTGAGAGCATCGAGGAGGTTTACACCGTCGTGACAGCAGAGCGCTACCGAGATGATCGGGTCGTGAGCAGTACAACGAAATCAAGTGATACCCTGGTCAAACAAATCGGGCGCATGCAAAAAGTCATCGATGCAGGCGAGGACAAAAACGTAGCTGGAATGGCAATCAAGCAGCTTGCAGAGTTGTCCAAAATCCCCAAGACGCGCTCGATATCGGTCAGGCACGAGGATGAAAATGCCGCTAGGTTACGTGCGGGCTGGCTCATCAAGATCATGGAAAAAGACAATAAAACCATCACGGATTGGATCGTCACCAGCTGCCAAGCGCGCTGGCATGGCGGTCAATATACAATGGATCTCCAATTGGAAAGGAGGACGTAAGAGATGCATTCGGTTATCGCAAAACTGCGAGGGCACACACAGGACGGCATCGAGAATACGCAAGGGGAATTCGGCAAGCTTTTGTCGCTCTCGCCCTTGTCTGTAAAGCTCGACGAGGACCCGACACCCTTGGAGCCGTATGAGCTGTTGGCATTGCGTTCTGCCCAATTAAAGCCAGAAGATGTGGGCAAAAAAGTAGCCCTGTTGCGATGCAACAACGAACAATACCTCCTGTTTGGGGTGGTGGAATGATGTTTCCGCAGTTGCAAGGTACAGAAGAGATATTGGCGCAAGGAACTGAACTGCCGATTCCGTGGACATATCGGTTCGATTGGGAAACGAAGCAGCTGCGGCAAGGACCAGACGGCAGATATTTGCGCACCAAGACTTACGTGGAGTACTTGGAGGAGACGGTGAAAAAGATCCTCCATACACGGCGGTTCCGCTATGAGATTTACTCGGAGCGGTATGGCGTGGATTTTTTGTCTGACAAAGGGCGAATGCGGTCTGCGCTGTCCTTGTCCGTGATTAAGGCACAGGTGCAAGAAGCGTTGGAGGCGCACAGTGAGATTGAGCTTGCGGAGGTGCTCGATATCCGCTTTGAGGGGAATCGGGTTATTTTGCATGTGGAGATTGCCGGGATGCGTGGTTCGACGAGAATGGAGGTGGATGCATGGCAACGTTAGAGAAGCCGGAGATGCCGATACTTCGGGAGACGCCGGACCAGATTTATCAACGGATGGCGAACCGGATGGCAAAATTGGCTGAGCAGCGTGGGGATACGCCGCCTGCTACGGAGGAAGGGGAAATCTACTATGACTTGAGCTACCCGATTGCGGAGGAAATCAGCGATCAGCAGCAGCTTTTGGAATATGGCTTTCTCCAAAGATTCCTCCCTTGGGCGGACGGGGAGTTTTTGGACGCAATCGGCGTATTCTTTGGACTGCAAAGGAATGCGGCAGAAGAGGACGATGCCTACAGACAAAGGTTGATAGATAGGGCCCGAACAGAAGAAGGGGATGGACGCAGGCAAGACTATGAGCGCTGGACCCGAAATGTTGAGGGCGTAGGGGGAGCAGTCGCCGTAGAGAAAGCGCGGCACGATCTGTCTATTGATGTGTATATTACGGACTTGGCTGGTCAGCCAGCTACATCTGAGCTGGCACAAAGAGTACGGATGAAGCTGGAGGACAAGAGACGTGCACTGCACGATCTTCAAATCCACCCCGCAAAAGTGTTTCCGGTAGCTGCCCATGTGAAAGTGGTTACGCGTCCAGATGCAGATTTGGCAATGATTCAAGAACAGATCATCAAGCAAATCCAAACCTATTTAAAAGGGCGTTCGCAGATCGTATACCAGCAGATCGGAGCGCTCTTTTTCGTGGATGGCGTGACAGATTTTACAGGCTACACCTTAAATGACGGGGAAGTGAACTTGACGGTGCCTGCTGATTCTGTGGCGACGTTAACCGTGGTGGTGACGACATGATTCCAGAGCGCTATCGGCGGATGTTGCCGCCGCAATGGTATGAGAATGAAGTGGCGGAATACCACTTGGAAGGTGCGGGTACAGCGGTAGATGCTTTCCATTCTCAGCGCGAGGACCTCCTGCAACAGTTTAGCCCATGGTCAGCAACCTGGGGACTGGATGTTTGGGATTGGATCTACTTTGGCAGTAAGCAATTGCAGTCCATTGAAGAGCGACGTAAAAACATTCAAAGAAAGCATTGGGCTAGGTCGCCATTTACTTTACCTGTACTAGAAGCAATGGGGCAAGCTGCTGGAGAGCTAGAAAAAGTAACAGAGGATTTCGGGAATAAGGAGATCGTTTTCGAATTCTCAGCGGAACAACCAATTAATGCTGTTGGATTGTCCAAGGATTTTGAGTGGATACGGCCTTTGCATGTCAATAGTAGCAGGGTAGCAGTTAACAGCAGAGGCGAAGATATCCTTATTTCGGCTCCAACTCGGTTTATTGAGGTTGAATATCCAATCTGTGGGATGGTCTATCCTGAAGACGATATGGAAGGGCGCATTTTCCGTGAAACAGTGCAGGTTGCTGAGGCTACCCGTTTTCATGCGGTGAACTATCCGCTTACAAACATGATGTATCCAGAAGGGGAGGTGTAAGGCTTGGCTATCATCCAAAATCGGTTACTAGAATTGCTGCGAGATGATTTAAGTAATCAGATTAAAGGGGCATTGATTAACGTAGACGGTACGCTACGATCCTATCCGATCTACAAAACAATTAAAAATGGCTTCAAAGTAACCCAATATATCTACTTAGACGATGTACAGGCACAAGGGCGCATTCAGTCCGCGGTATTAATGGATAGTGAGGGCAACGCTCTAGCAATTAAAAACATGCAGGTGGTAAAGGGTGACAGCGGGCTGTTGGTTGCTTTTGAATTTTCTCTGGAAGTGAAGGTGGTATAAGTGGCTTATCAAAAGACGACCTGGGTTGACCATATTGTTGACCCCGTAACAGGGGACGTTGTACAGCAGGGAACAAAGGTAACGGCAACACGGATGAATAAAATGGAGCAAGGGATTGCTGACGCGCAAGGACTTACTGAGGCATTGGCGCAGACAGTAATTGGTAGTCCGGTGGTTTCAGGATTGGAGTTTTCAGCAAGCGGATTAACAGCTCAATGGACAGATGGCGTGGCCTATGTAAATGGTGTGCGCTTTGAAGTAAATGCAGGGAGTATTAAATTAAGTGCCACGCAAGGTCAATATATTTACTTGGATTCAGATGGAGTGGTGAAAAACACGACTACTCAGGCAACCGCCGATGCTAAATGCAAACTGTGGTACTTTGCCACCGATGCGAGTTCTATCATTACATCGGTTGACAACAGAAACATCGTGTCGAAGGATATGTTTGTTAAGCAAACAGAAGTAGGTACGAGTGGAGCAAACAAAATACCTCGATTGGATGCCCAAGGAAAAGGAGCTTTCAGCATTACTGGTGAGGCTGCAGGTACTCAGGCAAAATTGGATGCTCATACGGGAGCTGCCGACCCCCACACGCAGTACGCTCTGGAAAGCGGAGCGACTTTCACAGGATCAATCAAAAGCACTAGCTTTCTCCCGTTCATCGTAAAAGCGGCAGGGAAAAAGAGTTGGGTGATACACAAGCCAGATAACAGCAACGATCTTGTTATTGCGCCGTCTGCTACGGTTAACGGAGAAGATTGGGACTGGAACAAAAGCTTTACATTTACCGAAACATCCCTGCACATTGCTGGAAAGACGTTTGATGGCGTTAAAGAGATATCACTCTTAAATGGAACGAAGCTCCGTGAAGAGTCAGGAATCAGGTCGCTATTGAATGGCGAGGGCAACCGCTTTGACGTTGTTAGTGAGGACGGCCTTAGATTCCTGACCGACTTTGATGAAAACTCAGCAAGCGCTCGATTTATGCGGTTCGATATACTAGGCATGAATAGGACTGTTCGAAGCCTGAAAGATGCAAACGGAAAGTATCGACAAGTAGATTACTATAGGACTGATGGAACAACACTTTTCATGCGGACTACCCTAAACGGTACACCTGATGCAAACGGAAACTATCCAACCATGACGATCAAGCGATACAAGGATGACGGAGTAACAGAGGCATATTCTGGAAATCACCCGATTGCTTACGACATGGACGGTGAGTACATTTCATTCGGATAAGAAAGGGGGGTTAAACGATGAATATAGCTAATTTGTTGGCGGCACATGGTGTAGGTGCGGGCGAGAGAAAAATTGATTTAAAAAAAGAAATGTTAGTTTCCGCAACGAGAATGCGGCGAACTACTCAAGGGCAAACGACAGATACAGACTTCGTGGTTGCTGTAGGAAAAACAAGGGTTGCCCAAAGGCGTAGCGAGTCCTTTTCTTTGATTGACGTTTATGACCACAGAACAAAGCAGCTTATTTGCAGCATTAACCTTTCAAGCCAATTCGGCGGAGGGTTTTACCCAGATGTCTCAGCAGTCGTAATTTCAGGTGCTTTCATTGGTGATTATCTGGTCATGAGAATTTTCAACGGATCAACCAGACACCAACCCGTTTATAATGCCACGACAGGTGAGTATATCAGAAATCTAGGCACAGGCAACACTTGGGAAGATTGGAGGATCGGGCCGGATGGCGCTTTGTATACCGTCGATTATGGTAATCTCCGAAAAATCGACACAAACGGAAATACCGTATGGACAGCGCTTATTAGCAGTTCGAATGGTGGGGGCGCTGTCATTGCTGGATTTGAGGATGGATTTGTTTATATAGGCCATTCCGCAAACGGCGTCATGTCGTATTATAATATGACAACCAGCGCGAAAATTGCCGAGCGCATGGTCACAAACTATTCCACTCAATCGGTTAGATCAATGCGAAAATTCGGATCGGAATATTTTGTGTTGAATAGTGGTAATGAGTACCGAGTTTTTACTGACAATACGCTTCAAACACCCGCACGTACAGTCACGGGCGTGAGTTTTTTTTACAAAATTAGTGATACGGAAATGTTGGTGTGTGGCTATGCGGGTACGGCGGGTTATGGTGAAATGTTTACCGTGAATCCGGCCAATTTCGCCGTTATAAATCCATGCATATCTGCTTTCAATATTTTGGAGCAGCCCATTTACGAGGAACAAGGTAAGGTTATTTATTTTCCTGCTAAAAAGACACAAGGTGATTTCATGGCAGGTCAAAGCCTTGTGAAAGTACATTTGAAAGGGTGAGTGTTATGTATTTGGTTTTGCACAAGAAAATCAATGACAAAAACATGGTTTCGAGCATTATTAATCTTGACGTTGCAACAGATTTGCCACAAGAGGTTATTGATTCCGGGGTTATCGTTGAGAATGAGCCATCCCCGGAGGCTGTGACAGGAAAGACAGCAACCGTATACATCGACATTGACACGAAAAAGTATTATTACGAGTATGCAGACCGACCACTAACACAAGACGAAGAGATTGCAGACCTTAAAGCGAAACTCAAAGTGACACAAGACGCGATTGACGCCACCTTGCTCACATAATCAACTACACGGAGGGATTGGACAATGGCAAGTAGACTGTACGCTTATTGCAAAATGCGCTGGGAAGATGGAGCGTGGACAGAGGCTGAATTGACAATAGCCGTCACCAAGAAGCACATCACAGATCCAGAAAAAACAGAGATTATGACACAACCACAAAAAAGCATGTAGAGCGCCTTATCCTACTCAGGAGAGGCGCTTTTTCATGGAAAACTCAGCTATCTATCACGAAGACCAACAGCTCGCCCCGTTCCTAGCGGGGCTATTTTTATTCCTTCATAACGGATTAAAAGGAGGAGACACACCATGAAACCCCTACACAGCCTAGAAAGCATCGCAACCCCAGCAAACGCCTGGGCGACCACAGCAGGTGCAATCGTGTCGCCCGCCTTTCACTATCTATACGGCACGAATCGCCAAGACATCCTGATCGTCCTCTTCTTCATGATCGCCCTCGACTGGATCACAGGCATCTCCGCCGCCAAAAAAGACCAATCCTACTCCTCCGACTACGGCCTGTCCCGAATCCCACGCACTCTATTCCTCATGGCCCTACCAGCAGTAGCCAACCTCTTAGACCGCGTCATGGGCACACCAGGCTTCTTGTTCTACGGCGTCACCTTCGGCCTCATCTACCACACCTGGACAAGCCTGACCGCCAATGCTCACCGCGCAGGCTGGCCGATGCCCAAATCCGTCGAGAGACTAGTCAGCGCCGAAATCAAGGCAAAGGCAGAGCGAGCCAAACGAAAGGAGTCCTAGTAAACGATGAATATCACCGAGATGCTTCTATCCAACGTAAATTCCCGCCCCAAAAAGAAGATCGTCCCAAAAGGAGTCGTCATCCACTGGACGGCCAACGAGCGCAGCGGTGCAAATGCCGCCGCAAACCGAAACTACTTCAACAAGCCAACGACAGTCGCGAGCGCCCACTACATCGTGGACGACAAACAAATCATTCGCTGTCTACCCGAGGACGAGATGGGCTACCATGTCGGGGCGAAAACTTATTCACAGGCTGCCTTGACCAAATTGAGCAACTACCCGAACAACTGCACGATTGGGATTGAAATGTGCGTCAATGCAGATGGAAGCTTTGCGAAAATGTACGAGCAGACAGTGGCACTGACCGCTGATATATTGAAACGACATGGCTGGGGAGTCGAGCACCTGTGGCGTCATTACGACATTACGGGGAAAAACTGCCCCGCCTTTTTTGTCGTCAATACGACCGCTCAAAAATATACGGGAATGCCAGCCAAGGACGCATGGGCAAAGTTTCAACAGGATGTCCACAGGTTTCTCACAGCTTATCCACAGAAACCACAGCCTGGTGTGGATAAGTGTGTAGTTGAACTGACACTTACTTCCGCAGGCAAACTAATCGATGATGTTTCCTATGTACCCATCCGTATGATTGTGGAGGCAGTGGGTGGAGTAGTGGAATGGGAGCCTTCCACGCAAAAAGTGACAGTAAACGGACAGGAAGTTTCCTATGTAAACGACCAGGGAACTACTTTTGCGAAAACAAGAGAGCTGGCTGCCTTGCTTGGATTGCAAGTGGAGTGGGACGAGCCGAGAAAAGCGGTCGTATTGAAGAAATAAAAGAAAAGCCGCAGATTCCGTCTGCGACTTTTCCCATACATACTTTTACCTAATCAAAATCTGAATGATATCCGCTGCACCCAAGACAGCACTTGGCTTCGTCTCCTGCTCATTCAGTCGAATATGCCCGTCCTTGATCTTGCGGACAATCTGGCTGCGACTCCAGCCTTCTATTTGTTCAGACAGCAGCTTGTCGAGGCGAAAGCGGGCCTCTGCGCGCTCAATCCGAATCGTCACTTCCTGAACGCCCTTTTCCTGGTATTCATGCAAGGGGAGAGGAGGCAGTGGCGAGATTTCTTCACTGAACTCCGTATCTGGCACCTCCCGATGATCTGTAAAGGCTTTGTAGATGGCCAGCTTTTCGTTCCACGTATGATTTTTTTCGCATTTATAAATAGCGAAGCGATAGATGTTTTTGCCGTTAGCGTTGTGGCGGCGGATGTTGGTATCGAAAAAGAGAACGATTCGCCCGCAATTGCTGCAATATCGCCGCACTGGCTGATTTTCATGATTTTCACGTAATACCCACGTATGCTCGATGGTATGCATGGTCCTTCACCTCGTGTAAAAAGTGAAAGGAACGCACCTGCTATTTGGATGTCCTGTAGGGCAGACCTGTTTTTGGACACAAAAAAACGGAGATTCCCCATAGCGAACCTCCGTTAGGATATACACCTACAGATTTCGTTACGTTCCTTTGTAATGGGAAAAAAGGGCAGACTTCACCTGTGCGAAAAACAGTTTGTTTTCCGAAGGGCAAGCTATCCAGTTTTTTAGGCCATTACAAAGTAGTTGTTGGCATACGTGTTACCGTACCTTTCCATCCAAATAGACGTGGCACCAATATACCATATAATGGCTTAGTTTCCAAGGGGGATTGTGTTGTTGACCACAGGAGGGCGAGTGGTTTTGACGCGTAAAGGAGCGGAGCCGTAGATTTGCTTCATCCAGGTTCGCGCTTCCGCAAAGTCACTCTCCCGATAGAGATGAAAAGCGGGATGGTGTGTATCCACAAATAGGGACAAACCCAAGGCCTGCGCCCGGATGCAGAAATGACGGTCCTCGCCCCAAAAGCTCAGGTTCGAAATTTGTTTAAAGCTGACGCCAGCCTGCAGCGCTTTTCTGCGGATGAGTGTGCAAGCCCCTAAACCACCTACTTCATATACGCCGGGGACACGGAGTTGTCCGTAGAAAGCGTACTTTCGCAAGTATTGTTCTTCTAAGGAAATTTGTTCATGGCGTGCGCATTCAAATTGGGTGTATTCATCTTTGAGCCACACCTGAGGGACGGGGACGGTATCTGGTGTCCAGCTCGTCCAGAAGATTTCAGATATGACCTGTTTGTCAGAGGAGAGCAAAACTTCCAAAGTAGCTGGTTGGAGAAGCAAATCCGAATCGATGAGGAAGAGGGCATCGTAATCATGGTGTTTGGCACGGGCGATCATTTCGTCCTTGAATCCAGCGACCTTCCATACGAGTGCGTCGCTCCAGTAATGGGTCTTATCATCGCATGTGTAAGGATGGAGGCTGCCAGCAGCGGGGGTAATGTCGACCTGTCCCATGTGTTTGTCTGCAAAGTTTTGAAGGATTTTGCTCGAAAGTGGATCGTTATTGTCATCTACGAACAAATAATGCAACGTCAAGTTTGAGCTCAACAGCCTTTCTAACGAAAACAAAAACATTCGGAGAACATCTGGTTTCTGACAAACTGGACTTCCGATTAGCACCCTCGTTTTCACGCTCATAGCACCACCTCTCGCTTTTGTACGAAGTGCGAAGCATGCAGGGAGCTCGCAGTGTAATCGTAGACAAGGGATTCATGTGTCTTGCCCATGCGCTCCATGCATCGTCCCAAAAAGTGAAAAGCGTAAAAGCTCCCCATTCCTTGCTCACTAAAATGCTCCCACTGATTGTCCCCGATCTCCAAGCAATACTCGAAAGCTTTTACCGCCTCGGCATACAGACCGTGCTCCATCAGGAAAACGCCTTTGTAAAAATGAAGGTCTACGTAATTGGGGTAGATTTGAATAGCTCGTGCAATACCCGGCCAGGCTCCGCGCATACTGCCATGCTGGAAAAGAATATCGAATTTCAGCTTGTAGCAAATAGACGGGGGAGGTTGTTTGGTGGTCAAAAAGCCTTTCATTGCTTGATTCACCAGTTTAAATGCATGCTCTAATTGTTTGGCGCGAAAAAATTCGTTTGCGAGATGGTAATCGCACCACGGGTCTTGTTTGGATTGCTTTCTTTCGTGACGTAAGAGCCTCAAGTTGCGCAAAGCTTTTTGTTTTCGTTGAATGGCATCGTCCATATATCCGAGATGATGAATATGTACAGGTAGCAAAGGGACGGTAAGATCCCCTGAAACGGTGGCCGGCCATTGAAGCACTTCGTGTATGTCCCTCAGAAATCTAAACCCTTTTTTGTTGCGAAATAAGCGGATTTGCCCGGATCGATAAGCGAAGTGGCGTGAAGCGTGCTCCTTTTTAGAACCAGTGTAATGGATCATTTTCATAAAAAAGGCGTCGCCTTTGCTCGCACTTACAGCTTGACGAAGCACCCCTGGTTTTTCTTCCTGTACGATTTCATCCGCATCGAGCCATAAAATCCACTCTCCCTTGGCAACCTGCAATCCGGCGTTTCTCGCTTTTGCAAAGCTGTTTTCCCAAGGAATCTCCAGAACTTTCGCCCCGTATTTCCGACAAATATCCTGTGTACCATCGGTTGATCCTGTATCGACAACAATGATCTCGTCTACCACCATATGCACGCTGGACAGACATTCTTCGATCTGGTCTGCTTCGTCTTTGACGATCATGCATAGTGAAAGGAGAGGCGGGCCCATTCGGATGATCACCTTCTTTTCGGTGTTGTCAGAACATATTGTTACACCATATTCGTGCGGGGAGATGGTTATGAAAGTACGGATACATAAAGGGGGATGGAAGGAAATAGGATGTTGAGAAAATGATTTTCTGGGGAGGGGGCGATCTGCATGTTCACGGTTAGCTTGTGCATGATCGTTCGGGATGAGGAAGAATCACTCGGTCGATGCTTGTCGACGGTCTACGATTTGGTGGATGAAATCATCATTGTCGATACAGGATCTACCGATCGGACCAAGGAAATTGCATTGACCTATGGTGCACAATTGTTTGATTTTACCTGGGTAGACGATTTTTCGGCAGCTCGTAACTTTGCTTTTGCGCAAGCCAAGATGACGTACATTTTTTGGTTGGATGCGGACGATGTGCTTTTGGAAGTGGATCGGGAACGCTTTGCAGCACTGAAGGCCTTGGACAATTTTGAATACGACAGTGTCTCGATGCCGTACCACTTACTGGTAGATGAGCGAGGGAAGCCCGTGCACTATTTGCGAAGAAATCGCCTCGTCAGACGGAAGTGTAACTTTGTTTGGCATGGGGCGGTCCATGAGTATTTGGCTGTCGCGGGGGAAATTCTGCACAGTGAAATCGCCATTACTCACCAAAAAAATAAGCCGTACACAGACCGCAATTTGCAAATTTATGTAAAGCGCAAGGAAAAAGGTGAGGGTTTTGATCCGCGTGACCAATTTTATTTTGCAAATGAATTGTTCGATCATGCGAGGTACGAAGAGGCGGCTGAGCAGTATCAGTTGTTTTTGGACGGAGGGCTGGGCTGGATCGAGGATCAAATATGGGCGTGCCAGAAGCAGTCAGAGTGTTACGCTCACTTGAAGCAACATGAAAAACAGATTCAATCTTTGACCAGGACACTTGCGATTGACCTTCCACGTGCGGAGATTTGCTGCAGGATGGGGGCATTTTTTGTGGAGAAGCAAGATTTCCCGAAGGCCATTTACTGGTACCGGCAAGCGACATTATTGGAGCGGCCACAAGGTTCCATGGGGAAGGTAGATGAATCGGCATGGACGTGGCTGCCTCATATACAGCTGTGCTATTGCTACGATCGGATCGGGGATCAACGAAAGGCTAAAATTCATCACGACATGGCAAAGCTGTATTACCCTACGCATCCAAGTGTAGCGTACAACGAAGCTTATTTTGCAGGATTGGAGCAACTGGATTCGGTAGAACAGTAGATGGCTATACTCCTTCTTGGTTGTCCGTATTGTATTTGGGAAGTTGTTATTTGCACGGGTCTTCTCTACAAAATAGAATCGATCCTCGTTGATTAAAGAAGGAGATTTTCCATCCGTTACTGGTATGAGCTGCATGACAGTTTATTGGAATCCCTTTTTAGATTAAGGGGGATGGCTTCTTTTTTGGAGGAAGAGGATGGATGAACACTAAGACCCCGTTTACGGTTTGGTAAAACACTTCGATTACGATTACTCCTCGTATTGATTCCTCTAATGAATGAGCAACGGTTTCCTTTCTCCTTCTATTTTCTCGTGGTTGTCTGTAAGTGCCATTCTTTTTGTCCACGGCTTCTTGTGTAACAACTAAAAAGGGAGGGGAAACATCCTTTTCAAAGAGGAGGAGAATCATGTCATTTCCAAATATACCGAATATCACCCCGACCATTCATATAGGGCGTGACGAAGCACTCAATTTAATGTTGTCTTCTTTAGCCATGGAAGAGTTGGGGCTTAGTCATATTTTAAATGCGGAAGCTGAAAAAATTCAGTATGCACTCGGGACAATTCCCGGGCTACCTGGACCAGGAGCCACCATTGCGGATTTGCTCGAGTTAAACAAGAGTGTGCGGGACATGCTCGAAGCAACGACAAAGCAAGACCTGCTTTTGCAAAATAAACTGGAGGCTGTGCTGGATGCTTCTAAGTATCCGGTAAAGAGGGTTACGGGGCCAACTGGAGCAACTGGACCGACAGGAGCAACTGGAGAGAGAGGGCCGAGGGACGTTACGGGAGCTACGGGAGCAACTGGAGTTAGTGGACCGAGGGGACCACGCGGAGCTGCCGGGGCGAAAGGAGCAACGGGAGCGACGGGAATAACCGGATCGACTGGAACAACTGGAATAACCGGAGCCACCGGATCAACTGGTGCGACGGGAGAGGTCGGGGCAACGGGAGAGACCGGAGCCACTGGATCAACAGGAGAGACTGGGGCAACCGGAACAACCGGAGCGACTGGTGCAACTGGAACAGCTGGAACAACTGGTAAAACGGGGGAGACCGGAGGCACCGGAGTAACCGGAATCACCGGAACAACGGGAGAGACCGGGTCAACCGGAGTAACCGGAGCCACTGGATCAACGGGAGAGACCGGGGCAACAGGAGTAACCGGAGCCGCTGGAGCAACGGGAGGGACTGGAGCAAGGGGAGGGACCGGAGCAACAGGAGAGACCGGGGCGACAGGAGAGACCGGGGCAACAGGAGAGACCGGGGCGACAGGAGAGACCGGAGAGACCGGGGCGACAGGAGAGACCGGAGAGACCGGGGCGACAGGAGAGACCGGAGAGACCGGGGCGACAGGAGAGACAGGGGCAACCGGAGAAACCGGAGCAACAGGAGAGACCGGAACAACAGGGGAGGCCGGGGCAACGGGAGAAACCGGATCAACTGGAGTGGCAGGATCAACAGGAACAACAGGAGAGACCGGGGCAACGGGAGAGACCGGGGCAACAGGAGAAACCGGAGCCACTGGAGCAACGGGAGGGACTGGAACAACGGGAGAGACCGGATCAACAGGAGAGACCGGGGCGACAGGAGAGACCGGGGCAACGGGAGAAACCGGAGCGACTGGAGTAACCGGAGCTACCGGGGTAACAGGAGAGACCGGAGCAACAGGAGAGACGGGAACAACAGGAGAGACCGGGGCAACGGGAGTAACCGGAGCAACCGGAGCAACCGGAGCAACTGGATCGACAGGAGCAACGGGAGAGACCGGAACAACAGGAGGGACCGGGGCAACGGGAGTAACCGGAGCAACTGGAGCAACGGGAGGGACTGGAGCAACGGGAGGGACTGGAGCAACGGGAGAGACCGGAGCAACAGGAGAGACCGGAACAACAGGAGAGACCGGAACAACAGGAGTAACCGGAGCCACTGGAGTAACTGGATCAACTGGATCAACGGGAACAACGGGAGCGACCGGAACAACAGGGGAGACCGGAACAACAGGGGAGACCGGGGCAACCGGAGCCACTGGAGCAATGGGAGAGACCGGAGCAACAGGAGAGACCGGGGCAACGGGAGTAACCGGAGCCACCGGATCAACTGGATCGACAGGATCAACGGGAGCGACCGGAGCGACCGGAACAACCGGAACAACCGGAGAGACCGGAGGAACGGGAGTAACCGGATCAACAGGAGAGACTGGGGCAACCGGAGTAACCGGATCGACTGGAGCAACGGGAGAGACCGGAACAACAGGAGAGACCGGGGCAAAGGGAGTAACCGGAGCCACTGGAGCAACGGGAGGGACTGGAGCTACTGGGGCAACAGGGGAGACCGGATCAACAGGAGAGACCGTAGGAACCGGAGCCACTGGAGGAACCGGAGCCACTGGAGGAACCGGAGCCACTGGAGGAACCGGAGCAACGGGAGAGACGGGAACAACGGGAGAGACGGGAACAACGGGAGAGACGGGAACAACCGGAGAGACCGGGGCAACAGGAGTAACAGGAGCAACCGGAGAGACTGGTGCAACTGGAACAACGGGAGAGACCGGAGTAACTGGATCAACGGGAGATATCGGAGTAACAGGAACCACCGGATCAACGGGAGCAACAGGAGAGACCGGAACAACAGGAGAGGCCGGGGCAACGGGAGTAACCGGAGCCACTGGAGTAACCGGAGCAACGGGAGCGACTGGAACTACGGGAGAGACCGGAACAACCGGAGAGACCGGAACAACCGGATCGACTGGAGCCACCGGATCAACTGGAGCGACTGGTGCAACTGGGGAGACCGGAACCACCGGATCAACTGGAACCACCGGAGCCACCGGAGCCACCGGAACCACTGGAACCACTGGATCAACTGGAGCGACCGGATCAACTGGAACCACTGGGGAGACCGGAGCGACCGGAACGGCTGGAGCAACGGGAGAGACCGGGGCAACCGGAGAGACCGGAGCCACTGGTGCAACTGGAACAACCGGATCAACCGGAGAGACCGGAACAACCGGAGAGACCGGAACAACCGGAGAGACCGGAACAACTGGTGCAACAGGAGAGGCCGGAGCCCCTGGATTGACTGGAGCCACTGGAACCACTGGTGCAACTGGATCGACCGGAGCCACCGGAACAACGGGATCAACCGGAGTGACCGGAACGACCGGATCAACTGGATCCACGGGAACTACGGGAGCGACAGGATCAACGGGGACTACGGGAGCGACTGGATCCACGGGAACCACTGGAGAAACCGGCCCCACCGGAGCAACCGGTACAGTCTTCACCAACATCAACGCCTTCGGGGCCAATACCTCAGGATCTCTCATAGCCGTAGTCCTAGGAGGAACGAATATCCCACTACCGAACAACCAGGTGTTGGCAGGTGGCATTACTGTGAATGGCGCCAATACGGTATTTACGGTTCCTTCGGCAGGCAACTACTTGATTTCGTATTCCATCAATACAACGTCTGCCTTACTGGTTAGCTCGAGGATCTTGATAAATGGGACGGCATACACTCCAACTATCATCTCACCAGCTTTATCATTTTCATCGTTCAATAATACCGTCATCGCCCCTCTTACGGCTGGAGCCACAATCACGCTGCAACTGTTTGGATTATTGGGAACGGCTACCCTTCTGACGGGGGCTGGAGCGACCTTGACGATTATAAAAATAAGTAATACGTAGTATGCAAAAGGAGCTACGATGACAAGTAGCTCCTTTCCCTTTTCCATTTCTTTTTGTTAAAGTAGTAAAAATATTTAGTTAATTAACGGTAATGATAGTATAATAGCTTGGAAGAGGATTTGCCTATTATTCGGAGTGGGGATAGATGCCGATGGATGACTTGGCAGTATATTTGGACGAGCACGAGGCAACGATCGTGAAAGAATTCAAGCGACGAATTGCCGTTTCGGACAGTGATCAATACAAGGGATTGATCCATCTGAATGGACAAGCACTGTATCGTATGGTTATTGAATATTTTCGTTCGGAAATCACTCTTGAGGATATTAAAGAATTGGCTTACAAGGTCGCTTATGAACGAAACCGGGCAGAGACCAACATTGGCGATTTTGTTTCCAACGTTTGCATGGGCAGGGAAATGGTTATCGATCTTCTCCAAAAAGGTCCGTTTACGCCTGCCGCTTTAATACCTGCCTTATTGAAAATAAACGAATGCTTTGATGTCTTTTTGGTACACGCTGTTTTCAAATACACCGACCTCAAAGACAACGCTTTGGAAGAGAAGAAGCTATTTATCGAGCGTTCTCACAAAGACAGGCTCACGATTCTGGGGCAAATGGCCTCCAGCTTCGTCCATGAATTCCGAAATCCGCTTACTTCCATTATGGGATTCTCTCGTTTGTTAAAAGAAGATTATCCGAATCTCCCTTACGTAGAGATTATTGAAAATGAGCTGCGGCAATTGAATTACCGGGTTTCGCAGTTTTTGCTGGTCTCGAAAAAGGGCGCGGTCTATAAGCAAATGGAGGTTTTTAGTGTTTGGGAGTTGTTTGATGAGATTCTGTCCTTCCTCTATCCGAATATCGTTGACGTGAATGTGGATATCAAATGCAGTATCGATCCTACCTTTCAACTAAAAGGCTACAAGGATGAGATGAAGCAGGTGTTTATCAACATCATTTCCAATGCACTGGATGCGTTACATAAAAAAACAGGCGATAAGGAGATTGGCATTGAGGTGTCCCAAACGCCTGACAGGTCCTTGATTACCGTTTCCAACAATGGATCGCCAATTCCACCTGACCTGCTCTCGGTTATTTTTGAACCGTTTTTCACGACGAAGGAGCTCGGTACTGGAATTGGCTTATACGTTTGCAAAGAAATCATTGAGCGGCATGGAGGAACAATTACGTGCGAGTCTACTGATCAGCAGACGAAATTTTCCATGCAGTTCAATCCCTGCGACACATGTACAAGTGGCTCGATGTCGATGAGTCATCATATCTAATGCCACAAAAAAACGACCTATCCATGAAGGCACGCTCGTTAACTGACGTGCACCATGAATAGGTCATTTTTTTTGTGGAAAAGCTGTTTATTTGCTAGTGTGAAGCTGCCTGCGTGTTTGTCGTATGGTTTTGGAGATACGCTCCAGTTTGTTTACCAGCCAGACCAGCATGAGTGCCAACAGACAACTACAACCGATAATCAGGAGCAAATACAGCAGAGAGTACCACGTGTTTTCAAACAGCCAAGCGACCTCGCCGTATTTCGCAAACAGATAATCTTTGAACATGATCAAAAAAGCAGAGTGGAACAAGAAAATAAAATACGTCAGCCCTTTTCGAAACTTGATGTGCAAACGATCGACGCGTTCCAGAAAGAAGACCATGAGCACGAGAAACGACAGAAGCGTGGCGAAGACAAAAGTCAGATGCACAGCCACATACAGCTTGTTTGAGACAACAAAAAACAGCGCAGCCGCAGTAGAAACACCCGTCATCAGCGTCAGTATGGAGCGGTTGTTTCGCAAAAAGGATAGAATCGATTCACGGTACCAATACAATACGTGCCCCATGTACAGGGTAAAAATCCAGCTCGGGAGCATATGACGCGTGGTAAGCCCGAACCAGCCCTGATGGATAAAGTTGATGTACACGTACTGAATACCGAGCAGAATCCAAATGACATACAAAATGTTACGCTTGGTGATCACACGGTGAAACAGATAGGCAAAAACGTAATACTGGCAAATCATAAACACAAAGTACAGATGGTCACCCGTTTTGCCTAAAACAATGTTCGTAAAGTCCTGGGCAGTTTGAGGCATCCCTTTTTTCAACAAGTAATGGTACAGGACACCAGATACTAAATAGGGGACAAAAATATACAGAAGCTTCCCTGAAAAAAACTCGCGAGCAGTAGGGCTCTTGGCTTCAAAAGAATAAGCAGTCAAATAACCAGTGGCGATCGTCAACAGAACAGTGCCGTAGCGACTGATCTGATTGAGGGCCACGATCCAAAAAGGATCTGTAAAAGAAAGTACAGAAGCCGTGAAATGACCGACTACAACGAGAAAACTTGAGAAGAGCTGGATGTAAAACAGAGATTTCAAGATTTTTGAATCTGTATACATTTCGATATTCTCCATTTCATCGTTTGTCGGCTGACGTTGTCGCTCAAACAATTAACTGTGAATGGTTTTTATGATAATAAAGTTTTCTTTGAATCGTATTTGGACAGGGGAGGGGAGTTCTGGAAAGGGAAAAAGAAAGAAAGCCACACCCGCGCGTGTGTAGCTTTCGCACGAGTATGGCTTTCATACATTATTTCGGATTCTTTTTCATTTCATCGATGGTCTCACTGACCACAAACGCCAAATCGTCATTGCCAAACAGCGACAATACACCAAGGAGAGTCGCATCAGGAATATCCTCTGCTTCTTCTTTGGGAACGGTATTGTCCAGCATTTGAGCGAGTAACGTATTTTCCCCTTGAGCGGGATAAGCGCGACGGTATAATTCGCGTGCATCGAGACCGTGATTCACACACCATTGGGCAAAAACGAGAATCATCATGCCCTCGTCGCGCTGGTAGGCTTGAATCACTTGATCTTCCATCTCTTTTCGGTTCATGGGCATACTCCTCTAACATTCGGACGTCATGAATTTATTGTAGAGAAGAGGAAGAATACCCGCAAGAAAAAAGAAAAAGAGGGCTCAAGAGTTCCGCTTGCTGCTGTGATTGGTTATGACCGGCAGCATGCGCGTATCTTTTACCATACGGGCATGGCAAAAGGGGCAGCTCGGGCTCTTATCAAAGGAAAAGTTATCTCTCATCCAGCACGTACAGCCCTCGTTACTGCACGTCCATACATCTGTTTCCTCTTCTTCGATTGGAACGACTGCTTTTTTTGAGAAATACATATGAACTCCTCCTTTGCAGGGCAAAAGTGCACAAAGTAACCTCTATTAATGTGTGATGGAAAGCGCATGAATATACCAAGATTTTCTTTGGTAGAAGGTAAAAAAAGAGGCCGCGCTTGCATGGCCGCAGCCTCTTTTATCCATTAATATCCTTACTGTTCATCGGGAATGAAGATTTGTCCCGTCGCTTCTTGATTCGTGATGGCCAGCAAAATCGCTTTAGACAAGGTATCTGGATGATAAGGCTTGATCAGATAGCCGGCTGCTCCCAGATCAAATGCCTTTTTCTTTTCCTCAAAAGCACTGGAGATCACGATCGGAATGGTCCGTAAATTCGGGTTTTTGCGTATCTCCTCAATGACCTTCCAACCACTCTCGCCGTCCTTCAAGAGAAGGTCAAGTACGACAGCATCCGGTCGGAGCTCCTCGATTGCTGCTACTGCTTCAGTCGCCGTAGAGAAGGAATTGACACGGAATCCAGAGCTCGTCAACTCATCACGCAACAGCTCGGTTAAGTTCAAATCGTCCTCGATGATCACAACGTTTCCTTTGCATTGACCAGTTGGAGCAACTGCCGCCTCACTTCCCGCTGGATAGCCAGGGGACAAAGCGTGCTCAGCCAGTGGAAGAGTGACCGTAAATGTACTACCCTTGCCCGATTCGGAGGTAACGGCAACTTCTCCATGGTGCATATGGACGATCTCCTGAACAATGGCGAGACCCAATCCTGTACCGCCGATCTCGCGGCGATCCGAGTTATCTACACGATAAAATTTGGTAAACAGGTGAGGGATGGCTTCGGAAGGAATGCCTAGCCCTTCATCCTGGACCTCCACGAGCAAGCGATTCCCATCTTGTCGACAACCCACCCGGACATGACCACCATGCGGGGAGTATTTGACGGCATTACTGATTAGATTCACAAATACTTGACGCAGCTTGGCTTGGTCTCCATAAACAACGGTTTGCTCCGTTTGCAAATCGAGTTCGAATCTATGGAGAGGGTACTGGACTCGATAAAGTCCGAAAACATCCTGAATCACTTGATCAATCGAAACATTCTCTAGCTCGTACGTCTGTCTGCCGGACTCCATGCGCTGCAAATCCAAGAAATCGTTGATTAGCGCAGTCAGACGAGTAGCTTCTTGATATATGGTCGCTATGTACCGCTGTTGACGTTCGGGCTTGAGCGCTTTCGTTAACAGCAGCTCCGCAAAGCCAAGCACACTGGCGAGAGGGGTACGCAGCTCATGGCTGACCGTACTGACGAATTCCGATTTCATTTGGTCGATCTCGTATTCCTTGGTGAAGTCACGGTAAACGAGCAAGGTACTCCATTTCCCTTGGTTCCGGTACAGTGGCTCTGCATAGAGCTGAATATGGCGTACTTGCGGTCCGGCCATCTGAAACACAATACTGCCTGAAGGAATGGCACCTTCGTCTAAAACGACAGCTCTAACATACTGAATCAGCCGATCAGGCTCAGAGGTTCGACTCTGTAGATGGGAAAGGAACTGTTCCAAGTCAAATCCTTGCGAAGCGAGCTGATGGTCGTAACACAAGAGCTCACAAAAATTGCGGTTCACCTGCAGTGTTTCTCCATTCAGATCAATGAGCTGAATGCCTTCTTGAACAGAATCGAGCATATCCTGCGTCATTTTGCGCTGTCGTTCTGTCTCTTCAAACATCGCGAGCTTATCGAATGCCAAGGAAATCTGCTTGGCGAGTCCGATGATGACTTGTAGCTCCTGATCCGTGAATTTGCGATCGATACGGGAGAGGATGATACATGCCACGATTGTCTGATGGGCATCGAACACAGGAACGTAAAGCTCGGAAGTTCGAGAGATTTCCTCTGTATAGCCGCGCTCAGCGTCTGTACTTTCGCGGATCAGGACATATGGCAGGCTCGTTTCCTTGATTCGCACGAACGGACCTTCATCCAATCCTTTTCGCAGTTGCTTCAGCACGTTCTGGGAAACGCCAAAGCTAGCTGCATCCCTGTCAGTGTTCAGCATGACGATGACACCTTTATCGGCATCCATGACCTCAGTTATATTGCGAATGATACTGGACAGCAGCTCACCTTTATCCAACGTATTCGCCAAAGAGAGGATGAGACGATTTTTCTTTTCCAAATACCGTTCGTTTTCCTCCATCTTGCCCAAAGCTTCTTGCAGCTCTTCTTGCTGCATCATCAGTTCATCCTGCTGGGCTTGCAGCTCTTCGTTTTGAGCCATGAGGACTTCTTCTTTGGCTTGAATTTGCCTGATCAAATAGTCGAGAGAGCGGGAGAGCCTGCCGATTTCGTCAATCCTGTTCAAATCCTGCAAAAGAGGTGTACCGCCATTAGCGAACTGTTCAGCATTTTGGGATAGACGAACCAACGGCCTGCCGATATCCCGCGTAGTTTGAATGGTGACTACTACCATGATCACCAGCACCATCAGCGAGTACACGAGAAACCAGGTGCTTAGCTGTGATAGCTCTTGGAACAGTAGTTGGTTTTTCGTATATAAAAGCTGATCGTGCTCTTCCTGATACCGCCCGGCGTATTTAAGCAGGTTGTTCACTTCCTGATTCACGCCACTGGCCGAAGCTTTTCGCAGGGATTCAAAGTCTCCGTTCTTTGCATAACTCGAAAAAGTAGGAAACACATTGGCGAAAAAGTTCGTGAAGAAAGATTCGATCGAAGCGACAAGCGCTTGCTCCTCATCATTGAGCGGAAGCTTCTTAAAATTATCCAGCGCTTGTTCCAGCTTCTTTTTCTCAAGAAATAGCTCATTGTACTCAGATGGGCTCAAGAAAGCGTAATAACCCCTTGCGCGAAAAAAGATCTGGTTCGTGTGCTCAGCGATGTCTGCGACCAAATTTTGTTTTTCCTTGGTATTGTATATCGCCGTCTGATAATGGGTTAATGCGTCGCTATTCAAATCTTGAACGATGCCAGCGCCCGCAATCAGCAGTGACAGAAAAAGAAGCATCATCGCCATGAAGCGACGCGTGATGCTTTTTCTGATAAACGCCCAGAACCCCGTCATGCGAGCATTTCCTCCACTTTCCGGACAAGATCCATCGGGCTAAAGGGCTTCGGCATAAAGTCATCAGCACCAGCTGCACGCATTTTCTCCTGTTCGGCATGTTGACTTTTTGCCGAGAGGATCAGGACCTTGACTGCCTTTTTATCGTCCATCTGTTTGAGCTGCTGCAATACTTCAAAGCCTGTCAGCTTTGGCATCATATAATCTAAAATAATCAAGTCGTACTCATTTTGACCGATTTTTTGCAGGGCTTCCTCTCCATCGCAAGCGATATCGAGCTCGTGTCCCTCATCTTCGAGCGTGTCACCAATCAACATGCGCAACACGGCTTCGTCTTCGGCCAGCATAATCGTTGCCATCTTGCTACCTCCTTACAACATTCGCTTAACCAGTCGCTTGATACGAGCCTCCAGTTCGCGTGCACGGAATGGCTTGGTCATATAGTCGTCAGCACCGAGTTGAAGGGCACGGACAATGTCTTGTTCTTCTGTACGACCTGTTAGCATAATCACCGTATATTTCTTGGCATTCGGCAAATTCCGGATTTTCTGGAGAACCTCGAGGCCATCCATCTGTGGCATCATCCCGTCTAAAATGACAAGATAAGGTTCTTGTCCCTGATGCCAGGTGGAGTCAAAGAAAGCTGCTCCTTCTTCGTAAGTCTGAATGTCGACGTGCATCCAACCGTTAAAACTGGTTTGGATGGAATCGGCAAGCATCACGCGAATCATTGGATCGTCATCAATAATGGCGACCTTCAGTTTTATCTTAGGGGAGTCATGCGTCTCTGTGATTTGAGCGGTTTCAATCCGGCGCCGCCCTGCATTTTTGGCAGCGTACAAAGCAGTGTCCGCAGCTTCTACCCAATACGTATGAGGTTTATGAGGATCATCTACTTGTACGATTCCACCGGAAAAGCTCAAAGAAAACGTTCCTTCAGGAGCATCGAACGTAAGCGAACTAAAAGAAGAGAGCATCTGCTCCAGGCGCATCTTTCCTGTCTGTACAGTCGTACGCGGCATCAACAGGATAAATTCCTCTCCGCCGTACCGGAATAATACATCATGTTTTTCCGAGCTCTGCCCGATGAAAGCAGCAAAACGAGTCAGCACCTCGTCGCCGATCAGATGACCGTATGTATCATTGACCCCTTTGAAAAAATCGATATCCAAAAATGCCAGTGAGAAGGGGGTGGTGGTTCGCTGGGCATCAGAAAGAAGCCGTTGGTACGTATCAACAAAAGAATTGCGATTGTTGACACCCGTGAGCTCGTCCAAAAACAAGATGCTGTTCATCCAGCGCTTCCGGCGAAGCTGGCGTTCGAGGCGTACGACCAGCTCTTCCATATCAAGCGGTTTACACATGACGTCATCTGCGCCCAAACGATAGGCATTCAGACGGGTCTCCCGTTCGCAATCGATGCTGATAATGGTCGTAGGTACATATTGCTTCTTTATTTTTTCGCTAATCGTCTGCATCACTTGGAAGCCGCCCGTTTCCGGGATGTTCAAATCCAGAATGAAGCAGTCAGGGTTCATGTCGTGAAAATAGTCGAGAGCCTTATGAGGATAGACCGTTGCGATGACAGACCAATTGCGGTTTTCTAAATATTCCTTTAGATACATAAGCAGGGTGACGTCATCATCCAGGATGAGGACCAAAGGCTGTTGCTCACAAGGGGATTCCCGTTGAAGAGTGGGGTTCTCAATAAAAACTTCCTGTTCCGGGCGCTGTTCGTAACACAAGCTGATCAACTCTTGCAAAAACAATCGCCATTCACCGAGCGACCAATCCTTGGCAGGCATGTCATCCATTCGATCCAGAAGGAGCTCGGACAGATCAGACAAGTCGGTCAAGCCAATTGTCCCGGATGTCCCCTTTAACGAATGAAGAAAGCGATATAACTCTTCATGAGGGACGGGAGACTTCTGGGCATACCACGTCTCAATCTGTTTGTGGATATTCGTAAGAAGTGTATCTCTGTACTTGATCATGTCGTACGCCCCCCTGTGTTGGGATGGCGCAAGCGGTCGGATCGCTTGCGCCCATTTGATCAAAACGTCTACGATTTGGTATGGTACATGTAGCAGGGAGGAGGAAAGTTTCTTATTGTTGCAGGGAAAATCCTTCTTCAATCAGATACTGCTCCGCTTCCACGTACGATTCAAAGGAAGCTTCCAGGTTCATCCCGTGGTATACGTTCCACAGCGCGTCTTCCTGTTGCAGCAAGAGCGTGCGGTTTTGCTTGTCGACCCATGTTTGCTCCAGTTGATCTGATACTACAGTGTTTTTAGGCGCTTCCTCACGTTTTTGGGAGAGAGAGTGGATCGACGCTTCGATAACCGTGCGCAGTTCTTCCGCCGAGAAATCACGGATATTGATGAAGCCCTTATCGTCTTTTTGCTTTTGATAGCTCTTCACAAAGCCGACGAACACAAAGCCGTTGCCGTTCGGATGAAGGTGATAGACCACTGTCTTTTTGTCATGAAGGCTTTCCTCATAATGAAAATTAACCCGTTTCAGGGAGACCTCATTCCGAGTCAGTTGTGGAAAAGATTCAATAATCGCTAGTTTTTCTTCAAAAGTAAGCATGGATTCCTCCGGTGAGATGGATTTGTTTGTCGATTATATCACAGGTGGGACATAGAACGAAAAAAGGAGAAGGGAAAAATGAACGGAAAAAACCGAAAAGATATCGCAGCAGGTCTTGAAGTCGAGATTGTATTGAAACAGGACCAACGCACTGGCAAGCGCACCCGTGGGTTCGTCAAGGATATCCTGACGAACTCCAGCACACATCCGCATGGAATCAAGGTTCGTTTGACGGATGGACAAGTGGGGAGAGTGCAAGAGATTATCCAAAAAGGAAAGTAATCTTCTTCAGAAAAAACGGACAGGCCACATGGGCTACTGTCCGTTTTTCTTTTCATGAACGGTTCCGGTTCTGCAAATGCTCGATAGCTGGTACGGCGAAGCAAGCCAGATTCGACGGAAGTGCATCGAGCGAAAACCAGCGCATGTCTCCAATAGCCCCGCCTTCCTCTAAATTACGTGCTTCTCCACTCAGGATCGTGACTTCGTAAATGACCGAAACCCAATGCTCGGCACTTTCCGGGCGGATGGTTTCTGCGGTGCATAGCAGGGCCTTTACCTCGATGTCGAGATTGACTTCTTCTTTGATCTCACGGATGACACTCGTCTCCAGTTGTTCATAAGGATCAACTTTTCCGCCGGGAATGCTCCACGTATCCTTCTCTGGATCTCTGTTTCGTAAAACCAGCAAAAGCTCATTCTTGTCGTTTAGGATGACAGCTCCTACGCCCAATCTTGGTACAGCTATAGTAGTAGACATGGTTTCTCCTTCGATAGGCAGATTCGTTTCTTCCATTATAGCAAGGTCCAATCGTAAGCAGGACAAAACAAGAAACCGCCTGAAGAGACGGTTTCGATAAGTTCAGCAACATTAGCGGTAAGTATCATGGGTAGGGACGAAGACATCCTCCGTTGATTCCCGCACCAAAATAAATGGTCCAATATTCCCCAATCCATGCAAGCATGTATTGTGATGGGCGATGATTTGTTCTGCTGACAGTACCTGATTGTCCGATGTAGAGTGCCCGTCTTTGACGAGCGTCACATCATAGCCGAGTGTCGTCGCTTTGCGGCAGGCACTGTCGATACAATATTCGGTTTTGCACCCCATGATGACAAGGTGGTTAATTCCGAGCGCTTGTAGCCTTTCGTGCAGGTCTGTTCCGTGAAACGAGTCTGTCGCTAGTTTTCGAATCACCGTTTCTGATGGCAGAGGGGCGATCTCAGGGTGGATGGCATTGTCGTCTGAACCGACTTCTCCGACATCATCATCCTGAACGTACAGCACAGGAATATCCTTGCTGTAGGCGTCTTCCCGCAGTTTTTTCAATGTTTGGACAAGTGTAGCCGGCTGATAAACAGGACCAAATTGTCCCTCGATAATTCCTACTTGCGCATCAATAATCAGTAGAGCTGTTTTCCGAATCAATCCAATTCCTCCTAGGTGAAAGGGGGTTAGTGTTGGTGTTCCCCTTTTTGGTTGTTTGGTACACGCACAGCTTTATAAGAACGTTGATTCATGTCCTTTTTCATAACTGACCACTCCTTTCATCATAGAAGAGCGTGAAACTGCTCTGGATAATTGTACCACAAAAAAGACTCATTCCTATTGTAAGGAACGAGTCTTTTTCGATTACGAACTTCTTATGATTCATTTTCCTTTTTCGGTACAAACTGAAAGATATCATGTGATTCGAAGGAGTCGATCAAACGGGACAGCCACAGATAATACTCTAACCCATTTTCAATGCGCTTGATACTAAGGTCAACACGTTCCCTGACTTCTTCCGTAAGCTCTTCGGATTGCTGGAGAGCGCGAAGCTCAAGGAGCGACTTTTTCAAGGCATGTACATTATGTTCACAGGCGTGTCGCCACTTCACGGAAAAGAGGTCGATGAAGTTCTGGTACCAATCCAGATTGACCTCGTAATGATCCTTCCGTGTCCCTTTTTTCCATATCTTTTCTACCATATTTAATTCCATCAATGTGCGGACGCCGGTGCTCATGCTGGTTTTACTCATGCCCAGTGCTTCGCCCATCTCATCGAGTGTCATTGACTTGTCCTGAAAGAGCAATGTGCCATACAGCAGTCCCGTTGACATGGTAATTCCATACAGATCCATGTTGCGAGCGAGCGTTTCAATCACGCGTTCCTGAGCTTTTTCGAGGATTTTTTCCTGATTGGTATCCATTTTGAAAAAAGCAGCTCCTCTAGTCATAGTAACCTGACTAGAATTGTACGTCTCCAAAAGAAAAAAGTAAATGGAGATATCGTACAGTATATACGTGATAAACTGAGAATACAGGAAGTAAAGTACGTAAAGTTTTTTCTGAACGCTGAAAATGCCCGATTATCCTGCCTCATCCAGTTTGAGGTAAAAAAAATGGCTGGTTACAATTGTAAGGGTAAAGAACAGTCCGGATGCCGGGCGTAAAAGTTGGAGGTGACCATATGCCCAAGATCAAAGTAGAGAATTTGACCAAAATCTTTGGACGCCAACCCCAACGCGCATTGTCCCAGGTGAAGCAGGGGAAGACCAAGCAAGATATCTTGAAGGAAACGGGTCTTACCCTTGGGGTGAATCAAGCGAGTTTTGAGGTGCATGCAGGCGAAATTTTCGTCATCATGGGGCTTTCGGGAAGCGGGAAGTCGACCTTGGTTCGATTGTTGAACCGGTTGATTGAACCAACAGAAGGCAGAATCCTGATTGACGGTACGGATATCGTCAGTATGAACACCGAGCAGTTACAGGATGTAAGAAGAAAGAAGCTGGGAATGGTATTTCAAAAGTTCGCCTTGTTTCCGCACAGGACGGTACTTGAAAATGCGGAGTACGGCCTGGAGATTCAAGGGATGCCAAAGGCCGAGCGTGAGGCAAAAGCGAAAAAGTCACTCACACTTGTCGGACTCGGCGGCTGGGAAGCAAGCTACCCGGATCAGCTGAGTGGCGGGATGCAGCAGCGTGTGGGCCTCGCCCGTGCACTTGCGAATGAACCCGATGTGCTGTTGATGGATGAGGCATTCAGTGCCTTGGACCCGTTGATTCGCAAGGACATGCAGGATGAGCTGTTGGAACTGCAGAGCACCATGCAGAAGACCATTATATTCATTACGCATGATCTGGACGAAGCATTGAAGATCGGGGATCGAATCGCTCTAATGAAAGACGGTGCGATCGTACAGATCGGCTCTCCGGAAGAAATCATGACCAATCCAGCAAACGAATACGTAGAACGCTTCGTAGAGGATGTGGATCGTTCCAAGGTGTTGTCTGCTGAAAAAGTCATGAAGCGGGCAGAGACAATCACACTGGACAGAGGGCCTCGCGTCGCACTGCAAATGATGCGTGAGCGCGGTGTCTCCAGTTTGTACGTGGTGGATAAACGAAAAACATTGCTGGGTGTGCTGACGGCAGACGCTGTAAACGGAGCCAAGGAAGCAGGACAGTCGCTGGAATCCGTGCTGCGAACCGAGGTACCGACTGTCGGACCACAGACGCTTCTCAATGAGATGTTTGACCTTGTCGCGTTTTCAGATATTCCCGTGGCGGTTACAGGAGAACAAAATCGTCTGCTGGGCGTGATTGTAAAAGGAGCCGTTTTGGGTGGATTGGCAGGAAAAGTAAATCAACAAGTTCCAGAGCCAACGATTGAAGAGGGGCAGGTGAATCCATCATGAGTCAAAACCAGTTATTTCCGAAGCTGCCGCTCGACAGTTGGATAGAAACGATTGTAGATGGACTGGAAGAGCATTTGGGCTTCTTGTTCGACTTCATATCAGCTGTAATCGGTGGAACCGTTGACTTGTTTTCGTGGATTCTAACAGGAATCCCGTTTTGGGCCCTGATCATTTTGTTTACACTGCTGGCGTATCGCGCTGGCAAAGTGGCAATTGCTCTTTTTACCTTCATTGGTCTTCTTTTGATTCAGAATCTGGGTTATTGGGAGCATTCAATGGAAACACTTGCGCTGGTATTAACGGCAGGGTTGATCTCGGTGATTATCGGGATTCCCGTCGGTATCTGGTGCGCGAAGAATGATTCCGTGCAAAAAGTCGTCACACCGCTGCTTGATTTCATGCAGACGATGCCGGCGTTTGTGTACTTGATTCCTGCCATCTTTTTCTTTGGGCTCGGTAAAGTACCAGGGGTTATTGCTTCTGTCATTTTTGCGATGCCACCGACGATCCGTCTGACCAACCTGGGAATTCGTCAAGTTCCTGCCGATCTGATCGAGGCTGCTGAAGCGTTCGGTTCTACCTACTGGCAAAAACTGACGAAGGTACAGCTACCGATTGCCAAGACGACAATGATGGCCGGGATTAACCAGAGCATTATGCTCGCGCTGTCCATGGTCGTGATTGCCTCTATGATTGGGGCGAAAGGCTTGGGGGCGGACGTGTATCGTGCCGTAACACAGATCAAGATCGGTGAAGGTTTTGAGGCGGGTCTGGCAATCGTTATTTTGGCGATTCTACTGGATCGACTCACGCAAAGTGTTGGAAAGAGAAAAAACGCGTAGGAGGGGTTTTCATGAAAATGAAAAAAGGCGCCTTGAAAGGGTTAGCAGTCGCACTCGGACTCAGTATGGTGATGGCAGGATGTTCAAATGCGGGAACACCACAGGGAAATCAGCCTGCCGAGGGCAATACCGGTACGTCTGCACCGAATAGCGTTGGAGCACAAGTGGATCATAAAATTATCGGAATCGATCCTGGCGCTGGTCTGATGAAAGCGACGGAAAAAGCCATGAAAGACTACGATCTGAAAGATTGGGAACTGGTGGAGGGCTCCAGTGCAGCGATGACGGCAGCTCTGACACAAGCCTACAAAGACAAAAAGCCGATTATCGTGACAGGCTGGACACCTCACTGGATGTTCTCCAAGTTCGAGATGAAGTATCTCGAAGATCCGAAAGGCACTTTCGGGAAGGATGAACAAATCCATACCATCGTGCGCAAAGGACTGAAGGAGGAGCACCCAAGTGCATATGCGTTCCTCGACAAGTTTTCGTGGACACCTGCGGACATGGAAAAAGTAATGCTCGATATCGAGGGCGGCAAAAAGCCGGAAGAGGCAGCAGCCGAATGGGTGAAAAACAATGAGGCTACCGTCAACAAGTGGGTAGAAGGCATCCAGCCTGCAGAAGGCAAAAAATTGACGCTCGCCTACGTCGCGTGGGATTCTGAAATCGCCAGCACGAATGTGGTGAAGACGGTTCTGGAGCAAAAGCTGAAATACAAGGTGGAGCTTAGCCAAGTAGAAGCCGGCCCAATGTGGGTAGGGGTATCAAACGGCGATGTGGACGGAATGGTAGCAGCATGGCTGCCGACCACGCACGCAGACTACATGGAAAAGCTGGGGAAAGACGTAGAGGATCTCGGTCCGAACCTGCAAGGAACCAAGCTGGGCTTGGCTGTTCCAGCCTATATGGAGATCAACTCCATTGAAGATTTGAAGAAGTAACAGATTCAATACCGAAGGCACCGCTCACGATGGGGCGGTGCCTTTTTCGTTGTGTTACGGTATTGGTTTGCTTTCCGTGACAGCAGGCCAAGCGTGCTGTTTGTCCAGCGTTGCAGGCTCCGGTGCAAATACCCGCAAAACTAGATTGAACTCGCCTTCAGGGAGAGGGAGCCAGTTGCCTTCCTTGCCTTTAGGCGGTTGCTGTTGCAAATACAGATCGAGGGAGCCATCGGGATTGTACGCTAGCGTTCCTGTATTGCTGCGAACCGATGCGCGATCGGCCGCTGTTTTGGCTAAAAACAACTGGTTGTCATAGACGTTGATCGACCAGAATGCAGACGTCTTGGGAAGCTGTTCCTTTGTAAAATGCAGCGTATAGCTTTTGGCTCCCGTAAGTGGTTTTCCTAATCCATCTGTCAATGCACGATAATAGGCTTCCTCGCTCGGCACATTGGCTACAATACCGGAATAGGCGATAAAGGAACGGGCAAGAAACTGGTTTCCGTATGTGCCGATGGGGGAAAAGGAGCCCCATCCATTACGGAAGGTGGCGTAGCTGGGAAAGCGATTTTGCACGATGGACGGGGCATCCTGTAAGGCATGCTGTAGGCCCGCAAGTTTGGCTGGACCGAGCGCGGAAGGATCAAAGCCTTTTTGGACATCGATCCCAGCTTGAGCGAATTGATCGAGCAAGACGCGATCACATTCGGGCGGAGGATTGCTCTGGATCCATTTCGTCATGACTTGAAAAAAGGAAAGGGATGACAACACATCAGGAGGAAGCGCTTCGGGAACATGTGCCGTTTGCAATTTTGGGTGGACAGGGGCAATCGCGATTTGTTTTTCAAACGAGACAGCCTGCGGTAAATCAGCTTCACCCTTTACCTCGACACGGCCAATGAGCCAGACGGTATTCGTAGGGGCGTAGATCACAGGTATATGGGCAGGGGTAGGCCCTTTCCATTGTGGGCTTGCAATGATATATTGTCCGGCCTGCTGTTTGGTGGAACGATTGGAGACATTGCGAAACGTATTTGTGTACGCATCCAGCATTTGCACGGTATAGTAGCGGTTTTGCGGATTGGCGGGGACAGTCAAGCGGACGGGCGTCTCTGACAAATCCAACCATGCGCTCATATACAATGTATCGGAGTTCGGCGTCACGATATCCCGATAAACTGGGGAAGCGAGTGTGTCCGCATAATAAAACTGGTTGATTGGCGCCCGATTTTTAACCATGGCTTCCATCGTTTTGGCGGACATCACTAATGGATAGCCATAGATGTATGCTTGAATGCCGAGCGAGTAGGAAAGCCTCTCCTGCGATTGAAGAAACGACTTTGTTTGGGAGAGACGTGACTGTTGGACAGGTGGAGCGTTTGTTGTCTCTTTTGCAAATGATAGGCCGGACAGGTGAAGCGTCATGCAAAGCAGGGAAACAATCAGTGTCAGGCGCTTTTTCAATAATGGAAGCATAAAGCCCCTCCTAACTACCAGAAATAGGGTTCGCTCTGGTAGTTTTCTTCATAGGAAAGGGGCTTTATGCAAGTTGGGCTGGAATATTTTATTCTCAATGCGGCTCCACAGAAATTTCAGGCGCCCGCCACTCTGGGCAGGTCGCATACAGTTTCGACGCTCCCTGTAGCAATTCCCTATCACGCCATCGCTTGCCCACACACTGTATGCCAATAGGAAGACCTTGCACATCAAAACCAATCGGCATCGTTACGACCGGACTTCCGGTGACATTAAACAGATTCGTATAAAAAGTCGTAGCGGCCCAGTAGTTTTGCGGGTTCTCGTCTACGTACAAGGGTTTGTTGTAAAGCGGCTTGTAGCCCCACACTTTCGATTTTGCCATATGTGGGAAAGCTGTCGTGCAGCTAACCGGACACAAGAACAAGTCACAGTCGGCCATGAATTGCTCGAAGCTGCGAATGAGCTGCTCCCGAATGGTTAACACACGCATGTAGTTTTTGAACGTCAGTGGGATGAGCATGGTAGCCGTGGGAAGCTGGCTATAAATCGGCATCGTTATGAGATGAGCTAAACCACGAATGAGTGGAGGTGTCGTAGAGTTTAACTCCGCGTCGATAATTTTTCCCCATGTTTCCCAAGTTTTGCGTACATCCAAAGGTGGTGCCGTCACTTGTTCTACGCGCATGCCTTGTTGCTCCAGCATTTTGACAAAGCGACGCAACTGATCGCGAATGGCTCGACTCGTCGGGTAGCTGGGCAGCTCCTCCATCCAGCGAATGTGTAGGGGCTGCTCCTTGAGGGGTGGGGCCAAGACTTGTGGTCCATGAGGTAGGCCAGCTTTGCCGTTTCCACCACTAATGATGGAAAACGCCACTTCCAGGTCTTCGATTGATCGGGCCACCGGGCCATAGCAAGCAAGGTGACGTGAGGAAGTGTAATCAGCGGTTCCTTCAAAACCGGGCATGTGTCCTCTTGCCGGAACGGCTCCTTCTGTCGGTTTCAAGCTAAGTACGCCACAGAAATGAGCCGGAACACGCAACGATCCGCCAATGTCACTGCCAATATCCAAATAGGAAAGCCCGGCAGCAACTGCGGCTGCCGATCCTCCGCTGCTACCGCCTGTTGTTCTCTCCAGATTCCATGGATTATTCGTCCGACCGTAAATATCATTGTCTGTTTGCATGTCCATCAGAAGAGGAGGGACATTCGTTTTGCCCAGGATGATGGCTCCTGCCTGCTTCAGTCTGCTAACGACTGCTGCGTCGTGTTGCGGAATGTAGCCTTTTAGAGGTGGGAAACCAGAAGTAGTGGCGAGTCCTGCTGTGGCAAAAGAATCTTTGATTGTGATTGGTACCCCGTGAAGAGGCCCGCGATAGATACCTTCCCCTATTTCTTTATCTGCTTGTTTGGCAGCTTCGATCGCAGACTTTTCGTCAGAGGCGACAATGGCATTCACTTTGCCATTGAGGGAGTCGATTCGTTTAAAGATATGCCGGGTAGCTTCCTCGGCGCTTATTTTCCGCTCGCGTATCCAAGTGCCCATCTCGGTTGCTGTCAAATAGGTCAGTTCTTTCATTCGATTCACTCCTTTTCACACGTCTAGCGTACGACAGGAAAACGAGGAAAACTTGATCGAAAATGCGAACCGCTATCATCTATTCTCGGGCTAGAACGGGTATATAGATGAAGCAAAGCGAATCAGGATGGTCATTTCCGAGAAAGCGGTGATCGTAGTATTCAAAATCGTATCGGGCATAAAGCTGGTCGGATGCGGATGCATGTGTCATCCAGCTCCCGTATATGTATTGATACGTCAGTTTGAGATTTTGCACCGATCCTTTGTGAGGGAAAATAAGATAACCAGATGCAGGCAGCGTGAGTGATTCCAATCCGTCTGTGCCAACCTGCTCCGTAGTGTGTATGCCAGCAAAATAGGCAAAGCTCAACGAAAGCCCGAAAGCATCCGGGTAGCGAATGACCCCATAACGCTTCTGGTTCTTCTGTACCTCGATTTTCTGCCCCAATTGGTTCCAGCAATGGACAATATCGGCTGTCGAACGGGTAGTGGAGGAGTAGCCTACCAGGTTCAGTTCTTCGTGGGAAGGGACATAGACAGGTTCAATCGATTGCAGCTGAATATTTTCTAAATATGGTAGCTCGATACGCTCCAGCATTGTGTACCGCGGCATTTTTCCAGATCGCCTAAGTGCAGAAGGAGGCAGGCCAAAGCGTTTCGTAAAAGCGCGAGTAAAGGCTTCGTGAGAATCAAAGCCGTATGTAAAGGCGACCTCCGTCACGTTCTTTTGTTCCAGCAACAGCGCTTTGGCGGCCTCGGTCAAGCGTCTCTTCGAAATGTATTGGCCGACAGTTTCTCCTGTGACGTGAAAAAACAGGCGTTGAAAATGGTACTTGGAATATCCAGCGGCTGATGCCACTTCATCGAGTGTGACTTTTTCCGTTAACTGCTTTTCGATAAAAGAGAGGGCATATGTTATTTGCTCCATATAGTTCATAGCGTCACCTGAAAAAGGAAATAAGATTTTTTTTAGGATACCATATGCCCTGACCTGATTTTTTGTAAAAAAGCCAGAATGTCAAAGAATAGGGAGAGAATACAATGAAGTAGGACAACATTATTGGAGGTAGCCGTGGAGCAGCATCTGGATCTTTTTTTGATGAAATATGGATATGTCGGCATCTTTTTTTCGCTCACACTTGGTGTTGTAGGGCTCCCCATACCAGATGAGGTACTGATGACATACGCTGGCTATGCGGTTTCCCGTGGTGTTTTGCACATGCCGTTTACAGTGCTGAGCGCCTTTTTGGGAGCGGCAGTAGGGATTACGATCAGCTATGCCATCGCGTGGAAGTGGGGGCTGCCGTTGCTTATGAAGGTTGGACCGTACTTGCATATTTCGCCGAAAAAAATAGAGTCAACCCAAAAGCTGTTTGCCAAGTACGGTCCATACCTGTTATTGATCGGCTATTTTTTGCCTGGCGTCCGTCATATTACCGCCTATTTGGCAGGGGTCTCCACGATGGGGTTTCGACGATTTGCTTTTTTTGCTTACGCAGGCGCATTTCTTTGGAGTGTCACTTTTTTACTGTTGGGACAGGCGCTTGAGAAAGAGTGGCTCAAGGTTGTCGTTTATATACGTCATTACGGCATCACATTTTTGCTAATCAGTTCGGCGATTGGAATGATGGTTTATATTTGGATGAGATACAGGCGTGACACCAGAGCCTAGGAATAAGCATTAGTTCCTGCTGATCGCCATGCTATCTTTTACCAAGCGGACAAATTCGAGCTGTTCCTCTCCAGTGGCTGTGGCTTCCGCCAGTTTGAGTACATCGGCAAGGGAGCTTCTTTCGGCATACGGACTCTCTCGCAATATTTCCCCGTACTCTGCTACAGCAGCAAGGAACGTCACATCAGGAGACAAGGCATTTTGCACCTTCACGGGCTCGGAGATTTCCTCTACTTTTTGGGAAGAGGCATGATGATAGCGCACGCGAACCGTTCCGAGATCTGCATGGGCAGGGGAAGCGAGCTTCACTTCATAAAGAGCGGTCACACTATGACCAGCGCCGACTTCACCCGCATCTGTCTTGTCGTTGCGAAAATCTTTGTCGTGGACATCGCGGTTCTCATAACCGATCAAGCGATACGAGTCTACCTTCTTAGGGTCGAATTCTACCTGAATTTTTACGTCACGAGCGATCGTTTGGAGGGTGCCTGTCAATGATTCCGTAAAAATGCGGCGCGCCTCGGAAAACGTATCGATGTAGGCGTAGTTGCCTTCTCCTTTGTTCGCCAGCTGCTCCATCAGGACATCATTATAATTTCCCATGCCAAAGCCAAAGGTGCTCAAGTAAATGTCTTTTCGCGCATAGTCCTCGATCGAACGCAAAATGCCCTCGGCCCCTGTTTCTCCGACATTGGCTACCCCGTCGGAGCATAAAATCACCCTGTTAATGGCGTTAGGCCTGAAAGAACGGGTCGCCATTTCATAACCTAGCACCAGTCCTTCTTCCGCATTGGTGGAGCCTTCGGGTTGCAGTTTATCGATGGCTGAAAAAATCGTCTGTTTGTCTTCGGCAGAGGTTGGGGGCAAAAGAACGCGTCCCTCTGATCCATAGACGACGATCCCTACTGAATCTGTAGGTTGGAGTTGATCGACAAGAACATGTAAGCTTTTTTTCACCAGCTCTAATCGGTTTTCCCGATTCATCGAGCCAGATACGTCAATGACAAAGACGAGCGTAGCGGGCTTCCGCTCTTGGGCGTGTAATTCCTTTCCTTTGATCCCGATTCGCACTACTTGAAGATTTTTTTGAAAGGGAGAGGGGCCACTATCAGCCTGAATCGCAAATGTCTGATTGGTTGGCGCGGGATACGAAGTGGGGAAGAAGTTGATGAATTCCTCCACCCGAACTGCTTCTGCTGGCGGGAGATTCCCGTCTTTTATAAAATTGCGCATCATGGTGTAAGAGGCAGTGTCCACATCAGCGGCAAAAGTAGACAGGCGGTCCTTCGCCGTCGAGACAAATTGGTTGGTGCCGTAATCTTTGAAGTACATGTCATTGGGGAGGGGATCGACCGATTTTTTCAGCGCGTAATCAGCTAGTTGGCTAGGAGGACTTGGACTGGAGGCTACCTGATTGTTTTGACTTTGCGCAACAGATGCTGCTGGTTTGTTTCCGCTTTCGCTTCTTGATGCGAACTGCTCGCTCGAACTGCATCCGATCAAGGATGCGACCAATATGGTGATACCACTGGCTTTCACGATTTTTCTCATCTTTCGTTATTCCCCCTTTGCTTATGTGACGTGGTAAAAAAAGGAATGTTACATAAGGAGGAGAAGTAGGCTAGTCCGCAGCAAGAGCTTCACTCGCAACGACAGCCAGAATCGAGTCGTAGCTGCGGCTCCGAGTGGTGAAATGATTTATGTTTGGATTAGTCGGCAATCTTCACTAAAGTGAGGAAGCCGGTCACCGTTGTCGTTCCGTCTGCGAAGCTTTGCAAAAACTGGTCTGCGATACCTCCCGTACGGAATATGTCTACGATGTCTCCTGCTACTAATCGGGTGAAAGAGGTAACCATGCCGAATGCATTTCCATCCTCTGCACTATCCGCACTGCTTGAAGTTCCGGCAGAGCCCGTAATATTGGCGCCATTCCTTCTGATAATGAAAGACACTTCACTTGCTTGTGCAGTAGTAACACGATAGCTGATGAGATAGATGCCGCTTGCAGGTACGGTGACTTGCCCGCCAGCGAGTAAAAAGCCAAGTGAATTGTCTGCATTCGACACATTAAGCGGGACGATCGTATTTGGCGAAATATCGATAGCCGAGGATAGCCAGAAGTTACCGAAAACACTGGAAACAGTACCCGTCGCGCCTGTTGCACCCGTTACACCCGTGGCTCCTGTAACACCAGTAACACCAGTAACACCAGTAACACCAGTAACACCAGTAACACCAGTAACACCAGTAACACCAGTAACACCAGTAACGCCAGTTTCCCCCGTGATACCAGTGCTTCCAGTGACCCCAGCTCCGGTCGCCCCTGTAGCCCCGGTCACGCCGACTCCTGTCGCACCCGTTTCTCCTAGCCCAGTAGCGCCAGTAGCACCGGTTGCCCCTGTTGTTCCTGTTCCATCTGCTCCAGTGGCTCCTGTGAGACTAGCGATAGACGATGCGGTTAATACGGAATTCAGCTTGTTGTTCAGCAGAATCTCTTTCTTTGTTATCTCTCTGAGCGTATTGACTACACTAGAATTCACATTCAGCAAATCACTAATGGTTGCAGGGGGACCTGTTAATCCTGGAAGCGTACCAAGGACATATTGAAGCTTTTCCGCCTCTGCGTTAATGATATGGCTTAACCCAAGCTCTTCCAATGCGATGGATGCGAGTAGCAAGTTTGCGACTTGGCTTTGTGTGATGGTAATGAGCGGGGTAATGTTAGGGATATTTGCTTGTGACAAATGAAACGTCCTCCTTTTTTCATATCTTTTCATCCTATTCCGATACTGTGCATAAGGGGATTGGTTGGTTTCGTTGTTTTTATTCAGGTACGGTTTACCATGTGATGCCTTTCTTTCTTGCTCCTTATTCAATCTTCTTGTAATATTAGGAAATATTTGTGGTGTGACGGTCGCTCTAGTCAATGGAAATCAATTACGAAAAGAGGTAGATTGCTGCAAAAATCAATCAAACAAGAGAGGTTATGAAATGAATCTAGGAATTCAAGTCACGCAAAATCAACTGATGGATGTGCTGCTAAACGTTGCAGTAGCTCGTCCAGTATTTATTTGGGGCGCACCAGGAATCGGCAAGTCGTCTCTCGTCGAGGCGTTTGCCGAGCAGGTGGGCCTGCCTTGCGTATCGTTATTGGGGAGTCAGCTGGCACCTGAGGATATTATCGGTGTCCCCCAGATCGTAGACGGGAAAAGCAGATTTTGCCCACCTGCGCAAATTGCGCGAGAAGAACCGTACTGCTTGTTTCTTGACGAATTGAATGCATGCTCGCAAGAAGTGCAAAAGGCGTTTTACAGTCTGATTCATGAGCGGAGAATTGGGGATTACCATCTGCCAGAAGGGTCCATTGTGATTGGAGCAGGAAACCGCGCGCAGGATAGCGCGATTGTCAAACCGATGTCGTCTGCTCTGATCAACCGGATGTTCCACGTGCAATTGCTAGTCTCGTATGAACAATGGATGAATTGGGCGTACAGCAACAGTATTCATTCCTACGTGCTGCAATTTTTGGAGGTGCGCCCGGACTATTTGTGGTCGCAGCCACCGAAGAGCGAGGAACCGTTTTCTACTCCGCGTTCCTGGCACATGCTCTCTGATGCCCTGAACGAATTCGGTGAGAACTTGACGACAGAGATGGTGGGGGTACTGGCCTTCGGATGCTTGACGCCCCAGCATGCTGCTCAATTTCGAGCTTTTCACAAGAATATTCAAGGCAAATACCAGCTCAACCGTATTTTGGAGGGTGAGGCTTCTTTCCCAACGGCTCCAGAGGATCGGGACGTACTGTATTTTCTTGCCGATTCATTCCGTTCGCAGATCAAAAAAGAACTGCCAGCGGATAAAGCCTCCGTGGGGGAGCAGCATAAACGGTTTGCACACCGAGCGAAAGCTCTCTTGAAGGAGCTCGCTTCCATCTCTCTGGAAATGGCGCAGATGGTAGTGGCGCGGCACGAGGATGGCGACGGATTGCCAGACTGGTTCGTTGTAGAGGTAATTCGTGATTTACCGCGTCTGGCCATGGACAGGAAGGGCAAATAGCCAATGGCCAGAGGAGTTAAAAACGACCCGGCAACGCAAAACTACGAGCAGGCCGTACATTTTTTGAGTCATCATCCGATGTTTGGTCCACTGTCCTCGCGAGCGCACTTTACTCGTTCCGAGCGAAGTATTTGTCCGGATAACGGTTGGGTAGTCGTGACCCGGGAAGGCAGCTTGTACGCGCATCCGAAGCGCAGAGGGGAAGTCGGGGAATGGATTTATGTTCTCGCACATGCACTTCTGCATTTGGGCTTCGGACATTTTGTGGAAAAAGAGCAGCCGATATTGTGGAACATCGCATGCGATTGTTATATTACGCGTTTTTTGAGAGACATGAAGCTGGGGAAGCCTCCTGCTGAAATGGCCTTTGAGCTGGATAAATCGGGAAAGAGCGAAGAAGAGCTGTATGACTGGTTCGTGGAGCATGGGGTACCGGAGCATTTGAAGCTGTTTGGAACGGGCGGGGAAAAACAGGCAGATATGCTTTTCTCGGATAAATACGTCCGGTACACCTACAATCGAGATGTGAAGTGGGAGCGGCTCTTGGGGATCGGGCTGGCGCAGGCGGTGCAAAGTGCTGTCAGCGTAGCGGGCGGCTATTCCGATGCTCTCGGGAATGAAGAGAACCAGCTGTCTGAGGCACAAAAGGCCAAGCGCTGGTTCATCAATCATTATCCATTGCTGGCTTCCCTAGCGAGCCATTTCACGATTATCGAGGATTCGCAGATCTGTCAACGGCTGCAAATCTCGGTGGCAGCTATTGATGTAACATCCAACGAAATCTTCATCAATCCTGCGGCGGGCTTGGATGAAGAGGAATGCAAATTCGTGATGGCACACGAGCTATTGCACGCTGGGCTGCGCCACCATGAGCGCTGCCAAGGCCGCGACCCGTATTACTGGAATGTCAGCTGCGATTACGTGATTAATCAATGGCTGATGGAGCTAGGTGTGGGACGTTTTCCGCAAATTGGCGGACTGTACGATCCAGACTTGAAGGGACTCTCGGCAGAAGCGATTTACGACCGAATCGTGACGGACATGCGTACGTATCGCAAGCTCTACACCTTACGTGGGATCGGCATGGGCGATATTCTGGATGGAGACGATCCGCGTTTTTGGGAAAAGGGTCCGGGAACGACGCTGGATGACTTTTATCGCAATGCGATGTCGCAAGGCTTGATCTACCACCAGGAGAAAGGGCGAGGGCTTTTGCCTGCGGGTTTGGTAGAAGAGATTCGCGCCTTGGGGCAACCGCCGATTCCGTGGGATGTTCAGCTTGCCCGTTGGTTTGACGAGCATTTTCCACCGTTGGAAAAGAGCCGCACGTATGCAAGGGCAAGCCGCAGACAGTCCTCTACACCTGACATTGCCCGTCCTGCCTGGAGCTTTCGGGAAACGGATCAGCTGGCACGCACGTTTGGCGTCGTGATCGATACATCCGGCTCGATGGATACCAAGCTGCTCGGCAAAGCATTGGGGGCGATCGCGAGTTACAGTGTAGCGCGAGATGTTCCGTATGCGCGCGTGGTCTTTTGTGATGCGCAGGCGCATGATGCGGGCTACCTTTCTCCAGAGGACATTGCAGATCGCGTCAAAGTAAAAGGACGAGGGGGAACGATCCTGCAGCCGGGCATTGACATGCTTGAGAAAGCAACCGATTTTCCAAAGGACGGTCCGATTTTGATCATTACCGATGGGGAATGTGATCGGATCAAAGTAATCCGTAGTCATGCCATCATGCTGCCGAAGGGGAGTAACCTGCCGTTCGTGGCGAGAGGACCGGTATTTCGAATGGAATAGTAGGGTCTAGGCTCCGTATCGATGCGGAGCCTTCTTCACGATCTTTTTACAATGAAAGGATAGGAAAAGCGATAAAATAGCATGTATGATGAAGCGGAAAGCGGAGAGGTGTACAGCTAAGTGAAGAATAATCGCCTAGAAGAAACCGCGCACCAAATAAGTAGATGGGAAGCTGTGCGTGAAGTTTTGCTCGTTTCGACCAAGCTGGGATTGACCTCATTCGGTGGTCCCATCGCGCATCTCGGTTATTTTCACAACGAATACATTCGACGAAGAAAATGGATGGATGAGCAAAGCTACGCGGAATTGGTTGCGCTTTGTCAGTTCCTCCCTGGCCCCGCAAGCAGCCAGGTAGGGATCGGAATCGGAATCATGCGAGCCGGATTGTGGGGAGGGGTTGCTGCATGGATCGGCTTCACTCTGCCTTCGGTATTGGCGCTCCTGATATTTGCGTTTACTTTACAAGGAGTGGATAGTGGCAGTGCTTCTTGGATTCACGGTCTAAAAGTAGTAGCTGTCGCGATTGTTGCTCATGCCGTATGGGGGATGGGACAAAAGCTGACCCCGGATCGAACACGCGTGACGATTGCGATCATCGCTGCTACCATCACGCTGTTGTGGCATTCTGCATGGAGTCAGGTTACAGTCATGATTCTAGCAGGAATAGCAGGGTTGCTTATCTTCCGACAGCCAAAAGTTTCGGAGCTCCCTGAATTTCGTGTGCCGATCAGTCGTCCACTAGCCATTGCGTGCTGGATCGTTTTCTTCGGGCTTTTGCTTGTGCTGCCCATCCTCCGAGAGAACACAGGCTTTTCCTTGCTAGCGTTGTTTGAGAGCTTTTACCGTGCAGGCTCACTTGTTTTTGGCGGAGGTCATGTTGTATTGCCTTTGCTGGAGAGGGAGGTAATCCCGACAGGTTGGATAACGGAAGAAGCATTTCTTACCGGCTACGGGGCTACACAAGCAGTACCAGGGCCATTGTTTACCTTTGCCGCTTATTTGGGAGCAATGATTGCAGGAGGAGTCGGTGCAGTAGTGGCTACGATTGCCATTTTTCTACCGGCCTTTTTACTCGTCGTCGGCGCATTGCCGTTTTGGAATTCCTTGAGGAGAAATTCGAAAATAGCAGGAATGCTGGTAGGGGTGAATGCAGCAGTCGTCGGTATTTTACTGGCAGCCCTGTACGATCCGATTTGGACGAGTACCATTCTTGCTCCGCTGGATTTTATCGTAGCGGCTATTTTGTTTATCATGCTGGAGCACTGGAAGCTGCAGCCATGGCTGGTTGTGGTTACAGGGGCTTTGTGCGGTCTGTTGCTGTCTTAGGCTGTTTTAAAAGGTCTCAAACGAACCAATAAAGCTGGTGAGAAGAAAAAGCACAGAGCTCGTAGACCTTGACAACGCCTGCCCAGTCGGAACTTCAAAAAGGGGACCCGCTTGTCGAACACTGCTTCCTTGAGAAACTTCCGCCCGTAGGGTGGCTTTGGCTCGACGATTCCCTTTTTGAAGTGGAGACGGCCAGTGAATCCCCCCTGCTGGCATGTCAGAGTCGAAGAGACCTGTGCTTTTTCTTCTCCTCCACTATGTTGACTCAAACCAAAATGCTCTTCATAGCTCTTTCTTATCGCATAAGAAGGTTTGCCAAGGATGTTTGTAACGCTTATAATACTGAATGAAAGTTCAGTATTGTTGGCTGGGAAGTTGGTGAATGATCGTTGAATAAAAAGAAGCAGCAAACAGAGCAGACCAAGAAGAAGATTGCGGATGCGTCCAGAATTTTATTTATGCAAAAAGGCTACAAGGCTACATCAATAGAAGATATCGTGAAAGCTACTGGATACAGCGGCGGTAACATATATTATCATTTCAAAAGCAAGGAAGGGCTGTTTTTACATCTGATTGAAGTTTGGAACAGCGAATGGGAAGAGAAGTGGCTGGTCAAGGAACAACTCTACACGACCTCGATCGATAAATTGTATGGAATGGCTGAACATTTTGCGACCGATTTTATGAACCATCCGCTGACCAAGGCTGCTGATGAATTTTTCGACATGTCGGAGAAGCCTTCGGATGTGGAGGATCGTATCAACGAAATGATCCAAGGTTATATCGACTTTAATCAACAGTTGCTCCAAAAGGGGATCGATAACGGCGAATTTGAAATGACGAATGTAACCGGAGTCGCCATTATCTTGGACAGCCTGATGTTTGGTTTAAATCAACACTCGCGGCGAATGGAACGAGAGGAAGCGCTGGCGACTTTTCGGTTAGCGATGGATGTGTTTTTATTTGGCATTGTCAAACCGTCCCGCTAGCTTTTTTTACGTGATTATCTAGAATAGATATTCAGTGTTTTGTGATGGATTGGAGGAATAGTAAATGGCTTTATTATTAAAAAATCAGGGAGCCCTATTGATTCTGATGTTCAATATTTTCCTTGTCTTTACGGGGATCGGGCTTGTTATACCGATTATGCCAAAGTACATGGAGAGTTTGGGAATTACCGGGGGGACTATCGGCCTGTTAGTGGCAGCCTTTTCGTTGACGCAGCTTCTTTTTTCCCCAATTGCCGGGCGATGGGCTGATTCATTCGGAAGAAAAAAGATCATTGTGATCGGCTTGGTCGTATTCGCTATCTCAGAAGGGATGTTCGGTATAGCGAATTCTCCAGTCCTGCTGTTTGTTTCTAGGTTGCTAGGCGGCATCAGTGCCGCACTGATTATGCCAGCCGTAATGGCTTACGCAGCAGATATTACAACGAATGAAGAACGAGCGGCCGGGATGGGGTATATTACGGCAGCCATTACGACTGGTTTTATTATCGGTCCAGGCATTGGAGGATACATTGCTGAATTTGGTATTCGCGTACCTTTTTATTCGGCAGGAATTGCGGGACTGATTGCTGCATGCATCACGTTGTTAATCCTCAAGGAATCGAAACCTATGGAAGAATCATTATCGGACTCTCATTCTAGTGAAAAACAACGAAGCAGTCTTCTTTCCCAGTTAATGTACTCCTATCGAGAGCCTTATTTTTTCAGTTTGATCATTGTGTTTGTCATGTCTTTCGGACTGGCTAATTTTGAAACGGTCTTTTCATTGTTTGTCGACCATAAGTTTGGATTTGAGCCGAAAGATATCGCGTTTATCATTACATTCGGGTCAATAGCAGGCGCAGTGGTTCAGCTTACTGCCTTTAGCTGGATAATGAATCGCTTTGGCGAGAAAAGGGTCATTTCAGTCTGTCTGCTCTTTGCTGGTTTGTTTATTGTTCTGACGCTTTTTGTTCACGGATTTTGGATGATTTTTGCTGTTACCTTTATCGTATTTCTGGCGATCGATATTTTGCGACCGGCCATCAGTACCCAAATGTCGATGCTTGCAAAGGATCAACAGGGCTATGTTGCTGGCCTTAACTCAGCCTTTACCAGTCTTGGTAATATTGCAGGTCCTATCGTAGCTGGATTTTTATTCGATGTGGATATCAACTATCCGTATGCACTAGCGTGTCTGATTTTGCTTATCTGTTTCGTCTTATCACTAGGAGTGAAAAACCGCAACCTGAAGGATGCTAATGCGGCTTCCAGTCAAGCGTCCATTCATGGATGATGAAGTGAACGGGATACGATAGCTGAATAAAACAGCGGCGAGTCTAAGACTTTATGGTTCAAGTCTTAGTTCGCCGCTGTTCCATTATTCGGGTAAATAAATCTTTCATGATTACTTAATAGAGATAGAAATGAAAATTTACATCATTTATTTATAGTGGGAACGGTAATACATACTATAAGGAGTGAAGCAAATGATGAAGAAAAAAGTGATGGTAGCAACTGCCGCCCTTATGATGTGTGTAGCACCAGTCGCCTCTGCCGCCGGGAATCCGCACTGGTCAAAAACTTCTCCCAAAGAGTTCGATCTTCAAGCTCATCGCGGCGGACTCGGACTCACAGTAGAATCCACATTGGCGTCGTTCTCCCACGCCCTTGAATTAGGTGTGAGCACGCTCGAGCTCGACGTGCAAATCACGGAGGACAGGCAGGCCGTTATTACGCATGACCGCAAGATTTCGGGTGCCAAGTGCAGAGATACAGGCCCACTTTTCGCTGGCGATCCTGAGTATCCGTACGTTGGCAAGTACATAAAGGACCTGACTCTCGACCAAATACGCAAGCTGGATTGTGGCACACAGACATTGCCGCAATACCCAGGGCAACGTCCAAGCCCAGGTGCCGGGATGCCGCTGTTGAGCGATGTATTTGATCTCGTCAAGGACTACAAGGCCAATCATGTTTGGATGAATATCGAGACGAAGGTAGAGGCGGGAGCACCTGAGCAAACCGCTCCGCGTGAAGATTTCGTGCAGATCGTCGCTCGCGAAGTCCGCGATGCCGGGATGCTTGATCGGGTATCGATCCAAAGCTTTGACTGGGGGGCGCTCATGCGCATGAAAGAGGTTGAGCCGGGCTTGCCGATTGTGGCACTGACGAACGGTGCGCAATTCTTGCAGCCAGGTCAACCGGGAGCTTCACCGTGGTTGGGCGGAATCGACATTGACGACTTTGGAGGAGACCTCGTGGCGGCGGCACACTCATTTGGTGCAAATGCTATCTCCCCCGTGCATGGCTCTCCACAAAACGGCAAAGTCACCGACGAGAATTATGTGCCCTATGTCACGAAGAAAATGGTAGAAGACGCGCACAAGGTCGGGATGAAGGTGATTCCGTGGACGGTCAATGACGCACCTACGATGAACAAGCTGATCGACGATGGCGTAGACGGGATCATTACGGATTACCCGGACCGTCTGCGTGAGGTCATGGAGCAGCGTGGTCTGAAGCAACCGAAGAGCTACAAGACTCCCAAAAAAGAGAAGTAAAAAGAAGACCAGTCCATTCGGGCTGGTCTTTTCTTGCATTCACGGGACATAGCCATATCCAGGATATTTGACAACGGGCCATTTATCCTTGCGCAAAGCATCTAATAGTTCAGGACCTACACACAGGTTGGAAGCAACGAGTTCATGTGGGGTGAGCGCCATCCATTGATTCAGCGACACATCGACAAAGCGGTCGCTCTTGAACATTTCCAAAAACCACACCGTTTCTGTCCCGGTATTTTGGATATAATGCCCTGTCGCAAAAGGAACGTAGCCAACATCACCTGCTTGGTAGTCAAAAGTTCGAGCGTTTCCGTTTCCGATAAAAACAGTCATCCGCGCTTGGCCTGAAATGTAGTATTGCCACTCGTCGTTATTGGGATGCCAATGCAGCTCTCTCATGGCACCGGGACGTAGCTCTACGAGTGCTGCCGCGATTGTTTTGGAGATCGGAAAGTTGCGGGAATCGACGATGCGTACACTGCCTCCAGGTGTAATGAGGGGGCGTTGGGCGAGTAAGCGATGGGAAAAAGGGAGGGGGACGGTTCCGTACGGAGATTCCACTTCATCTGCTTCGATGGAACCAGGAACCTCGTCCTGATAAATGTACACTTGCTTGCAAGGAATGTCGGCAAAGGCTGGTTCAGGCACACCAAAATTCGCGGAAAGCACATCTGTTGGCGTATGAGCAAACCAATCGGAGATCGATAGCGTATTCAGATCGGAAAATTGCCCATCGTCGAAAACAAGCAAAAACTCGCAGCCTTCCTCTAATCCCTGAATCGAGTGGGGGATGCCGGGAGGGAAATACCATAGATCGCCTTTGCCGATATCTGCGATAAAATTCCGTCCGCGTTGGTCAACGGACGTAATTCGTGCACGACCAAGCAGCATATAAGCCCATTCTGCCTGCTGATGCCAGTGCAGCTCGCGAACCCCACCTGGCGTCAGGCTCATGTTTACACCCGCAAGTGTAGTGGCGATTGGCAGCTCGCGTATGGTGATTTCACGGGACCAACCGCCATGATTTAATGTCATCGAGGCATCTGAGAAGGAAAATTTCAGATTGGGCAGCAAGCCCGCATCTGTGACGGGAGGAACTAGCATATTCGGATTTTGCCGATCACGCATGACGTTTCGTGGGCCGAGATCGACCCATCCGGTCCCGTCACTCCTCATCGGCTGAGGAATTGGATTCCCTTTGTCTGGCGGATTCATTCGGGGCAACCTCCTTCATCCTTGGACATGCATAGGTTTTGCTTTACTTCATCCACTAACCATGCCTATGCATCGGCTTGCCCGTTATGCAAACATCCATGCCGGTCTACCGTTTCGATGGGCGATTTTGTATAATTTTAGGAGTGATTTACAAATTGACAATAGTAGGATGGGTATAAAGATGACTAAGATTCCAAACGAGCAATGGTTAGCACGATATGAACAAAAAAAACAGATGTTAGAGCCCCATGTTGATTTACACACCTATTTCACATCAACGGAGATCAGCGGGAAACCAATCAACTTGCTTTCTTTGGGGGAAATCACGATTCCCACTGGGGACATCATGGTTCGTGATCCACTTGTGTATCTGGAGAGAGATAGTGCCCCGTATTTTCGAAAAGTCCCTACAGGAACCTTCCCTTTAACCGTTTGTGTGGTAACTGTTGAAGAAGACCACTACAGGTATGCAGCTGCTAAGGTGGAGTTCACAGATAAAACTCCCCAAAAATTTACGGAAGCCCTCATTGGAAACGAGGATCTCGAAAATCTAGGGGAAGGTGAATATTTTGGCTTTAATGTGGATGCAGGCCTTGCTACTGTGGTAGATGTCAAAACGAGAGATGCGTATCTGGAATTTTATGATAGCTGGAAAAAAGAGAATCCAGAGGGCAATATTTATGATGAATATTTCGCTAGTGTTTTTGCGCAAAGTTACAAAGACCATCCAAAATACCAAAGAAGCGCTGGAGATTATATAAACTGGACGATACCAGGCACCGATTTAACGATTCCGATGATTCAGACCGGATTTGGAGACGGAGCCTATCCTGTCTATTTTGGGTTGGATGAAAACGATCAAATATGCCAGCTGGTGATTCAATTTATTTACATTGAACTTGCATTTGGTGAGGATGACAGCGAAGACGAAAGCTAGTAGGAAGCCTCTCACCAATTATTTTTGGAAATGGTGTCTCGCTTATCTTTCCTTGGAAAAAGAAAATAGCTGGCTGTAATCAACAGATCAATCCCCAGAACAACGGTCCATAGCCGGAGAATATGCCATAAAGAAGCAGTTCGCTCCGCAACATCGATAAAGTAGATGGTCCCCGCTAAGAGAGCCGCCCCAATTACATAGGAGTAGAGATGTCTAAACCAGCTTTTGGCGTAATGCTTGGCATACTCCATGCCGTATAACTTGGGCTTCGCCGTACCTTGCTTGGTGACGTACTGCTGAAATTTTTCATCCGCCCATTGAATCATGCTTTTCCCAAACGCAAGCGATACCCCGATATAAACGGCAGCCAGCGCATGAGGAATCGTAGCGGTAGCACCATGATACAAATCCACGCTCGTAACGACGAGCAAAACTACATCAACAACAGGCGTCAGGGCGAGAAGAAAAAGCCCGGCCTTTTTTTGTTTGAGCACGTACCTTGTGAAAAGGCCAAGTACAATGACCACCCAAAATGCAATTTCGCATGCGACAATCATCCATGCAACAAAATTCACTATAATAGGTCCCCTTTTCGGAAGTTTCTTCTCCTGTATGAGAAGTTTTTATAATACAACTGTACTAACAGAAAGAATTTTAACATCGTTTTTAAAATAATACAATCGTATTATTAAAGTTGCTTGTCCCTTGCAAACCTTGTTAAAATACAACTATGCCAAAAATAATCGATCATGAGAAAAGAAGAGAACAAATAGCAGAAGCAACGTGGCGTGTCATTGTCGAGCAAGGAATGGAGGGAGCGACGGTAAGGGGCATAGCAAAAGAAGCAGGACTTTCATTAGGCGCTCTGCGACATTACTTCGCAACACAGGATGAACTGCTGATGTATGCCATGCAGCTCGTAAAAGAGAGGGCGACAGCTCGAATTGCTGAAATCGCCGCCAATGAAGAATGGGCACCAAAAGAGAGAATCACCAAAATCTTTCTGGAGCTACTCCCTACGAATCAAGAAAAGATGGTCGAAATGGAAGTGTGGTTTGCTTTTACCGTGTACTTCCGACACAAGAAAGAAGGCTTTGATGCACAGCACGACGGGATCTATGCCGGCGTCCGCAAGCTGTTGGACTCTGCCGATCAACTGAATCTATTACGCAAAGAGCTGGACAAAGAGATGGAAGCAGAGAAGCTCTATGCCGTCATCGATGGTCTGGCGCTGCATGCCTTTCTCGAACCACAGCGTGTCAATGGGGAACGGATTACGAAAGTGCTGGAGCATCATCTTGCATCTTTATTTTTTAACTGACTTTTACACTTCTTTTACGAAAAAGATGGTCCATTCTTCATACAAGATAAGAAACACATACAAATACTCTCATAAAGAAAAGCAATCGGATCAAGGAAAGGTTGATCTGATTGCTTTTTTTCGTCGTGTGCGTTGGTTTACAAAGAACACAATGGGCTTTGATACGCAGTTAACAATGCTAGATTACGATGAATGTACAAACATTTTTGAACAAAAATGAATTTGTTGGTGTGTATAAGAAAAAATAACAATTGTCCAATAAAGATTGAATGATGAAGGGGTTTTCAACATGTCGAGTATTATGCTGAAGTCATTGTCCAAGCAATATACGAACGATAAATACACCCTGGACGATATCAGTCTGGAAATCAAAGACAAAGAGTTCCTGGTGTTATTGGGACCGTCCGGATGTGGAAAATCTACGCTGCTCAGAATGATTGCCGGGATTGAAGAGATCACCGAAGGCGATGTGTACATTGGTGATGTTTGTGTCAATGAAGTGGAGCCAAAGGATCGGGGAGTTGCGATGGTTTTTCAAAACTATGCCCTTTATCCGCATATGACCGTATACGAAAACATGGCATACGGCCTGAAAATAAAAAAGATCAAAAAAGCAGAGCGAGAAAAGCGCATCAAGGCAGCAGCGGATATTTTGCAAATCGATCATTTGTTGAAACGGTTCCCCAGCCAATTGTCCGGCGGGCAAAAACAGCGGGTCGCAATCGGGCGAGCGATCGTGAAGGAGCCAAAGGTCTTTTTGATGGACGAGCCGTTGTCCAATCTGGATGCCAAGCTGCGAAATGAAATGAGAATTGAGATCAAAAAGCTGCACGAGCGCTTGGATTCAACGTTCATTTACGTGACGCATGATCAGGTGGAGGCGGTTACCTTAGGGGATCGAATCGCGATTATGGCGGAAGGCAAGTTCCGACAAATCGGAACGCCGATGGAAATCATCGATTGCCCAGTAGATATGTTCGTTGCCAATTTCATCAGCTCACCGCCCATCAATTATATGGAAGCGAGTCTGATTCAGCGAGATGGCCGGGTCTATGTGGAGGTAGACGGAGTGATGCTGGAAACCACTCTCCCGCTCGACGTGATGGAACAAGCTCCTGAGATTGTCGCGGGAGTCAGACCAGAGCATTGCTTTCTCACCGAAAGCAGTGACGATGCACTCGCCATGGAGGTGCTGTTCACGGAAATTATCGGAACGGATGTGTTGATCCATCTGAAGTATAAAGAGAGCAATTTCATCGTGAAAAAAAGCTTTACCCAGATGTATGCAAAGGGTCAAAAGGTGAACGTAGGGATTAATGCCGCCCATGTCCATGTATTTGACAAGCACACGCAAAAGAATCTGAGGTGCCGCCCATGAATGTACTCATCTCGTTAGACGGCATCAGCTATCAAAGCTTTGAACCTTACGCGAAGCACTGGATAGAAAATGATTACTCCTTCTGCAAAAAACTGATCACGACGTTTCCCTCGGTCACATTTACCGCACATGCGGCAGCGATGACTGGGAGCCAACCGGGTAAGAATGGTGTCTTTGATAATATCGTAGCTCGCACGGAAACGATGGAAAGAGTGGCGTTGTATGGCGACCACGAGATTCTTTGTAACGAAGCACTTCATAAGCAGACGATTTTTCATTCGTTGGCGAGACAGGCAGGGACGAGCTGTTGCATTCATTGGCCCATGACGTCCGGAAATCCGTATATTCACCATTTGATTACGGAATCGGGCAGCAAAAAAAAGCTGAAGTCAAAGGTTTCAGTAGAGGAACTCGATCATGTCGCACTGCGTGAAACGATGCGGGCGATCAAAACGGAAACCTATGATTTTATCGCGGCAAGGTTTATCGGTTATGATGCGCTGTCTCACCAATATGGGAAAGACTCGCCTGAGGCAATGCGGTGCCTAAAGGAGCTGCTTACGTATCTCGATCAAATCGAGCAAACGTTGAAAAAGACACAAAAGCCATTCAACCTGATCATTTTCTCGGATCATGGTCAAAGCGATATTCACTCGTTTTTTTACCCGAATGAGATTTTGGCTAAAAGCCAGTGGAAGCTGCATTTTCGAAACAAACAAATCAAATTCGTCGGGGACGGCAGCGGGGCGTTGTTGTTTTATAGCTCGTTAGATTATCAGCAAAACAAAGAAATCATGGCGTTTTTTGAACAGATGCCAGAAGTATATCACTTTTATGAGCTGGCAGAGGACACTCCTTCAGCGTACAGGCCATTCGGTATCCTCGATTTGAAGCATACGGTATGCGGCGAAGATATCGCATTTCCCGAACAGCCGAAATACAAGGAGATGAAAAGCCTGCACGGGTATCATCCCGCGAATGTCGATGAGATGAATGGATTTCTCTTGTGCGTAGGGGATGCGTTTACGAAAAGCAAAGTGATTGAAGAAACAAACATCGAAAACATTGCACCCACACTGGCGCAGTTGTTCCGAATCGCTCATCCATGTGACGGGCAACCGATCAAAGACATCTTCAAGGAGTACGAGTAAATGGGCAGACCAATCAGCAAAACGATCAAGGATAACGCATGGTCGCTTGGATTACTTTTGCCGACACTGATTCCGTTAGTTATTTTTTGGATCTACCCCATGATCAAAACGTTCCAAATCAGTTTTACCGACTGGAACTATATTTCACCTGACTACGACTACGTAGGGCTGGAAAACTACCAAAACTTGATGAGCGATGCTTTCTTCGGGAAGGTGCTGCTGAACACCTTGGTGTTTACCTTTTTTACAGTCGTTCCGCCGATTCTTTTCGGGCTATTCGTAGCGATCCGGTTAAACAAAATACAGAAGCTTCGCCATTTCTTTGTCGCGAGTGCATTTTCATCGTGGATCACGCCGACTGTGGTCGTGTCCATGGTATGGGTCAGCATATTCGATACCGATTCGGGGATTGTCAATTATGTCTTGAAAGGGATCGGTATGGAGCCCGTGAAGTGGCTGGGTGGACAAACGACAGCGATGATTGTCGTCATGATCGTCACCATCTGGCAGTACATGGGGCTGGGGATCTTGCTGCTTTCCTCTGCTCTCGCGAAATTGGACCCGGAAGTAGAGAAAGCGAATGATTTGGATGGAGGGAGAGGATTACGAAAATTATTCAGAATCACCTTGCCTGCGATCTCACCGATTCTTGTTTTTCTGTTCGTCTTTTTTACGCTGAATTCTCTCAAAGCCTATGATCAGATTTATATTTTGACGCAGGGCGGACCTTCAGGAGCGACTTCGACCATCTTGTACTACTTCTACGTGCTCGCTTTTGAATATTTTGAAACCGGACCAGCTTCAGCATTGGCGATGATTTTCTTAGGTATGTGTCTCTTGATTAGCGCATTGAATTTCTTCTTGTCCAAACTACTGTTTACCAAATGAGGTGGGAGCTTTGTCCTTGGCAAAATTAAAAACAGGCATAAATTATGCAATGTTAATTTTGTTAAGCGTACTGATGGTGTTTCCGTTTCTCTGGATGTTCTTGATTTCGATCAAGCCCAAAAGCGAGGTGTACAGCGGGAGCCTGCTGCCTTCCACCTTTCATTTTGAGAATTACATCCGCGTATTCACGGAAACGAAGATGCTGCTTTATTTGTGGAACAGCATTTCTGTCAGCCTGATCATCATCGTTTTTCAAATTTTTACCGCGATTTTTGCGGCGTATGTTTTCGCGACGGCGCAGAAAAGATGGGTTCGGTACTGTTTCGTGCTTATTTTGGCGACGTACATGCTCCCATCAGCAGTAACGTACATTCCATCCTTTATTTTGCTGTCCAAAGCGAATTTGCTGGATACGCACATTGGTTACATTCTCAGCGAGCTCATCAGCATCTTCGCCATCTTTTTCCTGAGGCAGTCATTTACGCAGGTGCCAAAGGATGTGGTGCATGCTGCCAAGCTGGATGGGGCGGGGCATCTACGACTCATTTTCACCGTGTATATCCCGTATTGCAAAAACGCGATTGCTTCGCTGGTGTTGATCACTTTTATTTACAGCTACAACAACTATATGTGGCCCTCGCTCTTGATCAAGTCGGAGGAAAACATGTTCGTCACGATTGGATTGCGGCGGTTGTTTATGAGTCAGGCGGGCTACGGGATGGACTTCCCACTGGCGATGGCAGCGTGTGCGATTTCACTAGCACCTATGCTGATCCTGCTCGCAATCGCAAGCAAAAGAATTATTCATTCCATGGCTAATCTGTATGTCAACAAATAGACCAAGACAGCTATTTACTGGGAGGAGTCATTGTGAAAAATCGGAAGCGAAACACCAAGAGCGTCATTCTTTCCATCCTGAGTTCTGCGCTTATTTTTACCGGAGCCGTCGGTTGTTCGAACGATGCTGCGTCTGACAGCAACGCAAATGCAGCATCCAGCCCGAACGAGAAAATCAAGCTGGAGTTCTACTACGGTCTCGGCGGCAAGCTCGGGGAGACGATGCAAAAAATCGTGCAGGACTTCAACAGCAGTAATGAAAAATACGAAGTCGTTCCGATTGTCCAAGGTGACTACAGCGAGACGTTGCAGGTACTCCAGGCCTCGCTGGCAGCAGGCAAGCCCCCAGCCTTGGCGATCAATGCGTATCCGGAATTTATGAAGCTGGCGAAAAGCGAAGCATTGCTGCCGTTGGATCAGCATATCAATCAGCCGGAGTATAAAAAGGACGATGTTCTGCTGCTAGAGCAAGGGAAGTACAACGATACGATGCTGGGTGTTCCTGCCTATGTCAGTACGCAAATGATGTACTACCGCAAAGATATTTTTGACAAATACAAGATTGACTACAATGCGCTCACGAGCTTCGAGCAATTGGCGGATGCAGCCAAGCTCATCAAAGAAAAAGAGGGAATTAACGGCTGGTCCATCATGTGGTACACGGAGCATATGATCGACTACGCCCGTTCTGCTGGCGGCGATATCGTGAGCGAAGATGGCAAGACTGTCACGATCGACTCGGAGGAATGGGTGTATGCGTGGGACAGCATTCGCAAGTACATTCATGAGGACAAAATCATGGATACCGTCTATGGCGGCAATGGCTGGGAATGGTGGTACAAAACCATCGACAACGTGATGAACGGAAAATCCGCAGGTTACACAGGGTCTTCCGGTGACGGGGGAGATCTGGATTTCACCAAGGTAGCAACTGGCATGCAAAAAGGCTTCAATGGACAACCACCTAGACCTGTAGCCATTTCCGTCATGTTCAATCTGTTCAAAGCATCCTCGAAAGAACAGCAAGAGGGCGCGTGGGAATTCGTGAAGTACTTCTCGGAAGCAGAAAAAACAGCGTACTGGGCCGTACAGACAGGCTATATTCCGATTCGGGACAGCGCCGTGAACACAGAAATTTACCAGAACAAATTGAAAGAAAATCCGTACTTCTCGGTGCCTTTGGAACAGGCGAAGACGAATGGAATTGCTCCTTTTGTAGACCCGACAGGCGGCAAAATTTATGCGGAAATTGAGTTGGCGAAAGACAAGGTGCTGATCGAAAACATTCCTGCCGCAGAAGCGCTTAAAGTGGCGAAGGAAAAGGCACAAAAAGAACTCGACAAAGCACTGAAGCAATAAATCATAAAACATAAAACATAGCGAACAGGAGAGATGGATAAATGAAAAACGGTATCGCATTGGCTGTATTTGATCTGGCAGGAACGTTGGTAGAGGACGATAACGCAGTGAGAGATTGTCTGCATAAAGCGGCAGTGGAATACGGATTAAACGTGACACCAGATGAAATCAGCACGCACATGGGAACGAACAAGATTCATCTCTATCAATATTTGATTGCGAGAACACAAGGAAATAGGATCGACTTCAAAAACTTTGAAATCGATATCGACAGCTCGACACACGAGGAAGCAGTTAAGCTGTATGAGCGATACACGGAATACATGATTGCGTTCTATCAAGAAAATTGCCGCGAAATCGCGGGTGCAACCGAAACGCTGAAATGGTGCCAGGAGAATGGCATCAAGGTAGCGACTGGGACAGGGTTCCATAAAGAGATCAACAGCGTCATCATGGAGTCGCTCGGTTGGGTGAAGGATGGCTTGATCGATTACGCAGTAGACCTGGATATGGTACCAGAAGGCAAAGGACGCCCGGCTCCGTTCATGATTTTCAAGGCAATGGAATATTTGAACGTGCAAAACGTCAGACAAGTCATTAAGCTCGGCGATACGCCAGCGGATATGCTTGAAGGCTACAACGCAGGCTGCAAAGCAGTCATCGGCGTGATGCAAGGCTCGACCCCAATCGAGGTATGGGGCAAGTACTATCATACGCATGTGCTCGACACCGTTAAAGAGCTGCCAGAGCTGATTTTGTCCGGTAAAATCGTATGATTTACCCTGTGGAGAAGATGGCGAGTATCGGCATAGTCTTGCCTAAACTGTTTCCTTTTTCACAGAGCCGGCCTGAACAAATGCTTCCGAGTCTCCTTGCGATCCTGGAAGACCCATTCTTTACGGCAGTGGAAGTGTCCTATATCGCGGACAAAGAGACGAGGCAGCTTGCCGCAAAGTATATGGCGTACAGTGGTGTAGAGGTTATTTTCAACGGCGGAGATGCAGCCCGTGAATTGCAGATTGATCTCAGCTCCTTGGACCCGGTCGTTCGCAACAAGTCTATCCAATCAGGCAAAATGCTGATCGACCACTGCTATGAAATGAACGCAAAAATCATGCATATCGTAACGGGTAAATTTCAAGGCGAGGAAAACAAGCAAAAAAACATCCAGGCGTTTATTGCTTCAGCTATGGAGCTGTGCAAGTACGCAAAAGAAAAAGCCGATACGTACGAGCTATGCATTTCTTTGGAGATCGGGGATCGGTATGTCGACCGCAACTATTTGCTCGGACCTACTCATGAGGCGGTGCATGTAGCAAACGTGATCCGAAGCGAGTACGACAATTTTGGCCTCTTGCTGGATCAAAGCCATTTGCCGATTATGGGCGAAGACCCGCACAAATCCTTGTGGCTGGCCAAAAATTATTTGACGCACATTCATCTCGGAAACTGTTACTTGAAAGACAGGCAAGCCAGCTATTTCGGGGATAAGCACCTCCCTTTTCACGTCGAAGATTCAGAGGTTGGGGTGAATGAGCTGACGACGTTCATCACGACGCTCAATGACATTGATTTTTTCAAGAGCCCAAAACCAACTAGGAAGCCAGTTATGACCTTTGAGGTGGGGCGCTTTGAGAATGAATCGCCTATGCTGGTAATCGCCAATGTAAAACGTGCTTTTTACGAAGCATGGGCCAATGCATAAACGAAAAGACTGGGGCTGTGGCAGAAGTGAATGTATTGATTACGGGATACTTTACCGATTATTCCAAGCAACGCGTGACACAAGCGTTTCCGCAGGATTGGCGCATCCAAATCGTGGAGCCTGAGCAGATCGAGTTATTTATCAGCGAAGCAAATGTGTTGATTCCCGAGCATATCCAAGTAAACGAAGAGTTGCTGAACAAATCGCACAACTTGAAGTTTGTCCAGACGGGTGCAGGCTTTGACAACGTGGATATTGAGGCATGCACGAAGAAAAATATTTGGGTGAGCAACGCGGCTGGCGTGAATGCAAACGCAGTAGCTGAGCATATTATGGCGCTCATTCTGGGGTATTACAAAAACATCGCTTATCTCGATCAAGCGATGAAAAATCGTGAGGATGAGACCAAGCTCGTCTACGTCGGTGGCGAGCTCGCAGGAAAAACCATCGGTACCATCGGCTTTGGCGCCATCGGCTCTCGCGTAGCGGAGCTGGCAAAAGTCTTCCGGATGAAGGTGCTTGCGTACGACACCAACCCGAACAGGCAAAGCGATGATGCAGAAATGGTTGATCTGGACACGCTGATTGCCAAATCTGACGTGATCACCCTGAACATTTTTCTGAACGAATCCACAAGACATCTAGTGGACAAGCAGTTTTTAGCTAAAATGAAAAACGATGCACTTCTCGTCAATACAGCGAGAGGGCAGATCATTTGTGAAGAGGACTTGATCGAAGCACTGAAAAACAATGTGATTGGCGGAGCTTGCCTCGATGTATTCACAGTGGAGCCTCTCAGCGTGGACAGTGAGCTGCGTGCCTTGAAAAATGTCGTGCTGACGCCGCATACAGCAGGCATGCCTGACGGAACCAAATTCCACGAGAAAAGGTATCAATTTTTTGTGGAAAACATACAGCGAATCCAACGAAATGAAACGCCGCATAGTCATTTAAATCAGCTTTCCTAAACAAAAAAAGCCGGGATCAGTCAACAGAGACTGGTCCCGGTTCGTTTTAATGCTCCCGGATCTTGGACAAATTTCCCCCGAAAAGCTGTAGCTTTACATCCACGCGTGAAATCGTATCGGGACGTAGGGGGAGCTCACCATTTTTCGTTAACTTGTGCCATGCCTTGGGATTTTCTCGATAAAGGGCATCTGACAATTGCAGCACATCCGTTTGCGTTTTTTGTCCTAGATGGTACGTGTGCATTATCTCGTCGGCAATGCTTTTTTCCGCATATTTTCGTAAATCCTCCTCTGGAACGGCTTTCACCAATTGTGGCATGTTTGCCTTTGTACTCACCTTGAGATGAAACGTCACCTTGTCGTCTTCCACCTGTGGGATGATCGCAGGCTTGATCTTTTCCATGACGAGTGTGGTAATGGGCTCACCATTATGGAAAACAGTAATCCCAGGTCGACGACTTTCTTTGTCCAACCAGCGCAGGCCCATGATTTCCGGGCGCGGCAGGCATAGCTTTAATTTCTTGTTTTGCAAAAAACAGACGCCACTCATGATCAGTGTTGGATGCTTTTTTTTGTTTTCGGACCATTGTACTTTGTTGATACTCATTACGGGCAACTGCACGGTTTGTCCACTTTCTTTCCACTTCCAAATAAACTTGTAGAGAAAAATGGGGGCTACCACAGAGCTTTGTCGGTAAATATCCTCCGGGTCATTTAATTGGGAATAAAGAATGGAGATATTGAGAATCGGCTTGGCATTAAATAGTTCTTCGATCGGCTCCTTCGTCGCAAACGTCCATACGGTATAGCGGAATTCGTAATATCGGTCGATCACATCCAATAATTGATTAATCACATCTTGCTTCAAGGCGCCCTCGGAAAAAACAATGGCCTTGATATGACTCCAGGACAGACGCTGTTGAGCAGTCCGGTACAGATTGAAGATGGCTTCATCCAACGTTCTTCCTTCTCCCTTGCCGACGGAAATGGATTGTGGATTGCGTTGTCCGCTTGCTTCTTGCTTGGCAATGTTATTGAAACTGATAATTTGCGTGTAGAACACAAATTTCCCTTTTACATAGTCGATACCGATGGAATTGACGTAGATCATATGCTCGATTTCCCTGGCGCCCCAGCATCCGCTTAACAGGGAAGAGATCAATACAATTGTGAAAAAACATCGTAGTTTATGCATAGCGATTGTTAATTCTCCTTGTTTGATCTGGTTTTTTGCAGCATTTTGGGGACGCTTCCCCATTTTCCCCAGGGGATCCGAAAGATGACTTTCCACAGATCCTGAAAAACAGGGGGAGAGATCGGTTCCAGGTAGTAAACCCCAAAGGATCGCAAATTGGTCAGGTACAGCACGATGATCCCAACCATGATGAAAAAGCCAAACAACCCCGCCATGCCAGAAACGATCAAGATAAGGAGCCGAAGCAAGCTAACCGTACCGACGAGGTCTTGATTGACCAGCGAAAACGTAGACAGCACGGACATGGCTACTACCACCAGAATCCCAGGAGCGGTTAAGCCTGCACTGATGGCGGCTTGTCCGATGATCAGCCCGCCGACGACGGACAAGGTTTGGCCAAAAGCCATGGGAAGGCGCATGCCTGCTTCCCGAAATAACTCAAACAATAAGAGCATCACGATTGCTTCAAAAGGGACAGGGATGGGGACGCCTTGTCGGGATAAAACAAGTGTGGCTACCAGTGTGTACGGGAGCTGGTCTTGATGATAGGTGATCAAGGCGATCCAGAAGCCAGGCAGAAACAAGGCCAATACGAATCCGAACAATCTCATGAGCCGGGTAAACGCGCTATACCAAAAATACGAGTAGACATCTTCCGGCGTATTGAATAAATAGGTCAGCGTAACAGGAGCAATCGTGGCGGAAGGAGACCCTTCCACAAAGATGACGAATTTTCCGTGCAACAAGGCGTTCACAGCAAAATCGGGCCGACCTGTATACTCAAACAGAGGAAACAAGGGGATGCGTGTGCCTGTCAATATATCTTCCAATTGCGTGTTGCTCACAAGCGCCTGTACTTCCAAATTGGAAAGCTTTGTGCGAATTTCTTCCAAGGTATCTGGATTGATCCGATTTTTGAGAAATAGTAAATTGACCTTTGTGTGCGTCTCATCTCCCAATCTGTACTCTTCTACGGCGAGCCGATTGGTTTTGAGTCTCTTCCTGATCAGCCCGATGCTGATGTGCGGTTCTTCGGTAAAGCCATCACGCGGTCCTTTTACAGAGACCTCTGTATTTGATTCTTCGGGGGCACGCTGCGGCGGGTCGGAGAGTTCCATCCAATACAGCTTGTTTAACGAATGAAAGAAGAGGAGCAGTTCCCCTTCGAATACTTTTTTGACTATATGGTCAGGATTTCGATCGTCGATGGCCTCTTTCAAAAATAGCTCACTGTATTGCTGCATGTCCAAAGAACTCATCATGGGAGAGGTTTGATGCATTTTGGACAATTTCGGGACTACATATTGATTGATCTGCTTGATATCGCACAGACCCTCAGAATAAATAATGGTCACGAGAGATGAACTCTCCACGTTTCCTTGATAAGGGAGGCTTATCGTATCAATAATGACATCCACACATGCGGCAAATAATTGGCGAAAATAGTCTTCGGTTAATGGTTGGTCATCTGGTATGGGTGGTGGATGGTCGTTTGGAACAAATACATCAATCCCCTTTTTTCTCCTCATGAATCATTCCCCTCCTTCGACTGGACCAGTTTACGAGCACGATAACGACGAATGAGTAGACGACCATCGTATAAAACATAAATGGAAGGATATGAGCGGTTAACATGTCCAGAAAGACGTTATCGCTGAAGGGGAGAACGGCAATGGCAACCAAAAGGGAAAAAAGCAGGACAAGGACCATCATTCTTTTCGCTTTGCTTTTCAATTGAAGAATATCGACGATGAGAAAAATCGTCAAAGACATCCGAATAAAGGCACCTGAAAACCACTGGTAAATACTTAAAAAATCCATGTGTTCAATATATCGACCAATATTAACCAAGCGCCATTCCTCGTAAGCAGGGTATCTCAGCTTCTCCGATTGTTCAGGACCGAATTCGGCAATGGCCCCCGTAACAGGTCCAAAGGTCAGTCCAATTAAAATGACAGCAAAGATCAAGAGTGATAGTAGCGAATACTTGGACCGGATATGCTGCTGCATGAACAAAAGGATGATCAGTTCAATCAAACCCGCCCCGACAAAGACCACGCCTTTCCACACAGGGAGCATGCCGTATTCCAGGAATGGTTTCAGCAAAATATAGCTTTTATGCGTGTAGTTGGCAGACATGACGAAGAATCCAAGAAAGATGACTAGCGGCAGGAAAAGGACCGCTGTGTTTGCGATGGATCGTATGCCCAAGTATGCATTGCATAAACAAATACACGCCAACATGAAGGCGATGAAAATAGTGGGCATTTTCGGGGAAAACGCGACATGAATCCAGGTAACCGTATCCCTCATCGTAATCGCGCACATCATGAATAGATAGACACAGGCAATGGCTGCCAATATATTGGAAATAGCGGGATGGTACGCTCTTTTCAGCAAGAGAAAGAGATTTTGCTTGCGAGTTTTGGCAACAGCCGAATAGAGAAGACAGACCCACACAATGAAGAAGACACCTGCCAAAATAACGGAAATCCAAGCATCCCGTTTTGCGGCATCCAACAAAATCGGGATGACAATCACGTGGTTCATTAAGCCAATGGTGAGCATTAGTATACAGACTACTTGAAAAAAAGTTAAAGAAGCATCTTTCATGAGCATACCTCTACGTACTTGAGTTGATAGTAGTATCTGTTCAAAGTGGATCTTTATTCCATGTTTACATAACGAGCGTACGTTCGTAAAATGGAAGCAAGAAGGTGACGAAAATGAATGTGAAAAAAAATATTGCAGCCATATTGGATCACATAAAAACAGAGGAACGATTTCGCGATAACATTGCGCATTGGAGGGTCATTCCTGCCCGTGAAGCAAAGTCCGTTCCATTTCCAAGTGAACTAGACGGACGAATTCGAGATGCCCTGACGAATAGAGGCATTCCCTCCTTATACACGCATCAAGAAACGTCTTTTCGCCATGTGCGCGAAGGTAAACACATCGTCGCGGTTACTCCCACGGCTTCTGGAAAAAGCATGTGCTATCATTTGCCGATCCTCCAGACACTATCGGAAGACACACAGGCTCGGGCTCTTTACTTGTTCCCAACCAAGGCTTTGGCACAGGATCAAAAGTCGGAGCTCCACGAGCTGATTACGGAAATGGGCCTTTCGATCAAATCCGAAACATATGATGGTGATACGCCTGCAAATATTCGGCAGATGGTACGCAAAGCAGGAAATATCGTCATCACCAACCCAGACATGCTGCATTCCGCCATTTTGCCCCATCACACCAAGTGGGTGTCCTTTTTCGAGCATCTCAAATACATCGTGATTGACGAGCTGCATACATATCGCGGCGTTTTTGGCAGTCATGTCGCCAACGTGATTCGGCGGTTGAAGCGCATTTGCGCCTTTTATGGGAGCCACCCGCAATTTATTTGCACGTCGGCTACCATCGCCAACCCAAAGCAATTGGCAGAAGCCCTGACAGAAGAAGAGGTAGAGCTAGTCAACAACAATGGTGCTCCGTCTGGCATCAAGCATTTCCTTTTCTACAACCCGCCTGTGGTCAACAAGCAGCTCAATATTAGACGCAGTGCCACATTGGAGGCGCGAGACATTACCGAGCAATTTTTGATGAATGGCATACAGACGATTTTGTTTGCGAGAAGCCGTGTACGTGTAGAGATTTTGCTGACGTATTTGCAGGAGTTGATTCGCCGCAAGCTCGGGCCGAAAACGATCCAAGGGTATCGCGGCGGCTATTTGCCGAGCCAGCGCAGAGAGATCGAACGCGGCTTGCGCAATGGCGACATTATGGGCGTGGTCAGCACCAATGCGCTGGAGCTTGGGGTAGATATCGGGCAGCTTCAGGCGTGTGTCATTACTGGCTATCCGGGCTCGGTCGCAAGCACATGGCAGCAGGCAGGACGGGCAGGAAGACGGCAGGGGGAGTCCGTCGTCGTTATGGTCGGCAGCTCCACGCCGTTGGATCAGTATGTGATCGCCAATCCAGAGTACTTTTTCGACCGCAGTCCTGAGACAGCGCGGATCAATCCCGATAACCTGATCATTTTGGTGGATCACCTCAAATGTGCGGCATACGAGCTGCCATTTCGTGAGGGTGATACCTTCGGGCGCGCGGAAATCGTGGAAATTCTGGAGTTCTTGACCGAAGAGCAGGTGCTTCATTACTCGCGGGGCAAGTGGTTCTGGATGAACGATTCGTTTCCGGCCCACAACATCAGTCTGCGGTCAGCTTCGCAAGAAAATGTCGTGATCATCGACATCAGTGAACGGGGAAATGAGCGTGTCATCGGGGAAATGGACCGTTTCAGCTCCATGACGCTCTTGCATGACGAGGCCATCTACCTGCATCAAGGTACGCAATTCCAGGTGGAAAAGCTGGACTACGAGGAAAAGAAGGCGTATGTTCGGGAAGTTCAAGTCGATTATTACACGGACGCCAATTTGGCCGTCTCGCTCAAAGTATTGGAGCAGGATCAGTCCCGGCGTCATGCACAGAGCACGTTGGCTTATGGCGAAGTGGCTGTGAATGCGATGGCGACGATCTTTAAGAAAATCAAGTTCGAGACGCATGAAAACATCGGATCGGGACCGATTCATTTGCCGGAAGAGGAGCTGCATACAAATGCAGCGTGGATTGGTTTTTCCGAAGCGCTACTCGGTGAGATCGGGAAAGAGGATGTGGAACGTGGCTTGGTCGGTTTGGCGCATGTGTTGCAGCACGTAGCTCCGCTGTTTGTCATGTGCGACCCGATGGACCTGCACGTGATACCGCAACGAAAGGCCGTGCATTCGCAGGAGCCGACTATTTTTCTGTACGACCGTTATCCGGGCGGCATCGGCTTGAGCGAGCAAGTGTATAAGGAAATGGAGACGATTTTGACCCAGGCAGAGCGGATGATTGTCTCTTGCCCGTGTGAGTCAGGCTGTCCGTCTTGTGTGGGAGCGACAGATGACGGCAGCAAGGGGCTCGCCATGACCTTGCTGCGAATCGCTCAAGGGGGAAGTACTTATGTCTCTTAAATCCAAGCTGCAACGGATGAAGGGACATCTCTCGCTGGAAACGGACAAAGCGGTAGCGCCAGCAGTCGAAGCGGTAAGGCCCATTCTCCAGAAAGAACCGGAGGAAGAGTCGAGTTCGGTCGTACCAGCGGATAGCAGTGCTGAGCTACAGATACCTTTTGCCGACAAGTGGAAGGGAATGCAGGCATCGCCCTACATCTGGGATGACGAGTACGTCATGATTCGCGAGGTTCGCTATCCGATCGATCAGCAGCATGGTGCTTACGCCTTTTCCGAGCTGCATGAGGCGATCCGTATGTGGGAAGGGGCTGGTCGAGAGCATCCGCTGTCCGCTAAGGGCAGGAAGTCAGAAGACTTGCTGTTTTTCGATACGGAGACGACCGGGCTGTCAGGCGGGGCAGGCAATGCGATTTTTCTTTTGGGGTACAGTCGTTTCGAGGGGGAGCACGTCGTAGTGCGCCAGCATTTTCTCCCGGGCCCGCATGCAGAGGTGACCTTGTATCAATCGTTTTTGGAGCAAGCACAGAAGTCCTCGCATCTGGTGACCTTTAACGGAAAGTCCTTTGACTGGCCACAGGTGCGGACGAGGCATACACTGGTGCGCGATCAAGTGCCTGCTTTGCCTACCTTTGGTCATTTTGACCTTTTGCATGGGGCGAGGAGACTGTGGAAGGCGGAGCTGGAATCGTGCCGATTAGGTATCATCGAGCAGGAAAAGCTGGATGTTTTTCGCGAGGATGATTTGCCAGGCTATTTGGCACCGGTGCGGTATTTCGACTTTTTGCATGCCCAAGACCCTGATGTTATCGAAGGCGTGCTGCGGCATAACGAGACGGACGTCCTGTCTCTGATCACGATGTACATTCACATGACGCGGCTATTGGTAGGGCAAGGGAGTGTAACGGTCTCTCTCGAGGAAAGCTACGAAATTGCCAGATGGTACGACGCACTTGGGGATCAGGATGCCGCTATGGCAGGCTATCGTCTCGTCGCAGACAGTGAGCATGCGTGGAGTAACCGGGCCAAGCTCGCTATCGGTCATCTGTATAAAAAGCAAAAGGATTGGCATCAAGCCCTAATCGTTTGGGAGTCGTGCATCCAGTCCACCGGATATGTCCCAGAAGAGGTGTATATTGAGGCTGCCAAGCTGTACGAGCACCAGTTGAAGGATTGGGAGAAGGCTTTGCACTATACGAAGCAAGCGTATGAGCAGTGGAAGAAGCGCGGGAGTCTGTTGCGAAACAGGTCCAAGGCCGACGCAGAGGCGTATTACAAGCGGATTGATCGTTTAGAAGCAAAGCTTCGCGGAAATGAAGCGGAAGAAGAGAGCTTGTTGTCCGGATTTTTGGATTGGGCGGATGAGCAAGAGTGATGAGGGAAGTGGTCCGAAGTCCTGACGAATCAGAGGGGGAGTAGGATGAGAAGGATTGTCTGCTTTCTGTTTGCGGTGTTGTTACTTGGCGTTGGCGGTTGCTCTGCGAATGACGACTGGGTTCACACCTTTACGGGGGAGAGCATCAAGAACAAATTGCTCTGAAACTGCAAAAAGCCCCCTGACAAAAAAGGGGGCTTTTGTTCCTTATGTAGGCATTACTCTCGTCATTCACATCTACTAACGATTGCTTTTGCCAGGACATCTGGAGCCATCACGACTGCCGAATGATCTTGCCCTGCTAGCGTTTGATGTTTAGCCAGAGGCAACAGTTCGGCAAGCGCTTTGGCTGCGTCATCGAAAAATGGCCCGCTGTTTTCCCCTGTCATGATGAATGTTGGGGCGTTCACTTTCCATCGACCGCTTGGGAATGGTTTGCCAGATTGCGTTTCACCCATGATCAAGCCATCATAGGCAAGGGTGTGAGCTAAACTTTCCATGGACTGCCAGGATGGGTCTGCTTTCCTAAAATCGAGGTATTCGGCGGGTATACCGACAGCTTCGGTCATAAAGTATTCAACCGCTTCGCTTCGTTTGTCAGCCTCGATTAACGTGTTCAATTGTTGTACGTACTCTGTTGGAACGGGTTTGCGGCTGTCATTAATGATGAACGGCGGTTCGTACAAAAAGAGTTCTTGAACGCGAGAACCTAATTGGCTGGCTGCTTCAAGGGCCAGCACGGCGCCGGATGAACTGCCAAACAAATAGGCACTTCCGCCGGCTTCATGGATCAAGGACTCGATATCCTCCACTTCGCGTTCGACGGCATAGGGTGCGGAATCAGAGCTATGACCGCGCCCGCGACGATCGTAGTTGTAGACAGTGAAATGAGCGGCAAGCTGTTCTGCGAGTCCAGCTTCATCGCGGTGATCGGAAATCGCAGACGATACCAAAACGATGGCGGGAGCGTACCAGCCCAGCCTCGCTCAAAATTCGCAAATGGCGAGACACCTGTGTATATAATTATCACCTATTCATTGTGAGTAAGAAAACCCGTGAGTAACGGAAGCAAAACAGTAGGGTTAGGCATGTGGTCTTGATCTGCAAGTTGACTGCACTGTGCATGAGGAATGGCTTGGCTCAATTGGCTTGCAACATCGTGCAAGGAGGCAGGGCTTTTTTCACCAACAATAATGAGAGTAGGGACACGAAGGTGATGGGCCTTTTCAAGAGGCGGGAGATCGCTGGCCAACGATATGTCGTAAGCAAGAGTAGGGGCAAGTGCCACCATGGTTTCCCACTGCGGCGATTGCTGCATATAGAAAATCACTTCTTTAGGAATACCGATCCCTTCCAAAAAGAGGCTTATCGCTTCACTATGGTCGCCAGTATCAAGCAAATTGTTCACGCTTTGCCCGAGCTCATTAAATTCTCTTTGGTCCACCTCGTTGCTTGAATAGGACGCGTCGTACAGAACTAGCTTGCTCACTTTGTCGCCCAGCTTCATGGCAGCTTCAAGTGCCAGTATAGCACCCGAAGAATGACCGTATAGATAAGCCGTACCTCCAGCTGCATCGATCATAGCTTCAATGTCTTCAATTTCACGTTCAAAAGCGTACGGCAGCGTGTTGCCACTGTCACCTCGCCCGCGCCGATCATAATGATAGACGGTAAATTGTTCTGCAAATACGTGTGCATCATGCAAGACCGGTTCAAATGAACGAAAACAAGTTGCGCCTGTTATGAAGAGTAATGCAGGCCCGCTGCCATACACATCATAAGCTAACGTAGTGCCGTCTTTTGATTGGATCGTCTTCATCTTCTTCATTCCTCTCGTTAACGTTTTATAATGGCAATTTTATCTAATTTGACCGAAGTTCGTTTCTTTTGGATTGCTATCTCGAGCGCTTTATACAAAAGAAGTTTACAGATGTTGACAAAAACGAAACCAACATAATAATATAATCCTACGTAAAAATTAAGTTTTACGGAGGGCTGATTGATGGAAATTTCAAAGGGAGTAGAAATGCTTCATCTAGATTTTCATGGGAATATCATTCACCCCGTTCTTTTGTGGGATCGAGACATGGCTGTTTTAATTGACACCGGATTCCCAGGACAAATGGATGATTTACGCGTGCCAATGGAAAAGGTAGGCGTATCGTTCGACAAGCTAAAAGCTGTGATTTTGACGCATCAGGACGTGGATCATATCGGCAGTCTTCCTGAGATTTTGCGGGAGTGCGGAGATCATGTTCACGTTTATGCACATGAACTGGATAAACCGTATATTCAGGGGGAAATACCGCTTCTAAAAGACGGTCACCTTGAGAATCCTCCCAAAGGCAGAGTGGACTATACCGTGAGTGACGGTCAGGAACTGCCCTTTTGCGGTGGGCTTCGCGTCATTCATACTCCTGGGCATACTCCCGGTCATATCAGTCTGTATGTAAAGCAAAGCAAGATCCTCATTGCCGGGGACTCGATGTACAGTGTAAACGGGTTTCTTGAAGGCATTCATGTCCCGACCACACCAGATATGAATGCTGCTAGACTCTCGGTGAAAAAGTATATAGACCTCGACATTGTATCTGTGGTTTGTTACCACGGGGGACTTAACAATGGAAATGTGAAGGGTAGGATCGTAGAACTTAGTCAAGGGTTACGTTAACAGGCAGTTATCTAGATTCGAATGACAATCATCAAGCTTCGGCATTAGCGCGCCGATGCTTTTTTGCATGTAGTCAGGGGACAAATACACTGACTTCGGGTTTCAAGTAGTGCGAAAGGACGTTATTGACAGGACACTAAAAGGTGTCGTATTATCAAAGTGACACTATTTGGTGTCCAATTAAGGGTTAGTCATTTGGAAAGTTTGGGACTTGAATAAGTTTCACTTGAAACCATTTTGAGGGGGAAACAAATGGGTCAAATTCACGGTGCAGAAACAATCGCGAAAGCAGAAACCAAGCCCCGAGGAAAAATGATTGCTTATTGGTCAGTTACATTACTACTCGCAGTAGCTGTTTTGTTAAGTGGTATTGGGCAACTGATGCAATTTGGAGGAAACATCGAGTTAGTGACGAATCTTGGTTACCCGCTATACATCTTGATCATTCTCGGGATTTGGAAAGTGCTTGGAGCCATTGCTCTCGTCATCCCAGGTTTTCCTCGGCTTAAAGAATGGGTTCACGCTGGTATCTTCTTTTTAATGACTGGTGCGGCTTTATCTCATGCGCTAGCGAACGATTATGGAGAGTACGGGTTTTATATGATCCTTCCGCTTTCTTATGCTGCGCTAAATATCGCCTCGTGGGCGCTACGTCCGATGAGCCGCAAACTTTAGGGAGGTTGCAGAAATTAACGGTTGTCCCCACCATACTACAGAAAATCAGATTTTGGAGGGAGTGTTGTGAGCGAAAACAACCCGTTACGGGATGCGTTTGATGCGATTGCGGATCCAACCAGGCGTCGATTGATTCGCCTGTTAGCAGAGGCAGAGGAGATGCCGCTTCATGAATTAACGGCACAGTTTCAAATGGGGCGTACAGCGGTATCCAAGCATTTGACAATCCTTAAAGAGGCCGGATTGGTACTTGACCGAAAAGTAGGCAGAGAAACCCGATTTAGGCTAAACGCCGCTCCACTTAGAGAAATTCAAGATTGGTTGGCTTTCTATACGCAGTTCTGGAGTACGAATATGCTACGCCTGAACCAATTTTTAGAGGAGGAAGAAGAATGAGTTTAACATTATCCCTGGATTTTCAGTACAAGACATCGATGGAGAAGCTCTGGTCCGCTTTAACTGATGCAAACAAGCTTACCAAGTGGATGGTCAACATCCACACCGGACAGGCGATGGAAAATGATTTTAAGCCCGTCATCGGACACCACTTTCAGTTTCGCACTCAGCCGACCGAATATTGGGATGGAATTGTTTACGGCGAAGTGCTTATCGTGGAAGAACCACACAGGCTGTCCTATACTTGGTGCAGTGGAGGAGAGAAGCACACGGTCACCTGGACGTTGCAGGATTTAGGGAACGGAAAGGTTAACCTTCATCTCGAACAAACCGGTATCTCAAATGCTCAAGCACTGGGTGGAGCCAAGTATGGCTGGAGCAATTGGTGCGGCGAGCTTGAAAAGGTAGTGGAGCAATAATCGCATACCCTCAAAAAACGGCAGCCAGTTTCATTGGCTGCCGTAATTTTTTAACCAGGCAAATGTCCACCCGTTAATCCGTTATCATTACCGAAGGAGTAGCAGTTCGCACGAAGATGATCGCATCAAAAGCTTTTGCTGGAACCATCTGCAACGTATACAGCTTCTCCATTTTTCCATACCATCCACTAAAAACATCACCGATTGCACTGATGGGCTGAGCTTTGTTCAAATAGGTGTAAAAATCCGCATGATGTTTTGCTTTTGCAAAGTCAAGGAATCCATCCGCCATGCCTGTCTGTGCAAACAGAACAGCTAGCCGATTATTGCCACTATTTTTTACCGTAAACTCTTTGCGCTCATTGGTAGTGGCGTCATTCGCAAGGAAGGTGCTTTCGTAGAATTCACTTCCGATTGCGTAATATTGGTCCCCCAAGGCTTTTGCGAGATGTGCCCCCATGCAGGTTGTCATTCCTACAGAAGTGGAGGTCTTTTCAATGTGTCCATTATGTCCGGCGATGAACAGGTTGTTGCGACCGTACTGTTTCTTTTCAAAGGATAAAATCCACATCACTTTGTCCGCCATGTAACGATCACGGGTGTTGCCATAGTTCGCATTTGTTCCGCGCAGTGTAGCGTTTTGCTTGATTGATTCTGCGAAGGCAGTAGCCAGCTCATATTCTTTCTCAGAGCTTTTCGCGATGTAAACGGATTGGTTTTGTTTCATCTGTTCCATCAAGCTTTTTATGTGGGAGAGCGCTTCCTGTACGAGGGTGATCTTTTGATCATACACCGTCTTATCATTCAGATTCGTAAGCAGCTTCTCATACTTGGATGCGAGTGTCGGATCAACTTTTTTCAAATAGGAGAATAGCCCGTTTTTGTTATGGTCATAGCGTTGCATGTCAAAGCCATAGAAATGAATTTGATCTTTGGCATCCCGCTGCTCATTAAAGGCGCGCATCCAAGAGAGAAGGGCAGCCATTTCTTCTGTATTGTAAATCGTAAATCCGATGGCTTTTGCGGCATCCTGTGCAGTTCCGCTGCCGCCTAAAATGTATTCATTGACCTTTTGTCCACCGCCAAAATCACCTTCGATGGCAAATACGCGATAACCTTGTTTTTCTACCAAATGCTTAAAAATATCTAACTTCAGCGTAGTGAATTGCTTGTTGCCATGCGTAGCTTCTCCAAATCCGATGATGGTTTTTGCAGGAAGCTCCATTTTTGAAACAGGGACAAGGTTTGCTTGCAATGATTGCTGCAAGGTGTTGGCTGATGCGGGATGGAACCCTGTCAATACACTCAGGATGATGAACAAGCTGATGGTGAATAGGAGTTTTCTCTTCATGTCACTCTCTCTCTTTCTTGCGCTGATCTATTGCTCGTAGGTGGTTTTTCTTACCATTTTGCCTATTATACTCCTTTATGAAGTCGTTTACCTAAATTTAAAAAACACACCTGGGTTTCATAATCCCCGGGTGCATTTTCTCATTGTTACTTTACATATTTCGCCCGATACTCATCTGCCAGCATGGACATGAGAATAGAGTCGTGATAGGTGTGGTTATAATAAAGGGCTTGGCGCTGTATGCCTTCACGTTGGAAGCCGAGCTTTTCATACGTGTGGATGGCACGTTCGTTAAAGGAAAATACGTTTAGCTCGATACGATGCAGATTGAGGATGCCAAAACCATAATCGAGCATCAGCAGGAGGGCTTCGCTTCCGTAGCCTTTGCCTTGATGGGCATTTTGGTCAATAGAAATTCGGATAAAGGCATTGCGATTATTCCGATCGATATCCCCGATCTGGACGTCGCCAATCACCTGATCATTTTCACACAGGCAGATCAATAAGAGGACACTGGAAGAGTCCTGGCCTTTGTTTTCGATGTACTGGTGGATTTGCTCACGCGTGAAATGCTTTTGGGTACCAGTCAGCATACGCGTTTCCTTGTTGAACAAGGAACAGTAGAGTAATTCAGTATCTTCTGTGCCAATCGGTCGCAAAAAGACGCGTTCTCCTTCCAAAAAGCGAACCGCTGCACGTGTATTCTCCTGTGTCATAGACATAGTCGTTGTCCTCCTGTTCGTTCAAAACCTCTTTTTCTTAGGATAACGAGCAAGTGTATACTTGAAAATGTGCAGTTTTGTAAAAATGAAAAGGACAGATGGAGGGGGAAATCGAGATGCTCTTGACCCCAAACTGGCAGGAAAACGACAACGAGCCGCAATACGTACAGCTTTATGCTTATTTGAAAAAGGAAATCGTCGCAGGACGTTTGGCGGTGAGTAGCAAGCTGCCGTCCGTTCGCAAGCTGGCTGACTTGCTGGGCGTAAGCACAACACCCGTGGAGATGGCATACCAGCAGCTGCTGGCGGAAGGTTTTATCCAAAGCAAACCGCGCAGTGGGTACTATGTGGAGAAATTGCCTGATCCTGAAGTGAAACCGGGCGCTGGTGCGAGCACACAAACTATCCAGCGGCCAATGATGCGTGACGAGCGGGAGTATGTCTATGACTTTCATCTCTCCCGCAATGATTTTTCGTTATTTCCAACCATGATTTGGCGTCGTTTGTACAATGAGACGCTTCATATAGAGCAGCAGGAGAATCTTTTTTATGGGGATCCGCAAGGGGAGGCTGGACTCAGGAAGCAAATCGCTGACTACTTGCACAGGTACCGGGGTGTCGCTTGTTCACCAAATCAAGTGGTGATTGGGGCGGACCAGTTTGGCTTGCTGTCCTTGATCTGTTTGATGGTAAAGCCGCAGTTCCAACGCATCGGCGTAGAAAATCCGGGATATTTGCTGTTTGCCAATACGTTTCGCCAGCACGGATACGACGTGGTGCCGATCTCGCTGACAGAGGACGGAATTAGCGTCAGTGAGCTATATGAGTCAGGGGTTGGGGTGGTCGCCGTTTCTTCGGCTCATCAATACCCACGTGGGATGATCATGCCCATATCCAAGCGGCTGCAATTGCTCGAATGGGCCAAAAATGTGGGAGGATACATCATCGAAGACGATTACGACGGAGAGTTTCGTTATCATGGCAGACCGATTCCATCCATGCAGGGTTTGCTCCCGCATGCGAATGTTATCTATATGGGGAGCTTTGCGCAGGTGTTGGCGCCAGCAATCGGTATTTGGTACATGGTCTTGCCAGAATCTCTGCTGGATACATACTACAACCTGCTGCGCGAGACATTGCTGGAACCATCCTCATCCCGACTGCATCAACGGACGATGGAAGCCTTTATGGAAAAAGGATATTTTGAAAAGCATGTCCGCAAAATGCGCAAGCTGTACCGCAAAAAGCATGATGCATTGCTGCTGGCTGTGCACAAGCATTTTGGCGAAAGAGCGACAGTCATCGGAGCTGATGCGGGTTTTCATGTCCTGCTGCGGGTAAACAGCGCGCGAAGCGAAGAGGAGCTGAAAAAACTGGCGATTCAGGCAGGCGTGAGAGCCTCGTCCGCATCGTTTACATGGCTGGTGCCACCCAATCCCTTGCCAAAAGAGTTTTTCCTCGGCTTCGCGGGCATTCCTCTGGAAAAAATCGATCCCGGTATCAAGGCACTGAGCCAAGCGTGGTTTGGCGATTGTTGACAATGAACAAGTGCGCCGTTATGCTTAGAGTACGTTTTGGAAAATATGAAAAACAAAATATTTTCCATGTTTTCGAGAGGGGGCAAGAACATGCAGGAGCGAATCCTACAATGCGCCTATCATGAGATTGAGACCAAGGGCGTCCGTTTTACCATGTCCGATTTAGCTCGACGCGCAGGCGTTAGCACCAAGACGTTGTATGCGAGCTTTCCATCGAAAGAAGCCTTGATCACCAAAGTCATTGAAGAAAACATCGAGGATTTGCGTAAAGCGGAAGATCAGATTTTACAAAATCCTGACCTCGATTTGGTAGAGAAGATGCGGCAGCTCCTGGCACTGGTCCCGAACAACTTCTCACGAACGGACCTGCGCGTGTGGTACGAGCTGAAGCGCTACTATCCCGAGCAATGGAAGTGGATCGACGAGTTCAATCAACAGGAGTGGGAGCATGTTCGGATCATTCTGGAGCAAGGGGTAGAGGAGGGCGTGTTTCGTCGTATTCAGCTTCCGATCTTGATTCAGATGTATACCGGAACGCTCAACCAGCTGATTGATCAGCAGTTAGCAAACCAGCATCATGTGACGATTGGCGATGCGTTGGATGCGGTCATCGATATTTTACTAGGCGGCATCGTAGATTCTTCGTCTTCAAACAAGTAAGTAGGAGGAACATAATGAGTTGGGTCTATCTATTAATGGCCATTTTGCTAGAAGTGGCTGGAACAACATCGATGAAGCTGTCTGACGGCCTGAGCAAGCCTGTCCCCAGTGTGATGATGTTTATCTTTTATATTTTGTGCTTCTCGTCACTGAGCCTGGCGCTCAAGGAAATGGAGGTCGGGACTGCCTATGCCATCTGGTCGGGTCTCGGCACGGCGATCATCGCGGTCATTGGTGTGGTGATCTTCAAGGATGCCTTCACTGTCAAAAAAGTAATTGCTGTCGGACTGATCATCATGGGTTGTGTGCTGTTGAATCTGGGAGACTCCTCTCACGCGCAATCTTCGAAAGATACAGGAGTAGCTGAGGCGAAATGAGTGAGAAAAATGTAAGGGCAATGCTAGTGTTCTTCTGGGTCACCGATGTGGCTTTTGTCATATACTGGCTCATTACATTTTTGGAGCTTCTCCCTGTGGAATATCTGTATCAGGATTACTACGACCCCAATTTACTCGCATGGAACCTGTCCTTTTTTCCATTGGATATTTTTATTTCCATTACGGGCTTTGCCAGTCTGTACGCCTATCGCAGAGGACGGAACATCTGGAAGCCGCTCGCCATGCTGTCGCTCGTTTTGACATCCTGCTCGGGTTTGCAGGCGATCGCTTTTTGGACGTTCAAGGCAGATTACGATTGGTCTTGGTGGATTCCGAACCTGTACCTGCTGATTTACCCGTTATTCTTTTTGCCGGGCTTGATGCGAGAACTGGCAAAAGTGAAGGAAAGGGATTCTTGACAAATTTTGAGCAGTGGCTATATAGTAGGTCTTAAGTTAATAGTGCTGTGGAGATTGGGAGATCAGCTAATATTTGTAAAATGAGGGCATTGGCTCTTGTTTTGCGAGTATTAGCTTTTTTATTTTCTCTCCAAACAAACCACAAAGGAGTTAGCGTATTGTAAGCGCTTTACGGGAATAGGTTTACGTTTTTTCCAAAAAGGGGGAGGATGGGGCATGTCTATTTATGTAGGGGAATTGATCGGGACGATGATCTTGATCATTTTGGGGGCAGGTGTTTGCGCCGGACAGAACTTGAAAAAGGCGTATTCCCAAAACGGCGGTTGGATTGTGATTACGCTGGGGTGGGGGCTGGCAGTTGCGTGCGGAGCGTATGCAGTAGGAAGCATTAGCGGAGCGCATTTGAATCCGGCACTCACGATTGCGCTGGCAAGCATCGGTCAATTTCCCTGGGAGCATGTGCCGGGCTACGTAGCGGCTCAACTGATTGGAGCGTTTATGGGAGCGACATTCGTCTGGATCTTTTATTACCCGCATTGGCGTGAGACGAATGATGCAGGAGCCAAATTGGGCGTATTTGCAACGGGGCCCGCGATTCCCAATACAGTCGCGAATCTGTTCAGTGAAATTTTAGGTACGTTTTTCTTGGTGCTCGGTCTACTGGCGATTGGAGCGAATAAATTTGCAGAAGGACTGAATCCGTTTATCGTCGGCTTCCTGATTGTCGCAATCGGTTTGTCTCTTGGTGGTACTACTGGTTATGCGATCAATCCAGCTCGTGACCTGGGACCTCGTCTCGCTCATGCTCTCTTGCCCATCCACGGCAAAGGAAAGTCCAACTGGCGCTATGCATGGATTCCTGTTGTTGGACCTATCATTGGAGCAGTAAGTGGAGCGTTTTTTTACAAATGGACGTTTACAGATCATTCGCTGACAGGTGTAATAGCATTAGCGGCTTTCATGGTGATTGCCATCGTGGTCGGAATGACAACCAAAAAATCAATCGGCAGCAAGGAGCGACTCGCATCCGAAAGTGCGCGTTCCTAGACATAAAGGTAAGAATGAAGGCGATTCCAAATGAGTGAAGGAGGAACAGTTGTCATGGACAATAAATATATGCTTTCCCTCGATCAAGGAACCACGAGCTCTCGCGCTATTTTATTCGATAAATCAGGTGCCATTATCGGTGTTGCCCAGAAGGAATTTACGCAAATCTATCCGAAGCCGGGTTGGGTGGAGCACAATGCCGAGGAAATCTGGGAATCACAGCTGGAGGTTTTGAAAGCGGTTTTACTGGAGAATCATGTGAAACCGGAAGAAATCGCAGGAATCGGGATTACCAATCAGCGGGAAACAACCGTGGTATGGGATAAGCACACGGGCAAGCCGATCCACAATGCGATTGTATGGCAAAGCAGACAGTCCATCGATATTTGCAACCAGTTGAAAGAGCAAGGCTATGAGCAAACCGTTCGTGAAAAGACAGGATTGTTGATTGACGCCTACTTTTCCGGTACAAAGGTAAAATGGCTGCTCGATCATGTAGAGGGAGCACAGGAAAGAGCCGAGAAAGGCGACCTCTTGTTTGGAACCATTGATACATGGCTGATTTGGAAGCTGACCAATGGCCTTGTACATGTGACCGACTATTCCAATGCTTCGCGCACGTTGATGTTTAATATTCATTCCTTGGAGTGGGACGACGAGCTGTTAAACATGCTGCAAATCCCGAAAGCTCTGCTGCCAGCTGTCCGTCCTTCCAGCGAATTGTATGGCTACACAGACGAGAAGCTCTTCGAATTCCAGATTCCGATTGCCGGGATTGCCGGAGACCAGCAGGCAGCTTTGTTTGGGCAGGCGTGCTTTGCAGAAGGGCAGGCCAAAAACACATACGGAACAGGTTGCTTCATGCTGATGAATACCGGAGAAAAGGCAGTTGCATCCAAAAACGGATTGTTGACGACCATTGCCTGGGGTGTGGATGGCAAGGTAGAGTACGCCCTGGAAGGCAGTATTTTTGTAGCTGGTGCGGCGATTCAATGGCTGCGTGACGGGCTCAAGCTGATCGAAAAATCATCGGATTCGGAAAAACACGCACTCGCTGTTGACACCACAGATGGTGTTTATATGGTTCCTGCTTTTGTCGGACTGGGAGCACCGTATTGGGATATGGAAGCAAGAGGCGCGATCTTTGGCTTGACCCGTGGAACGACGGGAGATCATTTGATTCGGGCAGCGCTGGAGTCTCTCGCCTATCAGACACGGGATGTGCTTGAAGCGATGGAGGCTGATTCCGGCATCCGGCTGCAAAAGCTGGCGGTAGACGGTGGAGCCGTGGCGAATAACTTTTTGATGCAGTTCCAATCTGACATCCTGAATACAGAGGTTGAGCGTCCGCGTGTCAATGAAACGACCGCGCTGGGAGCAGCTTACCTGGCAGGGCTTGCCGTCGGGTATTGGGGCAGCAAGGAAGATATTGTGAATAACAAAGTGGTGGAGCGCTCCTTCTCACCGGATATGGCGGAGGAAGTGCGCCAGGAGTTGTACGCAGGTTGGAAGCAAGCTGTTACGGCAACGATGGGTTACAAGATTAGGCATTGATTTTTGCGTAAAAGAGGTCTAAAGTTAAAGATAAGTTAATCATGCTGTGGAGACTACGGAGACAGCCAGTATCAGAAGGGCAATGACATTGCATTGCTTCTTTTGGATATTGGCTGTCTTTTTCTTTTAGAGAGGATGAGAAGAACGATGAACGATCAACATGCATTATCATCAAGTCAACGCCAGGCTTGTCTGGATAAAATGGCAAACAAACAACTCGATCTTTTGGTAATTGGCGGTGGGGTGACGGGAGCAGGTATTGCCCTCGACGCAGCTGCGAGAGGTCTGAGTGTCGGACTCGTGGAAAAACAGGACTTCGCTGCGGGTACCAGCAGTCGCTCTACCAAGCTCGTTCACGGAGGATTGCGCTATTTGAAGCAGGGCGATGTGCAGCTGGTGCGGGAAGTAGGCCGGGAGCGAGCTATTTTGTATCGCAATGCGCCACATATCGTCATCCCGGAAAAAATGATTTTGCCAATCGTGAAAAATGGTACCTATGGCAAGCTGGCAACCTCTATTGGTTTGTATGTTTACGATGTGCTGGCTGGAGTCGAAAGAAAAGAACGACGCATCATGCTGAACAAACAGAAAACCGTGGAGGCAGAACCGCTGTTGCGCCGCGATATTCTCAAGGGCGGCGGGCTCTATTTTGAATATCGGACAGATGATGCTAGGCTTACGGTTGAGGTCATGAAAACAGCAAGCTCGCACGGAGCACTCTGCGTGAACTATACCGAAGCCATTGGCTTTATTTATGAAAACGGCAAAGTCATCGGGATTCGCGCGAAGGATTTGCTTACGGGTACGGAGTACTCCCTCCATGCCAAAAAAATCGTCAACGCAGCAGGTCCTTGGGTGGATCAGCTTCGAGAAAAAGACCACTCCCTGTACGGCAAGCGCCTCCACCTGACAAAAGGTGTCCATCTGGTCGTGCCATATAACAGACTGCCGTTGAAGCAGGCCGTTTATTTCGATGTATCCGATGGGCGTATGCTGTTTGCCATTCCGCGCAATAACAGTACGTATATCGGTACCACTGACACGAATTACAAAGGTGTGCTGGAGCGGCCAACGGTGACGAGAGAAGACATGCAGTATGTATTGAATGCCGCGAATGAGATGTTCCCTTCTGTGAAGCTGACGGAACAGGATGTCAGCTCCAGCTGGGCAGGACTCAGACCGCTGATCCATGAAGATGGCAAGTCCCCATCCGAATTGTCTCGCAAGGACGAGATTTTTTACTCCAAAAGCGGACTGATTACGATCGCAGGTGGAAAATTGACGGGCTTCCGCAAGATGGCCGAGCGCATTGTGGATGTGGTGGTCAAGCAGTTGAGCGAAGAAGAGGGCAGAGCATTTGAGGCTTGCCGGACAGACAAAATCGTTCTCGCTGGCGGAAAATTTGAATCCGCAGCCAAGATTCCTGTATTTGTGAAAGCACAGGCAGAGCGACTTCGCCAATGGGGAATCACCGAGGAACAAATCCGCGTTCTGGTCGGGAAATATGGAAGCAACAGTGAGCAAATCGTAACGATCTGCCAGGAGCTTTTGACACAAAATGCTCAAAATGTGTCTCCGATCGAAGCACTGCTGAAAGCAGAACTGCGCTACGCTGTAAAGGAAGAAATGGTCATGACCATGAGCGATTTTCTGATTCGTCGCAGTGGCAGACTATTCTTCGAGAGGGATACATTGGAGCCCGTGTATCGATTGGTGGGAGAAGAGCTCGCTCAAGAGCTGCAATGGTCGGATGAGAGAAAAGAACATGAAATAAAAGCGTTTGAAGAGGAATATCATCTTGCGAAAACATTTCAATAGGGGTGATTCGTGATTGGCAAACCAGATCAATCAAGTCATACTTCCTGCAGCCCGGACATTAAAAGAATTTGATGAACTCATGGAAAGCTGCTACGAGCGCATTATTTTGCTGAATGCTCATGTAGCGCAAGTAAAGCCACTGGGAAAACGGGCCAGAGCGTTCGGGAAAAAACTGCTGATCCATGCTGATCTCATAGACGGCTTGAAGTCTGATGAATATGCGATGGAGTTTCTTGCGCAAGAAGTACAGCCCGAAGGAATCATTACCACACGGAACAGTGCCATTCTTGCCGCCAAGAAAAAAGGGCTCATTTCTATCCAACGACTTTTTCTCATTGATACGATGGCATTAGATAGCAGCCTTACCCAGCTTGCGAGAACCAAACCGGATTACGTCGAGGTTTTGCCAGGAATCATTCCCCACCTGATCGAAGAAATCACTGTACGAACCAATATTCCGGTTATCGCTGGAGGATTTATTCGTACAAAAGAAGATGTGGATCGTGCTATTCTTGCCGGTGCGACATCTGTAACCACTTCTCGCAGAGAGCTGTGGACGAAATCATAAGGGTATATCAGGGTAGTCAAAAGCCGGTCATTCCTGTTCGTAGGAATACCGGTTTTTTGGTGTTTGTCCGTAAAGAAAATAGGTAGATGACGATGATAGAGGAGGTAGGTAGATACCCTTTTATTTGTATGAAGGTCAGTAGTCTATGCGGATGAACGTCACCGTGCATATACACATATAGTCAGCAAAAATAAGAGGAAAGAAGGCGGTTGCGTGAATTATCAAAGCTCTCAATGGCAATCATCGTATTCTTCGAGGGAAGGGCAGTCTTCTTATTACCCTTGGCAAAGAGATCGGGAACGGCCACCAGGATGGGATCGTGGAGGAGAATGGCAGAGACCTTTCAGGAGTTGGGAGTTTGACCACAGACGGAGATGCCCGGATCATTGTCGTTGGTGCCCTCCTGGCTGCTGCGGACGCTTTCGCTAACAGATAAATAGTAGAACGAGAGCCAAATCTTGAGATGTACTCGAGAGATTTGGCTCTTCTTTTGGGCAAATTGAGAAGGAAAGCGACACTTTATTACAGAAGATTTGACTGTGCTTATATTGTTCTCTCCAGCGGAATATTCGTTAAAACAGCCTTGATCCTCCTGACCCCTTCTTCGATCTGTGCCTCATTGGTATTGCCGTATCCGAGAATGATTTTATCCGTATGATTGCCTTTGACAATGGCGTGTTCCTCGACCGGGTAGACACGCACTCCGGCTTGCTCCAGTGCAGCCAGGACGTCAGGTGTGAAGCAAACCGTTGGAAAAGCAGCTACGATGTGCAGACCAGCAGCCTCCCCCCAAATGTGCATACGATCACCAAAAGCCAGTTGAAGAGCATCAATCAAGCATTGTCGGCGTTTTTTGTACAGCTTTTTTACGCGATTCACGTATTTCTCTAGGTGCCCCTCCTCGATAAAAACCCCTAGGGCAAGCTGATCAATCGAAGGGGCGTGCAAATCGGATAGCCATTTCGCTTGCTGATAGGAAGCTACCAATGCTTTTGGCAGGACGAGGTATCCCTGGCGCAGACCGGGAGAAAGGATTTTGCTAAAGGAACCGATGTAGATGACACGCTCTGAGGCGAGTCCCTGAATGGAACTGATGGGAGCTGTCTCGTAGCGAAACTCGCTGTCGTAATCATCCTCGACAATGTAGCAGTCAGCTTCCCTTGCATAACGAATGAGTTGAAGTCTTCGCTGGATGGGCATGGTGCCGCCGAGCGGGAACTGATGAGAAGGCGTGACAAATACGAAACGGGGGCGATGGGCAGATAATGACGGTAGCTGTTCCATATCCATCCCGTGGGCATCTGTCGGAACAGGCAGTAAGCGAGTGCCTGTCCTGGTGAAAATACTCTGGATATCGTGTGTGATCGGGTCCTCGATGACTACTTGACTATCAGGACGCAGAAGCACGTTGGCAATCAGGGTGAGCGCCTGAGTAGCCCCGGATGTCATAATGATTTGCTCAGGTTCGCATTGCACGCCGCGCGTTCGATACAAATAGCGACACAAAATCGTGCGCAGCTCCGTGCGTCCCTCGGGACGATTATAGCCAAAGACTGACAGTGGCGCTTCCTGACAAACGCGCTGGACGGTTTTGCCCCAGAGGCTGCGAGGAAAGTGCTCCAGAGCAGGAACACCGGAACGAAAATCGATCAGCTTGCTCTCGGCTTCGTTGAGGTGCTGATCCACTTTTGGCAACCCAGTCTCTGTCACCCGGGCGTGCTGTTCCAAATAAATGCCCGAAGCAATAAAATACCCAGAGCCACGTCTGCTCTCGATGTAGCCCTCGGCTAATAGCTGTTCGTACGCCTCTAGCACCACATTGCGAGAGAGGTGCAGTTCACTGGCTACTTTTCGGGTAGAAGGAAGCTTGAAGCCGGCTGTCAGTTCTCCACTCAAAATCTTTGTGCGCAATTCAGAATAGATTTGTCTGATTAACGGAATGGGTTTCTCTCGGTCAATGGTCATCCAGAGCAAGGCGTGTGAGCCTCCTTACGTAACTGGTCCTCTCGAAATAGTGGAAAACTGGACCTAATCCACACAAGCGTACCATGGTAGGGTGATGGAAGAGAAGAGATATGCCACTGCCAAAGGAGAGAGAAGGATGACGCCAGAAGAGAGAAGAACCGCAGAGATTTTGCGTACAATCGCCCGTGATGAACGAATCAAGGAAGCGGTCAGAACATCGCCCTTGCTATATCCGTTGCTTTTGACTGCTGCGAAACGTTATGTGACAGGCGAGACGCGTGCGGATGCAATGAAAATAGCCCAGCGTTTGGAAAAAATGGGCTACCGTCTATCAGTTGAACACATTGGTGAAAATACGCTGGATTTGCAGGTAGTACATGAAGCACAGAGGGAATTTCTGGCGCTAACTGCGGATTGCTCCCAACTACATACCTCAGTCGGAATCTCCTTTGATCTGTCCCATCTCGGCTTGTTACTGGATCAAGAGCTGGCGTTTGCTCACATAGAAGAGTTGGCAGAGCGGGCGAGGCTTAACGGACAGTACTTGATGATCAGCATGGAGGAATCTACGAAAACAGAGGCGATCATCAGCATGTATGAGCGTTTGGCACAGCGACATGAAAATGTGGGCATTACGATTCAAGCGCAGTTGCACCGCTCGTTGGATGATGTGAAACGGGTGCTCGGACTCCCGGGAAAAATTCGCTTGGTCAAAGGCGCATTCAAGGAACCCCAGGAAATCGCTTTGGCGCGTTCAGTGGAGTTGAACGAACGATACCTGGAGCTGGCTGACATGTGTGTGCAAGCTGGGCGCGAATGCTCACTCGCTACCCACGACCAAGCGATTGTAGACGAGCTAGCCCGCCGAGACTATTTGCACCGACCAAATGTAGAAGTCGAGTTGTTATACGGGGTTCGCCCTGAGCTGGCTCATGCCTTGCAAGTAAAAGGGGTTCCGGTGCGCTTGTACCTCACATATGGGACAGAGTGGTACTTGTACTTGTGTCATCGACTGGCGGAGCACCCGCCTCATGTGCATCAGGCGATAGCCGATATGTTTGATCCGGCGAGACTTCAGGATGTAGGGTATGGCATAGGAAATCGTTCAATTTGATGTGGGATGCTGCAAAGGTACGGTAAACCAAAAGGAATGCTGCTTCCCTTGTGACTGCAACCCAACTTTTCCGTTCTGTTGCTCGATAATTTCCTTTACGAGAGATAAGCCTAATCCCGATCCACCTGTATCCCTGCTCCGGGACGAATCTAACCGATAGAATCTCTCGAAAATGAGAGATTCTTTTTCTTTCGGAATCGGCTGGCCGATATTCGTGACGGTAACCTGGTAGGCAGACTCAGTGTGCCCTCCTGTAATAGTCACCCAACCACCCTCGTCATATTGCAGCGCATTCGTCAGGAGATTATGCAACACTTGTTTTAACCCGTCTTCATCTCCGATTACTTTCGCTGTCTCTATATCGGAGGATATCGCTATTTCTTTGTTCCTGAACTCCAAAGAAAAATGCTCGAGACAAGATTTCATTATCTTATCGATAGCGAGTACACTCCTCTTATTATCATTCGATATTTTCTTTCCTTGCCAGACATTTAATTGGTGCAACTGCTCTACCAAACGGGTAATGCGTATGGATTCTTCGTGAAGGGATTGGAACAGCTCGACCGAGCCTTGAATAATTCCAGAGCTTAGTGCTTCCAAATACCCGTTAATATTGGTTAATGGGGTACGCAGTTCATGGGCAATATCAGCCAGCATTTTTTTTCGTAGCTCTTCGACTTGCTTCAATTTCAGGCTTAACTGATTAAAATCATCCGTCAACTGACCGATTTCATCGCGAACACGAATGGTGAGGGGATCAGGCATGTCTCCTTGAGCCATTTGTCGTGTAGCACTTCCTAATTTCTTGAGTGGTTGAAGCAGCTTCTTGACGAAAAAGTAGTGGAAAATCCCAGCAATCACTGCGGTTGCCAAGCTGGCTTTGATCAAAAATGTCTGCATCGTCTGCGTAAATGCAGCACTCTCTGCTGGACTTACAGAGGGGGAGGTTGCAAATAACAAGCAGGCATAGTCTTTTACAGTAACGCCAGCGAGCCAGATCGCGATACCAATCACAGCTGCGTTGATCAAAATAAGCTTCCATAAAATATTGATTCGAACTGGATTATTTTTGATAAGCAACAAAGCGATACCCCATTCCCCGGATGGTTTCAATGAGTTCGCTGTCACCATCCCACTTCAGTTTTTCTCTCAGCTTGCCGATGTGCACATCAATCGTTCTTTCCGTCACGACCTTTTCATTGTGGGGATACAGTTCATCAATGATCTGTTCCCTAGTCAGTATTTGATTGGGGTGCATCATCAAAAAATACAACAGGCGAAATTCATGCTGTGTTAGCGAGATGCTCTCTCCTAGGTAGTGAACTTCCCCGCGTAATGCTTTTATCGTCAAGCCCCGATACGTAATTTTGCTGCATCGTTGGTTTGTCCTGCGCAAAATGGATTCTACCCGTGCTACGAGTTCACCCGGGCTAAATGGCTTCGTCACATAATCATCTGCGCCTGATTTTAAGCCTTCAATCCGGCTTTGTTCCTCGACCTTTGCCGTTAACATGATGATAGGGATATCTTCCTTCCAATCTGCCCGGATGCTTTTGCAAACTTCTTCTCCACTTACTTTTGGGAGCATTAAGTCCAGAATAACAAGGCAAGGGTCGTATTTTCGAAAGGCAACGAGTGCTTCCTCTCCGTCTCCGGCTTCATATACCTCATATCCTTCCTTTTCGAGGTACAGGACAATGAGTTTACGAATCTTCACGTCATCCTCTACTACTAATATTCCGGTCCCCTTGACTGCCATTTTGCATACCTCCCGACTCACTAACGTGTCTGTGCAACCATATTTTCCATCATCTCATAATTCATCGGACCGATTACTTTCTGCTGAATGACGCCATTCGAATCAATGATATAGCTGGAAGGAAGTGCTACGACTTGATAGATATCCGCTACCTCATTTTGTTCATCCAGTACGACCGGGAATGTAATCCCGAATTCATCTAAAAATGCGGGGATACTGTCTACATTTTTCTCTGATGTGGTCATATTTACAGCAAGAATCGTGACATTTTCATCTTTGTATTTCTCGTAAAACTTTTGCATGTCCGGCATTTCTGCTCGACACGGTGGACACCAGGTTGCCCACATATTTACGATGACCTTTTTTCCTCGCAAATCGGAAAGCTTGATACTCTCTCCATCCAGAGTATTTAGCTCGAAGTCAGGCGCTAGGTTGCCTTGGTTAATCCCAACAGTCAGGGAAGAGTCAGTCGTCGCTTGCTCACTGCTCGTTAGTCTTGCTTCACGGACATCATTTTTCTGTATGGTATCGTAAGCTCCCCATCCAACCAATCCGAGCAGGAGTACAATCACGATTATATTTTTCTTCATAGAAAATCATCCTTTCATTATAACACTGGAGCGAATTGCGCCAGCCAGGCACTTAATTTTTGTAATTGCCCCGTAAACAGCAGCAAGCCCATCACAATCAAAATCCAACCATTTATCAGAGACAGCCGTGGCAGCCATTTATTTACTTTTTTCATGACACCTAATGATCTTGTAATCAGTAAAGAAATCAAGAGAAAAGGCACTCCTAAGCCGAGGGAGTAAAACAGCAGCAAAAAGATCCCACTGTACATCGTTTCAGCAGATCCGGCCAAGAGCAGAATCGAAGATAAAGCGAGGCCAACGCAAGGTGTCCAGCCTGTCCCAAAAGCGAGACCGACGACAAATGAATGCCATCCGTTCTTGGGCCCTTTGGTTTCCCACTGCTTTTGAAACATGAGAAAACGTAGGTTTAATAGCCCAGCTGTCTGTAGACCGAATATGATAATGAGCAAGCCTGCGACCTTTTCTAATACCCCTCGATTGGCAGCAAAAAATTGTCCGATCATACTGGCAGAGGCGCCCATCATCATGAAAACTACAGTAAAGCCAAGGATGAAAAGGAGAGAACGAACCATCAGCACTTTTTTGGAAACACTTATCTTGTCGCCGCTCACATAGGAACCCGTAAGATTGGCCACATAAGCGGGCAAAAGCGGAAAAATACAAGGGGAGAAAAACGATAGCATTCCTGCCGCTATAGCAAATAAGATTGAAATTTGATCCATTGAAAAATCCTCCATGCTTACGATTCTTGCAAGCTTCTTTCTTTGCTGAGATTTTGAAAAAACAAACAGCACAGGGTAATGGCTAAAAAGAATAGCTGCTCACTGGATAAACCCAAAAACACCGCGACAGAATGAACTTTCAGAAAGCCGTTAAAAATTTGTCCCATGCTGTACCAAAGGATGAGTTGATTAATGTCACGGGGGTTCCCAACTCTCTCTCTTTTGCGGTACATCCAGATAAGCAGTACGATCGCAAGGACAATTTGGCTGAGATCATACAGGCGTAATTGCAGCGGTTGGTTGAACAAAAGTAGGAACAGAGAATAGACGAATTGATAGGTGAACAAGCCCACCGCCATGACTGCGGCATACAACCAAAAGGAGATGGCGCGCCTTTTGGATTGAATGTACAGAAAAGAAAGGACGACGATTGCAGCTAGCCAAATTCCTCGCTCGCCCCCTGAAAAATAAAGAAGGTAGTAAGGATTGTTCAGCACACTAACGGGATTGAAAAGAATGACACTAAACTTCCAAATCAAGAAAGCCCAGAAAAGCACATTGGATATATCCTCCATAATCGGCTTGCTTACATCGATCTGGTTCTTCACCCAATACTTCATGGCTATATAAGCTGTCAGTGCAGAAAGGGCAATTGCGATCCATTCGTACTTGATAATCAACGGGCCCCAGACGATAGCGTCTTGCATGATGTTCCGCCTCCTTTCTCCCATACAGTAGAACCTGATTGTTAAGATTCATTAAAGAAGCGAAAAAAGCTAAGCTCTCGGTTACGAGAAGGATTTTCCTCAGCCGTGTAAAATCCACTTGTACTTAGTGACCAATCGACTTCATTTTGAAAAAAAATGTAGCTATTTGTCTGGAAATAACGTCAATAACTGTATGAGATGAAAAGATAGGAAGAAAAAAGAATGGTCCGTGGAGGTTTTGAACGAATGAAAACGGCGCAGTGCAAGCGGTGGCTCCTGGCCTTCTGTGCGTTCCTCCTGTTGGTAGCAGGTGTTCCTGTAGAATTAACGGGGACAGCCTTGGCAGAGGGAAACATTCAGCTAGGAGTAACGGTCGGAATTGAAGGGAAGTACAGGCAAACGGGGATGGTTCCCGTTGTCGTCACGGTGAAAAATGGAGGGGCGGATATCGAAGGGGAGCTGTTTGTCGCCACTGGGGAACAGGGAGACAGTCGCTTTGCAGTTGCCAATTATCAGCCGGTTTCGATTGCAAGCGGAGTGACCAAGCAGGTAACGATTCTCGTTCCTGGACCAGAGCTGCATGGCAGTTCTTTTGTGGCCTTGATGCAAAATAACAAAGTGATCGCGCAAACGCCGATAACAGGCCTTTCATACAGCGAAGATACGCTGATGATCGGTGTTTTGGCAGAAAACCCCGACACAGCTAACTTTCTTGGAGTTCTGCCGAAAGGCTCTATTCATAACCCTGTCCAGCTCTTGACGATGAAGGCAGACAATATGCCAGTGACAGGTACACAGCTCCAGATGATGAATATGCTCGTCATCAACAATTTTGCTTTGGATTCATTGAATGAACAGCAGATCAAAGCGATTCGGGATTGGACGAAATCTGGCGGGATGCTGATTTTAGCTGGAGGAGCACAGTACAAGAAATCCGGAGGCGTTTTGGGTGACTTGTCACCAGTAGAAGTGACAGGAGTGACGAGTGTACAGACACTTTCTGGTTTAAAAGTGGATAAGACCAATCCGATCGCACTGACATCCCCCTTTACTGTAAGCAATGGGACAATAAAGGCAGGGAAAGTTCTGTATAGCGAAGGAAATATTCCGCTGATGGCTGTACATAACGTGGGAGCCGGAAAAGTATTGTACGTCGCCTATGATTTGGCGGCGGAACCAGTAGCCAGCTGGGCAGGAAACAGCCGCTTTTGGGCAGATACATTAGTAAAGGCTTTTGGTTCTTCCATCAACGCTTCAAATAGGAGCATGATCGACAACGTATGGCCGCTTCGGGATGCTGCTGATCGCGTCCCATCCTTGAAAATTCCGGAGGTTGGCTGGTTCGCAGTATTTTTCGGAATTTATGCCCTGGTTGTCGGGCCAGTCCTTTTCTATATTTTGCGGAGAGGCCGCAAGCAAAGTTACATGTGGGTGATCGTCCCTGCCCTTTCGGTGTTGGCGGGAATCGGAATCTTCTCGATTGGTGCCATCCAGCGGGGTGTGGGTGTAAAGCTGCACCAGGTAGGTTATGTTGAGCTGCAAAACAACGGACAGGCGAATGCGGTGAGCGTTACCGCATTATTTGTACCGAGTAATGACGACTATCGTTTGACTTTAAAGGGAGAGGGCATGACCCAGCCTGTCATTGAAAGAAATTATACCGATCAAGTTCCGAAAACGTGGATTTCCATACAGCCAGATCAGACCCATATTGATTTCCGTGATGTAGAATTCTGGTCGATGCGCAAGGTTACGACGGAGCAAACCTTATCAGACGTAGGAAAAATAGAATCGAATCTGTCGTATGAGAACGGGGCACTAAAAGGAACTGTGACGAACCATACGAAGTACTCGCTGCGAGATGTGACGATCTCGACAGGTATAACGGTACAAGAGTTTCCGCAGTTGGCGGCTGGTAGCAGTATCGAAGTGAACTTGCCGTTTGCCTCTCAACATCAAGCAAGGCGGAATCAACATCGGATGAATATGGGGAATGCGCTGCCGCAGCACATGCAATCGAATGGCTATGACACAGAAACGCGTGAACAACTCATCGTGGAAATGCTGGACATGCTGGACAGACGTAGCGGTCCGTCTGAAGTGGTAAAACTCGTGGGCTGGACCGATGAGCAAGTTGTTGAGGCTGTCGTACCAAACGAAAATACGGATAACAGCAGCATTGCTATGGTCACTTCGACGCTGCAAGTGAATCCATCCAAGGACGGACACATTTATTATCCGACGGGATCGTTTGATGTGACGATGTCGGGCAGCTCTGTTCCGGTAGATGATTTCGGAGATGGCTTTAGACTTCCTGCCGGGGATATTACGTTTGATATCAATCTGAATCAGGAAGGACAGGAGCTTACCATCAGCAATTTGTATCTGTATACCTGGTCAGAGGACAATACGACATTTGGAAAAGAGGTTTACAACTGGAAGACAAAAGCTTTCGAACCATTTGAAAAAGCATTCATGAACAACGTCATGTCAAGCGACAAGACCACCACTTATGTTTCGGGCGACGGCATTGTCCGCATCAAATTTGCCCACCAGTTTGAGGACGAACGCCACATTGGGGTTCCAAGTGTCAGTGTGGAAGGGAAGGTGAGCAAGAAGTGATCCAGATCCAAAATTTACGCAAGCGCTACGGCAAAATGGAAGCGTTAAAAGGACTTTCGCTCGAAATTGACAAGGGTACCGTTTTTGGTTTCGTCGGTCCGAACGGAGCAGGAAAATCGACGACAATGTCCATTTTGGCGACTTTATTGGAGCCGACCAGTGGGAAAGCATACGTAGGCGGCTACGAAGTGACCAAGCATCCAAAGGAAGTGCGCAAGCTGATCGGCTTCATGCCAGACTTTTTTGGTGTCTACGACAATTTGACAGCAGAAGAGTATCTGGATTTTTATGGCGCGAACTACGATATTCCAGCAGCTGAACGAAAACAAATCATTCCGCAGTTATTAGAGCTGGTGAATCTCACGCACAAGCGGGATGCCTACGTTGACTCGTTGTCGCGGGGGATGAAGCAGCGCCTCGGACTGGCTCGCTCGCTGGTTCACAATCCGGAAGTGCTCATTTTGGACGAACCGGCTTCTGGCTTGGACCCGCGTGCGCGCATCGAGCTGCGGGAGATTCTGAAGGAACTGCGGGATATGGGCAAGACGATTATCATTAGCTCGCACATATTGCCTGAGCTGGCGGAGATGTGCGACGTCATCGGGATTGTGGAGGAAGGCAATCTGGTTGCCTTTGGACGAGTCGATGAGATTTACTCGAAAATGCAAGAACAGCGGGTATTGCGCATTCGCCTCTTAGATCGGGTTGAGGAAGCAATGACGCGCCTGCGTGAGATGCCCGTCATTACCAGGGTGACACGTGAAGGGAACTGGGTCGTTGCAGGCTTTTCAGGCAATGACGAAGAACAGGTTGAGCTGCTACGGGAGCTTGCGGTGTCAGGCTATCCTGTTGCCGCGTTTAATGAGGCAGTTGGTGATTTGGAAGAAATCTTCCTGGAAATTACGAAAGGGGTGGGCTCATGAGCGACTTGAGACGATTTCGCAATCCTGTCTTGTTCAATGAATGGAAAATGCGGATGCGGACCAATCGGTCACCGTGGATCATCCTGCTCTATTTGCTCGTTTTGGGCGCAATGACGCTCACGCTGATTTTCTTTATGACAAACGGCGGCAGCTACTACAATCCGAATGATACACGCGAGCTGTTCATGATGCTGTCTGTGTTTCAGCTCGGGATGATCTGCTTCGTCGTGCCGGGACTAACCTCAGGTGTGATTTCTGGTGAGCGCGAACGCCAGACGTTGAGTGTACTGTTGACCACGAATGTCAGCGCCACACGATTGATTTTAGGTAAATGGCTGGCGTCGCTCAGCTTCATGACCTTCCTGGTCATTGCGACCATCCCGCTCTATGCCATCGTCTTTTTGTACGGAGGAATTTCACCTGCACAAGTGATCAAGGTGTTTGGCTTTTACGTTATTACGATGTTTGGTATCGGCAGTATTGGTGTGCTCATGTCCACGCTGATCAAACGGACAGGTATCGCGACGGTCGTCACTTATGCCGTGGTGTTCGGATATGCGATTGGATCGAGCATACTGGCGGAAATAATCAAAGAGTTCATTCGGTACCAGCGCCGGTCGGGTGGCATGTCCTCCGCGACGATGCCAGACTGGCCAGATCTCCTGCATAATCTCAACCCATTGTTTGCGATGTTAAACATTTTTGAAGAAGGGCCACAGATCAGGATTGGGAATGTAGACCCGTACGCGGTTTACTGCCTGTTTTTCGGGATCATTACCCTGCTCTGCCTTTTACTCTCCATTTATCTCATTCAGCCAGTGAAACCGAGATTTCGCAAAGTAAAAGAGGAGCAATAAGCCATGTTTACCGCTAAATCGAACGACGAGCTGAAGTCACTGCTTGCGCCCATTCGAAAGCAACTGGGCTTGCGTGTATGGATACAGCAGCTAACGGTCTATGGTTTGTGGGGAATGGTGGCGAGTCTGGTGCTCCTCCTCCTTGCCCGCATCTGGCCGATTCCGTTTTACCAATGGATCGCGATCGTGATGCCAGTACTTGTTGTCATTACAGGTCTGGTGCGTGCGCTTTGGTTGCGCCCTACCTGGCTCCAATGTGCACAAGTGGCAGATGGCAATGGTTTGGCCCAGCGAGTCGTCACAGCATGGGAGAATCAAGAGAATCAGTCGATGGTAGCGGGTATGCAGAGGGAAGACGCCCTGCAGCATCTGCGTAAAAATTTGCCGCAAATCGTTGAGCGCGTCCGCATCTGGTCGCTGGTCCAAAAAAAGGTGTATGTCACAAGCAGCTTTCTATTGGTGTGCCTGGTGCTGTTTCTTTGGCCGAATCCGCAAGACTTGCGACTGGCCCAGATGGCTGAGGAAAAGAAAGCAATCGAGCAGGTCGAGGAAGAAGTAGAGGCAATCAAGCAGGACGTGAAAAAGAATACAGGCTTAACTGACGCGCAGAAAAAGCAGCTGGAGGAAATGCTGGAGCAGGCAAAAAAGGCTTTGGCGAAAGCAGACGACCCGGCAGAACGTCAAAATGCACTGCGCGCTGCGGAAAAACAATTGGAGAAGGTCAGAGATGCAGAGCAGCGCAAAGAAAAAGCGCTGCAAGCACTCCAGCGCAGCTTGGGTAATCAAGAAGGGACAAAAGCCGTGGCTGGCGCGATGGAAGCGAAAGATCGACAAGCGATGACTGAGGCCTTGGCACAAATGGCAAAAGCCATGGAAAGCATGCCGCAAAAAGAGCGGGAAGAGATCGCCCGCGAACTCGCAAGTGCAGCAGAGCAATTGAAAAAAGAGGCAGAGTCTGCCGGCTCGAAGGAGCTGGAGGATATCGCTAAACAACTGGCGGAGGCAGCCCAGCAAACAGCCCAAGGACAAGTGCCTCAAGCGATGACTGCGCTCGAGAACAGCTTGATGCAAGCCATGACGGGCATCCAACAATCTCAGCAAGCCATGCTCGCAGCTATACATGCCGCTGCTTCGCTCAATCAGTCGCAAATGACGCTTGCCAGTGCAGGCGCACAAGCTGGAAATGCTGGAGTGAGTGGAGCTGAGGCAGGTACGGCAGCAACAGGCCAGGCGACTCCAGCATCGGGGTCACCCGGGAATCAGCCAACTGCGGCAACACCGGGAACAGGTACCAACCCAAATCAAGGGGCGAACCCGGCAAACCAGCCTGGGAATGGAAATAATGGCTCGGGGCAAGGGAATGGCAACGGCAATGGCAATGGCAATGGCAATGGCAACGGTAATGGCTCTGGCGGTCAAGGTGGCGGGGCCGGGTTAGGAAAAGGCAAACACGAGCTCGTTACCGTCCCGGCAGATCGCATAGGTGGAGACAACGGACCTGTTGATACAGTCGGAGGCCAACTCGGGTCTGGACCTTCGCAGTCGCAGCAAAGCGGAAACACACAAGTTTCCTCAGGTGGCACGCTACCGTACGAGGAAGTGTACGGCCAGTATGAGCAATTTGCCCGCGAGAGTATGGAAAAAGGCAGTATTCCCGGCGATTATCAAGAGATCGTGAAGGATTATTTCAGCAAAATAGAGCCTTAGATCATTCAACAACAGGAAGGAGACACGGCGATGGCGCAGCAAACGCTAGAAGATTGCTTGCAGCGAGTAGAGCTTGTCAGGCAGGAAATTGGAAAGGTATTGGTAGGACAAAAAGAGGTGGTCGAGCAACTTCTGTGGGCCGTGTTTGCAGGTGGACATGCGCTTTTGGAAGGCGTACCCGGATTGGGCAAAACGCTGCTTGTTCGGACACTGTCCCAAGCCTTCGAGCTGTCGTTTCAGCGGATTCAGTTCACACCGGACCTGATGCCGACAGACATTACTGGAACGAACATCCTGTTGGTCGACGAGAAGGGACAGCAGTCTTTCCAATTCCAACATGGTCCGATCTTCGCTCATGTTGTGCTGGCTGACGAGATCAACCGGGCGACGCCAAAAACGCAAAGCGCCCTGTTGGAGGCCATGCAGGAGCGAACCGTTTCAGCCGGGGGAGTGACTCGTCTGCTGCCAGAGCCGTTCTTCGTTCTCGCGACACAGAACCCGCTAGAGCAGGAAGGGACATACCCGTTGCCAGAAGCGCAAATGGACCGCTTTTTATTGAAGATCGATGTGCCGTATCCGACGGAAGAAGAACTGAAAATGATCGTGCGGCAAACGACCACGAGCCAGGTGATCACCGTGGAAAAAGTGGCTTCGGCCGAGCAAATTGCTGAGATTCAGCAGGCAGCGCGTGAAGTGCTGGTGGCTGATGCGGTACTGGATTACGCGGTGAAGCTGCTTTTAGCGACGCATCCGGGCGAACAGGCGATTGCTTCGGTGAACAAATATGTGCGCAACGGCGCAGGTCCGCGTGGCGTGCAGGCGATTGTCTCCTTGGCAAAGGTACGTGCGTTATTGGCTGGCCGATACAATCTGGCGTACGAGGACGTGACAGCAGTTGCTCTGCCAGCGTTGCGCCACCGCATTTTCCTCAATTTTGAAGGAGAGGCAAACGGCATCCGACCAGACCGCGTCATTATGGACATTTTGGACGAACTGGGGACGCAGAAGGTATGAATCAACACCTGCTTGATCCGTCATGGCTCGCCAGACTGGAGCGAATGCAGATGGCTAGTCGCAAAGCGGTCAGCGGCAGCCAGGCAGGAAAGCGAAGGTCGAGACAGCTGGGCAGCTCCATGGAGTTCGCAGACTTTCGGGCGTATGTTCCCGGCGATGATTTGCGGCAGCTCGATTGGAACGCGTATGCCCGTTCAGGCAAGCTGTTTTTGAAAAAGTACTTGGATGAAACAGAGCTTCATGTGAATTTGTATATCGATTGCAGTCGTTCGATGAGCTACGGGCAACCGAACAAAATGGCCCGAGCTGTCGAGATTGCCGCGGCCCTTGGCTATTTGTCCCTGTGCCATCTCGATCATGTGTCGGTCTATGCATTTGACAGCCGCATTACGGCAGCGCTTACCGGGCTGCAAGGAAAGAACCAGGCGCATCGCTTGCTCAGCTTCTTATCTTCCCTGCAAGAAGGGGGAGCAGGTGATATTCAAACGGCAATGCGCCAGCCCGGGGCTGTCAGCGGCAAAGCTAGTACCTCCATCGTGCTGTCGGACTTTTTGTTCGAATCAGGCTATACGGAAGGCATCGCGTATTTGCAGGCGGCCAGACAAGAGGTCACGCTGGTTCAGGTGCTTTCCAAAGAAGAGCTTACGCCCGAGTATGTGGGGGAGCTGCGGTTGATCGATTCAGAGACCGGGCAAGCAAAAGAAGTATCCCTGACCAGCCCTTTGATGGAAGAGTACCACAAGAGCTTGCGAGATTATCAACAAGAACTGTCCGTGTTTGCTTATGGAAGAGGGATCGCCTACGTGTCTGTAGAGGCGGAACAATCGCTGGAATCGATTGTCTTCCATGTCTTTCGTCAGGCCGGCTTGATTCGCTAGAGAGGAGAGAGACAACATGCAGTGGATGGGTTTGGGCAACTTGTGGTTTGCGCTAATTATCCCGGCCATCATCGTCCTCTACCTGCTCAAGCGAAAAGTAGAGGATCGTGTCATACCAAGTACACTCCTGTGGCAGCGCACGATGCAAAACTGGGAAGCAGTGAAACCGTGGGAAAGGCTACGGCGCAACCTGTTGTTGCTGCTGCAATTGCTCGCTGCCTGCTTGCTCGTGCTGGCTTTGATACGACCGGCCGTGCCCACTGAGGGAATCACATCCGACCATACGATTTTGGTCGTGGATACATCAGGGAGCATGATGGCGAAGGAAGGGAACGAGACGCGGCTGGAACGAGCCGTTTCACAGGCAAAAGCACTCGTAGAGAAGCTGGGAAGCAGCCAGACGATGACCCTCATCGAGGCAGGGCGTGAGCCGAATGTTTTGGTCTCCAAAAGTGCTGACAAAGAGCCGCTCTTGCAAGCCATCGAAAAGCTTGCGCCTTTTTCCGGGACATCCGATCAAATCGCAGCCTTGTCATTAGCGGGAGCTATAGCAGAGAATGAGCCAGGCAGTGGAGTGGTTTGGATGGGGGACGGAAGCGGGGAACGCAAGTTGGATGGAGGCTCAGTCCCTGCTTTTTCCGGGAGCTTTCAGTTCATGCAGATGGGGAGCACCCGTGAGAATACTGCAATCGGTGTTTTTGTGACTCAGCCTACGGAAAAAGGGGTAGAGGGACTGCTGCGGGTGGACAATCACGGCAGTATACCTGCGAAAGGAAAAGTCACTGTTTTTGATGAGCAAGACAAGCTGCTGGATACAGATTCTTTTGCGATTGGAGCAGGTAGCTCCCAGACATTTTCGTTTCAGAAGCTGGCGGTGTCTAGCGTCTATCGTGCAGTCATCGAACCGGAGCAGGACTTCCTTTCTCAGGATAATGTCATGTGGAGTGTTCCATTCGCTACAGGGAAAGGAAAAGCTGCGTTGTATTCGCCAGAGGGAAACCGTTTCCTCCATCAAGTATTCCAGACAGTCGGAAGTCTTGAGGTGGAAACGATTCAGCAGGCACCGGATGCTGCGGCGGCTGCGCGTGATCTGTGGGTTTTTGACGGAGTCGTGCCAGACCAGCTGCCAAAAGGAAATATTTTGTTGATTGCTCCGAACAAGAAAACAGAGTGGTTGCCGCTTGCTGGAGAAAAAGAACTGGATCAACAGCCAAGGCCAGTTTCCCCGGATGAACCGCTGCTCAAGCACGTAGATTGGCGGGATGTGCACGTCGCCAAAGGATACGTATTGGATGAGATGCCTGGTATGAAGCCATTGGTACGCGCAGGCGATGTCGATCTGGTCAGAGCCGGGATCATAGACGGTCGACGAATGGTCATCATCGGATTTGATTTGCATGCATCGGACTTCCCGCTGCGTCCTGCTTTTCCGATTTTCATGCAAAATGTCGTCAACTGGCTGTCACCTGGTCAAACAGCCCCAATCCCCACAGCACATCCGGGAGAGGTCTTGACTATCCCACTCTCACCAGGAGCGACGACACGTACCTTGACGTATCCGAATGGACACCAGCAGTCCCTTACGGAGAATGCCACGTCGAAAACGATGCAGCTACCGGAGCTGACCGGATTGTATCGTCTTGACGAAGGGGTAGATACAGGGACCAAAAGTACGTATTTTACTGTCCAAATGAATGAGGAAGAATCGAATATTACACCAAAGTCTGTGAGTGTTGCCCGGAAGAATGCCGAAGAACAAAAGGAGAGTGAGGAAGCAACAGCGACTGACACAACAGGAGCACTGGGAACGAAGGAGTTGACCTATTGGTTGGCGGCGTTTGCTCTCTTGGTGTTATTGGTGGAATGGAGGGTGTATCAGCGTGGGTATTAACTTTATACAGCCGCTATTCCTGTTGCTATTGCTTCCCGTTGCGTACGTCATCATCAGCTGGTGGCGACATCAACAGCAAATGCCAATCGGCAGAAAAGCGACAATTGCAACCATTCGCTCGCTCTTGTTCCTCCTTCTAGTTTTGGCGTTGGCAGGGACACAGCTGTTGACACCTGTTCAGGCGAAAACGATTGTGTTTGTTGTAGATCGATCCGCTTCCATGAAGGACGATCCGCGTGTTCTCTCTTTTTTGCGCGAGGCGATCGGGCAAAAGCAAGAAGCGGATAAGTATGCTGTCATTGCAGTAGGTGCAGAGGCAGCGGTCGATCAACCGTTGACGATACGCCAAGAGGTACAGCCCTTGGGCGTGGATGTCAACCGGAATGCAACCAATTTGGCAGAAGGAATCCGATTGGCGTCTGCCATGATCCCTACCAATGCCAGAGGAAAAGTCGTCTTGCTGACAGATGGTCTGGAAACAAACGGAGATGCGGCACGGCAGACGAGACTGGCGAGGGAGCGAGGAATCGCTGTAGAGGCTGTTTCCTTGCAGCAGCCACACGGGGATGAGGTCGTTCTTACATCTGTACAGGTACCGCAAAGACTGTATGCGGGAGAGGAATACGGCATTACCGTTGATGTGGAGAGTACGATAGCGACCGAGGCAACCCTACGCCTGTATGAAGGCAATCGCGAGGCGGGCCAGCAAACAGTACAGATCGGCAAGGGCAACAACCGATTCGTTTTTTCGCAAAAAGCGATGCAGCAAGGTTTCCATCGCTATCGTGTGGAAATCGAGCCGCGACAAGATACCGTAGCGGCGAACAATCAGGCTACAGCCTATACACAGGTAGCCGGGGCACCAGTCGTACTCGTAGCCGAAGGGCATCCAGGTGCCGCTAGTAACCTCATTCAAGCGCTGGAAGCGGGCAATATCAAGGTGGAGCTGCGCGATCTCGCACTGCTGCCCAAGGAGCTTGAGGGCTACAAGCAATTTGCCTCCATCGTACTGGCAGATGTGCCCGCTACCAGCATGACTGATGCGGATATGGAACGCATGCGGACCGCTGTACGTGATTTGGGTATTGGTTTGATCATGACAGGCGGTAAAGATAGCTTTGGCATGGGTGGCTGGTTCCAGACACCAATCGAAGAGGCATTACCTGTTCACATGGATTTAAAAGGGAAGGAACAGCTCCCTTCGCTCGGACTTCAGCTGGTCATCGACAAGTCGGGTAGTATGAGCTCCGATGCCAGAGGTGCGGATAAGATGGCATTGGCTAGGGAAGCCGCGATTCGAGCGACAACCATGATGAATGCACAGGACCACATCGGAGTGATCGCATTTGACGATGCGCCATGGGATGTCGTAGCTCCACAGTCTGTCACGAAGCTGGATGAAATCCAACAGCAGATCAGCAGAATCCAAGCGGATGGCGGGACCGATATTTTCCCTGCCTTACAACTGGGCTACGAACGTGTAAAGGCGATGAACACGCAGCGTAAGCACGTTATTTTGCTCACAGATGGGCAGTCTGCGCTCGACGACGATTACGAGGGCCTGCTACAACAAATGACGGCTGAAAATATTACCGTTTCAACAGTGGCGCTGGGTGATGATTCGGATAGATCGCTGCTGGAGATGATTGCCGAGTTAGGAAAAGGCAGATATTACTTTGCAAACGATGCCGAATCCATCCCGAAAATCTTCAGTAAAGAAACAGCATTAGCCAGTCGCACGTTTATTGTGGAGAAGCCCCAAGTACCAGGCTATACAGGGGTGGGAGCTTGGCCTACGCTGAAGCAGAATTTGCCTCCGGTGCGTGCGTATATAGCAACGACACCGAAGCAAACAGCAGAATCATCCTTGATGAGTGCTGACGATGATCCGATTCTCACCCGTTGGCAGTACGGTCTGGGGCGTTCTGTCGCCTGGACGAGTGATCTGGAAGGGAAGTGGTCACCGGACTGGGTGGCTTGGGGAGGAAACAGCCGTCTGTGGAACGAAATCGTGGCATGGTCTTTCCCACAAATTACAGAAGGCGCTTGGAAGACGACCACGAGCGTGAACGGCGCAAAAGGCAATGTGAGGGTTACGATGCCAGCTGGTGGAAGCATGCCTCAAGAGATGGAGGCAGTCGTTCTCAATCAAGAGATGAAGCGAGAAGTTATCAAGCTTAAGCCGGTTGCGCCAGGCATCATGGAGGGTGAATTCGAAACAGCCGATCCGGGTACTTACATGATTCAGATCTCACAAAAAAATCAAGGCCGAGTCATGGCGAGCCAAACGACAGGATTGACCGTTTCCTATTCACCGGAATACGGAATACATGCCGATGGAGAGAAAGAACTTCAAGAGTGGCTAAGTGCCGGTGGAGGGAATCAGATCAGCAAACCGGAAGAGGCTTTTGGCGGCAGGCTTCCTGAGAAATGGGACACACAGTCAATCAGTGAGTGGTTGCTGATGTTGGCGGCTTTGCTGCTGCCGATCGATATCGCCGTTCGCCGTCTGCAGTTGCCGGATCAATGGTGGGCAAGGCTATCTAGTTTATGGAGATTGCTCAAGTCCACGTCTGCTGATTCTGAACAACAGGCAGTATTGTCTCGCCTCGGCGAGAAGCGCTCTGCGACAAGACGGACACGCGAAGAGCGGACAGATGACCAGAAAGTCGTATCTGCTCCCCTTATTCATTCCGTAGGGACTGCTGAAAATCGGGTGAAGCCAGCAACAGTCAAGAACGAGCAAACGCAGGCGCAGCCAGACGAAACACTAAACAGACTATTGGCGGCCAAGAACCGGAAAAAGTCTCAGTAACAAATAAAAAGAAAACAGCAGCCTGGCGAAAATCGCTACGGACTGCTGTTTTCTTTTTGGAGATGTTCTTCATACACGAGCGGGATTGCTAGACCAAAAGCAGTTTGACTTTTAGTTAGGCTCTCTTCCATTGATGCACCAGGATTATTCGCGCGGAATGCAACTTCATAGGTTTCACCTGGCGCTACCTGGAGAGTGTCCGTCCACCATGGACTTCCTGTAACCTTTTTGCCGTCCCGACTCAAGATGAGCATGTGGTGACCGTGCAGATACATCGATTGATCCTGGAAGCTGCGGTTGACGAAGGTCAGCTTTATGAGATCACCCTCTTCAATCATCATCCGTGTCTCAGGAAGTAAGTCGCCATTTACGGTCGACAAACGTTCGAATTGACCGTCATAAAATCCGTACTGACTATCAATGAGCAGTTGATATTCCCGATCAAAATGGGAAGAGAGATCAAAAGGAAGCGCAATCGGACTGCCGTAACGTGCAGGGTCAAAGACAGAAAGCTCTGCATCTAAAAAGGGCACAGCATCTTCGGACCCGTCTGGACTTAAGAGCAGCCCTTTGTCATGCTGGTTTGCAGCGGGAGCAAATAGCACGGGACGATTAGGCATCGTAAATTGAATGTCGTATCGACCGCCTGCCCCCGGCTGCAAGGCTTGATTGGCAATCAAATTCGGTTCGTTTACCTCGGTTCCGTCAATCGCTACTACCTGAAAAGGAGTTCCTTGTAGCAAATAAGTGACAGGAGCCTTTTCGGCGTTTATAAAGCGAAGGCGAACCGTTGTGCCAGGAGCAATCGTTTCGATTTTTCGCGTATGTGAGCCGTTTAACGTCGCGCCTGTCTTTTCGTCCTCGTGATGAATCATGGCGATGTCGCGTATAGGTACGCCTGTAGTCGTAGCCTCGGCTGGCTCGATCACAAAGGCGCCGAACAGCCCGTTCACTACTTGCTCAGGAATTTGCTGATGAGAATGATACCAATACGTTCCTGTTTGTTCTGCGCGAAAACGATAAACAGATTTTTCTCCTTTTTCAATGCGATCATAACTAGCGGGAGTCTGCATGCCATGCCAGTGGATGTCTATCCCTTCGGAAATATCCTTGTTCAGAAGGATGATTTCGACGAGTTCACCTTGCTTCATACGCAGCTCAGGTCCGGGATATTGTCCATTCAGGGTCCATGCTTCTACGGTTTTGCCTGATGCTTGACGGATAGTTGTTTTCTGTGCGTTCAGCGAAAACGTTCGATCAGGTGTTTCTTGTTTTAGTTCTGTTGGTCCATCGACACTTCTAAGTTTCCCTGCGGAAGGCATCGAATGGGCACTTGCTTTTACAGGGAAAACAAAATCGGGGAGAGCGTGATCGTCCTGATTCTGACCTCCCAAAGGTGAATGATCGGGCAGTCGACTCGCTATCATCGCTTGATTTCCCCAGATCGTCGCAAGTAAAGCAGTCATAAGGAGAAACGCGGCAAAACGGATAAAGCGGTGCAGGCGGCGTGGTTTCACCCAATTTTCCGCAGTGGAGTGGTATTGATGCTTCCACGATTGCCGAATCCAGAGCAGGGAGACCGCGGCTAATAATACGCCCCAAGCGAGAAACAAAATGGACGGTTCCAGCGTAACAGCTGGAAAAAAGACTTGAAGGAAGAGTGCAATCAGACAGCCCAAGAAGCTTGCTTGCAGTGGAACGAGCAATTCGGGGCAAGATGCGTCTCCTCGCCACTCTGGATCTAATGCGTCGTCTAGATCCGGCGAGTTTGCTTTTGCAGACCTAACATTTTTCTCTTGTAACAAAATGCGGGTATCATCCGTATCTACTTGTGACTGCCTTGACTCTCTGCCGCCTTTCCCGGTCAACTCCCACAATCGTGGAAAAGTAGAGAGAAGGCAAAAGAGTGATGGAACAAAAATAAAAGGTAAAAAGCCAAGCAACGTATCCTTTATGTAAAGCCAACCAAAGGATTCAAACAAAACCCACGTCATCACCAAATGCCCCGCAAATACAAAAAGGGCCGACCAAGAAAAACTTAAAGTGATGCGAGCACTGCTTATGAAAGCCCGTTTCGTTGGACGGTAAACGAGCTGGTTTGCCATGAGTGTCGGGACCAGCATGACGATGAGAAGGACCAGAAACAATCCTTGATGAATCCCGGCAAGCACTTCAAAATCAGCCATGATCAGTTCCTCCTGTTTACTAGTTCGATACTAATGATATAGAGAAACGGCTGAGTACCAAACGTACCGAGGCAGTATTTTCACTCCGCCTTAAGTCGGAGAAGTGCACTTGATCTACATACAGGATATACGTTACAATTTTGGTATTATTTTTTGGTTTATCAGAATATTGGGAAGGGGACTTTTTCTCATGTCCTTTGATTTTGTACAAACATAACAACGTGCTCGAGCTCCTCCTGCCTCGTCTGGTTTGGAAGTGAACAGACTGGTATAAACGAGAGGAGAAGCAGATATGGAAAATAAGGATTGGATCAAAAGCCTTCAAGAGGAAGTGGAGGCACCATTCGCTGGGTGGGATTTTGCCAGATTGACTGCGACAGGCAGGATGCAGGATGCACCACTTGGCTGGAACTACGTCAATATCGTGAAAAAGAACATGCTTGGGATTCGCTCTATGCTGGAAATGGGAACAGGTGGTGGAGAACTGTTTTCTATGCTTGCGCCGTTCCCTTTGGAGACGTATGCCACAGAAGGCTATGCGCCGAATGTAGCGGTGGCAAAAGCCAATCTGGAGCCCTTGGGTGTTCGTGTGTTTCCAGTAGACGGGGAAGAAATATTGCCTTTTGAGGATCAGTCACTCGACTTGATCATCAATCGCCATGAAGCTTATTTGCCGTCTGAAATGAAGCGCCTGTTGAAGCCGGGGGGCACATTTGTTACCCAGCAAGTAGGCGGTCAAGACAATCTCGAGCTGAATCGATTGCTGGACGCTCCGATTCCGCCAGACTACCTGCACTGGAATCTTGCCTATGCAGTGAACGAACTGGAGGAAGCCGGTCTTACGATTGTGGAGCAAAGAGAGGAAATGAGCTTTTCGCGTTTCTACGACATAGGTGCCATTGTTTACTACTTGAAGGCTATCGAATGGCAGATTCGCGACTTTACTGTAGAAAAGTACGCCGATGCCTTGCTCGATCTGCACCAGAAAATCGAAGCGGTTGGGTATATCGATATTCCTACCCATCGATTTCTCACGATTGCCCAACAAAAGTCCTAATTAAATCACTACCGATTGTCGATAAGACTGGTAGGGAGTGTTTAGGAAAAGCACCCTTTTTGGGTGCTTTTTTTATCGAGTAACACCGTGTGAGAACAGCACTGCTGATCCTTTTACGAAAAGGCAAACCCTCCCGAAACAATGCGTCCGCTCCCCGGTGGGGGGTCCGCAGTACACATATCGTAACCGGCGAAGGAGAAGTGAAACAGGATGAGTAAGAGCTTGGCAACACGGGTCGTTGCTCTTGTAGCGGTGATCATTGCCGTCATGATGGCAATCAATATTATCATGATTTACGAAAACAGCGTAACTACTGTTGAAAAGACACTCTCGCGCTCAAGCATCAACACAGCATTGCATATCTCCCAAGGGCTTGACTCAGAGAAGATAGCGAAATTTATATCTCAGCCACAAGAAACCGACGACTATTGGACTATCCGAAATACGTTGCTTGAGTATACCGAAAAAACAGGTGCCCTTTATATTTATATTCTTCATACAGACGGTGAAAAGGTAAAGATTATGGTGGATGGAATGGCGAAAGGAGCAGAGGGAGCTTCTACAATCGGTCAAGAGACGAGCTCTACCGGCATGGATGATATTGCTCCTGCTCTAGAAGGCGGATCGAACAGTACGCCAATCGTCAAAGACCCTGTGTTTGGGGACTACCTAAGTGCATTCGCACCGATTGAAGATCCATCTGGTCAAGTGATTGCGGTGCTGGGTGTGGATACTGCGGCAGACAAAGTGGAGCTGATTAATGATCAGGTTTTGGATGAAACCATGCCACGCATCATTATCGCTATGATCATCGTAACGATTATTGCTTTGGTTGCTGTATTCTTCTTGATCAAGAAGATGTTGCGTCCACTGCAAGTTGTACAAGAGGCGTCTATGCGCATTGCTTCTGGTGATCTCACGTCTACAGAGATTTCTGTTTCCAACAAAAAAGACGAGATTGGCCGAATTGTCGTTGCTTTTGGTGAGATGACGACACAGCTGCGTCAAATCATTGGCGGTGTAAAAGAGACAACCGAGCATATCGACAGCATGGCGAATTCCATTCGGGAAGGTGCCAACTCTGTCCGCGAGCAAAACAAAAATATCGTGGTCACCAGCCAAGAGATTGCGCAGGGAAATGAGCAGACAGCAACTGCGATGGAGATGACGGTGCAAACGGTTCAAGAATTCTTGAGCGAGCTGTCTGAATTGAATACGGCGATTGACGAGATGGATGCAGTATCCAATCAGGTGTCCGATATCGGAGAGAGCAGCTACAAAGTATTGCAAGAGTTTTTGGCAGATGGAACAGAGACGAACAAACAATTTCATGAAGTGCAAAATACAATGGCGATTCTCGAAGAAAAATCAAGCCGAATTAACGACGTGATTGAAACGATTCAGCAAATCGCCGGACAAACCAATCTGTTGGCGTTGAATGCAGCCATCGAGAGTGCGCGTGCTGGCGAAGCGGGCAGAGGCTTCGCTGTGGTAGCGGGAGAAGTTCGCAAGCTGGCTGAACAGACGGGTGCGGCAACCCACGTCATTCAGGAGAGCATCAAAGACATTCAAGATCAGGTAAGACAAGCTACGGAAAAGACAAATGCGACGCTGGATCGCTACAATGCGGGTACAGAGCGTTTGGATTCCGTTACACAAGGCATTACGGCTCTGTCTGACATGACGCATACGTTGAAGACGTCGCTTTCGAATGTCATGGCAAGTGTAGAGACGATGAAGCAAGGTCAGAACAAGGTGAATGAATCCGTGTTGACGGTTACTGCCATCTCGGAACAAACAGCTGCGGCTACCGAAGAAGTATCTGCTACGATGCATGAGGTCAGTGGAAACGTTGATCAGTTCGTGTCTGAAACGGAGCAGGTGACAGACAGCATTCAGGAGCTGCGCAGCAAGGTGGATACGTTCAGACTGTAGACAAATTACTTTATCTATAAATGAAAAACAGCTCTTCTATTGGCAGGATGATGCCGAGAAGAGCTGTTTTTTTGTGGCTGTAGTGGAGGGAAGAAGCGCATTTCCAGTCTACGCTTCGGCCTCCGCCCCGCTGAGGGATGGGACTGGCCGCTCCGGGCTCCAGAGGCGCTTGGACTGGAAATGCGCTTCTTCCAAGCAGCTTTTGATATTAACTACAATAGCCCAATGAGCACAAGCACTACACCGTGCAAACCCAACAGAACCATACGCAGCCAGTTAAAAGCCTGTCTCATATGACTATCCCGAATCGGAAAGATCGAATACCCGTTGCGCTTTTGCTGGTGGCGCCAGATGCTGCCGATCTGGCTGGCTGTCATGAAGAGAAAGAGCAGGCCAGCAATGATTTTTGCATAGGGGCCGGGCAAGATGAGAACGACGAAGCCTGACAGCAGGATGAGTCTGAAATAAATGCCGGCAAAGTCACCAGAGCGAATGAATTTTTTGGTAAACAAATGACGTCCTGCTGTTGATTGACGGTAAGGCAGAGGCTTCGTCAGGGCAATGAGCCATGAGCGTGACTTCACCTGGTGCTGCATGGCAGGGACATCCCTGAAGTTGTTCACGAACTGATAAAAGCGGTGACGCAAGCCGCTTTCGATGGCCAGCAGGCGATACCATTGTATGGAATGTTTTTTCTTATAGGTCAACATTCGTGAATGGAGCCAGATCAAAAGCGCAGCGCATATCAGAACACCAAATGGGATAATACCCAAGCGCAAGAATTGTCCTTCACTCAATACCCAAGCGAGGAGGATATACGAAAAGACAAATCGAGCGAGCGTATAGAATCCGATCTTCTTCTGATCGGGCAAACGCAAGAACGTCCAACTGCTGTAAATATTCCAGCCCTTCAAGAGCAGGGGAATGCACCAATAAACCCACAGTTGCACGCCTTGTGCACCTACGACCTCTGTATACATAGGCATGAGCAGGAGTAGGATGATAAACACCACCATGCTCTGAATGGCAAAATTGTAAACGAGCGCCTTCCGGAAATAGCGATCCAGCCTTACTTCGTGCGGAGTCAAAAAAAGCAAATCCGCTTCCAGCAAAAACGTGCGCAGGGGGCTTCTCACAACGACAATAGCAATCACGAGAGCCATGGCATACGGCAAAGGGAACCAGGGCGGGATCATCGCGATGATGCTGCGGTAGTAGAAGGCGAGCAACCCCATTAAAAAGATCGCGACGAACATCAGGCCGCCATTGGCCATGTACTGGGTATATCGAATGAATTCTACTGAAAAGGCATGGAACCGTTTGCGAAATAATTGATCTACGTCTATTTTCACTGGCCGTCATCCTCTACGATATGCAAGTATATGTCGTCCAAGGAGCTATCTGGGAGCCCTGTAATACGCCGAAGCTCCTCTAGCGTTCCTTGGGCTCTAATCTCGCCTTTGTGCAAAATGATGAATCGGTCACAATGCTTTTCGGCAGTGGCTAAAATATGTGTGGACATCAGAATGCCTGCCCCTTGCTCCTTGCAACGGTTCAACCACGTGAGAAGCGAACGAATCCCCAGAGGGTCCAGACCCAGGATCGGTTCATCCACGATGTACAGAGGCGGTTGTACGAGCAACGCCATCATGATCATGAGCTTTTGTCTCATGCCTTTGGAAAACTGTTGGGGAAATCGGTCTTTCATTTCTTCCATGCGGAATTCTTTTAAGAGAGGACGTGCTCGTTCATAAAAAACTTCCTGGTCCAGCCCATGGCTCATCGCCATTAACTCGATATGCTCCCATAGCGTAAGCTCTTCGTAATAAATGGGAGACTCGGGGATATACCCATAAGACAAACGATAGTTTTCGGGGTCTGATTGAAAAGTCTTCCCCGCAATGCTGATTTCACCTGCGATTGGTTCCAAGAGTCCTAAAATATGCTTGATTGTCGTGCTTTTGCCTGCGCCATTCAGCCCGATTAGCGCCACAATTTCTTTTTCGCGTATGTGAAAGGAGACGTCTTTGATTACAGCGTGGTTGTAAGAGTACCCACCCGTTACTCCTTTTACCTCCAACAAGGTTGTCATGGTATCCTCCTTTATGAATAAACGGTCTTGTCCCCGTTTATTTGAAAGAAATGCTAGATAGTCTTCCATCTATTTTAGCTGAATTCAGGATTTGGAAATACATTTGTTTGCAGCCTTTTTTTACACGAGACTGAACAAAGCGGGATAACCGTACAGGCAATGCTCCTCTCCGCTACATAAACAAGTAGTATAAAGGACGGACGGGGGAGGTGGAATCTATGACAGCGGGACCATATGAAAATCAGAAAAATATAGATCAGCATATACAACGCATCTATTTGAAATTAGACAAATTCGAAGAACGAATCGATCAGCTTGAGGGACAAATGATAGTAGTCACGAAGTGGTTGGAACGAATTGAACATCAGTTGGGACGCATGGAGGATGTGCGTTATGATGTACTGCAAGTTTTGAACAAGCTGCAGACTGAGTTAGAAACGAAAGCAGAGAAGACGGAAAAAGACAAAGATATAATCCTGCAATTACTGGCTAACGATAATCGGGATAAGGAAGCACTCGCTCAGTTTATGGAAGTAGAAAAAGACAGAAAGCAAGAACGTTTTTTACAGGTTTGGGCAGTTTTAGGTCCTGTCATCGCCTCCGTTCTCTCCTCTTTTTTTACCCGATTTTTTATGTAGCGCATAATATGTTTAAAATGTGGAAAAGTTGTGTAATACGCTTTCCATTTTTCTACCATAACTTCTTTCTATACTTGGAGGGCAGATTATAGAAAGAGAGGATATCCAAGTGAAGAAGTTTGATATTTCCATGCTTTCGGTTGCCATATTATTAACGGGGTTAGCTGTTTTAGGTTTTTATCAATCATGGGCAAAAGGCAATGACCCTGTATTGGTAACGGCTGGCGATACCTCCATTACACAAAATCAGCTTTACAGTGAAATGAAGAAAATGTACGGAAAATCAATGATACATGAACTTGTTGCGGAAGCGTTAATCAAGCAGGAAGCCAAGGCGCAAAACGCCGCGGTGACGCAAGAAGATATGGATAAAGAGATTGATTCGATGAAACAACAGGTAGGTTCACCTGAGGCATTCCAAAACTACTTGAAGAGTATGGGAATGACTGAGGCCCAGCTGCGGGATAAGTTGAGCGTGCTCATGACACGGGATAAGTTGTTGGATAAAGCATTCCCGGTTACCGAGGAGCAAATCAAAACCTACTACGATACAAATAAAGAACAGCTGGGGTCACCGGCACCTGAGTTTGATAAAGTCAAAGATCAGATCAAATTGATGCTGACTGACCAAAATCGCAGTCAGAACTACGGAACCTGGTTAAATACGCTTCAGCAAAAACACAAAGTAGAATGGCACGACCCTTCCTTTGACGATGCACCATTGCCAGGTGGTGAACAAACACCTGCTCCATAGTGTAGAACATATACCAAAAGACCTTGTCCTCTTAAATGAGTGCGAGGTCTTTTTCTGTGAAAACGGACATGCACGTTTTGTTTAGTAATGAGAGCAATCGGAGAAACTGTGTTCATAATTGCCGATGTGAGGAGCAATCCGAATGGCTCAGATTGGTTGCAGCTTAGACGACAACGTTCACTATATAAAAGAATCGCTCGGATACAGCAATGACATTGTGATTCGAGAGGTAGTCCTAAATAGCCTAGAACCCGTTCGGGCAGTTGTCTTGTATGCGGATGGCATGGTCGATTCTTACCTGGTACAAGCCGTGTTAATCGATAGCCTTTTATACAAAATGCGCTTGAAGGAATGGGAAGGGATACACGAGGACGAGTTCGTTCCCTTTTTAAAAGAATCCATCCTGACCGTAGGAGATATGGGAGATTTATTCGATTTTCCTACATTGTTTACAGCATTGCTGTCTGGCTGTGTCATCATTCTCGTGGATGGCTGCGCGCAAGGAATTCATATCGGTTTACAGGGGTGGAAGGATAGAGGAGTCACCGAACCGTCATCGCAAACCGTCATTCGCGGTCCGCGGGAGAGCTTCACGGAGACACTTCGCACGAATATTACGTTGCTGCGGAGACGGATTTCCAGTGAAAAGCTGTGGATTGAAATCAACAGAATCGGCGAGGAAACCAAGACAGAAGTCGCAGTTGTGTATATGAAAGGGATAGTTGAAGAGGGTGTTGTAGAAGAAGTACGTAATAGACTGGGTCGAATCTGCATCGATGGCATCATGGAAAGCGGAATGATTGAGGAGCTGATTCAGGACGAAGCCTACACACCTTTCCCCACCATTTCTAACTCGGAGCGCCCGGATGTAGTGGCTGCGAATCTATTAGAGGGACGCGTAGCGATTCTTGTAGATGGGACTCCCTTTGTTTTGACCGTGCCCTCACTCTTTGTGGAGTTTTTCCATTCAGCGGAAGACTACTATCAGCGCTTTGATTTTAGTACGTTGATTCGCATGCTGCGATTCGCCTGTTTTTTAATAGCGTTGCTTGCTCCCTCCCTCTATATCGCCATTACGACCTTCCACCAAGAGATGCTCCCGACACAGCTACTGATCAGCTTGGCGGCACAGCGAGAAGGAGTACCCTTTCCAGCCTTTATTGAGGCGATCATGATGGAAGTGGCTTTTGAGATATTGCGAGAGGCTGGAATCCGCATGCCGCGCGCAGTAGGTCAAGCCATTTCCATCGTGGGAACACTGGTCATCGGACAAGCAGCGGTGGAAGCGGGGATTGTTTCGGCAGCGATGGTCATTGTGGTCTCGATTACCGCAATATCCAGCTTTATTTTCCCAGCGAGCAACATGTCGATTACTGTGAGGATTCTTCGTTTTCCCCTGATGGTTCTGGCTGCTTCTTTTGGCATATACGGAATCATTGTAGGGATGCTTGTCTTAGTGCTGCATTTATGCAGTTTGCGCTCGTTTGGCGTACCGTATATGGAATCGTTTGCTCCGTTTTCCTTGAAAGAGCAAAGAGACTCGATCTTTCGCTTGCCTCGCTGGGCCTTGGACAAACGACCTGAATCGATTACCAAAAACAATTTGCGTCGCCAATCTAAAGGGATAAAGCCATTGCCACCGCAGAAGTGAGAGGCTTTTCACAGCATGTAAAGGAGTGGACACCAGTGAAAGGGATAAAAGTTCTTCTCTGCATCGTGCTCGTTATTATCCTAGCTGGTTGTTGGGATCGAAGAGAACTGAACGATTTGGCGATTGCTGTCGGGATTGGTATTGATAAAGTGCAAGGAGGCTATCAAGTTTCGGTCCAAGTAGTAGACCCCGCAGAGGTCGCGGCCAATAAGGGGAAGCCTGGACGTTCGCCCGTTACGCTCTTTACCATGAATGCTCCGACCATCTTTGAGGCTGTGCGTAAAATGACCACGGTATCTCCGCGTAAAATATACATGGCGCACACCAGGATGCTCATATTTGGCGAAGAGGTGGCCAGGGAAGGGATCTCTCCAATCACTGATTTTGTCTCACGTGACCATGAGTTTCGAACTGATTTTTATATCGCCGTAGCTAGAGGAACAACGGCCCGCAATATCTTGAAAGTGATCACACCGCTTGAACAAATTCCTTCCACAGAAATGTTTGCTTCTTTGGAGACATCTTCCAAAGTATGGGCGCCTACCGCAGCAGTTACGATGGATCAATTGATTACCGACTTTACCAGCAAGGGAAAGCAAGCAGTATTGACAGGTATCCGCTTGACTGGGCCAAGAAGTGAGGGAGACGAACGAAAAAATGTCGAAAAAATAGATACACCTGTCCTGCTTCAATACACGACATTGGCTACTTTCCGGGGTGATAAGCTGATAACCTGGCTGAGTGAAGCGGACAGCAAAGCGTATAGTTACATTACAGGCAAAGTAAAAAGCACGGTCGGAAGCATGCCTTGCAAGGGGGGAGGACTCTTGACGATGGAAGTCATGCGCGCCGACGCCAAAATCGAGGCTACCATGAAAAATGGCGCGCCTGAAGTCATCGTTCACATCGGTTTGGAAAATGATATTGGGGAAGTGCAATGCAAGCTAGATCTGACAGAGAAGAATACGATCAAGGAGCTGGAAAAAGAGGCGGAAAAATCAATGGTAGCATTGGCGACAAAAGCAATTGCCAATGCCAAGAAAAATGGAGTAGACATATATGGATTCGGCGAAGCAATCCATCGAAAATACCCGAAAGTATGGAAGAAGATAGGGAGCAATTGGGAAAAGGAATTTACCAAGCTGCCTGTACATGTCATAGCTGATGTGAAAATCAGACGTTTAGGAACCATCAATAATGCCTTTGATGAAAAGTGATTGTGTAACAGGAGAAGAGGGGGATTTGTATGTCCACATTTGCTGTCATCGTTGTATCGATCATAGTTTGTGCATACGAGCTGCCCCGATTGATTCGAAAGCGGCAGCGCAAAGAGATCGCTGTCTTTCTCGGGTTGCTTGTCATCAGTGTTGGCTTGTACGCAGGAGCCGAAAAAGGGGTTGTCCCCAATCCTGTTTATTGGATGGAAATGGTTTACAAGCCGGTATACGACGGCGTCATGACATGGCTGAAGTAAACGAGGGGCATACTGAGTACACCCCCAGTAAAGGAGAGTAAATAGACGTGGACGGTCTTTTGATGAAGCTGCTCGTTAGTCCGGTGTTGGTCGTTTTGGCAGATGCTCTCTTTCCAGAAGTGAATTTCGCAAATCTATATCAGTCTGTCGGAGTCGGATTTGTTTTGGCAGTCGCCGGATATTTTTTGGATAGGGCGATTCTTACATCAGGGAGTCTTTGGCTGACGACTATGTTTGACTTGATTATCGGCTTTTTGATCGTTTATGGAAGCATTGTATTTTTGCCGACGGCTCAAATCGCTGCAATCGGGGCCGGTTTTGTTGCGATATTTTTTGGCGTAGCTGAATATATCCAACATATTTGGCTGATACGCACAGGACGAACGGAAAGTGTATAGTGTTCAACGCGCAAACACACTCCTTGCGGGGTGTGTTTCTTTTATGGAAAAATCGTCACGATTGCTTTGTTACGATTCGCTCAATCCATGACCACGGAAGCCAATTTTTTGCGGCGATTGTGAGTGCCACGCCTCGGCCAACCGGGTAGCGGAATCGCGGCTTGGGAGTGGTGGCCGCATGGACAATCGTCGAGATGACTGCGTCGGGTGAAGGTGCCTTTTCTATGATCGCTTCTACGTGACGCATCAGTTGTTTCATTTGGGTGGCGTAAGGAGAGGCTTCATCAAGCGGTTGGTCTTGCATTCCTTTCTCCCAGATTGCTGTACGAAAGGAGCCGGGCTCAACAAGGACGACTTGAACGTGAAAGGGTAGCATTTCAAGGCGAAGCGATTCACTGAAGCCTTCGACTGCATGCTTGGATGCGGCATACGGCGAGAGACCGGGGAAACCAAATCGCCCACTGATGCTGCTTACGTTAATAATTCGTCCAGATTGTTGCTGTCGCATATAAGGCAAGACTGCCCGAGTGACGTCGATCAGTCCGAACACGTTTACATCAAACTGCTTGCGCCATTCCTCAGAAGTGACTTCCTCAGCAAAGCCACCCAACGCGTAGCCGGCATTGTTCACCAACAGATCAATGCGCCCATGCTTTGCAATGATGGAGGAGATCGCATCCTGAATTTGTTCCGGAAGCGTAACATCAAGGGAAATGACTTCCAGATGCTCAGGATCTATGTGCATGCTTGCCAATTTGTCAAGAGGGTCTCTTTTTGCTAGATCACGCATAGCAGCAATTACCTGAAAACCAGCCTTGACTAAAGCGACTGATGCGTGTTTACCAAAGCCACTTGAGGTACCAGTGACTAGTGCAATTGGTCTTTTTTGCATAGAATTCTCCTTTAAATTGGATGATCTGGTATAATTTAACGGCAAAGTTCACAAATTTGTTCATAAATTTGTTAACAAAATCATAACAAATAGCCTTTGTATTAAGGAAAATTTATGTATACTTAAATGGTTACCACGCTTGGGTAGAAGTGTGCAACACTGCCCCTTACTTTCCTGTTTGTTTTTGGAATAGCTGCTAATACTTTTCCTGTTTGGGTATTATATTTGTGGAAAGTATTGAATGCGATTTCTTACTGCAGATAGAAAAGTTCGAAAACTTCTAGTTGTAGGCGTGGCTAGAACGTTACCAACACGAAGAAAGAGGGGTTCATTGGTATGAAGGGTTGGCAACAGTATTGGCGTCAGTTTTCCCTGTTTGCTCTGCTGGCGCTAGTGTTAACCGGGTGCGGCAAAGATGAGCTCTCAGCGCTCAAGCCCTCTGGTCCGGTAGCTGCGATGCAGTTTGACCTGATGAAGCTGTCCTCCGCTATCATGATCGGCGTCTTCATTGTCGTTATGGCGATCTTTACGTACGTCCTTATCCGTTATCGTAAGCGTCCCGGACAGCAAGGCATTCCTAAGCAGGTCGAAGGAAATCATGCACTTGAAATTCTTTGGACGGTAATTCCATTCTTGCTCCTCATCATCATGGCGATTCCAACTGTTACTACCGGTTTCGCACTGCACAAGGAGTATCCAAAAGAGGAAGCAGTTCAAGTAAAGGTTACCGCTCACCAATTCTGGTGGGAATTCGAGTATCCTGATCTTGGAGTAGCGACTGCACAAGACTTGGTATTGCCAGTTGGCAAAAAGGTTCAATTCGTATTATCAGCGTCTGATGTTAAGCACGCATTCTGGATTCCTGCATTGGGCGGTAAAATCGATACGAACCCAGGGCAAGAAAACAAAATGTGGCTGCAAGCAGACAAAACAGGCACCTACTACGGTAAGTGTGCGGAGCTCTGTGGAGCGTCCCATGCCTTGATGGACTTCAAGGTAGAAGTGAAGGAACAAGCAGATTTTGACACTTGGGTAGCTAACATGAAGGGCGTTCAGGCAAAAGAACCTGTAGCTGCAACTTCTCCACTGGCTGCAGAAGGTCAACAAATCTTCGATAAGAGCTGTTTGGGATGTCACGCTGTGGCAGGTAAAGGCGGTAAGATGGGTCCAAACCTGACTAACTTTGCAGATCGCGAACGTGTAGCAGGTATCAAAGCACACACGCCTGAAAACATTGCAGAGTGGCTGAAAGATCCGCAAAAAATAAAGCCGGGCAACAAAATGCCTAACCTCAACCTCGATGACACCCAAGTGAAAGCGCTTGTAGAGTACATGGAGACATTGAGCGTGAGCGAGAAAAAGTAAAGTAAAACCTCATAAAACTTATTGCATTGACAATCGTCATAGGCAGTGACGCTTAAAAAGGAGGTAAACCCGTGTCTGCACATGCTTCTCATGCACCAAATCGTTCGGGGCTGTGGGATTATCTTACGACAGTGGACCATAAGAAGATTGCGATCCTGTATCTGATTGCTGGTGGTATTTTCTTCTTGGCCGGTGGTTTGGAAGCCCTGCTGATTCGTTTGCAGTTGATGTACCCAGAGATTGAATTAGTTGGTGCCAAGACTTTTAACGAATTAATTACAATGCACGGCACTACGATGATTTTCTTGGCGGTTATGCCGATCATTTTTGCTTTGATGAACGCGATTGTTCCCCTTCAAATCGGTGCACGCGACGTAGCATTCCCGTTTGTTAACGCACTCGGATTCTGGCTATTCTTCTTCGGGGGAGTGCTACTGAACACAAGCTGGTTCTTGGGTGGCGCACCTGATGCTGGTTGGACATCGTATACAACTTTGGCTTTGAATCAATACAGTGGAATCGGCGTAGACTTCTACGTACTCGGTTTGCAAATTGCCGGTCTCGGAACGCTGATTGGTGGTATTAACTTCCTGGTTACCATCATCAACATGCGTGCCCCAGGTATGACATTCATGCGCATGCCAATGTTCACCTGGTCGTCCTTTATTACATCCGGTTTGATCCTCTTCGCATTCCCTGCGATTACGGTTGGTTTGGTTCTGTTGATGTTTGACCGTTTGTTCGGCGGAAACTTTTTCAACCCTGACGCAGGTGGTAACGTTGTTATCTGGGAGCACTTGTTCTGGATCTTCGGTCACCCCGAAGTATACATTTTGATTCTCCCAGCATTCGGTATCATTTCTGAAGTGGTTTCTACATTCTCAAGAAAGCGTCTGTTTGGTTACAGCTCCATGGTATTTGCAACTGCGCTGATCGGTTTCTTGGGCTTCATGGTGTGGGCTCACCACATGTTCACAACAGGTTTGGGCGCAATTGCCAACACGCTGTTTGGACTTGCAACCATGTTGATTGCTGTTCCTACAGGTATCAAAATCTTTAACTGGCTGTTGACCATGTGGGGCGGTCAAATCCGCTTCCCTACCGCAAACCTGTTTGCAGTAGGATTTATCCCAACGTTTACAATCGGTGGTATGACAGGGGTTATGCTTGCTGTTCCGCCGGCTGACTACCAATACCATGACAGTTATTTCGTAGTTGCTCACTTCCACTACGTTATCGTAGGGGGGCTCGTATTCGGTCTCTTCGCTGGTCTTTACTACTGGTGGCCGAAAATGTTCGGTAAAATGCTGAACGAAACAATTGGTAAATGGAACTTCTGGACGTTCTTCATTGGTTTCCACCTTACCTTCTTCCCGCAACACTTCTTGGGTCTGATGGGGATGCCGCGCCGCGTCTTTACATACCTCAAAGATCAGAACCTGGATATGGGGAACTTTATCAGTACGATTGGTGCATTTGGTATGACGATCGGTACCATCCTATTCTTGATCAACGTAGTCGTTGCAGCGAAAAGCTCCAAACGGGCTCCTGCAGATCCATGGGATGGACGTTCACTCGAATGGGCGATTCCTTCGCCGCCGCCGGAGTACAACTTCGTTCAAACGCCTCTCGTTCGCGGTTTGGATGCGTTGTGGGTGGAGAAAATGGCTGGTAACAAAGGCATGACGCCTGCTGAGCCTATTGGCGACATTCACATGCCATCGCCATCGTTCTTGCCATTCCTGATGTCTCTCGGATTGTTCGTGGCAGGCTATGGCTTTATCTACCACAATTATGTGGTCGTAGTCATTGGATTGCTCTTAACACTCGGCTGCATGTTTACCCGTTCTGTGAAAGACGATCCAGGTTATCACATTCATGAAGATGAACTCGAAGAGAAAGGGGTTAAGGCTTAATGGCTAACCATCACGCGCATGCAGTATTGCCTGACGAACCGGAAAAAGCCACCCTTGAAGGCAAGAATAAGGTTCTTGGCTTCTGGCTCTTCCTCGGTGGGGAGACAGTTCTCTTCGGTTCCTTGTTTGCAACATTTATCGCTCTTCGTGATCAGGCAAATGGCGGACCAACGTCCCAATCGTTGTTTGACATGAATCTCGTTGCCGTGGCAACACTTCTCTTGCTTACCAGCTCGATGACAAGTGTTATGGCAACATTGGCTCTGCACAAGAAAGACCTGAAGAAGATTCAGCTTTGGCTGACCATCACTGTATTGCTCGGTCTCGGCTTCCTTGCTTTGGAGATTTACGAGTTTGTACACTATGTGAATGAAGGACTGAAAATGTCAACGAGTGCATTTGCATCTGCCTTCTACACATTGGTTGGATTCCACGGAGCTCACGTAGCGTTCGGGATTAGCTGGATCATCCTTTTGCAAGTATCTGCGACGAAAAAGGGCCTGACGGTAGTAACTGCACCGAAGTTCTATCTGGCATGTCTGTACTGGCACTTTATCGACGTTGTATGGGTATTCATCTTTACCGTGGTATATCTCATGGGTATGATCGGTGGAAAGGTGGGATAATCTATGGGAGCACAAGCTCATAATGAAGAGGTACGCAAGCCGAAAGTCAAACACGAGGGTCCGAAAAGACACCTAGTTGCTTTCATCGGATCTCTCGTATTGACTGCACTGGCATTCATTGCAGTGGCGTATGAAGCAATTCCATCAGGTTTTACCGTACCATTCATCGTAGCACTGGCCTTTGTTCAAGCGTTCTTCCAGCTGTATGTCTGGATGCACATGGATCAAAAAGGTCATGAGTTTGCACGTATCAGTATTTTTGCAGGGTTATTCGTAATCCTGTTGGCAATTTTCGTCTTTATTTTCTGGGTTTGGATCTAGGAAGTGGAGCGAATAGAAGAGGACAGACATTGGGTCTGTCCTCTTTTTTGTGTTTAAAGGAGCAGTAGTGGAAGGGAAGAAGCGAATTTCCAGTCTACGCCCCGCCAGGGTGGATTCACTGTCCGCTCCGGAAAAAATGGCGGAAGCGCTTCAAACGTAGAAGTTTCGAGGAGGTTTTTCATAAGTGAAGCTGAAATTCCCCGCCATTTTTTCCGGAGCTAGGTCGGGCTCCAGAGGCGCTTGGACTGGAAATTCGCTTCTTCCCAAGCGGCTTTTATTAAGCACGGAGAAGTTGATTCAAGAAAGTCTCGCTGAAATACCCCAACAAATGTTTTGAAAAATCAAAGGCAGCCACAGCTGTACGAAAGTCCTGTCACATGTTTGAAAGGAGACCGCCCGAACGAAGTGAGGATACAGGCGACTGGAAAACATGTGGCAGGGCTTCCCCCGACCACAAAAGCTGGAAGACTCCCATCGAAGCATATTCTGTCAGCCTTTTCCCAGTCATAAACATGAAGAGAAGGGGGGAAAACGATTCGGCAGAGTTTTCTCGCTTTTTGAAAAATACTTGCACCTGTCACAAAGGCTTTATATAATAAAAATATTAACATGCGTTAAAATAACGTTATATGAATTAGTCGTCACACAGCGTGACTATAATCTGAGGAAAGCAGGGATCATGATGGTGAAATTGGTAGCAATTTATCGCAAGCCCGAAGATATCGATGCTTTTGACAAGCATTATTTCGAGGTACATGGCCCATTGGCAGAAAAAATGCCTGGCTTAATCAAAATGGAAGTAAGCAAAATCTACGGAACACCAATGGGAGAATCCGACCTGCATCTGATGGCAGAAATGTACTTTGAATCAAAAGAAGCTTTGATGGAAGCGTTGTCATCCCCAGAAGGTCGCGCAGCAGGAAAAGACCTCCGTGGCTTCGCTGGACCAATTGTGTCCATGCATTTTGCAGAAGTAGTTTAATCATGTCCACGAAAAGATTGATAGACGAACAAGCGCTCCATCAGAAGCATTACGCAGAGATTTGTGAAAAGCTAAAGCAAGATCCATTCGCGCAATTTTTGGGCATCAAGCTGATTGAGCTGGGAGAAGGAACGGCGACTGCGGAAGTCACAGTTGCCGAGCATATGCTAAATGCGCACGGCACCGCTCATGGCGCAATCATCTTCTCCCTGGCAGACTTTGTTTTTGCAGCGGCCTGTAATTCCTATGGCAAAACGTCTGTGGCACTGTCGATGAATATCGGATTTTTGGCTGCTGCCATGAAAGGGAATCGCTTGGTGGCAACAGCGACAGAAGAGAAGAAAAACAATCGCACAGCCTGGTATCGCATCCGCGTAGAAACAGAGCATGGCCTGGTAGCGACACTGGATGCACTAGCTTACCGGAAAAGTGATTACTTCGTCGAAATCGACGAAAACGAATAACTGACAGCGAAAATAAAACGGAGAAAGGATGCCAAAAGCCACGTGCTTAGGCTCCTTTCACTGTTTCAAGACGATACGAGAAAGGGGGCAAAGATGTCAGTGGAGATCCGTAATCGATTCAACCACTACCTGGGCATAGAAGTTGTGCACCGAGATGAACAGGGCTGTAAGGTAGCACTGAAAATTCGCCCCGAGCTGTTCAATAGCATCGAAGGTGTCGTACACGGTGGCGTTACGGCGACATTAGCCGATGTGGCAATGGGGCATGGGGCAGCACCTCATGTGGATGGTGTACAGCAATGTGTGACGGTGGAGAGCAAGATTCAATACCTGCACCCAGCTCGCGGTGAGGTACTCGAGGCACAATCCCATGTATTGAAACAAGGAAAAAGCTTGATCGTGATGGAAGCACGCGTGACTTGTGATGGCAAGCTTGTGGCTTTTGCTACCGGAACGTATGCACGGGTTAACCCGCCTGCACAAGGAGGACGTTGATGATGGAAGAGAGCGTTCGATTTGAACGTGAAGGACATATAGGACTGATTACGCTGAATCGCCCAGATGAGTTGAATGCGCTGAACTACGATACATTGGAGCGCCTGGGAAACTTGATTGAGCAGGTACGTCTGGATGAAAAAGAGATTCGCGTGGTCATCGTGAAGGCAGAAGGGCGAGCATTTAGCGCAGGGGCAGATTTGAAGGAGCGCCGTACACTGACGGAACAGCAGGTACGCCGCAATGTCCGCAAAATCCGCGATGTATTTACAGCGTTGGAGAGGCTTCCGCAGCCGACGATTGCCATGATTAACGGATTTGCGTTTGGCGGGGGTTTTGAACTGGCGCTGGCCTGTGATTTCCGCTATGCCGTTGCAGATGCCAAAATGGGTCTGACAGAGGTGAGCTTGGGCATCATTCCAGGTGCGGGTGGTACGCAGCGGTTGTCTCGCTTAATCGGACCCTCCAAAGCAAAGGAGCTGATCCTGACTGCCAGGCGCATCCAAGCGCAGGAAGCGTATCAAATCGGTTTTGTAAATGCTGTTGCAAAAGATACAGAGGAGCTGCGTGAGCTGGCAATGGGGCTGGCAGACGAGATTTTAGCAAATGCTCCGCTGGCTGTGTATCAGGCAAAATCAGCCATTGATCGCGGAAGCAGTGTCGATTTGCAGACAGGTCTAGATATCGAAACAATGTGTTATGAAGTGATTATTCCCACGACAGATCGTCTGGAAGCATTGGAAGCCTTTCGCGAAAAGCGAAAACCAGTTTTTAAGGGTGAGTAACATTTTCAAACAAGTACTCCTACCGAGTCATAACGCAAGGGGATGAGGGAAGCGACATGATCTTTAATACAGAAATGGAAACGCTACCAAGAGAGAAAATGACGGAACTGCAACTGGCACGCTTGAAAGAAACGGTCAAACGCGTATATGAGCGCGTCCCTTTCCACACAAAGGCGTTCAATGAAGCTGGTGTGAAACCAGAAGATATCCAATCGATCGAAGACATACAGAAGCTTCCATTTATGAAAAAGACAGATTTGCGAGAAAATTATCCATTCAATCTGTTTGCAGTCGAAATGAAGGAAGTAGCACGCATTCACGGTTCATCCGGGACAAAAGGAAAACCGACTGTTGTCGGCTACACCAAAAAAGACCTGGAGAATTGGGCGGAGATCGTGGCGCGCGCCATTTGCTGTGCGGGCGGAGAGCCGGGAGACATTTTCCATAACGCGTATGGCTACGGCCTTTTTACAGGCGGATTGGGTCTGCACAACGGTATCGAGCACATGGGCGCAGTTGCAGTGCCAGTATCCGGTGGCAATACCTCCCGTCAAATTACGTTGATCGAGGACTTCAAGCCACGTGGCATTGCAGCAACGCCATCCTATGTCCTCAACATCGTGGAAGAGATGAAAAAGCAAGGAATCGATCCGCGTGAGACGAGTGTCAAATACGGGATTTTTGGTGCAGAGCCGTGGTCGGAAGAAATGCGCGTACAACTGGAGCATGAGCTCGACATTACAGCGGTGGACATTTACGGGCTGAGCGAAGTGATGGGGCCAGGTGTTTCCATTGAATGTCATGAGGTGCAGGATGGCCTGCATATCGCAGAAGACCATTTTTACGCAGAAATTATCGATCCAAGCACTGGAGAAGTGCTCCCATATGGACAAGAAGGCGAGCTCGTATTCACGTCACTGACGAAAGAAGCATTCCCGGTTGTGCGCTACCGTACGGGTGATATCGCTTCCCTCAATTCTGAGCCCTGTAAGTGCGGACGGACAACCATGCGTATGTCGCGCATCAAAGGGCGTGTAGATGACATGCTCATTATTCGCGGGGTCAATGTGTTCCCGACAGAGATCGAGTCCGTTTTGCTTACGTTCAACCAATTGGCTCCACACTACCAGGTCGTCATTGAACGCGACGGTGCCCTCGACCGTTTTGAGGTGCACTGCGAGCTGACACCAGCATATGCAAATGAGATCAGTGGAAATGACAGCTCTGCTCTCTCGCCATTGGTGAAAGAAATTTGCCATCAGATCAAAAATACGTTGGGCGTGTCCGTGGTGCTGCGGGTGCAACCGCCGAATTCTTTGACGCGCAGCGAAGGAAAAGCGATTCGTGTCGTGGATAACCGGAACAAATCACAGGCAGCTATTTAAACCAACTCCTGTAAAAAAAGGGTGTGACAGTTCATGGCCTATGAATATATTAGCGTAGCCAGTGAAGATGGTGTCGGTATCATTACGTTGAATCGACCGAAGATTCTAAACGCACTGAATTTGCAGCTCGTCGACGAATTGGTTGAACAGATGGAGCAAATGGACCGCGACCCGGATATTCGGGTGATCATCCTGACTGGCAACGCGAGGGCGTTCGCAGCGGGTGCCGACATTAATGAAATGGCGGAAGCATCAGCCATCGACATCATGAAGCGCAATCAGTTCGCGGTTTGGGATCGCATCTCGCTCATCTCCAAGCCGATTATTGGTGCCGTCAGCGGCTTTGTGCTCGGTGGTGGCTGTGAATTAATGATGAACTGCGATATCGTGATCGCTTCGGAGACAGCCGTCATTGGTCAACCGGAAATCAAGCTGGGAGTCATGCCTGGGGCTGGTGGTACACAGCGTCTGACGCGTGTGGTAGGTGAGCGAAAAGCATTGGAGATGCTGCTCACAGGTGAACCGATTTCGGCCAAAGAAGCGTTGAAATACGGACTGGTCAATCGGGTAGTGCCAGTGGAGGCGTACTATCAGGAAGCGCTCAAGCTGGCGAAGCAAATCGCCCAGCAACCGCCGCTCGCGGTACAGGTAATCAAAAAAGCTGTGTACAAAGCTGGTGATCTCCCCCTTCAAGAGGGAATGGATTACGAGCGAAACAGCTTTTATCTTCTTTTGGCAAGTGAAGATCGAAAAGAAGGCATGCAAGCTTTTCTGGAGAAGCGCAAACCCCGGTTTACGGGAAATTAGGAGGCGGCGATGTACGAAACGATTCTTTATGAAGTGTCAGAAGGCGTAGCAGTAGTGACCTTGAACCGTCCAGACAAATTCAATGCGTTTACAGCTGTCATGAACAAGGAAATCACCGATGCGTTGAAGCAAGCGCAGAAGGATGCGGATGTGCGTTGCATCGTTCTTACCGGAGCAGGGCGGGCGTTCAATGCGGGTCAGGATCTCAGTGACGTTTCTGGGGGAGGAGATGTGGATTACGGTGGTTTCTTGCGGGATCGTTATAATCCAATGATCCTCCAGTTTCAAAAAACAGAGAAGCCGATCATCGCAGCGGTTAACGGTGTAGCAGCAGGTGCAGGCATGAGTGTTGCGCTGGCGTGCGATATTCGCTTGGCATCGGAAAAGGCATCCTTCGTCAATGCTTTTGTCAACATCGGACTCGTTCCTGATTCAGGAGGCTGCTACTTCTTGCCGCGCATCGTCGGGATCGGCAAGGCGTTGGAACTGGCGATGACGGGGGAAAAGGTTTCTGCTGAGGAAGCACTGCGAATTGGATTGGTCAATCAGGTGTACTCTGCGGAGAGCTTCATGGAGGATGCGTTGGCGTATGCGCGCAAGCTGGCGTCACTGCCGACGAAGGGGATTGGTTTGATCAAGCGCACGATGTACAAAGGGCTTGAGATGGGGTTGGAAGAGACCTTGGAATATGAAGCTTTTGCACAAGAGGCGGCTGGCAGCACAGCGGATCATAAGGAAGGGGTCACCGCTTTCATGGAAAAACGTGCGCCTCGTTTTACAGGCCGTTAAAGGCGAAGGGAGGCAAGCCCAAGTGAGTATAAAAACAGTAGGCGTCATCGGGGCGGGAACAATGGGAGCGGGGATCGCTCTCGTCTGTGCTCGCAAAGGACATCAGGTCATGCTGCTGGATGCAAATCAGGCGGTGTTGGACAAAGCGCTTGTCTATTTGGAATCGATCCTGACAAAAGACGTGGAGAAAAACAAAATCAGTGAACAAGAAATGACAGAGACCTTAGAGCTGGTCCATCTCGTATCGGAAATAGAGCAGTTGGCAGACTGCGATATCGTCATCGAAGCTGTGCCAGAGCGTCTTGATTTGAAAAAAAGCATTTTCAGCCAGCTTTCTGGGATTTGCAGAGAGGATGCCCTTTTACTAACGAATACTTCCTCTATCTCGATTACGGAGATTGCAGGAGGGCTTTCGCATCCCGAGCGCATTCTCGGATTTCATTTTTTCAATCCGGCACCCGTCATGCCCTTGGTTGAGGTTATTCGCGGGAAAAAATCGAGCGAGGAAAATGTGGAGGTGGCGTATCGATTCGCGCAAGAGTTGGGCAAGGTGCCTGTTCTGGTAACGGATACCCCTGGCTTTATCGTCAATCGAATCGCGCGGCCTTACTATAATGAAGCATTGCGTATCCTAGGCGATCATGTGGCAGGTGTGGAGCAGATTGACCGCATCATGAAGCTGGCTGGCGGATTCAAAATGGGACCGTTTGAGCTGCAAGATATGATTGGCATCGACATCAATTTTGCCACCACCAAATCGGTCTATACCGACTTCTTCCATGAAGGACGATTTAAGCCTAGCCGGATTCAGCAACAAATGGTTCAATCCGGCAGCTTGGGCAGAAAGACGGGGGAAGGCTTCTATGACTACAACAAATAAGGCTGTATTGCTCGTGGGCACAAGCCCGCTGTACGCAGAGTTGAATCATCTGATGGTAGAAAGAGGCTACCAGGTGCTTACGCTTGCAGAAGCGATGGCGGAACCTGAGCTGGTTGAATTGGCTGTGGAAGTGAATAGCGTCGATATGCAGGCCAAAAAGAGGCAGGTACGCGAGCTGGATGACCTATTGCCACCAAACGTACCGATCATCACGACTTCGCTCGCGATTACAGCGACAGAAGTAGCGTCCTGGACACAGCATCCTGAACGCGTTTGCGGATTTGGAACGCTCGTGCCCTTGGTTGAACGGGAGCTGATCGAGATTGCTCCTGCCCTGCAAACGGAGCTGGATACGATTCAAGTAACGGAAGTTTTCTTTCAATCGCTCGGAAAAGCGACGGAAACCGTAAATGACGAGGTAGGTCTCGTGTTCCCGCGCATTTTAACACTCATTATCAACGAGGCTACCTTTACTCTGATGGAAAAAGCAGCAACCGCTACGGATATCGATATCGCGATGAAAAAAGGCACCAACTACCCATACGGCCCTCTCGAATGGGCAGATCGTATCGGGTTGGATGAGATTTTTGCCATTTCGAGAGGCTTGCAGCGCGATCTGGCCGAGGAGCGTTATCGCACTGCGCCGCTATTACGAAAGCTGGTGCTGGCAGGGCGTGTCGGCGTACGCAGTGGGCAAGGCTTTTACACGTACGAAGAAAAAGTAGGTGTAGAGGCATGAGCTTGACTAACAAGGAGGTGTACGTAGCAGCAGCAGTACGTACACCAATCGGAAAGCTGGGCGGAAGTCTGAAGAATACCCCCATCGACGACCTGACAGCCATTGTCTTGAATGGAGCGCTTGCGAAGGCAGGACAATCCGGTGAGATTGTTGATGGGGTCATGATGGGTAACGTCATTTCGGCCGGACCGTTTATTAACATTGCACGCGTTGGTTTGTTGAAAGCAGGGCTTCCTGACACCATACCTGGACTGACTGTGAATCGGGTGTGTGCATCCGGGCTAGAGGCAGTCAATTTGGCTGCGCAGTCTATCCAGGCGGGACATAGTCAGGTCATGCTGGCTGGCGGTGTAGAGAATTTGACTCGTTCACCGTACATCATGGAAAAATTCGAGCAGCCGTATCAACGTGGCGGACAGACACTGATCGAGTCTTTTGGCGGACCACGTTCTGCTCCTGTTTCGCTTTATGGCGATCTGACCATGGGAGATACAGCGGAAAACGTGGCGGAGCAATTCGGCATCAGTCGCGAGGATCAGGATCGTTTTGCAGCAGGGAGTCAGTCTCGGGCTATCAACGCGATAGATGCAGGTCTGTTTCACGATGAAATCATTCCAATCACGTTAAAAGGGAAAAAAGGGGAAGAAACGCTGTTTGATACGGATGAATTCCCAAGAAGAGATTCCAGTGTGGAGTCATTGTCCAAGTTGCGGCCTGCCTTCCGAAAAGATGGTAGCGTCACAGCAGGCAACTCCTCCGGTATCAACGATGGCGCAGCGGCTTTGCTCTTGATGAACGAAGAAATGCTGCAAAAGACCGGCGTTGCTCCTTTGGGGCGCATTGTTCATTTCGTCAGTGCTGGTGTTGATCCGCGCATTATGGGCATTGGTCCGGTCGCTGCGATCCGCAAGCTGCTCGCAGAAACGAACATGACCGTAGATCAAATTGATCTATTTGAGTTAAATGAAGCTTTTGCTTCCCAGTCACTCGCCTGCATGCGCGAGCTGGGACTGGATCCTTTGAAAACAAATGTAAACGGTGGAGCAATCGCGTTGGGTCATCCACTCGGAATGAGCGGTGCCCGACTAGCAGGTACGATTCTTTTCGAGCTGAGACGTCGAAAAAAGAAATACGGAATCGTTTCGTTGTGCATAGGCGGCGGTCAGGGATTGGCCACGTTAGTAGAAGCGCTATAGAAAAAGCCCTAGTGCATGGAAGGAGTGGAAGAATGAGTACACCTGTCATCATAGATGCTGTGCGCACGCCAATCGGCCGTATTGGTGGTGCGTTGAAGGATGTGCGCCCGGATGACCTGGGCGCATTGGTGATACAAAAGCTGCTGGAACGCAACTCCATCGATCCGATGACGATAGATGATGTTATCATGGGCTGCGCCAATCAGGCTGGGGAGGACAACCGCAATGTCGCGCGTATGTCACTTCTGTTGGCGGGGCTACCCGTCGAGGTGCCGGGAGTGACAGTGAATCGCCTGTGCGGCTCAGGTCTTGAGGCTGTGAACCAAAGCGCGAATGCAATCAAAGCCGGAGCAGGTCACGTCTATATCGCGGGCGGTACAGAGAGCATGACGCGTTCTCCGCTGGTGATGATGAAGCCAGGCACGGCTTTTCAGCGTGGCAATCAGCAGTTGGTCGATACGACGTTGGGCTGGCGATTGGTTAACGAAAAAATGAAAGAGATGTACCCACCGATCAGCTTGGGGGAAACAGCGGAGAAGGTAGCGGAGCAATACGGCATTAGTCGTGAAGCGCAGGATGAGTTTGCTTTGCGCAGTCAGCAAAATTACGCACATGCCTTGGCAGAAGGAAAGTGGGAGGCAGAGATCGTTCCCGTAGAGCTGAAAGGGCGCAAAGGCGAGGTTACGCTGTTTGAACACGATGAGCATGCACGTCCGGAGACGACTATCGAACAGCTGCAAAAGCTGAAACCAGCATTCCAAGCAGATGGCAGCGTCACAGCAGGCAACTCCAGCGGTCTAAACGATGGAGCCTGCGCTCTGCTCATCATGGAACAGGAAGCGGCTCTTGCAGCCGGCTTGAAGCCTCGTGCAAGGATCGTCGCATCCGCAGTGGCTGGTGTCGATCCTTCCGTGATGGGAATTGGACCTGTACCTGCTACACGTAAAGTGCTGAAGCAGGCAGGCTTGTCACTTACGCAGATTGATCTGTTCGAATTCAACGAAGCTTTTGCGGCGCAGGCAGTAGCGAGCGTACGCGAGCTGGGGGTCAACCCTGATCTGGTCAACGTAAATGGCGGAGCGATCGCTTTGGGACATCCACTCGGGTGTAGCGGAGCGCGCATCCTTACCACTCTTCTGTATGAAATGGAGCGTCGTGATGCCCGTTACGGGTTGGCAGCGATGTGCATTGGAGTTGGACAGGGCATTGCGACGATTATCGAGCGTGTGTAGCTTGGGTAGATAGGGAGGCAGGTACTCTTGATAGATCGACTGCAGCCGGGTACGACGGAAGAATTTACTGTGACAGTGACAAAGGACATGCTGCCTGTTTTTGAAGGCCAAGTCGTGCATCCCGTGATGTCGACCGTCAGCATGATTTATTACATGGAATGGGCGGGAAGACGCGTTATTTTACCGTACCTGGAAGCCGATGAAGAGGGCTCGGGATTTGCTGTAGATATCAAGCATGTCGGCCCAGCAGTGATTGATCAGGAGGTCACGTTCCGGGCTACCTGTGTGCAGGTTACCGAAAAACGCGTAGTGTGCGAGGTTACAGCGGACACTACGCGTAATCGTGTAGGACTCGGGACGTTCGTCCAGGCCATCTTCAAAAAGGACGAGATCAAGCGTCGATTTGAGGCCTTGCAAGCAGAGATCAACCAGGAAGTAAATGGGAAATGACAAATTTGACAGAATAAATTGACTCTTTTAAAATGTTTTATTATAATTACGTTTAAATTACGTTATACGATTTTATCGTCATATACTCTCGATCGATTCACTCACTTCCTACAGAATATGGTACAATTTCACACAGCTAATAGGTATGAATCGATTTGGGGGTAGAAGAAACGTGAAGCCACAATCCATGCTTTTTACAATTTACGGTGAATACGTCCGCCATTATGGAAGCGAAATCTGGATTGGTAGTCTGACCAAGCTGATGGGGGAATTCGGACTGTCGGAGCCAGCTGTTCGTGCAGCAATCTCCCGGATGCTTCGCCAAGGCTGGCTGGAATCGCGAAAAGTAGGGAACCGCAGCTTCTACTCGGTATCCGAGCGCGGCAAAAAGCGGCTGGAAGAGGCAGCGGCACGTATTTATAAGGTCGAGACAGATGTGTGGGACGGCAAGTGGTGCATTGCCAGCTACAACATCCCAGAGGAGCGTCGAGCGCTGCGTGATCAACTGCGCAAGGAGCTGGGCTGGATGGGCTTCGGGATGCTGACAACCAGCACATGGATCAGCCCGAATAACCTCAGTGATCGCGTGAAGGACCTGACGGAAGCGCACGAGATTACGGAGTATGTCGAGATTTTTACATCAGAGCATATGGGCTGGAGCAATCCGAAGCAGCTCGTACAGAAATGCTGGGATATCGATGAAATCAATGAAAAATACAAGGCCTTCATCGATGCCTACCGAGAAGAATACGAGCAGCTTTCTGCCAAACTCAGCAATGGGGAAGAGGTTCCAGACAGCCATTGCTTCGTGGAAAAGACAAAGCTCGTCCACCAATACCGCAAGTTCTTGTTCATCGATCCTGATTTGCCGCAGGAATTGTTGCCAGAGCTGTGGTTGGGCAAAGAGGCGGATAAGTTGTTCCAAAATTACTACCAGTTATTGAATCCAGGGGCAGTACGATTCTTCGAGACCGTGTATGAAGCTGCGCCATCCGCATAGGCGAAAGCTGCGAAGGAAAGGCCCTAGCACGTCTAGGGTCTTTTTTAATAAATATTTTTCCATTATTCAAAATGTAAGCGTTTTACTTAGGTGTAATTTGGTGGACGCGAATCAAAGGGGGTACAGCACGAATATGACGGAATTGTTGCAGTACGTTGCAAACGGCCTCGTCAGTGGCGGGATTTACGCGATCGTAGCGGTTGGTTTCATCACGATTTACAACGTAAGCAAGGTGATTAATCTGGCGCAAGGTGAATTTTTGATGCTGGGCGGAATGGTCACAGTCGCCTTGATAGGCATGAATCTGCCGTATGGGTTGGCGGCATTGCTCGCGATCCTCATGGTCACTTTGATCGGAGTTTTGATGCAGAAATATGTAATCGCTAACGTAAAAAAAGCTAACCCAATTAGTTTGATTATTTTGACGATAGGCGTTTCGACACTCATTCGCGGCATTGCCAGCTTTATTTGGGGAAAAGATGCGTTTGCACTCGAACCGATTACGAGCAATGAGCCGATCTCGATCGGTGGCGTGATGATCGCACAACAAAGTATCTGGATTTTGGCTGCTGTTCTTATCATTCTTTTTCTACTTTGGTACTTGATGGACAAGACGATTCTCGGCAAAAAAATTAACGCCTGTTCGATCAACCCGATGGCAGCCCGCCTGATGGGGATTAGCCCGACAAAGATGAGTATGCTGGCCTTCGCCATCAGTGGAGCAACAGGAGCGATTGCAGGAATCGTGATCGCGCCGCTTTCCGTAACGTCCTACGATATTGGCGTGCTGCTCGGAATCAAAGGCTTTTCCGCGGCCATTCTTGGCGGACTGGGAAATCCATTGGGTGCAGCCGTAGCCGCCTTTTTACTCGGGATCGTCGAATCGCTGGGTGCTGGTTACATCAGCTCCGGTATGAAGGACGCGATCGCCTTTCTGGTGTTGATCGGCATGCTGTTGATTAAGCCATCCGGCATCTTTGGAGAACGTAGCGTTGGAAAAGGAGGGCTATGATGAAGCAGATCATCGATAAGTGGGGAAAAAGCATAGGAATCTACCTGTTTTTGATGATTCTTTTCCCATTCGTTATGCCGGATGAATACTATCGTTCTGTCGGAATTATTATCGGTCTTCAAGCAATCGTAACCATCGGGCTATGCCTCGTGATGGGACTGGCGGGACAAATTTCGCTGGGACAAGCAGCGTTTTGGGGGATAGGTGCCTATACCTCGGCAGTATTGACGACGAAGTACGGTTTGCCGCCATTTATTGGCCTCATAGCGGCTGCGATTGTTCCAGGGTTATTCGCCTTTATCCTCGGGCGGGCGATAGCGGGGCTGCAAGGCTACTACCTCGCGATGGCGACACTCGCATTTGGTTACATCGTCCAGATCGGGATTACGGAATGGGAGTCGGTCACCGGGGGAGCAAACGGGATGATCAGCATTCCGCAGATGACTTTCTTCGGTGGAAGCGAGCTATCCATGTACTTTCTGATTTGGGGAGTCGTCACCTGTGTGCTGCTCTTCTCACTCAACCTATTGAATTCACGCGTCGGCAGAGCGTTTCGGGCAATTCACAAAAGTGAGATTGCCGCGACCTCGATGGGAATTGATGTCCGCAAGTTCAAACTGAATGCTTTTGTGGTAAGCGGCATGTTCGCTGGCATTTCCGGCGGCCTGTACGCCCATTACATGGGAATTCTCGATCCGCAGCCGTTCGGACTGCACGAGTCGATCAAGTTTCTCACGATGGTCGTCATCGGCGGGATGACAAGCATCTGGGGCGCTTTGATCGGGACGATCCTGATTGGCTTTATCAGTGAAGGGCTGGTCCTCTTGAGTGAAGTGGTGCCGGGCTTGCAGGGGGATGTGGACACGATTGTATTCGGTGCGATTCTCGTGCTGATCGTTATGTTCATGCCAGAAGGATTGGTTCCGCGCATCCGGGCTACTTTCGAAAAAGGGCAGGCGAGAAAGGCGAAGGCCATGGCTGACGAAGCACAGCGAAAGCAGCAGGTGGAAAGGAAGGCTGCAACATGACAACACTTTTGGATGTGCAAAAGCTCTCTCGTGATTTTGGCGGTGTACGGGCAGTGAATCAAGTAGATTTTCAGGTGCGGGAAGGAGAGATTCTCGCGCTGATCGGTCCGAATGGCGCTGGGAAAAGCACCGTGCTCAACATGGTGTCGGGTGTGATCCCGCCTTCGGAAGGAGAGATTCACTTCAGCAGCCAGCCGTTGACACGTGTACAAGGCTACGAATATGCCGGAATGGGTATCACGCGAACCTTTCAAAACCTCCAGACCTTTGACGATATGACCGTCTTGGAAAACGTGAAGGTCGGCATGCATACCAAGACAAGCGCGAGTCTCTTTTCTTGCGGCATGAATCTCGCAAAGTCCCGCAAGGAAGAGAAGCTGATGCAGGAACAAGCACAGACGTGGATAGAGAATGTTGGGCTGGCAGAGGTAGCGTCCTCGCTGGCTGGGAGCTTGCCATACGGGAAGCTGCGGCTGATGGAAATTGCCCGCGCGATGGTAGCCAAGCCGCGGCTGCTCTTGTTGGACGAGCCTGCTGCGGGTCTGAATCATACAGAGACGGCGGAGATGAGCCGCATGTTTTGCGAGATTCGAGACAACGGAACGGCTATTTTGCTAGTGGAGCATGACATGGACATGATCATGACGATTGCGGACCGCATCGTTGTATTGGATCAAGGATCAAAAATCGCAGAAGGAACCCCGCGTGAGATTCAGGAGAACCCACGAGTGATTGCGGCGTATCTGGGTGCAGAATGAAGCGCGAAAGAGGTGGAACATGATGGGGAAGACAGTCCTTACAGTAGACAACATCACGGCTCGCTACGGTCCGGTAGAAGTGCTGCACGGCATTACTCTACAAGTGAACGAAGGCGAGATCGTCTCCCTGTTAGGCGCAAATGGGGCAGGAAAAACGACGCTTTTGAACTGTATCTGCGGTCTGCACGGCGACAAGGAAGGGAAGATTTGGTTTCGTGACGCGGACATTACGCGTGTCCCTGCGGAGCTGGTGGTACCCCGGGGCATGGCGCATGTACCGGAGCGCAGACAAATTTTTTCGACGCTGACCGTGGAGGACAATTTGTGGCTGGGTGCTTCGCATCGGATGCCAAAGACGAGCAAAAAGGAAATTGCCAAAGAAATGGAGACGGTGTATGAGCGTTTTCCCATTTTGGCAGAGCGGAAATGGCAGCTCGGGGGAACGCTTTCCGGGGGGCAACAGCAGATGCTCGCCATTGGCAGAGCGCTCTTGTCGCGACCACAGCTCCTCTTGTTGGACGAGCCTTCGCTAGGATTAGCTCCACTGATTGCCAAAGAAATCCTGACGATTGTGCAGGAGATTCGCTCGGAGTGGGGCACCACGGTGCTGTTGGTCGAGCAAAATGCTCGCGCAGCGCTCGCTATTTCCGACCGGGCTTACGTACTGAGTACGGGAACCGTCATGCTGGAAGGGAAGGCAGACGAGATTAGCAATGACCCGCGTGTACAATCTGCTTATTTGGGAAGCTCACATGAAGCTGTTTGACAAAGATAAACCACATACATGAGGGGGAACACCCATGAAAAAACGAACATTCAAAAAATGGCTATTTCCAGCAGCAGTCGCTTCGCTCGTATTCTTGAGCGCCTGTGGAGGCGGCGCTACGCCAGCAGCAGAGTCAGGCACTGGTGGCGCCAGTAAGGACCCGATCAAGGTCGGCGCTATTTTCTCGCTGACTGGTCCGAACAGTCCGCTCGGCGTACCGGAGAAGCAAGCGGTAGAGCTGTTGGTAAAAGAAATCAACGGCGCAGGCGGTGTGGATGGACGACCGGTGGAAGTCATTTTTGAAGACGACAAGTCTGACAATACGGAAGCGGTAAAAGCGATCAAAAAGCTCGCTTCGAAAGAAAAAGTCGTAGCTGTACTCGGCTCCTCAGGCAGTGGTCCGTCTCTCGGGATGGCTGAATATGCCGCAGCAGAAAAGCTCCCGCTGATCTCGATGGCAGCGGCAGACCAAATCACCAATCCGGTTCGTGCAGGCATCTACAAAACACCGCACACGGACGTACACGGAACGAAACGCATCTTCAAATATTTGAAGGAAAAAGGCATTACGAAAATTGCTACGCTCAATGACAGTAATCCATACGGAAGTGGCTGGACGACGCAGTTGCAAAAATATGCGCCTGAATACGGAATTACGATTGTAGCGGAAGAAAAATACGGCACAAAAGATCCGTCCATGAGCTCCCAATTGACCAAGATCAAAGGGACTGATGCGCAGGCACTGATTGTGGCAGGTACAAACCCTGGACCCGCTACAATTGTGAAGGAAGCCAAGCAACTGAACCTCACTATTCCGATTATTAGCAGCCATGGCTCTGCGAACAGCAAATTCCTCGAACTGATTGGAGACGCAGGCGAGGGTGTCCTGATGGTAGCTGGAAAACTGCTCATTCCTGAACAAGTAGCGGCAGACGATCCGCAATCTGCGATCATCAAAAAATTCGTGGATGGCTATCAAGCTGCCTACAATACACAGCCAGACGGCTTTGCGGGATACGGATATGACGGCTTGAATTTGCTCGTGGAAGGCTTGAAGCAAGCAGGCGGAGACGCTTCTAAACTGGGCGAAGTATTGGAAAAGGTAAAATACGTAGGGGTAACCGGAGAATTCAAGTTCACGGCTGATGATCATAACGGTCTGACAGAAGACAGTATGATCATGGTTGAAGTGAAGGATGGAAAATTCCAGCTCGTTAAATAAGTGAAAGAAGTTCGTTCCCTCCGCGTACTGAAGAAGAATGCGGGGGGAATCGTTGTTTTCATCACAAGGGTAGGAGGATCATGCATGTCTCAATTGCTGAATAGCGTCTTAATGGTCGCACCGATTTTACAAAAGGCATTTTTGTCCGAATGTATGGTAGGAGTCACCGACAAAGAGAAGTTTCTCGCCTATTATCCGGCACAGGGCTTGAACTTGGGAATTCGAGTAGGAGACGAATTGCGCCTGGGGAGTATCAATGCGACGGCGGTAAAAGAGGGCAAGCGGGTCGTGAAGAAGATTTCCAAAGAGCTCTACGGCATTCCTTATATCGCAGTTGGTTATCCGCTTGTCGAAAACGGACAAGTAGTTGGTTGCTTGGCGACAGGCGTGACAACCGATCAAGAGGATCGCTTACACGGCTTGGCTCAAAACTTGACTGAAGCGCTGGAAAATATCGCGCAGCACACAGAAAGTCTGGCAAAGGACGCGGACAATCTAGCGCAAGCGAGCCACACACTGAGCGATGCAGCCGGTCAATTAGGGCTGAAAATTGCAGAAACGACCCAGATTAACGAATTGATCCGCAATATCTCCACACGTTCCAATGTACTCGGCTTGAATGCTGTTCTCGAAGCGGCACGTGCAGGTGTTGCTGGTCGCGGCTTTTCCGTGGTCGCAGAGGAAATCCGTCAGCTTTCCCAGACGACCGCTACTTCAGCGAAGGGCATTTTCAGTCTATTAGATGAAATGAATGCACTCGTCGGGACGGTAACGGGCGAAATGGAGAAGACGATGAATCACAGCGTACAGCAGTCGACGCGAATACAGGAGCTGGATGCAGTCATGCAAGAGCTGCGGCATATGACCGAGCAATTGAAAAAGGCAGCAGAAATAACTGGGCGTGGAGAATAGGAGAGTCCCTATGTAAGCGTATTGCAAAAACGTATGACGTTATGATATTATTGCGTTATAAAAACGTATTATAATTTTATCATAATGCATATCTGATAAAAGGAGGGTGTTCTCCATGCAAATGAGGCTCGAACATGCCGATCTGACTGAAAACGAAAAGTTGGAAGCGTTTTTAGCGAGAATCGATCGCGGGGAAAAAATAGAGGCAGACGATTGGATGCCAGACGACTATCGCAGCCAGTTGATCAAGCTGATCTCGATGCATGGCATCAGTGAGATCATGGGTGCCTTGCCGGAAAAAGAATGGGTACCAAAGGCGCCGACACTGCGCAGAAAGCTGGCGATTATGGCGAAGGTCCAGGACGAGATGGGGCATGGTCAATTGCTGCTTCGCGTCGCAGAAGACTTGCTTGAGCCATTGGGCAAGACGCGCGAGGATATCATGAATGATTTGTTTTCGAAAAGACTGAAATTTCACAATGTATTCCACATGGAAGCGCCTACCTGGGCTGATGCTGGTGTGATTGGCTGGCTGGTTGACGGAGCAGCTATCATTACGCAATCGATGTCCCTCGATACATCTTATGCACCTTATGCCCGGGCTCTGCATCGGATCTGTGCGGAAGAAAAGTTCCACGCCCAGCACGGGGAGAGCATCGTCTTGGAGTTGGCAGAAGGCACCGATGAACAGCGCCAAATGCTGCAAGATGCCATTCATCGCTGGTGGCCAGCACTCTTGATGTTTTTCGGACCGCCGGAAAACGGCAACATTACGAGCAATCAGGAAGCCAACATGCGCTACAAGATTCGTACACAGACCAATGAAGAATTGCGCCAAGTATTCCTGAAAAAGTATTTGCCGCGTATTTTTCACCTTGGCTTCACAGTGCCAGACGATACGATTTACTTCGACGAGGCAGAAGACAAATGGGTCTACCAACAGCCTGACTGGGAAGAGTTCAAGCAAATCGTCAAGGGGAACGGACCTCGCTCTGCTCACCGTCTGAATCTTCGGGTAATGTCTTATGAGGAAACCAAATGGGTGCGCGACGCAATTATGTCGTACGGCCGACAAGTAGGGTAGGTGAATGTGGATGAGCAACGAGAACTTTTTCATATACGAAGTATTCAGCCAAAAAAGCGTAAATGCTCCGTTCGTCCAACAGTTCAGTTTGTTGGCACCCAATAAAGAAGTCGCATTGAGCATGGCGAGGGAGAATTTCTTACGCCGTGAGCCTTGTTTTAATTTGTGGGTAGTCAAGCGCGACGACATTTTTGGACTGCCGCCAGAGGAGCGCCCTTTCCTAGAAAGACTCGACAACAAGAGCTATCGGGAGACCAAAGGGTACGGCGACTTGCAGTCGAGATGGCGCAACCATCGCGAGCAGTATGAAGAAAAACAGAAGCATGCAGGCAACGGCAGTTAAGCAGGAGGGATACAATCATGGGCGACCGTTTACATGTAGAAACAGTGGAAGCAGCAAAACAAAACCCGTCATTTGCAAAAGCCTTGACCGACCTGTTGTTCCAGCTTGCTGATGACGATTTTATATTGGCGTATCGCGGATCGGAATGGCTTGGGCTTGCTCCGCATATTGAAGAAGATGTGGCGTTTTCGTCGATGTCTCAGGACATGATGGGCCATGCCGTGATGTTTTATGAAATGCTTGAGCAACTAGGGGTTGGCAAAGCAGACGATCTCGCACAGCTGCGCGAGGCGAAGGCGTTTTCCAATGCGATCTTGATAGAGCGTAAAAACGGCGACGGCGAATACAACGATCATCCTCATTACGATTGGGCTTATGCGATTGTTCGCAGCTATGTATACGGCTTATACAAGCAGGTTCGCTTGGAGGCACTTACGCAGTCGTCATACACACCACTCGCGCTGGTCAGTCGCAAAATGATGACAGAGCATCGCTATCATCTGATGCACTGGCAAGTTTGGTTGAAGCAATTGGCGAACAGTACGTCTGATGCGCGTCAGAAGCTGGAGGCAGCCATTGCAGAAGTTTGGAAGGATGCCGGGGAGCTGCCTCATCTTGGACCAAACGAGGGCGATATCGTTCAATTTGGCCTGATTGCAGAAGAAGAGCAACTGAAACAAAAATGGCTGACACTGACCAAAGACATTTTCGAAAAAGCAGGACTCAACTGGTCGGGTGAGCCAGGAGTGCCACAAGAACGCGGCCGTCACGGTGAACATACTGCTGATCTGGTGCAAGCTTTGGCTACCTTGTCTGAAGTGTATCGCATTGATCCGGCTGCAGGCTGGTAAAAAGGAGTGATTCTCTCATGGCGCAAGAAGAACTGCAACTGCATGAAGGGCTTGAAGCGACATGCTGGGAACTGCTGCAGCAAGTAACGGATCCCGAAATTCCGGTGATCAGCATGGTGGAGATGGGGATGATTCACAAAGTGCGCGTCGAGGCAGACGTCGTACACGTCGAGGTGCTCCCTACCTTTGTCGGCTGTCCGGCACTCGAGATCATGAAGAAGAACATCACAGAAAAGCTGGTGGAGGCAGAAGGAATCAATCAGGTTCAGGTAGCGTTCGTCTATGATCCAGCCTGGACATCAGATCGTATCGCCTTGGATGCTCGCGATAAGCTGAAAAGCTTTGGCATCGCGCCGCCACCGCTTGACTTCAAACCGGGAGATACATGGGAAGTGGCCTGTCCCTATTGTGATTCCCCGTATACACAAATGGAAAATTTGTTTGGCCCTGCTGCTTGTCGAAGTATTTTGTATTGCCGGCACTGTAAAAATCCGTTTGAGGCCCTAAAACCAATTTATTGAGAGAGATTGAGAGGAGCGAATGTCATGGGAGAGTACAAGCAAATGTTTATTAATGGAGAATGGGTGACTGCCGAGAGTGGCGAGTCTATTCAGATTACGAATCCTGCTACAGGTGAAACAGTTGGAACAGTAACCTTCGGCGATGGGCGTGATGCCAACAAGGCCATCGACGCTGCTCATCAGGCATTTGCAAGCTGGTCTCGACTGACTGCTCGCGAGCGCGCCAAATATTTGTACAACTTGTCCGAGCTGGTGAAAAACAATCGGGATGAACTGGCGGGCATCATTTCTGCAGAAATGGGTAAGCCTTTGGGCGAGGCAAAAGGCGAAGTGCTGGGTGCCGCTGATAACTTTGTCTGGTACGCAGAAGAAGCCAAGCGTGTCAACGGAGAAACGATCCCATCCTCGGTTGCGAACAAGCGCATCATGGTGCTGCGTCAGCCTGTAGGAGTGGTAGGGGCGATTACCCCGTGGAACTTCCCAGTGAACATGGTTGCACGTAAGATCGCTCCGGCTTTGGCTGCGGGCTGCACGGTGGTTTTAAAGCCAGCAGAAAGCACGCCGCTGTCTGCGATTCGCATGTTTGAGCTGATTGAGCAGGCTGGCTTTCCAAAAGGTGTCGTAAACCTCGTCATTGGAAATCCTGAGTCAATTGGGAAGGAGTTCATCGACAATCCGAAGCTCTCCAAAATCGGATTTACAGGCTCCACTCGTGTCGGCAAGCTGCTGATGGAGGGCGCGGCAAAGCAAGTGAAGCGCGTCAGCATGGAGCTTGGCGGTCACGCACCGTTCATCGTATTCCCGGATGCCGATCTGGATGCAGCTGTAAAAGGTCTGTTTGAGAGCAAGTTCCGCAACTCCGGTCAAATGTGCATTTGCACGAACCGTCTGTACGTTCATGAGGATGTCGCAGATGCGTTCACAGAAAAGCTGGTAGAGCGTCTGAAGCGTGCGAAGGTAGGCGATGGACGCCAGAAAGAGACGGAGATCGGTCCACTGGTGAACGAGCGTGCCTTGAACAAGGTGCTCGAGCATATCGAGGACGCCAAGGACAAAGGCGGGCAAGTGGTATACGGCGGAAATCGTTTGGTTGAAGGTGATTATGCGAAGGGCTTCTATTGCGAACCGACCTTGCTTGCTGGCGTTACATCGGATATGAAAATCTCTTTTGAGGAAACGTTCGGTCCTGTCGTTCCACTCGTGCGTTTTACAGAGGAAGCGGATGTCGTACAGATGGCAAACGACACACGTTACGGCTTGGCTGCTTATGTGTACACTCGCGATAATCAGCGTTGCTTCCGTATGGCTGAGCTCCTTGAATACGGAATTGTTGGGATCAATGACGGATCGCCAACCCAGACACAAGCGCCGTTTGGCGGTTTCAAGGAAAGTGGTATCGGTCGCGAGGGTGGCCGCTACGGAATGGATGAGTATTTGGAAACCAAGTTCGTTTCCTTTGGACTGTAAAATAAGAAGAGAAGAAGAGTTCAGACAAGATCTGGACTCTTCTTTGTTTTCATATAGGAAAGGTTTTAAAAGGTACTGATGAACCAATAACGCTGGTGAGAAGAAAAAGCACAGGGCTCGAAGACCTTGACAACGCCTACTCAGTCGGAACTTCCAAAAGGGGACCACGCTTGTCGAACACTTCTTCCTTGAGAAACTTCCGCCCGTAGGGTGGCTTTGGCTCGACGGTGCCCTTTTGGAAGTGGAGACGGACAGTCAATCCCCCATGCTGGCGTGTCAGAGTCGAAGAGAACTGTGCTTTTTCTTCTCCTCCACTATGTTGACTCCACTCATAAGGAGCTTGTTTTGTGTAAATTTTGTGAATTGTATTGTTCAACACTTTGTTCATTTTTGTCTACAAAGAAAAAGGGAATCAACGGTATAATGGAGATTGGATCAAGGGCAACATTTAATAGATAAAAATTGGTATTTCATATTGACACAAAACGTACATATGACGACGCCCAGCGAGCGGGGTATCGTCCAAGATTTTACATTTTGGAAGGGAGGATATAAAGATGGGAAATGAACATCAAATGCACGAGATGTCACCGGCTACCGGATCAGCAACCTTTTCGGATTTATGGAGTCCGGATGTGATGCTTTTGTCGTTGCTTGTGACTACTGTCTACTTTCTCGTAACAGGTCCTATGCACAAACGTTTTGAAAACGCTACACCGGCGACTGGCAAGCAAAGATTACTTTTTGTGTTGGCAATCGTGTTGTTTTACGCTGCACAAGGAAGCCCTATCAGTTATTACGGCCATCATTACATGTTTAGTTTGCACATGCTTCAACAATCGATCTTGTACTTTGCCCTGCCACCGCTTATGCTCCTGGCAATGCCTGAATGGCTTTTGGCCAAGATTTTCCGTCCGAAAGCGCTGAGGTTCATCCTAAACTCTTTGACACATCCGTTAGTAGCAGCGCTGTTGTTCAACTCACTGTTTTCGTTTTACCATGTTCCGTTTATTTTTGATGCCGTCGCGATCAACCATGAGTGGATGACGTTTTATCATGTCATTCTCGTGATTGCGGCATTTGCGATGTGGTGGCCAATTGTGAGTCCGTTGTCTGATAACAAGCGACAACTGGCCGGATTGAAAAAGCTGTCGTACGTTTTTGCAAACGGTGTCTTGATTACGCCAGCCTGTGCGCTGATTATTTTTGCCTCGGAACCGCTGTACGCTACGTATATAGCTGCTCCACAGCTATTCGAGAGTCTCGACGCGTTTAACGACCAGCGTCTTGGCGGAATCATTATGAAGCTGGTACAGGAGCTTGTTTACGGCTGTGTGCTGGCCTATGTCTTCTACCATTGGTACAAGGCAGAGAAGCAGGACGACATGCCGATGGATCAATCTTTCGGTGCTGAAAAACCGACTTTTTAAATACGCGCGAACAGCAGAAACGTTTCTAGAATGAGGTGAAAAAATGGGGCTCTTATTGCCTACGGTAAGTACGGCTTTTATCGTCATTAGCGGAATTCTCGTTGCGATTGGTTGGTATGCCATTGCGAAAAAGCAAGTAGAAAAGCATATGAAGATTATGAAATGGGCTGCGATCTGTGCCACGATCTTCTTTATCACGTATGTTTCCAGAACGGCGTTTATCGGAAACACGCATTTTGGCGGACCAGACAGTATCAAGCCAATCTATCAGACATTCTTGTTCTTCCACATCGTTCTGGCAACAGTCGGTGGTGTGATGGGTCTGATTACACTCAGATACGCTTACACGAAAAACTATGCTTCGCATCGTAAAATCGGTCCTTGGACGTCCATTGTGTGGTTTGTCACTTCCATTACAGGAGCTACGGTTTATCTGTTGCTGTACTGGGTTTATCCAGGTGGCGAGACGTCTGGCGTGCTGGATGTAATTTTTGGTAAGTAATCGTTTTAGTAGTTTTTTGGGCATTGGATACAATGTAGTTAGTTTATCCAGTCATGATTCGGATGTTCAGATAGAAGGAAACAGGAGGTACAAAACGTGGACCAGCAAATGACCGTGCAGGAATCGCTTGATGCCGATGCTTCTTTGCAGACACAGCCGGTAGGGCCAGCTACCTTAGGGGATTACGTCCAACTAACGAAGCCTGGCATTACCCTGTCAAACTTGATGACCACTTTTGCTGCTTTATGGTTAGCGTCCTACGGTTATCCGAACTGGAAACTGGCTCTATTTACCATGCTAGGAACCGCTTTGGTCATTATGTCGGGTGCGGCTTTAAATAATTTCTACGACCGTGATCTGGACAAAAAAATGAAGCGGACGCAAAATCGTGCAGTAGCGACCGGAAGAATTTCTGCACGTAACGCGATCCTCTTAGGAATTGGCCTGCTGTTGGCAGGGGTTACTGTGTTGGCTGTATATGCGAATCCCTTGGCGGCGGTTTGGGGATTGATCGGTCACATTTTTTACGTGCTGATTTACACGCCGCTGAAACGAGTGACAACTCTCAATACGGTGATTGGCGGTATTTCAGGTGCAGCTCCTCCGGTGATTGGGTGGGTAGCGGTAACAGGCACCATGGACATGACTGCTTGGCTGTTGTTCCTGGTCTTGTTCTTGTGGCAGCCCCCCCATTTTTTGGCGTTGGCCATGCTCAAAACAGAAGAATACCGTGCAGGTAATCTGCCGATGCTACCGGTAGTAAAAGGCTTTGCCGAGACGAAGCGACAAATGGTGCTGTGGGGTTCGGTGTTGTTCCCAGCTTCTTTGCTGCTGTTTGTCCATGCTAGCCTAGGCTATGTGTATTTGCTCGTCATGGGCGTGATGGGGATTGTGTACATGGTTCTGCTTTTACAAGGGTTCAAAACCAAGGATGATCTTGCTTGGGCACGTAAACTGTTCGGCTTTTCCATCCTTTATTTGACCGTATTTTGTGCAGCGATCGTCATTAGTACCATGGTCAACTATTATTGACACGAAACACTCACTAAATGTTCACGGAACATCCCTTGCTTAGCAGGGGATGTTTCATTATCGTAAGAGAGGACATAGAACGAGGTGTTGTTTGATCCTCACAAGAAACAGGGTGAATTACTATGGAAAAATGGCTAAAGCCGTTAGCTTTTCTTGCTACCTTGATCATGTTTATCGTGATGGTAGCCGGTTCGCTTGTTACAAAGACAGATTCAGCACTCGGCTGTGGAAATGACTGGCCGCTGTGCAACGGTAAATGGGTTCCGGAATATACGTTGGCATCCATTATTGAATATTCTCATCGCCTGATTACAGGTGTTGCCGGTATTGTTGTTGCGATTTTCTCTGTACTTAGCTGGCGCTATTACAAAGGCAACCAAGAAGTTCGCAATCTCGCTATTTTTGGTTTGTTTTTCATCGTAGTGGAGTCCATTCTCGGCGCTTCTGCCGTTATTTGGCCACAGTCCTCATCTGTTTTGGCTCTGCACTTCGGATTCTCCTTGCTTGCTTATTCAGGCGTGTTCTTGTTGAGTGTGTTCGTTTATCAGCGAGAAAAAACGCAAAGCTTGGTGAAAACGACCGTCTCAAAAGGCTTCCGCAACTGGATGTGGTTCGTCGCTATTTATACGTACGCTGTCGTTTATCTCGGAGCGTATGTCAGACATACGGGTTCAAGTATGGCATGCAGTGACTGGCCGCTGTGTCAGGGACAGGTCATCCCAGAGTTGTACGGACAGACCGGTATTCATTTTGCCCACAGAATCGCTGCGTTGGTGTTGGGATTCTTGTTGTTGGGGACAATGATTTACTGCATACGTCATTTCAAGGAAAAACGGCGTGACTTGTACGGTGCAAGTATCCTGAGCTTTATTCTTTGCATCGCACAGGTGTTCAGCGGCGGCTTCGTAATTATCTACAAGCTTCACCTGTACGCTACGCTGACTCACTCCATGATTATCACGATTTTGTTCGGGATCATCTGCTACATGTGCTTGCAGACGTTGAAGTCACCGACAAATGAAAAGCTGCACTCCTGATTCGTGGAGGGCAGCTTTTTTATTATATAGCTGTAGTGGTGGGGAAGAAGCGCATTTCCAGTCTACGCTTCGGCCTACGCCCCGCAAGGGGTAATCACTGTCCACTCCGAAATGAATGCACTTCTTCCTACGTGACCTTTATTAAATATCTTGCGAGTAAATTCAAGAAGCTATCTGTCCCTACTTTCACAATGATGTAAAAGCATCGGATCAGATACACAGCTGTTGGGAAATCCTGTCACATGTTCGGAAGGAGACCGCCCGAACGCAGAGAGGAAAAAGGCGAGTGGAGAACATGTGGCAGGTCTTCGTCCCCACCCCAACCGATAGAGGACAGCGAATTACGAACCGTCAGGCTATTGCCCTGGCGGTTTTCCTGCATTCAAAGGAACAAAAACACCATTTTCCCAACGATACATTTGCAAAGCAGTCTCAGGCTTGCCCGGCAGTAGTTCACCTGTATCCGGGTTTAGCTCCTGCTTCGTTTGCCAGTGGTAGAGCAGTGGTTTTGCTTCGTCATCATGTACGATTTGATAGCTGCCGACAGTCCGAAAAAGTTGACCACCCGGCACGGAAACCGTTTCCCGCAGCAGTCCTTCCCATGCTTTGACCAACCGACCTTTGTCCAAATACCATAGATTCGCCTCGTAGACCGATACGCCTGATCCGCCAGTATGCTGGACTGTTTCAAAAACCCGTTTTCCTGCGAGCAGACGCGGTTCATCTTCCGCGTTCTTATCAATCGCGGGGAAATTCACTTCACGTGTATAGTCCCAATGGTCCAATTGCAGGCGCGGTGGATTCCATTCCTCTTCTGCAATGAGGGCATACGTACGATCTGGCCTTTGATCCAAAATGTAAAAGTTACCGATATGTACGCTGCCGTTATGCTTGGCGACAATTTCAGGTTCCGGGTCATCATCGAGATTGACGAGCTGAAAATCAAAGTTGTCGGTCTCAATTGAATGTTTGGCTTGTTTGTTAATCCATTCCATCACTTGTGATGTGGTAGGCTCCTTGGACGCAAGGGGCGCAGGGGTGGCTTGGACGAGATAAGGGGCGGCAAGTACAGCTGTTAAGCTGATTAGCAGGCGGGAATTACGCAACGGTAACGAGCTCCTTTCCGGGATGAGATCGATCAATCACGACCCTTTCAGTTGGAAGACGAGCAGTCAGGAGCAAAAGTTACGGGGAAGTGGAGTAAATTTCAACCGCGAACAGCGCTGTCTTTTGTTACAATGAAAAGCAAACACATGATCGTGGAGAGTGATAGGAGTTATGCGGATATTACATACAGCCGACTGGCATTTCGGGCGGCAGCTGGAAGGGCGGGACCGCCGGACTGAGCAAGCAGCATTTGTGGACGAGCTCTGTCACATAGCTGATGAGCGGGAAGTAGATTTGGTACTCATTGCTGGGGATGTGTATGATTCGGTCAATCCGCCTGCTTGGGCGGAAGAGCTTTTTTATGATGCATTGGAGCGCTTGTCTTCGGAAGGCAGGCGAGGTGTTGTCGTGATCGCGGGGAACCATGACCAGCCTGAGCGGGTGCGAGCAGCAGCGCCACTTGCTACAAAGCACGGGATCGTTTTGTTGGGCTTGCCGAAGGAAGCACCATTGCTAACACAGGAAGTATCATCTGATCGCGTGCAAATTGTGCAGGGAGGCCCTTCTTGGCTGGAAATGAAGATTCCCGGCTGTGCTGCGAATGCAGTAATTTTGGCCTTGCCTTATCCTTCTGAATCGCGATTAAAGGAGCTGTTGAGCGAAAGCTTTACTCAGGAGCAGATGCAGCTTGCTTTTTCCGAGCGCATTGCGCAATTGCTCGCTGATCTGTCTGTTCATTTTCGCGAGGATACGGTCAACCTGGTCACGAGTCACTTGTTTGTCATGGGCGGTAAGGAAACAGATTCCGAGCGACCGATTCAAATTGGGGGAGCGTTGACTGTACCGCCGCAGGCTTTTCCAAAGGACGCTGATTATGTGGCGCTCGGCCATCTCCATCGACTGCAAAAGCTCAGTGACAAGCCGTTGGTGCGTTACAGCGGCTCACCGATTTCGTACAGCTTTTCCGAAGCAGGTCAGAGCAAGGCAGTCGTACTGGTCGAGGTGGAGCCAGGGCAAGAAGTGCGTGAGGAGATCATTTATTTGACGAGCGCACGGCCATTGGCACGGTGGAAAGCAACGGAGGGAATCGAACAAGTAGAGCGCTGGTTGGCAGAGGGACGCGATGCAGGGGCGTGGATTGACTTGGAGCTGCATGTATCTGGCGTGATCGACCCGGCAGAATTTCAGCGTGTCCGCAAGCTTTCGGATGATTTCTTGAAAATACAGCGTGTTGTCGTGAGGGAAGAGCGTGAGGAGGAAGAGGAACAGCGGGTCGAACTGACAGAGCTTTCGTCCGATCAATTGTTCAAGCGCTTCTATGAACGGAGACGGGGAGCAGAGCCGGATGAGCAGCTGGTGGCCTTGTTCCAGCGTCTATTGGCAGAAACCGGAGGAGAGGGGGAAGAAGAGTGAGACCGATACGATTGAAGCTGGCAGGGATGCACAGCTATCGAGAAATGCAAGAGGTCGATTTCGAAATGCTATGTCAGGCGGGATTGTTTGGGATATTCGGCCCGACTGGAAGCGGGAAATCGACGATCTTGGACGCGATCACGCTAGCGTTGTACGGGCAGGTCGTCCGGTTGGGCGGGGGTAACCACCCGAAAGAAGTGCTGAACCAGCTGGAGCAGCGCATATTCGTTTCTTTTACCTTTGAGCTGGGGACTGGCGATGAGCGCAAGCAATATACGGTGGAACGAGAATTTGGTCTGGATAAAAAGGGGAACAAGCGACAGCCGGAAGTGAGGCTGATTCAGTCGGGAGCCTTGACGGGAGAGCCGGATGTCGTATTGGAGTCCAAAGCCACGTCTGCGACAGCCGCGATTGAGGCATTGATTGGTCTCACTTTGCAGGATTTTACCCGGGCGGTCGTTTTGCCACAGGGTCAATTTTCCCGCTTCTTGACGCTGAAGGGCAGTGAACGCAATGAAATGCTGCAACGGATGTTCCGCCTACATATTTATGGGGAAAAGCTGAGTGAGCGCGTACGGCATGCTCTGGAGCAGGTCAAGGAACAGATGCATCGTTTGCAACTGGCGAGTGCAGCTCTGGGTGACGCAGGTCCGGAAGCCTTGGAGCTGGCGAGACAAACGTGGGAGGAAGCTGCGCAAAAAGAGCAGGAATTCACCCAGCAAAAACAGGAGCTGGCCGGGAAGCTAAAGGAGCTGGAGCAGCTGAACCAGTGGCATCAGGAGCTATTGCATGTCCAGGCGCAACTACAGCAGCAGGAAGCAAATGAAGCGGAAATGGCATCCCTAACGGCGAAGATTCGTGAATGGGAGTCGAGTATTCGACTGTGGCCAATAGTCCAGCAATATGAGCGTTTGGATCAGGAATGGCACGCGACCGGTGCGGCATTGGAACGCAGCCGCGAACAGCAGGAGAGTGCTCGTTTGGCCGTAGATGAGGCAGAGCAAGCGTATCAGAAGGTTCATGCCGAGTTGGCTGTACAGGAGCCGTTACTGATTCAGCAAAAGGGTAGGCTGGTACAGGCGCAGGAGTGGGAAGAGGAGCTAAAGGCGATCCGGGAAGAGTGGACAGGTCTGGAGCGAGAGTGGAATGAAGTGTCAGTCGCCTTGACCAACATAGAACAACAGCTGGAAAAGGATGAAGCCGACTTAAAAAACTGGGAGCTTGCGTGGGCGGATCTGCAAGAACAGATGAAGCAGGTCACGGTCTCTCCTGAATGGCGTGCACAAATAGCAGCAGCCAGAGAAGCGAAGCAGCAGTGGGAGCGGGACCATGCCAAGGTACGTGAGCTGGAAAAAGAACAACTCGCAGCACAGGAGCACATTCAGGCGGCAACCCATACTGCCGATGAGCACAAGCGCAGCTGGGAAGCGTGTGCGAATCGCTTGGTACAAAAAAGAGAAGCGCTGGCAGCACCAGCTGACTCGGCTTTGATGAGCGAAGCAGAATGGGAGAAAGCAAGGAATGTACTGGCAGACATGAAGCAGGTAGGTCGCCAGTGGCGGGAAGTATTACAGGCTTTCTCATCCTGGCAGGAGAAGTCGCAACACATCGTCCAGGAGCGTAAGCAGTTGGATGAGCGCAATCAAGAGCTGACTCGGGCAGTAGAGGCAAGCGAAGCACTTGTGAAGAGTCAGTTGGCCCAACGAGATGAGCTGCGTCAGGAATGGGAACGCTGGCAGCAGGAAAACATGGCGCGATTTTTGCGCGAACGTTTAGAGGAAGGCAAGGAGTGTCCGGTATGTGGTTCCGAACACCACCCACACGGCCACCAGAACGATACAAAAGCGTCTGAAGTGGGGACGGAGGGTGATGCGCTGCGTGCCCGAATCAAAGCGTCAGAAGAGGCTTTGCGTGCGGCTGAACAAGAAGCAGGCAAGACCAAGGAAGCTTGGTTGGCAGCAAAGGGAGCGCTTGCTGCTTTTGATGAGCGCCTAGCAAGCGTAAAGGCTGAACAGGAACAGCTGGAAGCGCGCTTGGAAACGATTAAGGCAGAGTGTCGCGGGTACGGACAGCTTTGGATCGTGGATTCTTTTGAAGAGCTTCTCGCTGTCTATCAGCGCGAGGAAAAAGAACTGATCGCCAAGCAAGCGGAAAGAGAGCAACTAAAAGCAGAGCGTGAGCAATTGCAGCAGCAGCTGGAGACCTTGCGTGAGGAAGAAGCGGAAAAGAAACGCTTGATGGAGCGGAGCACGCTGTTGCTCGAGCAGGCACAGAAGGCAATCGATGAGAATAAAGCGCGTATGGACGCTGCTTTCACGCAAGAAAAGCATTCCAGAGAAGAGCTGGACGCGAAGCGCAATGAGCTTCCCATCGAGGAAATCGAACAGCGGTACGAGGAAATCGGAAAATCAGATCGCCGTTTGGCAGAACTGCAGCAGGTACGATCAGAGAAAGAAACACTGCGTGGAAAGCTGACGATGCAAGTAGAAGCCGCCAAGTCGCGCAAGATAGAGGGCAAATCACGGGAAGCGGCGCTGAAGGAAAAGCTTGAAGATAGAAAGCGTATGTGGGAACAAAAGCATGCCCAATGGCTGGAGCGCACAGGGGGACTTACTGCGCAGGAGTGTTTGATGCGGGTAGAGGATTCTCTCCTCGGTTTGCGTCAAGCAGTCACGCTGGCAGAGACAAAGCGCAAAGAAACAGCCGAAGCGCGGGAAACGGTGCAAAACAATCTGGTCAAGTATTCGGAGACGCTAGCCATCCTCACACGGCAACGCACGGAAGCTCACGAGACATTGTACCAGGGCTTGCAGGAAACAGGTCTCGGTACTGTTGAGTATGTACGGGAGCGGTACGCAGAGCGCGAGCAATTGCCACAGGCACAGGAACAAGTCGAGGCTTACACGCGAATCGCAGGGCAGCTTCGTTACGAGGAAGAAAGGCTACAGCAAGCAGTAGCAGGACGTTCGTTTACACAGGAAGAGCTCACCATCGCAAAAGAGGCGTGGGATCAATGGGAGCAAGCCTTCCAGGAGGCGCAAAAGCAAGTCGCTGTCGCTAAAGAGCACGTGGATCGCATGGAAAAAAATCATGACAAATGGCAAGAGCTTCATAAAGAGATGGTACAGCAGCAGGATGAGCAGAGCCGCTTGGAAGAGTTGAAAAAGTTATTCGAAGCCAAGGCGTTTGTCCAGTTCATTGCGGAGGAAAAACTGGTAACAATCGCAAGAGACGCTTCCTATCACCTAAAGCGGATGACCGCCAACCGTTACGGGCTGGAAATCGGGGACGAGGGCGAATTTGTTTTGCGGGATGAGGGAGCTGGAGGAATGCGCCGTCCAGTAAGCACATTATCTGGAGGGGAAACATTCCTGACCTCCTTATCGCTGGCTCTTGCCCTGTCGATGGAGATTCAAATGCGTGGCGGGCGTCTGGAGTTTTTCTTCTTGGACGAAGGCTTTGGGACACTCGATCCGGAGCTTTTGGAAGTCGTTATGGATGCGCTTGAGCGACTGCGCATGGACGATTTCACCATCGGGGTCATTAGCCACGTCCCGGAAATACGTGTGCGCATGCCGCGTCGTCTAATCGTGACACCTGCAGAACCGATGGGAAAAGGCAGCATGCTGCATCTGGAAATGGAGTAGGGAAGGGGAAAAATCATGGCAGTCCAATTTATACTGGGACGGGCAGGAACGGGGAAGACAGAATCGATTCATCAGCAGATGCAAGCCCGGCTGCGGGAAAAGCCGTTGGGTTCGCCTATGATTCTGCTCGTACCGGAACAGGCCACCTTTCAGGAAGAGTATGCGCTCGCTACACTGCCAGAGCTAGGCGGTGTGATGGGGACACAAGTGCTCAGCTTCGGTCGATTGGCTCACAGGCTCATGCAGGAGCTGGGCGATCTGACTACCGTGCCTGTTGACGATCTGGGTAAGCATATGGTTTTGCGCATGCTTTTGGAGCGGCACAAGGAAGAGCTGAACTTATTCGGGCGCTCGGCGACACAGCCTGGGTTTGCTTCTCAGCTCGGTCGGTTGATTAGCGAGTGCAAATCGTACGGGGTATCCTTCTCCCATTCCGAGAATCTGGAGTGGGGAGGAGCCAATCTCAATCAAAAAATACATGACCTTCGCTTGATTATGAATGCGTACGAGGCTTACTTGTCAGAGGGGTATTGTGATGCGGACGACATCCTGAACCGAGTGGCCACGATGGTGCGTGATTCCATGTACATCAAGCAGGCTGAAATATTTATCGATGGCTTTACCGGGTTTACGAATCAAGAGCTGCGCTTGATCGAGCAGTTGATGCAGCACGCCAAGCAGGTGACGATTGCGCTGACGCTTGACCCGAATGAACGTGACGCCTCTGTTGATGAACTGGGGCTGTTCCACCCTACACTGCGAACGTATCAAGCCTTAACACTGATGGCTCGTGAATCGGGTGTTTCAATCGCCAAGCCGCTTTTATTGACCGAGGCACAGCGATTCAAGAGCAGTCCGTGGCTGCGTCAAGTCGAACAAGTGTATTTCCAATGGGGAGACCCGCCGCTCCCGGATCAACCTGGACGAGCGGACGAAGTGACGATGCTCTCAGCAGTGAACAGACGGGCAGAGGTAGAGGCTGTGGCGCTGAAGCTCCTGACTCTATCGAGAGAAGAAGGGTATCGCTGGAAGGACATGGCGATTTTGCTTCGGGAAATTGGGACTTACGCTGATGAGATTTCCGCTGTGTTTACCGAATACGGCATCCCGCACTTCTTGGACCAGAAGCGCTCCGTCATGCACCATCCCTTGGTGGAGCTGGTGCGATCGGCATTGGAGGTCATTGTTACAAGGTGGCGATACGACGCTGTATTCCGCTGCTTGAAAACAGACCTGCTCCTGCTGGATATCACCGATGAGCATACAGCCCGGAAGGAAATCGACCGACTCGAAAACTACGTGCTGGCTCATGGTGTCTTTGGCTATCAATGGGCAGAAGAATCCGCGTGGCATTTCCGTGGACAGGCAGGCGCTGAGGAAGACGCGAAAATCGATGAGTTGAGACGCAAATACGCAGCGCCGCTCCTGTCATTTGAAAAAGAGATGAAGCAAGCAACGGGCAAAAACGTACAAGAAATGACCCTTGCCCTGTACAACCTTCTGATCGCGCTGGATGTGCCTAACAAGCTGGAGCATTGGCAGCGAAAGGCAGAAAATGACGCTGATCTCGATGCAGCACAGGTGCATGGACAAGTATGGACGGGATTGATCGAGCTGATGGATCAGGTCGTGGAAGTCATGGGCGACGAGAGCATGGACCTGGCAACATTTGCTCGTGTGCTTGACAGCGGTCTGGAGACGATTGAATTGGGACTCGTTCCGCCGGCACTGGATCAGGTGCTGATCGGGGCCATGGAACGCTCCCGTCAACCGGATGTCAAAGCTCTGTTTTTGCTTGGCGTAAACGAGGGCATTATTCCGTTGCGTCCAAAAGAAGAAGGGATTCTGGATGAGACGGAACGTGAGCGACTGGCTGAAATGGGCATGTCTCTGGCACCGAGTGCGAAGCAACGGCTGATGGCAGAGCCTTACCTGCTGTACCAGGCGATGACGAGACCGTCGGAGAGGCTGATCCTGAGCTGTGCGTTGGCGGATGAAGAGGGCAAGGCACTGCTGCCCTCCTCCGTGTTTACCCGCATCCGGGAAGTGCTGCCGGATATCCCGCATCAGGTGTTTTATAACGAACCGACGGGGCAGCATGAGACAGATGCATTCTTGCTTGGACATCCGAGACGTGTGTTCCGCCATCTTTTGACGCTATTGCGATCTATGAAGAAAACGGGTGAGCTGCCAGACTTCTGGTGGGAGGTATACGACTGGTATATTCGCGCTTCTCCCGATGTCAAACGGGAGCAGTGGCTGTTGTCCGGCTTGCGCTACTTTAATCGGCCGCAGGAGCTAGACTTGGAAACAAGCACGACCTTGTACGGCAAACAACTAAAAATGAGCGTGTCTCGTCTGGAGCGGTTCCAGTCATGTCCGTTCTCGCATTTCTCTTCCCACGGCCTCAGATTGGCGGAGAGAACGATGTACAAGCTGGAGCGTTTCGATGTGGGGGAGCTGTTCCACGCTTCACTCAAGCGAGCCGTTGAAAAAATGAACGAAGACAATCTGGAGTGGAGCAAGCTGACGGAAGACAATAGCATGCAGCTTGCAAACGTGGTTGTTGAAGAACTGGTTCCAGCGACTCGCAGCAGCATTTTGACGCGGACAGCCCGGTATCGTTATTTGTCCGGCAAGCTGAAGCGAGCAGTTGGACGCGCGATTTACGTACTCGGGGAGCATGCGAAGCGCAGCCGTTTTGCCCCAGTAGGACTGGAGGTTTCGTTTGGGCCGAATTCAGATTTGCCGGGATTGGCTTTAACGCTTGAAAATGGCGTGGAGCTTCAGTTAATCGGACGGATTGACCGCGTTGACCAATCACTGGATAGTGAGGTCCCGTATTTGCGCGTGATTGACTACAAGTCCAGTCCCAAGCAGTTGTCTCTCTCCGACGTTTGGAATGGCCTGAATTTGCAACTGCTCGTCTATCTTGATGTCGTCGTGGCAAATGCGGAGGAATGGCTGGGGAAAAAAGCCGAAATGGGAGGCGTATTCTACTATCAGGTAGCCGATCCTTTTGTGACGGCAAAACGCTTGCTAACGGCTGACGAAGCAGCAAAGGAGCGGGCAAAGCGCTTGCGCATGAAAGGCTTGATGCTCGCAGACCCAGAGCTGGCACGAATGATGGATGGCTATGTAGAGCAAGGGGCGTCAGAGCTGGTGCCATTTGAAATCAAAAAGGACGGAACGCTTTCGTCGCGATCATCCGTGGCAACAGCCGAGCAGTTCCGAGCCTTGACCTCCTATGTTCGCGATACCGTGAAGCAAATCAGTACGCGCATGACCAACGGGGAAATCCAAATCGAACCGTACACAAACGGAACGATGACCGCCTGCGATTACTGTTCGTACAAGCCAGTATGCAAGTTCGATGGAGATGCAGGCGGGAATGAGCACCGACAGCTTGCCAAGTGGAACAACAAGCAAATATGGAGCATGCTGGCCGAGCAGCAGATGGCAGGAGAAGGAGGAATGACCGATGGCGGATCAACAATTGCAGGCCAAGCCTGAACAATGGACGGACGAGCAATGGCAAGCGATTATCCAGCGCGGGAATAATCTCCTGGTGGCAGCGGCAGCAGGCTCTGGGAAAACCTCAGTCCTGGTTGAGCGGATTATCCGACGCATCATGGACGAGAAGGATCCGGTTGGAGTCGATAAGCTGTTGGTGGTGACCTTTACCAATGCGGCAGCCGCTGAGATGCGTCACCGGATTGGCGATGCCTTGCGAAAGGCATTGAAAGATGACCCGCACTCTTCTCATCTACGTCGACAACTGGCACTGCTCCAGCGGGCAACGATTACGACACTTCACTCGTTTTGCTTGGGGATTTTGCGCCAGTATTACTATCTGATTGAACTCGATCCTGATTTTCGCATTGCCGATCAGATGGAAGGGGAGCTTTTGCGGCAGGATGTCTTGGAAGAACAGCTGGAGAGCTGGTATGAGAATGACGTGGATTTTCATGCATTAGCTGATGTGATGCTGGATGGTCAGGACGATCATGCTCTCACCCTATTGCTGCTCAGGCTGTATGAGTTTTCGCGCAGTCATCCGGCACCAGAACAATGGCTCGGGGAAGCGGCTGGAATGTTTGCAGTTCACGATAAAAACGGTCTGGACGAGCTGGAGTGGACCAGAAGTGTGCTGCGTTCTGTGGAGCTGGCACTTGGTGGAATGATGGCTAAGATGCGCAGGGCCGTTCTGTTGGCAGGCTCTCCGGAAGGGCCTGCTGGCTATTTGCCATTGCTTGAGGCGGAAGCAGCTGCCCTTCAGCGTGCCGGAGCGGCTTGCAGAGATGGCTGGGAAGCGACCGCCGAAGCGGTTCGAGGTGTTGTATTTGCCAAGCTACCTCCAGTGAAAGGCACAGATCCGCTCGTGAAGGAACAGGTGCAAGACCTGCGTAACAGCGTGAAAAAGGAACTGGCCGAGCAAATCGAGCAATACTTTTCTACGACAGCCGAGCAGTACGTCGCGGATTTGCAGCGGATTGCTCCTCACATGCAGACATTGGCAAGGCTGGTGACAGCATTTTCGGATGCTTTTCAATTGGAGAAGCGCTCGCGTGGCTTGGTCGACTTTGGCGACTTGGAGCATCTTGCTCTGCGCGTTCTAACCGAAACGAATGAGTCCGGGGAGACTGTTCCATCTTCTATCTCCACTCAATTGCGCGAACAGTTCGCTGAAGTGCTGGTAGACGAATATCAGGATATCAACCTCGTGCAGGAGACAATTTTGCAAATGGTTTCCCGAGACGGAGCGAATGGTCAGCCAGCGAATCGCTTCATGGTAGGGGATGTGAAGCAGAGTATTTATCGGTTCCGCTTGGCAGAGCCGAAGCTGTTTCTTGAAAAATATGTGACCTATCAAAAAGATGGTGGTGCTAACGAAGCGTGCATCGGTCGGCGTATCGATCTGGCGGCGAACTTTCGCAGTAGAAGGGAAGTCGTAGATGCCGTTAACTTTTTGTTTCGTCAGATCATGTCTCAGGGGGTTGGTGAGATTGGTTATGATCCATCGGCTGAGCTGATCAACCGTGCGTCTTATCCTGAAGCACAGCCGAACCGTTTGCAGGCAGAGATGCATTTGATTGACCGGAATACAGCGATAGCAGAAGAAGGTCAGGTGGTAGTTGCAGAGGCAACAGATGAGGGAGAAGCAGGTATTCCCGAGGGAGAGTCCGCAGAAGAAGCGAGTGTTGCACAGCTGGAAGCACGCCTGATTGCCAGCCGCATTCGCCGCTGGATGGAGCCGGGCGAGGGAGAAGAGCCACTGCTCGTTTTCGATAAAAAGGCTGGAGGAATGCGCCCGCTGGCCTATCGCGATATCGTTATTTTGCTTCGTGCGACCTCAGGCTGGGGGCAGACGATGCAAGAGGAGCTGCACGCGGCAGGAATTCCTGTGTACGCGGAGCAGACTGCGGGTTATTTCGCCGCGACTGAGGTAGAAACGATGCTCTCCTTGCTGCGTGTCATTGACAACCCACTCCAAGACATTCCATTGGCTGCTGTATTGCGGTCTCCCATCGTCGGCTTGCGGGAGGAGCAACTTGCTCAAATCCGCATTCACTACGCAACAGGGCCGTTTCACCAAGCCGTACTCCAATATGCAGAGGAACGCCCGGCCCAAGAGTCGTGGGAGAAAAGGCTGCGACAGTTTTTGGGCCGATTGGATCTATGGCGGACAGAGGCTCGCAGAGGTGCTTTAGCGGAGCTGCTGACGATGCTGTACCGGGAGACGGGCTATCTCGATTATGTGGCGGCTCTGGAAAACGGTCAGCAGCGACAGGCCAACTTGCGTGCGCTCTATGATCGTGCGAGACAATACGAAGCTGGCTCCTATCGTGGTTTGTTCCGCTTTTTGCGCTTTGTCGACCGCCTGCAAGAAGCGGGCAATGATATGGGCGAAGCAAGAACCATCGGGGAAAACGAGGATGTCGTACGTATCATGACGATCCACAAAAGTAAGGGACTGGAGTTCCCCGTTGTATTTGTGGCGGGCATGGGCAAGCAGTTTAATACGATGGATTTGAAAAGCCAGTTTTTGCTGCATAAAGATCTGGGCTTTGGCCCGATGGCTGTTGAGCACTCCATGCAGCTGCGCTATCCGAGTCTGGCTGCGCTAGGCATCCGGCAAAAGCTGCGCCGGGATATGCTGGCAGAGGAAATGCGTGTGCTTTATGTGGCTTTGACGCGTGCCCGCGAGAAGCTCATTCTTGTCGGTTCATCCAAGGATCTCGCAAAAAGTGTGATGGACTGGGGCAGACAGGATGACAGCGAGCGGCTCAGTGACGAAGACTTGATTCAGGCAAAGGGATACCTGGACTGGGTGGGGCGTGCGATGCTGCGCCATCCTGGTGCAGGATTGCTACGGGCATATCCAGAGCAACAAGGCTCGGGAGAAGTCGTGAGAGTCAGAAGTGTGCCGGATGATTCGGTTTGGTCGTTTCACTTCTATCAGGCCGATGAGCTCCGTGCCCAAGGAGAGTCAACCAACGACGAGGCGTCTCTGTGGGAGCGCATGACCAGACGAGAGGCGATCGAGGAACGACCGTCTGATAACACTTTGCGAGAGATTGTCGACAAGAGATTAGGATGGCAGGACCCGCATCCAATTGCGCCACGCGTAGCTGCGAAATGGAGTGTCAGCGAGCTAAAGCGACATGCCAAAGTCAGCAAAGGCGGACAGCCACTCACACTACCGTCGATTACGGAAAAGCCAAAGTTTTTGTCTGAGCAAAAATCCAATCAACTGACAGCAGCAGAAAAAGGGACAATCACGCACTTAGTGTTCCAGCATCTCGATTTGAAGCGTCCGCTGGATGAAGCGGATATTCGGAAGCAGGTGACAGCACTCGCCGCTCACCGCTTTTTGACTGACGAGCAGGTACAAGCAGTAGATGTTCCCCAGATCGCCCGATTCTTCGCTGATCCTTTGGGGCAGCGAATGAAGGCGGCGGCGGTCGTGCATCGTGAACTGCCATTTACCCTCGTGCTTCCTGCTTATGAAGTAGAAGCGGAGTTAAGTGAAGAGAGCGACGAACAGGTTGTCGTCCAAGGGGTCATTGATTGCCTGTTGGAGGAGCAGGATGGAAGCCTCGTCCTGATCGATTTCAAGACAGATTGGATGGCAAAAGAGGCGACTGCCGTAGCCATCGAAGAGATGAAGAGAAGATACGAAGGCCAGATCAAGCTATACGTCCGGGCGATCAAGCAGATCATCAAGCCAAAAGGGAACGTGTCTAGTTATCTTTATTTACTCTCAGGTGGATTCTCTCTTTCGTTTTCGGATGAAAGCATGGATTAGTATGTTGGACCGTCAGGGTTAATAGCTCTGGGGGTCTTTTTGTTTATTAGAGCTGCTGTGGTGTGGGAAGAAGCGCATTTCCAGTCTACGCTTCGGCCTACGCCCCGCAAGGGGAGATTGACTGTCCGCTTCGAAATGAATGGCGGGAGCGCTTCAAACGTAGAAGTTTCGATGGAGTATTCCATAAGTGAAGCTGAAATTCCCCGCCATTCATTTCGAAGCTAGGATGGGCTCCAGAGGCGCTTGGACTGGAAATGAGCTTCTTCCTACGCGGCTTTGGCTAACTGCTTGAAAATAGATTCAAGGAAGCTGCTCTGAACTGTCCCTCATTAATGTTTTAAGAGCCGGAAGAGATAAAAGCCATACGAAAGCACTGTCACATGTTTGGAAGGAGACCGCCCGAACGAAGAGAGGATACAGGCGACTGGAAAACATGTGGCAGGGCTTCTCCACTATTGTTAGAAGACCACCACTAAAAATTTCACATAATAAGAACATATGTGCTATTATTAGCTGGAATTTTCCTAATCATCTACTCAAATAGATAAGGAGTGAACTCGATGAAGATGTTTTTCCAGTATAACTGGCAGGTACGGGACGAGTGGATGGAATGGTGTAAGCAGCTTACACCAGAAGAATTGCTACGCGAGCGTACAGGTGGGGCTGGCACGATTTTGTATACCTTGTTTCACATTGCTGACGTCGAGTATAGCTGGCTTCGGGGCGTACAGGGAAAGCCGGATATTCAGGTGGCATACGAAGCGTACAAGACGCTGGAAAAAGTAAAAGAGCTATCAGATGCCTGGCGCATAGAATTGCGTGATTTCATCGAGAATTGGTCAGACGAGAGGGAGAACGAATCCGTAAAGGTCGCCTGGGATGATGAACTGTACACGAAGGGGGAGCTGCTTCGCCATGTCATCGCCCACGAGATTCATCACATGGGGCAGTTGTCTGTTTGGGCAAGAGAGCTCGGGATTGCGCCAGTTTCTGCCAATGTCATTGGGCGCGGGTTAGTGCGCAGGTAACCCTGAAAATCCGATCCAAGCTGGGCCTGTGCATAATTTTCCTCCAATGAGATCATACTCCAACTGTTTTCAATCACGGTTGGAAGTGAATGACCCGCTTGGGAGGTCGCACATGATGTCATGGAAAAATCAATTGCTGAGGAAAAAGTCAGTTACGCAAATGCTGGAGCAGGTGGATAAAAACGAAAGCTCTCTCAAAAAGTCATTAGGTGCTTTTGACCTGACGATGCTGGGCATCGGCGCGATCATGGGAACAGGGATTTTTGTGTTAACGGGCGTTGCTGCTGCCTTGCACGCTGGACCGGCACTTGTTTTGTCTTTTGTTATTGCGGCACTTGCCTGTGTGTTTGCCGCACTCTGCTATGCAGAATTTGCTTCGACTGTTCCGGTGTCGGGAAGCGCTTATACATACAGCTATGCGGCATTTGGCGAATTTGTCGCGTGGATGATCGGGTGGGACTTGATTCTCGAATATGGAGTGGCTTGTGCTGCGGTGGCAAGCGGATGGTCGGGGTATGCCCAGGGATTGCTAGCCGGGTTTAACATCCACTTGCCGAATGCGCTCACGAGTGCGTTTGATGCATCAAAAGGAACGATCATCGATCTACCTGCGGTCCTCATCATTGTCATCATTACAGCTTTGTTGATGAAGGGAACGAGAGAGTCAGCCAGCTTGAATACCATCATGGTGTTGATTAAAATAGCGGTAGTTGCCCTGTTCCTCGTCGTTGGAGTCATGTATGTCAAACCGGAAAACTGGAGTCCATTCATGCCGTTTGGTTTTGCGGGAGTAGCGACTGGTGCCGCCACGGTGTTTTTTGCTTTTATTGGATTTGATGCGGTGTCTAGTGCGGCCGAAGAAGTCCGCAATCCCCAACGCGACATGCCAATCGGGATCATCTCGTCCTTACTCGTCTGCACGATTTTGTATATTGCAGTCTCACTGACATTGACAGGGATTGTTCCGTACAAATTGTTGAATGTCAAAAATCCGGTCGCGTTTGCGCTCACCTATGTCAATCAGGACTGGGTAGCAGGCTTCATTTCGTTGGGAGCCATTGTCGGGATCACGACAGTGTTGTTAGTCATGATGTATGGACAAGCCCGGATGTTTTTTGCGATGAGTCGAGATGGCTTGCTCCCTGAGCTCTTTTCGCACGTTCATCCCCGCACACAGGTACCACAAAAGAGCACGCTCGTCGTGGCAGTATTAGTAGCAACCTTCGGTGGATTATTGCCCCTCTCTAGCTTGGCCCAGCTCACCAACATCGGAACGCTGTTTGCTTTTATTTTGGTCTCGATTGGGCTAGTAGTATTGCGTCGCACTCATCCGCAATTACCGCGGGCTTTTCGCGTCCCATTTGTTCCGCTTGTTCCCTTGCTCGCGGTTCTCTTTTGTGGATATCTCGTTTTCAACCTGCCTACGCTGACAAAGTTCGGTTTTCTCGGTTGGCTGTCGGTCGGAGCAATCGTCTATTTCCTATATGGGCGCAAACACAGTCGATTGGCAACAAAAGACGACTCCTCCCAAACATAAATGGCAGGTTAATCCGTTTAGGCATGTTCTTCGTGAGCATGTCTTTGTTTGCTATCTGACAAAGCGATCCCATTCATGGTAGAGTAAAAGCAACCAAAACGACGAGGGAGAGCAGGCTATGAAGCGAAAACGAGCAGATCGACCTGGTTGGAGACGCGTAAAGCGATTGGGCTACCAGCAAAAATGGGTAGAATCTTTATCTTTCTCTGGGTACACTGTCCGCCTTTCTCTGGACGAAGTAAGTGAGCCTGCCTACATGCCTGTCGGGGATAAAACACTGTGTGTGGGCGATAGAGGATATGTGTACTTGCAGTATTTTCCTCATGGTCAAGCGTATGCCGTTACAAAAATGATGGATGAGTTAGGGAATACAGTGCAATGGTATATCGATATTTGCCGGGGACATGGCAAGGATGAGAACGGGCATATCTGGTATGACGATTTGTACCTCGACATCGTGGTACTGCCGACAGGAGAAGTATACCTGCTTGATCAGGATGAGCTCGATGAGGCATTGAAAAAAGGCGTTATCACGAGCGAGGATCACCAGTTTGCCACAAAGACGGCTGATAGCATGCTACATGATATTTTAGCGGGAAAACGCGATGCCTTTGACTTTCCCAATTTCTTTGCATAGAATGGTGAGGAGTTTTCCATAGTGAAAAAAAGGAGAGGATGGGAATGAATAACAAGAACAGAAAGTTCCCAATCTACTCTTTTTGCTTCGAAGAACGAAGGCGAGGTTTGCTTTCGTTCTTTTTTTGTTGAACGTCATCTATTCCAAAGAAAAGAACGTAGGGGGAGGCGCCATGCGGTATAAACGAGTCTTGGTCAAGTTAAGCGGTGGAGCGGTAGCCAAGGAAAACGGGTTTGGCTTTAATCCTGTGCAGCTGGAGCATATCGCGGGGGAGATTCTGGCTTTGCTGGATATGGGCGTAGAAGTAGCTATCGTGATCGGCGGGGGCAATATTTTTCGTGGAAACATGGCCGATCAATGGGGAATCGAGCGAGTGGAAGCAGACAACATCGGTACATTGGCCACCGTCATCAACAGCTTGATGTTACGCGGAGTTTTGAAGGCCCGCGTAAACAGGGAAGTCCGAGTCATGACTGCCGTTCCAATTAATGCAGTCGCCGAGCCTTACATTCGTCTGCGGGCCGTTCATCATTTGGAAAAGGGGCATGTGGTCATCTTCGCTGGGGGAAATGGTCAACCGTATGTGACCACTGACTATCCGGCTGTCCAGCGGGCGCTCGAGGTAGGCGCGAACGCCCTTCTGGTCGCGAAGCACGGTGTAGATGGCGTGTACACTGCCGATCCACGCAAGGATTCTACCGCGAAGCAGTATGTGGAGGTTTCTTTTGACGAGGTGGTCAGAAGAGATTTGCGTGTCATGGATCAGGCCGCAATGATTTTGGCCAGAGACCACCAATTGCCTCTGCACGTGTTTAACTTTGACCAGCTGGGAGCCATGGCGCGGATTTGTCGAGGGGAGCAGGTAGGTACGTACATTAGCACAGAGCTTGCGGCACTGTATAAGTAGTCGGCAAAGGTTGGTGTGTTTGCGTTTGTAAAGCGAGACAGCGGTAGCCTAGGACAAGAAAATAAAGTCCTAGACTGCCGCGGATCATTACATCTCACCTGGCGTTTTCTGCCCGATGGGGGGGATATGCCGAAGCTTGATCACGGTGAGTATGGCGATAGCGATCATGAGCCCGCCGCTAACAGCCACAACAGCATGCATGCCGTCGGTAAATGCTATCTGGGCGCCATGGAGAAGTGTTGAACCAATAGGTTCGGGTAAAACTTTAGCTGCCGAGACTGCCCCAGCCAGACTTTCGCGGGAGGCTTCGGATGTTAACGTCGTAACATCTCTCGGTATGAAGCCGGCAATTTGAGTGCGGTACACGTATGTTCCGATGCTGCCTAATACAGCAATACCAAGTGCGAATGCGAATTCACCGCTCGTTTGCAGCAAGGACGCCGCCGAACCCGCTTTCGCAGGCGGGGCCGATCCGATAATTAGATCGCTGGACAAGCTCGCAAACGGGGCTACCCCCACATTAAAGAAGATATAACCGACGATCAGGGTAGAGAGTCCGGATCCCGCTCCTACTTGGGACAGTAGAATACAACCAGTCGCCGAGACGGCAAGGCCTGCCCCGATAAGGAGCGACGGTCGGACCCGCCGAGCGATGAGCGGCGACAACAACATGCCTGCCATCGACGCAACCACTCCTGGAAGCATGCACATCGCTGCCGCAAGCGGCGATAGTCCTTCTACGAATTGAAGGTGCTGTGCGATGAAGAGCATGGAAGCGCCTGTCAAAGTGATGCCGAACAAGCCGCCCAGTGCTGTGCTGAAGGCAGGGTTTGCGAATAGGCGCAAGTCCATTAGCGGACTGTCCAACCGTTGCTGCCGTCTTACGAATAACGTCCCGAAAACAACGCCAGCCGCGATGGCAATGAGTGGCAAGATCTGTAGACCTTGCTTAGCGATTTCCTTTAGGCCGTATATGGCCGGTAGAATGGTGCACATCGACAGCAAGACGCTAGTCATATCCAAATGACCAGGTGCGGGATCCCGATATTCGGGCAGAAGATGGGATGCAGTCAACAACAGCAGCGCCATGACTGGAACGCCGAGTAGAAAAATCGAACCCCATGAAAAATGCTCCAGCATCATCCCGCCGACTACTGGGCCAAGCGCCATGCCTCCCATCGAGCACATGAACCATATGCCTATGGCGAGGGAGCGCTGCTTATGATCGCGGAACATATTGCTGATTAAAGCCAGGGACGAAGGCGATACCGTCGCCCCGGCTATGCCGAGCAGCGCCCGTGCTGTAATTAGCATTCCAGAGGTGCTGGAATAAGCGGCCAACACCGAAGCCGAACCGAATGCCGCTGCGCCGAACATCAGCAGCTTACGGCGACCGAGCCGATCTCCGAGCGAGCCCATCGTGATCAGAAACCCTGAGAGCATGAAGCCGTATATGTCCATGATCCAGAGCTGTTCTGTACTGTCAGCGCCGATAGAGATGCTTATGTGAGGAAGTGCGAGAATCATTACGGACAAGTCTATCGAAACGAGCAGTGCAGGCAATGAAAGCACGGCAAGTCCAATCCATTCGTTCAAACCGGCCTGGTGACTCGATTCAAGCGCAGCATCTTTCATTGGCCGTCCAGAGCCTCACCGAGCCGATCCAACATCACCTTTGTTCCGTGCTCACGTTGTTCAGGCGTATCGAGACCGTCCAGAAAAACGCCCTGCTCGGTATAGATCAAGCGCGTGCCGCCGTCCACGGAATCGAATTCCACCGTCGTCACGGAAACAGACATCCGCTTGTCCTCCATGTCCAGCGTGTATGAGTATACAATTCGCTTATTCTGAACGATTTCCTGATAGCAGGCATCGAATGTGTAAACGGGTCCCCCAGGCAGACCACCGCGATTGAATTCGCGGCCACCTACGCGGAAGTCGAACTCGTCGGCTTTAGGAAACCAACTGGCTTTCGCTGCTTGACCCGCCCATGCAGCGAATACATGGGCAGGGGAATGCTTATAGTTCCTTTCAATGACAAATGTGGAATGCTTAGCTGATTTTTCACTCACAGTCGAAACCTCCTTATCCGGGTTCTTCCGGATGCTCATCTAAATATTCACCAAGTCGGTCGAGGTGGCGATCCATACTCGATTTTCTCTCGGCGAAAAATTTCTCATGCTTCATTCTCATCGTCCGTATGATGTTCATGAAATGCTCAACGGTAAACGGTTCGTTCCTTTGCATCCGACTCGATACATTCTCAAGCTCATGCAAGAGTTTCTGCTGCATGCGGATACTTTCTTTCAGGGTGTCTATTTGAATGGTAACAATGTCTGACAGGCTGAGTTGGTCTCCGGCCATAACGGCTTTAATCTGCTCCAGCGATAGCCCCAGCTCCTTTAAGGACAAAATTTGCTGTAGGCGTGAAATGTCCTTTTCGGTGTAGAGTCTGTATCCGGATGGCGAATAGCCAGATGGCGAAAACAAGCCTATCTGATCGTAAAAACGTAAAGTCCGTATCGTAATTCCCGCCATTTTCGCAAGTTCTCCGACTTTCCAATGTCGTTTCATGATCAGCCCCTTTCTTGATCGCTAGCGTTTCACCGGTAATTTCACTATAAACCGTTACGTTACGTAATGGTCAAGGAGACTTTTGAAGTTTTTTCCAATGCGAAATAACTTACTTCCCAAACAACCAACACATCGCGTGAGCTTGCCCGTTAGCGTTTCATAACCCTAAGATTCTAAAACTTTTTTTCTCGAAATATTTCTAAGCCCCTTCTTCCTGCTTTTTTGTTTACAATGGATACAGATTGTTGAATTGGTTTGAAAGGATGTCGTACATGAGTAAAACAGTTGTACTGGCAGAAAAGCCTTCGGTTGGACGTGACATTGCCAAAGTATTGCAGTGTCACAAAAAAGGAAACGGCTTTTTTGAAGGAGATAAATATATTGTAACGTGGGCACTCGGGCATTTGGTCACTCTCGCTGATCCTGAAGCGTACGGGCAGCAATTCAGCTCGTGGAGAATCGAGGATTTGCCGATTATGCCGTCCCCATTACGCTTGGTCGTGATCAGGGAAAGCAACAGGCAATTTCAGGTCGTCAAACAACAAATGAGACGCAACGATGTCGGGCAGATCGTCATTGCGACGGATGCAGGGCGTGAAGGAGAGCTCGTTGCCCGCTGGATTCTTGAGCTGGTTCACGTGAATAAACCAATCAAGCGTCTGTGGATTTCCTCGGTGACAGATAAGGCGATCCGCGAAGGCTTCCGCAATCTGAAAGACGGCAAAAACTACGAAAACTTGTTTGCCTCCGCCGCTGCTCGTGCAGAAGCAGACTGGCTCGTAGGAATCAATGCCACGCGCGCCTTGACATGCAAGCATAACGCCCAGCTCTCGTGTGGTCGTGTCCAGACGCCAACACTCGCCATTGTGGCATCGCGAGAAGAAGAGATTCGTCGCTTTACACCCAAGCCATTTTACGGGCTGTCTGCGGTGGCCCAAGGTCCGATTCAGCTCCAATGGCAAGATCAGCAAACGAAGGATTTCAAAACATTTTCCAAGGAAAAGGCTGATCAGCTAATAGCCGCTCTCAAACAGGAAAAAAACGCAGAAGTCATCGAGATTACTCGTGCGCACAAAAAGACATATGCACCACAGCTGTATGATTTGACGGAGCTGCAACGGGATGCCAACCGGATGTTTGGCTACTCACCAAAGCAGACGCTGTCCATCATGCAGGGGCTATATGAGCATCACAAGGCAGTGACGTACCCACGAACGGACTCTCGCTATCTCTCTGCTGATATCGTCGAGACGCTAGCGGATCGAATCAAGGCTGTCCAAATGAAGCCATATGCGCCCCTCGCCGCCAGAATCCTGCGTGCGCCGATCAAAGCGAACAAATCGTTCGTGGATGACAGCAAAGTTTCGGACCACCATGCGATTATCCCGACGGAGCAAGCTGTTTTTCTCGGTGATTTGAGCGATAAGGAACGCAAGATTTTTGACCTCATCGTGAAGCGCTTCCTGGCCGTTCTGCTGCCTGCCTTCGAATACGAGCAAACGACCATCCAGGCGAAAATCGGGAATGAAACGTTCCTGGCAAAAGGAAAAACCGTGCTCTCCCAAGGCTGGAGAGAGGCGTATGACCACGATGTAGAAGAAGACGATGCGAAGGATGGCGTAAAGGAACAAATCCTGCCTACTCTTGCAAAAGGAGATCGTTTGCACATCCAGTCAGTATCCCAGACCAAGGGCGAGACGAAGCCGCCAGAGCCATTTACGGAAGCGAGTCTGCTGACAGCGATGGAAAACCCGGCGAAATACATGGCGAACGAGAGCAAGGATTTGATCAAAACGATAGGGGAAACAGGCGGACTAGGTACGGTAGCAACTCGCGCGGATGTGATCGAGAAGCTGTTCAACAGCTTTTTGCTAGAGAAGCGCGGCAAGCATATTTTTGTCACCGCAAAAGCCAAGCAATTGCTAGAGCTCGTTCCAGATGAAATGCAGTCGCCGACCTTGACCGCCCAATGGGAGCAAAAGCTCGGTGCCATCGCTAAGGGAAGCTTGAACAAGCGAGCGTTTATCGAAGAGATGAAATCGTACGCCAAAGAAGTCGTCCAACAGATCAAGAACAGCGATCAGACTTTCCGGCACGACAACTTGACCAGAAGCAGGTGCCCGGAGTGCAATAAGTTTTTGCTGGAGGTAAACGGAAAGCGTGGCAAAATGCAGGTGTGCCAAGATCGGGAATGCGGTTATCGCAAAAGCATTGCCAAGCAGACCAATGCCAGATGTCCAAAATGCCACAAAAGATTGGAGCTGCGGGGGGAAGGGGAAGGACAAACCTTTGTCTGCGCGTGTGGGCACAAGGAAAAACTGAAGACCTTCCAGGAGCGTCGCGACAAGGAAAAGGGCAGCAAGGTTTCGAAGAAAGAAGTATCCAAGTATTTGAAGGGGCAAGACAAGGAGCAGGACGAAGGAATCAACTCAGCGTTGAAAGACGCACTGTCCAAATTAAAGTTCGACTAACGAGGCATGAAACAAAAGGCGGCCGACCATTCCTGTCAGCCGCCTCTTTCTGTTTACTTTTTCTCCAGCACAGCAAAGTAATTTTCTTCATCGTCTGCGAAGTTAAAGACGCAGCCCGAAGGCATCGTAACAATGTCTCCAACCTTCACATTTTTATTGATGAGGTCGTTACGCAATTCCTCGATATTTTCCGAAAAGAGCAGGAGCGAAGGAGTGCCAAGATTCATTCCGGGCGACATTTTCGCAACGAATTCCTTATTGTGGAGAACGATGCTTGTTTCAGCGCCTTGTGCGGGAGCAATTTCAATCCATCTCATTTCACCGTTTTTCTCTTCTGAAACAACACGGAACCCTAGCTTTTCCGTCCAAAAGCTCACTGCTTGATCCTGGTTATTGACATACAGCATGATTTGACCGACTTTGCTAATCATCATAGACATTATCCACTCCCTACATGGTAGTTAAAAACCCGACGCTCCTAATCCTTTCCATCCTGACGGTATCTGATACAAGATGCCAACGGACGTGGTCTAGCTTGTCTTCATCATAGCATGAATAATCAGACAGGATTTCTTTTCGATTGCGTATTTTAGAAAAAGGAATTGCATTTCGTAAAAGAGGAGCATTTTTTGCTTATTTAAATTTAGTGTTGAGAAATTGCATTTCTCATAAGATACCCCGCTTAGGTAGTTTATATATGGAGACTGAGGGATTGGTAAGCTAACAGCATCGTTGCTGACACCACCCCCACAAAGACCAATATTTTTAAAATCTCGCATTGAGAACAGTTAGACTGAGTAAAAAGCCCTATATAAAACATTCGTTTTCCAATTAAGGTATTTTATACCTATTTTGATTTCGGTTTTACTAGAGTATCTTAATTGGTAGTTTGAAAATTTTGAATTCGAAGAGAGAAGTACGAAAATGAAAAAGTTTATCTCGCTAATGTTGGTAACTCTTTTGGTCATGTTATCTAGTAGTTTTGCATTAGCCAAAACTCCAAGTCAGTCAGAAGGAAGCACTATATATACGCCTGAAAATGCATCTCTATCAAGTGAAGTATCGCCTACAGCGACCGCTTTAGGCGTTATTCTATGCGACGATATTGATGGAGATACGGCATATTGCAACTGGAATATTAAAGTATCGGATGATTATATTAGTTATTCAGCTGTTTGGGTTATTTATGAACTATGGAATTCAAGCACGGGAAAATGGACGACTGTAGACACGGATAGATTTGAATACCCAGTGAATCCTGCGGTCCCAATTATTGAAAATCAAAGCGTTTTTATTGCAGATGAACCTGGTTATTACCGAGCTAAATTAGGCGGAACCTTTACCACCGTTAAAAATGGTGTTTATGTAGCAGGAGCGAATAACCCATCGAATTTTACAATAGAATAATCTTTAAAATGTAGCCGGATTAAGCTCCGGCTACATTTTTAGATTTATAATCTATGTAATTTACTTGGAGCATACAAGAAGAAAAGGAGAGGTATTCAATTGAATTGGATTAAAAAAAATGAAAGCACAAATTTATTTACAAGTAAAGAAGAAAATAAGATCCAAAATAGAAAGATAAGAAAGATTGCACCTTTTGAATCCCCTATTCCAATAACAACACTTTCACAATTTTTCTTATCACTTTCTGCGGTGAACGGACCCGACAACGTATTGCATATACCTACTCTGTCTGATGAAAGTCTATTTCAGAAGGCACTAACAGAAATTGGTGGATATTTTGTAGACATTAAAGCTGCTTTTGTAGATGATAAACCCCAGCAGTTAATTTTAAAGGAGATTCAAAAAAAAGCCATAGAGGAATTGCAAAATTTGGAGTTTGAGGGAAAATTAAATCCTATTGTCGCCAACCTGTTTAACACACAATTAAAAGTGCTATATTCACACAGAGAGAAAAAAACAATATTTAGAGTCATCCCTTCAGAAGTGATAGTAGCGGATGTCCCAGATTTTGACGAAACTATGGAATTTCTCTGCAAAAGCTATGATGATTTGTTGATTACGCCATCAAATTGGTACCTGACAAATGAATTGAAAGATAGTATAGCTATCAGATACTTTGCACATCGCTGCAAAAATCTCTATTTATGGGTAGATGATTTAAATTCTGAAATCATATATATCCATTTAGAAACCTGAGATGTGGAATTAGGACAAGTTGGTTTTGGGTCCCGATAATAGGTATGTTAACATCCGTCCGAATGTCCAAATTCGGGCGTTTTCCGTCATTTGCGGGGGATTATTCCTTTTCCGATTGCCTTGAAATGTCTTCCGGAAACTCCAGCCGTAGTAGCAGTATGGACGGATTCAAACCATTCATCATCTTTGGTGCAGCAGCGCTGCATGAATGGCATATGGGCAGTTTTGCTTAATTTCTAAAGTCCCAATAGTGGAATAAACATTTAGGGACTTTCCGAAGAAATCACTTCAAGGTGACTTATTATTGGCTCAAACCAACAAGGCGTTTGTTCTATAACGAAGAATAATATTATCGAATGCTCCCTGCAACACGAATAATGCTAAAGGAGAGGGATCGGATGGAAAAGTTGATCGAGGAGTACAGCCAAGGCTATGCGCTGTTGCGAGAAGCCGTCGAAGGATTGTCTGAGGAAGAGCTGCGTTTCCAACCTGCACCGGACAAATGGAGCATCCATCAGATTGTGATCCATGTGACGGATAGCGAAATCCTGTCGACACATCGGATGAGAAAAGTCTTGGCTGAGGAAGAACCGCTTCTGCTATCATTTGATCAGGAAGCCTGGGCGGATAACCTGGGATATGAACGGTTGGACCGCGAGCAGCATCTGCTCCTGTTCCAAATGCTGCGGGCCAGCATGCAGCCGCATCTGGAAAATCTGACTCCCGAGCAGCTTGATCGGGTCGGGGAATATCCCGATGGAGCGCGGTACACGTTCAAAGAGCTGCTGGAATCGCGCGTCCAGCATGTCCGTGACCACCTTGCCCACATCGAGAGGGTAAGGCAGGCATATCGAAAGGATAGGGTATAGCACTATATGGTAGTTGTTATTAAACTAACGGGTGTCGGCACCAATACAAAAAGAAAGTTAAAAATAAGCCCACAAACTGAGAGCCGTGCAAAACGACTCCTATAATATGTAAAAAGACTGATCCAGTACCGTTAGGTACTGGGTCTCGTTGTATAATAAACATAAAACGAAAGAAGCTGGGACTAGTGCTACAGCCTGCCAAACAATTGACGGCGTCCTTCCATGCCGAATTATACAAACTCATTCCAGAAGATCATCCATTGTGTAAAATAAATGAAGTCGTCGACTTCACGTTCATTCATGATCTGGTTCGTTCTTCGTACTGTGAATATTACGGTAGACCTGCCAACGAGCCAGAGCTTCTGTTTCGTTTGTTATTCTTGCAAGTTCTGTACAATCTTTCGGATGAGCGCATGATTCAAGAAGCTCAGGTGAATCTTGCTTACAAGTGGTTTATTGGCCTTAATCCAGAAGACACGCTACCAGCCCCTTCTCAATTATCCCGATTTCGTAACCATCGATTGGGAGCAGCGGGTGTGGATGAGGTGCTTCGATCAGTTGTGCGCCAGTGCATCGAGAAAGGACTCGTCAAGTCGAAGACGATTATCATGGATTCTACTCATACATTGGCAGCTTCGCAAAAACAAAAGCCACTTGGCGTTTTACGAGATGCGGCAAAACGTCTATTTCGTGTCGTTGTAAAAAAGCATTCCAAACTTGAAAAGAAACTTCCTCGGATGCCAGTGATAAAGAAAGAACAGGAAAATGCGGAAAAAGTCATGCTACATTACTTAGCGGAGCTGGGAGAAGCTGTCGAGACGCTAATACCTGATCATGAGGGTTCTATCTCAGAAAAACTTCAGATCGCCAAGAGGATTGTAGAAGACGAGCGCCTTCTTTCCCAAAAAGGGATTCTGTCGGCTATTGATCCAGACGCACGCTTTGGATGGAAAAGCTATACGAAATCTTTTTTTGGTTACAAAGAACATATCGCCATGACGGAGGAAGAGATCATTACGGCTGTAGAAGTTACTGGGGGAAGTTCGGATGATGGAAAGCAATTCAAAGAGCTTCTAAGTCAAACGTTATCCACAGGAATAGAAGTCCATGAAATCATTGCCGACACTGCATATTCAGGTAAAGATAACTTAGCTGAAATGAAATCTAAAAAGATTCAACCCGTAGTTCCTTTAAACCCTGTCGTCCATAATGGCGGATCAAGGCAAGAGGGTTTTACATACAACAAAGATGCAGATTTTGTTATTTGTCCGGCAGGACAAAACAGTGTCCGTAAAGCTGTGCAAGGCAGCAAAAAAAGTGGCGATAGTCGTTCTCTTGTGTTCTACTTTGATATACACAAATGCACAGCATGTCCGCTAAAAGAAGGCTGTTTAAAACCGGGTGCAAAGAACAAGACCTATTCCTTCAGAATTATAGCGGAACATTACAAGGAGCATATCGAATTTGAGAACGGCGAAGTGTTCCAAGAGCGTATCCGTCGTAGACCGATTATTGAACATAAAAATGCTGAGTTAAAAAGGTATCATGGGTTAACCAGGGCCAAGTACCGTGGTCTCTTTCGTATGCAAATCCAAGCCATACTAACTGCCTTTACAGTAAATGTAAAGCGAATGATAAAACTCCAAACCAAAATGGAGGCCACCTGCCTCACGATTATGACTGCTTACATATTGCAAAGATGTTATTGGAACACGGAGCTGATCCACATCTTGCTACACTGTTAGCCCAAGAACACCCATCCAAGGTGGCTAGTCCGATCGCAGAAGCTTTAACTTATCCAAATGACGCAGCCGGTCCGTAAGTGGCGATGATACTTGATCTTTAAACAGCGGAATATTCCTTATCCACTCTGCTTCCTTGTACATTTTTTCAAGCTCCTGAATCACCTCAGGGCAGTTCGAAGCACCACCGGAACAATTGAGAGAAACGCCGTTCTCTCGTAGTTATTACATGGTTTCTATCAAGACTCCGGATCCAAAAGAAAAACATCATGAAAGTGGGCTGCTCATTTATCCTAGGCTTTCTATCAACTTCTTGTTAGTATCCCTCTGCGTGCTTTATGGCAAACGTTTTGATTATCACGGTCCTGTTGAGATGTACGGTCTTTATCATGTACCTAACTTAGCTTCTAGCGAGCCAGTAATGCATCCGAAAATCGGATTTAATAACCACCAGTCGCGGGCGAACTTCAGTGTAGAATTGGAACTTTCAAAACTAGACATAATGCGTCCACTAATTGATTTAGAAAGTAAAATAGACCAACGCATTCGTGATATTTTCGAAGCTGCAGGCAACTTTTATCTCCAGGCTTTACAAAAATACGGCACGCATCCTGAGTCGGCTTATTTGGACCTAATTACATGTGGAGAAATCCTATCAAACTTCTGTGATTTTACATATGATGAATTATACGATAATAATCTCCTTAAGCAATTTGAAACCATTGAAACACAGATTGAGGGTGGTGCAGCAATTGTAAGAGATTTAAAGAAACGTCTTTATCAAGTATCACGGAAGTTCCGATTGACTCTGAAAAAATTACTTTCAGAGGATTTCTGTTTGAAAAACGAAGTACCAGAGGAATGGGTAAAGTTTGGTGGTTTAGATTGGAAAACGCTTGATAAACAAATTCGCGTAGCTTATCAAGTAAGAAGCAGTTATGTTCACACAGGTCAACGATTTAGTGAAGTAGTACAAGTATGTGAATTTGAAGTGCAGGTAGGCAGATTACAAATAAATGAGGGAGAGAGTAGAGAAGTTAAGGAGTTCTTGAAAGCGCTAAATGATGCTCCAACATTCAAAGGTCTCGAACGGATGATGCGTTATTGCTTAATTCGGTTCCTAGAGACGAATGGTGCTATCATTTTCCCAAGTGAGACAACCGGGCTGGAAACAATGTAGTATCAACAATATTTTGTTTAATATGAATCCTCCTAACGAATCAATAGTCTCGACATCCAGCAGCCGTTTACCTACGCACTTCAGGGGAGCAGCTGCTTTTGTGTCTGATGACATAAACAACGTCCCGTAATTGTTCTCAAAAAATAAAGTAGTAGACTGACAGCGCCTGTTGTAGCGCTGTTTATTTTTTATCGGATGATGTACGTTGAAGCCAAATAGATTGCATTGGACTCCTTGATACAAAAGGATTTTTTTATTATGTAACCACTTTGGCTTCATTTTTTTATTGAAGCAAATGTGGTTGCATAAGGGCTAGTGACAGGTAACTGCTCTAGACCGCAAAGTAGACTACCCCTATAAGGAGAGTCAATTAGGGGTACAGCCGAGATACGTGTAAAAATGGGTCATAGCATGGTAAAAAATACCATTTCTATGACCCCATCAATTAAATAGGTACTGACATTGCTCCTTCAAGTGGCTGCGGAATGTTTTCTAAATCAAGTATATAGTCCCCAAATCGTTTGACATGCTTGGTTAAATAAGGACTCAGAGCTTCAACATCATTCCTAAATAGTGTCTGCCCCTCTTTAATCAAGTCCCGTAAAATCAGGGTGATATCTATAACATTCTGAAAGATGACTGCATTCGCTACAAGATCGTTGTACTTGATGCGTTTTTCCTGTTCTTCTGGATCATTCTCAGCGATCACGCCATCTCCCCCAAAAAAGAGCCACTTGGAAAATCCATTGTATGCTTCCACTTTATTTGTACTGGCCGTTATTTGCTCACGTAACGTAATATCTGAAATGTATTTCAGGAGGAAAACGGTCCGAACAACGCGTCCTAATTCCCTAAATGCTTGATAGAGTCGATTTTTCTTACTCTCGTTACTAAGTTTCCGAAGTAAGGTTGACGGTAGAATTTTACCCTCCTTGATTGACAGAACTACCTGTAAGAGATCTTTCCAATGGGTTTCAAGTAAATCCCAATCCACAGTATCACTGAATAGTGGATCTATGTGTTCGTATACGGTGTCTTCACTTGGCCTGAAAAATATGAGATCCTTCCAATTTCGAATTCTAGGCATTAGGTTGATCCCTAACAGGTACGCTAATGCGAAAACAGGAGTAGATTGTCCTTGGGTATCAGCGTGCAACGTATCAGGTTGGATGTCTGATTTGTTCTTTAGTAGGCCATCTATTATGTAGACAGCTTCCCATACTCCGCAGGGAATGAAGTGACTAAATAAAGCAATGTAGGTATCTGAAATATGATGATAAGCAATTCCGCCATTACCCACCATAACGAATATGATATTCAGATAACAAATTTTCTTCGTACAAATCGAACTTCGTTCCGTCTGCAGCAGCTGTCTTCCCGTCTCCCCATAGTTTAGGCAGGCTTAGTGTATTGTATTGATTCAGAATGTCACGTATGGCTGCATCGATCTTCTGGGCAGTTACATGTCGGCGGTTTACAAATGAGAGCATATGGGGTGTAACTAAACTTCGCATATGTTTGGATGTTTGGGCTGGCCCAAGATTGCACCCGTATCCATCGGTAATCCGATCAGGAAAATGTCCCATGCGTTCGCGCAGGTGTGAGTTATAACGTAAATTGAGACTGTTTATAAGATAGTTTGAGACTGTTTATCTCGGACATTCCGTCGCGGGCAGAGGAAATTTCCGGTGCCAGCTTGCTGGTGTTCTTAATGTGATGAAGAGCCAATGAGTTGCTCGGCAATGCTTTTGGAAAGAGGCAACGTATTAATTTCAGAAGGCATCGCATTGATATTAAGGGTTTGTACATAATCCCCGCCGCGAGTTCCACCTGCGAACGTTGCGAATCCTGGAAAGTTGCCGCCATGCCCCCAAATCGTAATACCATTCGTCAGCTTTGTTCCAACGATCCCCAAGCCGTATTCACCTACTGGAGTTTCAACCCCAGTTAACATCTGATCTAAAGTAGCTGGTTTTAATAGCTTGCCACTAAGTATAGCACTGAAGAATGTATTCATATCATCCGCTGTGGAGATCATAGATCCCGCAGCATCTGCCCAAGAGGGATTCATTTCGGTTCTGTCTATGAATTGACCGTCGAGTACGAAGTATCCTCGTGCATGTTCACCTGGAATAAACGAGTAGTCGTCGGGTACATAAGTGCTCGTTAGCTTAAGGGGAGCTATGAAACGTTTCCTAATATGTTCCCCGTATGTTTCTCCAGTAGCCTTCTTAATAATCATCCCTGCCAGTACCGTATTCGTATTGGAATAAACCCATTTCTCTCCAGGCTTAGAGGTTGCCTTCATGTTCAGTCCAGTACGAACTAATTCGTCAGCAGTAAAGGAATGTAACGGGTTTGGGAGTAATTTATCGAGAATATCCTTGTGTTCTGAATAGTCAGGAATACCGCTTGTTTGGTTTAATAGTTGCCGAATCGTGATATGATCCCCTTCATATTCAGTACCCTTAACAACATCAGGCAGCCATTTTTCTATCGTGTCATCCAGGTTCAGTTTTTGTTCATCAACAAGCTGAAGAACGACCATTGCAGTAAACGTCTTTGTTAGACTACCGATCCGGAAAGTAAAGTTCGTCTTAACCGGGTCAGTACCGTAAATGCTTGCTTCACCGGAAGCATATGCCCATTTTGATCCTTTGTTTGAGGAAGCTACAATTATGCCCGGTATATTTTGATGGTTAGCAGCTTCATCGATAAGTTGCTTGGCTTTGGTCTGCGAATCTTGACTGTAAGTAGTAACGAGGGGATCCGCCTGCTTTGCAAAACCAGTTCCTTGTAATGGCAGTAATAGAGTCGCGGTAATCATTGTCGATACAGTGAGCATAGAAATTTTGTTCATTTCGTTTCTCCTTTTGATTAAGGAATCGTATTATTCATTCATTTGTGATGGAGTGACCTTTTTGATATAGAAAAAGATGTCAAATGTCTTGCCGAATGCAGCGTCTACAAACAAAGGTACTTCAGGTCCCAATTTTGTTATTCCGGCAAATAGAGGACGGGTTTCATCTAACCAAGTTTTCACCGAACCGCTTGCTTTGCGCAAGTCTACAAAAAATTGATCATGTTTGACTTGTCCGACGGTATAGTTAATGCTATTGGGGTCATCGATTCTAACCGTTCCGTAAGGACCGAATTTGCCGCTTTCATTAACAACGTTATATGAACCTGAATGGATTGAAGTCCCGATGGATACGTATTTGTCGCCGTAATGTTTAGCCAAATGTTGTCCTGACATCTCCGGATATACGAATGGAAGAGTATTGGTTTTGGATATATGTCCGTTATGACCCCATACAATGGTTTTCCCCCATTGTTCTTGTGTCCACTTCGCATTTTCATACATTGCAATATCATGTCTTAAGAAGAACTCCGGCTGTTGTTCAGCTGAAAGCATATGAATAAATTGCTCGATAATACGGGCGCTATGCAATGCCCATGCGTAAGCTTCTTTTTGCTTGCCGGCATTAGCTTTATTTTTTTCTAGCAGCTCAATAATAGACCGGGCATTGGAAAGATGCTTTTCTTTCTCATCTTTCGGCAGTTTCTCAAAACTTTCTTCATCTTTTGTTGCGGAAATAAGCTCTTTCATTTTGTCATTTAATTGAGAAATCAAATCCGGATGATATTGTTGGATATAGTCCGAAATTTTGTTAAACACATGTTCATCTAATTTTTTTTGATCCATCCCGATTACACGTACTTTGTTGGGATGTTTAGGATTGGCATTGTAGTCACGAATCCATTCCAACATTTGCGTCATTTCTTTATTGTTAAACACGGGGCTAAGAATTTTGTCTGGATGCCCTTTACCTGTAAGAACATATTGATCAAGCATCAATCCTTTCCCCCAGTTCTCCTCTAAGACAAGGTTTGTAAACCCCAATTCCGTAACCATATACTGTACGATACGGTGTTTCATCGTGAATATTTCATGCATGCCATGAGAAGCTTCGCCTAAACCAACAATAGAAGCAGATCCTATCATCTCTTTAAGTGGTTGTAAATCTTCCAAAGAAGCACGAGGCTCTGTTGTTGTTAATTTGCTTGCATTCTTCTCCAGCCACTGTAATGGAGTCTGGTTGTCCTTCATGGCAGTTTCAAGTTTAGATGCAGGCGTATTGCCCGAACTGGATGGTGTTGATGGGATTTCTTCTGTGGAACAACCGGCCAAACTTATACTACATATTGTAGTAAGTGCCAGCCTCGTTAATAATTTCTTGTTCATTTTTTTCCTCCCCAGGGTTATTGTTTGACATTCGTTGCGAAGCGATTTGTCTCCCCGAGTATTGCAAAGTAATTGTCATACTGCCAAGATGCCATTATGTCACCATGATGCGTTTTTACTGTCATATGACGGCTTATCGCCCGATTAGGACGGGATTATGATTGCAAAGTAATTGTCATACTGCCAAGATGCCATTATGTCACCATGATGCGTTTTTACTGTCATATGACGGCTTATCGCCCGATTAGGACGAGAGAATCTCGATTTTTATGCAGGGGTTTATCAATTAAACAGCGCAGAACGCAAGGAGCGGAAAGCGGAACTGATTGAGATGGCAGGCCTGACAGGCAGGGAAAAGCAGCTTGCGGGATCGCTGTCAGGGGGATGGAAGCAACGCCTCTCGCTCTCCTGCGCTCTTTTGCACAAGCCGGAGCTGTTGATTTTGGACGAACCGACAGCTGGAGTCGATCCTGTTTCCCGCCGCATTTTTTGGGACGTTATTCATGAGCTGGCGAAACAGGGGATCACCGTGCTGGTGACCACACACTACATGGATGAGGCGCAGACATGCGATTGGATCGGCTTTATCTTTTTCGGCAATCTGCTGGCGGAAGGCACTTCACAAGAGTTGATCGATCGTATGGGAGTAGGCAATCTGGAGGATGTCTTCATCGATCTGGTTAGGCAGGAGGAAGCCAGACAGGCGGTGGAGGAGGGAGTCAGATGAGGCATTTTGTCTGGGAGCGTTACTGGTCTGTAGTAAAGAAGGAAGTCATCCAAATCAAGCGGGATCGTCCCAGTCTGGCGATTGCATTGGTCATGCCGCTGATGCTGTTGTTTTTGTTCGGATATGCTGTCAATACAGACGTGAATGACATCCAGATGGCCGTCTGGAATCAAAGCCCTTCTGCTGCCAGCAGAGAACTGGTAGATCAGTTCGTCCATACGCGTGTATTCGAGGTGGCAGCCCATGTAGGTAGCTACAAGGAGATCGAAGCCATGTTAGACGATGGCTCCTTAAATGTAGCACTCATTATCGGGCCTGACTACACCCGCAAGCGTGATCGCAACGAGCCGGTGACGTGCAGATGCTCATTAATGGCTCCGATCCGAATATCGCCCGGACTGCGACCTCTCAAGCTCAGTTGATCGTCCAGCATCAAGCGATCACGTTGCAGGAAATGAAGCTGCAAAAACAAGGCTTGGGGGAGCTAGAACAGCCACTTGGCTTGGATACACGCGTGCTGTTTAACCCCAATATGGAGAGTATCGTCTTCAATATTCCCGGCTTGATCGGCTTGATTATGCAGAACGTCACGATGATTCTGACGGCGTTTTCCCTCGTACGTGAGAAGGAGCGAGGAACGATGGAGCAGTTAATCGTGACTCCGATACGCCCATTGGAGCTGATGCTCGGCAAAATTACCCCCTATGTAGGGGTAGGTCTCTTTTCGTTTTGTTTGGTGCTATTGGTTGGAACGTATTGGTTCGGGGTCCCGGTCAAAGGCAGCATTTCGCTTTTGGTGACTTTGTCTGTCTTGTTTTTGATGACGACGCTTCTCTTGGGCATTTTCATTTCTACGGTGGCAAAGACCCAGCTTCAAGCGATGCAAATGGCATTCGCCTTTATCCTGCCTAGCGTGCTTCTCTCCGGCTTTATGTTCCCGCGCGATTCGATGCCGCTCGTGATACAATGGTTAGGCGGGCTCGTCCCGTTGACCTATTTTCTGGAAATCTTGCGGGGAATTTTTTTAAAGGGCGTGGACATGGATGCGCTCTGGAAGGATGTCGTCGGAATGAGCAGCTTCTGTCTCTTGATCCTGACCGTCGCTATCCTGCGATTCCGCAAGAAGATCGAATAAGAGGAGCGTAATGGGTGATGAACAAGCCGCCAACATTTGTAGAAGGCCTGTTGCAATATGTAGAAGAGTTGAAAGACGAGAGTGAGATGACGGAGAAGCAGCGCAATATTTTGCGTGCATCAGTGAAGCTATTCGCCGAAAAAGGCTTTCATGCCAGCTCAACCTCTGAAATTGCCAAAGAAGCAGGAGTGGCAGAGGGAACGATTTTTCGCCACTACAAATCGAAAAAGGATATTTTACTTGCCGTCGTAGCACCTGTATTGGTCAAATTCGCGGCGCCGTTTATCTTGAAGGATGTCCGTGAGATCTTCAAAGAGCAGAATAAAAAAACATTTTCCCAAATCGTGACAGAGCTGTATCGAAACCGGATCGACCTGGTGCTGGCGAATGAAAAGCATATTCGCATTTTGCTGCAAGAAGCCTTTTTCCATGACGAAATCAGGGAAGCACTGATCGCTACAGTTTTCACGGGTGTGAAGGAGATGGCAAATAAGCTGATCGAGGCAAAGGTAGAGGTAGGCGAATTGCGTCCACTCCCGACACAGGCTGTTTTTCGGGCGATCCTGTCCTCGATGATCGGGCTCGTTTTGTTCCGGCAAGTTTTGGATACCGATGAATTTACGCAGTTCAGCGACGACGAGCAAATCGCCCTGACCGTAGATATTTTACTAAACGGGATTGGAAATCACTCTATCTAAAAATTTTTATCGATAAGTGAACATTTTTCTCTCCATTTGGGTATAGAAATCCCTTCTGGGAATGGTATAATTGCAAACAACTTTTTGCTGTTTTTTATTATGGAGGAGAGTAAACCATGCAATTGTTATCAGAGAGAGAATGGCTCGCGTATCGAGAGAAAAACAAAGATCGTGCGCGCATGCTGATTTCTTGCCCGGACCGCGCGGGTATCGTCGCGGCGGTGTCGAACTTCTTGTTCCAACAAGGAGCCAACATTGTTCAATCTGACCAGTACACGACCGATCCGGAAACAGGCCGGTTCTTCATGCGCATTGAATTCGATCTCATCAATCTGGAGGAGCGCTGCGAAGAGATCAAGGAAGCATTCAGTCCTGTAGCCGAGAGCTTTGGTATGGAATGGTCCTTGGTTGAAGCGAACAAGCGCAAGAAGGTCGCGCTGTTTGTTTCCAAAGAAGATCACTGCCTATTAGAGTTGTTATGGCGTTGGAAGTCCGGGGAGCTGTTCGCGGATATCGCGGTTGTCGTCAGCAACCATCCTGACATGCAGGAGACTGTGGAGTCCTTCGGTATTCCGTATCGTTGCATTCCAGTCACGAAGGATAACAAGCCTCAGGCAGAAGAAGAGCAGATTGCAGCGGCGGAGGGTGTTGATCTGATCGTTCTGGCTCGCTACATGCAGATTTTGTCCCCGCGCTTTTTGGAGGACTATGCGATGCGGATTATCAATATCCATCATTCCTTCCTCCCAGCCTTTGTCGGAGCGAAGCCTTACGAGCAGGCGTATCGTCGCGGGGTGAAGCTGATCGGGGCGACAGCGCATTACGTCACGGAAGAGCTGGACGCAGGTCCAATCATCGAGCAAGACGTTCAACGTGTATCGCATCAGGAAGACGTCGAGGCACTGAAGCAGCTGGGACGTCAGGTAGAGCGTACAGTGCTTGCACGTGCGGTTCGTTGGCATCTGGAGGATCGGGTGCTGGTATACGGCAACAAGACGATTGTGTTTCCATAAGCATTGTGTATAAGAAGAGGCTATTCCTTTTGAGGAAAAGCCTCTTTTTTCGTTTTGATTCGTCATATTTTCAAGTCAGTTTCTCACGCTTTACCAACTCCAGAAACTGAGCAACAACAGGCCGCTGTTCTGTCTCATCATCACGCGTGCAGACATACAAGGGACGCTTGATCTCTACCCCTGACACGGTTACACGACCGATCTCCCCCTGCGCTACCATTTCCCTAACGGCCAGAGCAGGTGCCAACATCGTCCCATATCCCGCGCGAACGGAGTGGATAGATTCGACCAGACCGTGATACTGAATACCGACCTGTGGACGTTTCACACCATGTTCGCGACAGAGGGAAAAAAGCCAATCGCGGGTAGAACTGCCTTGCTCCCGCAACAAAAATGGTTCCTCCACGAGCTGCTCCATACGGATATCTTTTCCTGCAAGCGCATGATGGGCGGGCAAAATAAACCAATAGGGTACATCCATCAAATGATACCGCTTGATAGGCAGCTCATCCCACGATTCCTTGAGAATAACGGCTACATCGACTTCACAGCTAAGAAGCAGTTCAATGGATTGCATGGAATTACGCGTGCGAATTTCCACATCGACTCCTTCATAATCACGCTTGTACTGAGCCAGCCACTGTGGCACGAGATAATGGGAGGGGAGATAGGTAGAAGCAATCTTTAGCCGTCCTTTCTTTCCCAGTTTGATTTCTGTTAGCTGTGATTCGATTTCGCGTTCCCAGTCGTAAATACGGCGTGCTTTTTCAAAAAGAAAACGCCCTTCGTAGGTGAGAGAAATGCCACGACCATCCGGGATGAGCAAGGTCATGCCCAATTCATTTTCGAGCTTGCGGATTTGGGCACTTACGGCAGGTTGGCTGATCGAGAGTGCGATTGCTGCTTCGGTTACACTGCGTTGTGACGCCACTTCTACGAAAATGCGGAGTGCATGTAAGTTCATCTTGTGCCTCGATTCATAACTTTTATTTATGAGTGATAGGTAAAGATGTATTAGATATGATGAGTGATTGCGCGTAAGGTATACCTCAGAAAGACAGAAAACGAGTAGAGAGAAGGATCAGGAGATGAGAGAAGTCAGTGGAAAGACACAAGTCGTGGCAGTCGCACTGATAACAGCATTATGCATGATAGGAGATTCGATGCTGTATGTGGTGCTTCCTCTTTTCTGGAAGGAGGCGGGATTAACATCGCTGTGGGAAGTGGGGGTATTGCTTGCGGTGAACCGTTTCATCCGTGTACCACTAGGCCCCCTTGTTGGAAAATGGTATGAGCGCTCGGGCGGACGCACGGGTTTGATTGTGGCAGTGGTGCTGGCTTTTCTGACGACACTTTCGTACAGCCTGGAAGGCTTTTGGCTGTGGCTTCTGATGCGATGCTTGTGGGGAGTCGCTTGGACATTTTTAAGGCTAGGTGCGTTTTCCTTGATCGTGACCGTTTCCGAAGGGCATAATCGTGGGCAGCTCATGGGCTTGTACAACGGACTGTATCGATTGGGCAGTCTTGGCGGCATGCTGGTCGGAGCGCTGCTGGCCTCTTGGTACGGGCTTTCTGTTGCCTCCATCGCACTTGCGGTACCTACCTTGTTTGCATTCATTCTTGTTTTTCGTTATATACGTCCTTCCTTTACCAGTCAGCATCCGACAGACGTGAAGCAGATGGATACAGGAAAACGCTTGTGGAGTCAGGCGCAGGTGCTGTTGACGCTGACGACGGCATTACTCGTCACGATGGTGTACCAGGGGGTATTTACCTCCACGTTGAGCAGAGTGATCGAAGTACGCGAACCGCTTATCATGATTGGCGGAGTCGTGCTGGGGGCAGCGGTGATTGCAAGTGTGATCCAAGGCATTCGCTGGGGGTGGGAGCCGTGGGCTGCCCCATTGGTAGGCAAATTGTCGGACAGGCATGGCCGGACGAATTTATTCATCGGGACATTGCTAGTCGCCTCCGTTCTGTTTGCTGTGTTGCAGGCAGCGTCTTCGCTTGTTCTATGGTTTGCGATTTTATTCGGCATCCAGCTGACCGCAACGATTATCACGACCGTGATGGATACCCTTGCGGCAGATGAAGCTGCAAGACAGGCCAACAGCCAAGCAGTAATGACACAATACTCAGTTGTAAGTGACCTGGGCGCAGCGCTGGGGCCGCTCCTAGCCTTCTGGCTGGATGAACAGGTTGGTTTGGGTCCAATGTACACCGGAATAGCGATCATCTTGCTCCTGGTCGGACTTGTATGGTTGGGACGACCAAAGCTGATCAAGATGGAAAGCGCTTCTTAATAGTTGTCATGACGTGAGCAATGGCTGCCTCCTTGTCCGGACCGTGCAGCAGCATATGGTTCGAATGCTCGTACCAGGTAATTTGCGGGGAGGCCGATTCGTCTACGCTGGTTGCGAGTATTTGTGCGCTCACGGCGTGAACAGTGTCGTCTCGCCTTGCTTGCAGCAGGAAGTAAGGGGTCGTAATTTGAGGCAAAAGCGGCTTCGTTTCTGCCAACAGCCTGCGAAATTGCAGCATACTGCTAATAGGGATTCTGCCGATGCCATGTATGTAGCGTTTGGAGTGGGTAGAGAAATCCTCACGCAAATAGTGCATCGCCTCTTTGACATCCCAATATTTATAAGGGGTGTTGATGGTAATCAGCAGGGCGACGGGGTATTTCGTCGTCAAGTGAAAGGCGAGCAGTCCCCCCATGGAAAATCCGATAACCACGATGGTGTCAGCGCGCATGGACAGTCGCTTGTAGCCTTCTTCTGCCGAGCGGAGCCAGTCGTGGCGGGTGCTTTTTGCCATGTGTCGACGAGTAGTCCCATGTCCCTCCAAGGTAGGGCATTCCACCTGATAGCCAGCTTCGCGGAGCTTTTTGGCGAGTGGGAGTATGTCGTTGATGTCTCCGGCAAATCCATGGATGAGTAAGCAACCGACTGTTCCTGACATGGAATCTCTTCCTCTCAGATACTGGGAAATTTGATGGATCATCCATATTATATACGAAAAGGTGAGAAGGAGGCGACCGCGCAAGTGTGCGCACACCAAGTAAAAAAAGGAAAGAAAAAGCGACTTCACGCAGCTGCGATGAAGTCGGCTATTCACTAACGGGGTTCTGTACCTGAAAAATAGGTTACAGCCCAATTGTTTTCAGTTCTGGAGAGATAACTAGCGTAGGCTGCGTGCAGGCTTGGATATCTTCCGCTGTATAGCCTTCTGCTACTTCGACGAGGACGAGCCCATCTGGTGTGACGTCCATGACAGCTCTGTCCGTAATGATACGGTTGACAACCTTCTTGCCGGTAAGTGGCAGAGCACATTCATTCAAGATTTTTGTCTCACCATGCTTGTTGACATGATCCATGATGACGACGATTTTTTTCGCGCCGTGGACGAGATCCATGGCACCACCCATGCCCTTGACCATTTTGCCAGGAATCATCCAGTTTGCGAGATCACCCGCAGCAGAAACCTCCATCGCGCCCAAAATAGCGAGGTCGATATGGCCGCCGCGAATCATCGCAAACGATTCAGCACTGGAAAAATAGGCCGCACCTGGAATAGCCGTAACGGTTTCTTTTCCGGCGTTGATTAGATCAGGATCGAGGTTTTCCTCTGTGGGGTAAGGACCAATTCCAAGCAAGCCGTTTTCCGATTGCAGAACAACCGTTTTTCCTTCCGGGATGTAGTTGGCGACGAGCGTGGGCATTCCAATTCCCAAGTTTACGTAAAAGCCATCTTCTATTTCCCCGGCGGCACGAGTGGCGATTTGCTCACGTGTAAGCGACATCTGTGTTTTCCTCCCTTGAATGTAATCCGGTTCTCTCTTTTGCTGCTTACGAGCGGACAGTGCGTCGTTCGATGCGTTTTTCGAACGAAGGTGCCTGTATCACACGTTGCACATAGACACTTGGTGTGTGAATATGCTCAGGGTCCAGTTCACCTGTCTCTACGATTTCTTCTACTTCAACGATGGTGATTTTTCCGGCTGCTGCCATCATCGGATTGAAGTTTTGGGCTGTTTTGCGGAAGACGAGATTGCCCATCTTGTCAGCCTTCCACGCCTTGATCAGTGCGAAATCACCCGTGATGCCATACTCAAGCAGGTACTCTTTCCCTGTGAAATCGCGCGTTTCCCGTCCTTCAGCGATAGGTGTGCCGACTCCAGCTGGGGTATAGAATGCCGGAATACCAGCTCCGCCTGCACGAATTCTCTCCGCCAGCGTCCCTTGTGGCGTCAACTCGACTTCGAGCTCACCCGACAGAAATTGACGTTCGAATTCCTTATTTTCTCCCACATAAGAGGAGACCATTTTTTTGATTTGCTTTTCGCGTAAAAGGAGACCGAGTCCCCAATCATCTACCCCACAGTTATTTGAGACGACTGTCAAGTTTTTCACAGCTTTGTCCCGCAGGGCGATAATCAGATTCTCTGGAATTCCTACCAGTCCGAAGCCGCCCACTAATAAAGTGGCACCATCGTGAATATCTGCCACGATGTCCGTGTAAGAAGTGTAAATTTTGGCCATGACGATCACTCCCACCATGAAAAAATATAGGATTTGTGTAAGCGCTAACAATAGGGTCAGTGCAGATGCCCCGTTTCCCTGCCCTTCTATCATACTAGATACGAGTTACAAACAAGTGACGAGACATTTGGATTATAAAAAATAATGTAAAATGACAGAAAAGTAGTACAACTATACCATTTTTTTCTGTAAAATATATTTTGTCAATATTCGTCGTTTCTTTGTTAGTATAGGAAGATTCAGGGAGAAATGTGGGGTTGCAGGAATGAAAAATACGAATAAATGGATAAGTCTCACGGTTGTGGTCCTGCTGCTCGTAGGGTGCGAAAAACTAAATGAGGATGTTTCAAGTCTGAAACGAACGAAAGAAGAAACAGTCATCAAGGTGAAAACGGTAAGTGCGTATACGGTGGAGAATGGCAAGGATGAGCGACTGATGGAAGTAGCAGGTGTAGTGGCACCGCGTCAGGAGCTGGCTTTATCGTTTGGGGCCTCAGGAAAAATTTCAGGCATTCTCGTTGAAAAAGGTGCCACTGTCAAGGCAGGGCAGACGTTGGCGACATTAGATGGAACGGCCTTGCAGCAAGGAATTCACGCTGCCCAAGGACAAGTAGCAAGTGCTGCGATCAAGCGGGAAAAGGCCGCCAAGGGACCGGAGAGTCATGAAGTGCAGACCAAGAAGCTACAGGTAGAAAAAGCGAGAGAACAGATGCAAAAAGCTCGCGACGAACTCACCAAAGCGGAGATTCTGTATGCGAATGGAGCCATCTCGAAAGATGAAAAAGACAAGCTGACCTCAGCACTGCGACAGGCCGAGCTGAGTCTGGAAGAAGAGCAAGTTGCGTACAACAACCTGCTGAAGGGCGCTGATCCACTAGATATCGAAGAAGCGAATGCAAGTATCCAGCAGGCGAATGTTCAATTGAGCCGCGCGAAGCAGGAAGCGGCTGATGCGGTGATCAAAGCTCCGTTTACAGGTGTGGTTGCAGCGATCTCCAAGACTGCGTCAGAGCAAGCCGGACCTGGGACAGAGGTCATTCGGATGGTCGATACGAGCTCCTGGCTTGTCAAGCTGCAGGTAGAAAGGGAGCAGATCGCTCATTGGCAGGCAGGTAAAGTGGTAAAGGTGAAAGCTCCGGATGGCAGTGAAGCAGAAGGAAAAGTGACGTTTGTCTCACCTGTTATGGATACCAGCTTGGGATCTTATCCAGTAGAGGTGACCGTAGACGGCAAGAATGTAGCGTGGAAGGGTGGCATGACTGTCACTTGTCAGTATCCGCTGTCAGCGTCAAATGTTGCGCTCGTTCCTGTTAGCAGCATCGGTGTCTCTGATGAAGAATATTACGTCATGAAAATCAATGAACATTCAGTGGAAAAGACGTTTGTCAAAGTGGGGGCATTGCAAGGAACCTTCTATGAGGTAGTGGAAGGCCTCGTGCCTGGTGACCAGATTGTTGCTGCAGGCTTGTCGTATGTAGTGGATGGTGAGGCGGTGAAGGTGGCGGATGAATAACAAGACATTTTTATCGATTATCCCCTCCTTTGCCCGCATCTTGGCGGTCATTTGCTGTCTACTTGCGGTAGGAGCTTGGTTCGGTCTGGATATCAAGACGTTTCCGGATCGGTCTGTGCCTGAATATACAATCAGTCTCTCAGCACCCAAGCTCTCCTCTGCGGAAGTAGACGAATCTGTCGCGAGAAAAGTAGAGGAATCGGTACGTTCATTGGGCAGTGTGCTTACGATTGGTTCCGAATCTCGGACGGGGTCGGCGGTTATTACTGTAAAAACATCGGAACAAATCGGTTCGGATTACAAGGAACGTCTGGAAAAGAAGCTGGGAGAAATCACGAAGCAGCTGCCAGTGCAGGAGTGGAGCGTCAGTCAAAGCAATCTGGCAGATAGCAAAATTGGCTTTTATGTCCTGTACGGCACGGACTTGCAGACCTTGTCTGACGTTGCCCAAAATACCGTTTACGACAAACTGATCAATTTGCCAGGAATTGCTCGCATCGAAATGGACAAGCAAGCCTTGAAAGAGCAGATAGATATCATTTTCCGACCGTCCATGCTACTCGCCTACGGGCTCACACCTGCTGATGTTCTGTCACAACTGCCGACAGATGTGGTTGGAGAAGAGGTAGGCTCTGTTGGAGCTGATAAGGATCGAGCGATTATTCAATGGACGAGTAAATCGGAAGGGCTGCAAGATCTGGGTAAGCACTTGATCTTCACCGATAAAGGATACGTGCCACTAAATACGTTGGCTGACATTCGTGATCGACGCGGGAGCAAAGGCGAACAAATCGGGATGTATCGAGGCTCGCCTGCATTAGGAATCAATGTGTACGCAGCAGATGTCGGGCAATTGCCTGTGATCAGCAAGCAAGTAAAAGAAGCGGTTGGCGAGTTGAATCAGGCTTCAGGCGGCAAGTACCGCCTCGATTTGTTTCGTGACGACGCGCAGACAATCACCGCTTCATTGAGACAGCTTGGGGCACTGGCTATTCTAACCGCTGTCATTTGTTCGCTCTTTTTGTACCTGACCCGAAAACAATTGTCAGGGGCTGTACTCGCGCTTTTGGCAAACGTTCTAGCGTTCGGCAGTGTTCTTGGAGGCATGTGGCTTTGGGGCATCCCATTGACGCTCTCCACACTTGGACCACTCGTGTTGTTTTCGCTATTGTTCACAGGAGCAGGCTCTGCGTTGTTTCATCAGTTTTCTCGATTGCCCTCGTACTCGGTTGTTCGTTGTTTACAAGTGGCGTGGGGGTTGATGAAGCCGTTTTTGCTCACGGTTGTCGTAGTGGCAGCCTGTTGGACAGGTGTCGTTTTCACTGATTTCCTCAAGGCAGAAGACAAGGTTGTCTTGTACGATGCTTGGCCAGTTCTTTTGCTGGGGACGTTTGCTCTTATTCTTATCTATGGATTTATCACGCCGGTACTGACAGGAACATGGCTGGAAGCTTCCGAACGAGTAGAGGAGGAAACACCACGGGCTTCCAATAAAGTGACAAGTTATTTTCAAGATCGCTGGGAACGACTGGTGGAACAAGGGTATTTGCCTTATGGAATCACACTGGTTGCCTCGCTTGTCTTTGTCTTTTTGCTCAAGTCATTTATTCTTGTAGATCCGTACGTCAAGCTTGATTATGGCGACAAGTCGCTTTCACTGCCAATGGTGCAGGGAAGCAGCATCGATGAGGCCATGCGGGCAGCACAAATAGCTGAGGAGCGCTTGCTCGCCATTGACGAAGTTCGAGATGTCTACACAATTGCCTCCGAAGAAAATCTGAGCTTTCAACTAAAGCTCGTGGACAAATACGATTGGACGCAATCAGTCTCGGAGCTGGAAAAAGTACTGGACAAAGAGCTGCGAGATATTCCTCAGACAGATCCGTTTGCGCTGGTCATTAATAAAGACAAGGCAACTCGTCTCGTCTTGACAATCATGGGGCCATCCTTGCAAACGACGCAGAACATTGCCAATGAAGTATTGGCATTCATGGAAAAACAGAGTGCGAAGGATAAAGAGGGGCAAGAACTGGTAACAGATGAACGAATCGGTCCAGGTGCAGAGGGGACCTTTATCGACATTCGTCCGAAACAAGAGATGTTGGCACGCTACCGGATTACGCAAGAAGAGATCAAGAGACAACTGGAGAGTTATTTGGGAGAAAAAACAGCTGGTAGTGTCTATTGGAATGAGCGTCAGGTACCTATCCACGTCCGATTCCCTGACGGGTGGATGGACTATCCTGATCAAGTGAAAAATATTTTGATTCGAACCTCACAAGGTACCGTGCGATTATCTGAGCTGGTAGATTGGTCGATCGGCAGCGAACCGCCTATTTATCAACGGGAAGACGGACTGTATGTCTTCAAGGTAAGCAGTGCCGTCTCAGACCCAAGTCGAATTGAGCTGTGGTCGTACATCATTCCTTATTCTATGCAAGAAAAGGTAACGATACCTGAAGGCTACACGGTATATAACGACGATGAGCTGAAGAAATTGGAGGAGAAAAAGCTCAACAAGGTTGATTGGAGCAGCCGCTTCTTGACGATTGGCAGTCTGATTGCCCTCGTACTTATCATGAGCTTGCTTTTGCAACGCAGAACGCGCGATGGATTATTTGCCCTCGTTCTCTTGCCAGTCTTGTCTGGAGGCTTTGCGCTGGGATTGCTGTGGTTGGATCGACCCATGAACGTTATGAGCTTCTACGGTATGGTTGCTGCCATTGCCGTCATCGTTTTGCAGGCACTTCTTGCGATGGATGAGCTGTACAAGGCCCAATCCGAACAGGAGCGAGTTTGGGACGGTATCAAGCTGGGGGCCAAACGCATCATGGTCAATCAAGCGGGGATATATTTGGCGATCGCGTTAGCTAGCCTTCCGCTAGCTGGGGGCTTGGGTAATGGGAATGATTCATTTGCGTCCTTTGCCAGTGTATTGTTGTTTGGCATTCTAATGGGGGCATTTGCCACCATGGCACTTCTTCCTGGTATGCAACAGGCAGCTGTGCAAAGACAGGCTGCCCATTCTGAGATGTCCTTGCCGATTCTCGCTCGTCATTTGCGGATTTGGTGGGAAAACAACCAAGTACGTCGCCGCGATTTCAAAGAAAGAAAACGGGAACAAGCCCGCTCACAAAAAACAGGACAAGCCGAAGACTCGAACCATGATTCCCGGGGGTATGTGCCTGTACAAGAGGACTTCCTGCCTCTTTCTTCTTCTACACATGACGCCAACCGCTAAATAGGTTGGCGTTTCTCTTTTTCAATCGTTCACGTAGCTGTAACCGACTAACCAGGTATGCGTCATGGTAAGATAGGAAAGAGAATCGAAAGCAGGGGGTAGCAAACACGTGCGTCGATATCGAAAAGTATGGGATTACTTGCTTTTGATTGCCATTCTGCTTGGGTTGCTCATTTCTTCTTCACAGCCATACGCCAAGCAAGACATGCGAGGGACGATAGACAAGCTCGTGGATGAACAGAGCTTACAGGACCGTATAGGCGACATATCCATTCCTTACGGAGGCAAGGATGTGAGCCTAGAAGAAAAGGGAGCGGCTGGTTTTATCGAGTTCTTGATACGGAAAGGGACACACTTTACAGTTTTTGCCCTCTTGGCTTATAGCTGGTATCGCGTATTTTCGCATCATCTCTCGTTTGGGCAAGCACTGCCCTGGAGCGCTTTCTGCAGTGTGATGACGGCTGTTTTGGATGAATGGCACCAGACGTTTACACCGGATCGAACCGGAATGGTGCAGGATGTTTTGCTCGATGCATCTGGATCTGTCACGATGTTGTTGATAATTGCTCTCAATTACCTGTATTCACGAAGAGCATATCGTTATAAAATGTAGGGAGCCTATCCATCCTATGAGGAGAGAAGGCTGCGATTGAATGATTGGAGAGTGGAGTAGATCGTGGTAGAAAAAAAGAATGTCCTTGTACTGAACTGCGGAAGTTCTTCGGTGAAGTACAAGCTGTATGAAATGCCTTCCAAAACATTGATTGCGCATGATTATTTGGAGCAAATCCAGCGTGGCCAATATGAAGATGCTATTCGGGGAGTGTTTGAATCCCTCAAACAATATTCGATAGATATCGTTTCCCATCGTGTTGTCCACGGAGGGGAAGCATTTAAGCAGTCCGTTATTATCAATGACCAAGTAAAAGACGAAATTCGTAACCTGTCCCGTTTCGCCCCGCTTCATAACCCCATTAACCTGACCGGGATTGAAGTTGCTCAAAGTCTGTTTCCTGATTTGATTCACGTAGCTGTTTTTGATACAGCGTTCCACCAAACAATGCCACCATCCTCGTATTTATACGCACTGCCTTATGAATACTACGAGCAATACGGTATTCGTAAATACGGTTTCCATGGAACATCTCACCGCTATGTAATGGGCCGTGCAGCAGAAATGATGGGTCGCCCGAAAGAGCAGCTTCGTTTGATCAGCTGCCACATCGGAAGCGGGGTAAGTATCACGGCGATCCGAAATGGTGAATCGTATGATACGTCGATGGGGATGACGCCGTTGGCTGGTTTGTCCATGGGTACGCGTAGCGGAAACATTGACCCAGGTATCATCCCGTATATTGAGGAAATTGAAAAGACCGACACGGCTGGCGCAATTAAGATTCTGAATAACAATAGCGGTCTCATGGGCGTATCGGGTGTATCCAATGATTTGCGCGACGTTATGAAAAAAGCAGAAGAGGGACATCATCGCAGTAAGCTTGCGCTGGAATTGTTTACCACGATTTTGCATAAGCATGTGGGACTGTACCTCGCGCGACTGAACGGAGTCGACGGCATTATCTTTACAGCTGGTGTTGGAGAAAACAGTTCTGCCGTGCGCGAACTGGTTTGCGCTGGTCTGGAATATGCTGGAGTCAACCTTGATCGTGAGGTAAATCGCACAAGCAAAGGCGAGGCATTTATTAGCACGAAGTACTCTCCAGTTAAAGTAATGGTAATCCCGACAAATGAAGAGCTCGTTATGGCGATGGATGCATTCGAACTAGGCCATAAATAGTTTGGAATAAGCGCCTAGAAAGAATAGGCTTTTCAGTATTGGAATTTCTCTGCTATACTAAGAGAATGAGGCTTCTGGTTTGAGGTTCTCACCATTTTTCTGAAAAAATAAAAGGAGTGCAAACTGGATGGCAGTACAAGTGGGAAGCATCATCGAAGGAAAAGTGACAGCGATTAAACCGTTTGGGATGTTCGTAGCAGTCAGCGAAACGGAGCAGGGGCTGGTCCACATTTCCCAAGTAGCAAACGGTTTTGTTAAGGATATCAATGATCACTTTACCGTGGGGGCACAAGTAAAGGTAAAAGTACTCTCCATTGATGATGCAGGTAAAATCTCGCTTTCGGTTCGCGCAGCACTCCCAGCGCCTGAGCGTCCGGAACGTGAAGAACGCCGTGGTGGTGGATATCGTGGAGGCGACCGCGGAGGGAATGCAAAACGAGAAAGCGGAGCTTCTTTCGAAGACAAGATGAAAAAATGGATGAAGCACAGCGAAGAGAACCTTGCGACAATCAACAAAAAGAACGCAAAACGCGGCTACTAAGCCTTGCGATAACGTGAAAAGGACGGGGATGATTCCCGTCCTTTTTTGCGTCTAGTGTTCCAGTGGATTTCCTTCTTTTAGCCAGTATTCAAACCCGCCGAGCATTTCTTTTACTCGAAAGCCAAGAGCGGCCAGTTTCGCGCACGCCTTCGCAGCACCGTTGCAGTTGGGACCCCAGCAGTAGACGACCATGAGCTTGGTCGGGTCCAGAGCTGCCGTCGTTTCAGCGGAAATAAGGGAATGGGGGAGATTCAGAGCCCCGGGAACGTGACCATCCCGATACGCTTTCTCGCTGCGAGCATCCAGGATGTAGAAGCCTTCCACTCGGTTTTGGATTTCATTCCATACATCAGCGACATCTGTCTCGAGAGAAAGCTTGTTGAGAAAATGAGTGCGGGCTACTTCAGATGACGCGGCGGGTGTTTGCAAAACAAGGGACATATCAAATTCCTCCTCGGTACGTGTGATGGTTATGTACAAAGCATAGCATTGAAGCATTCATCACAGTTATCTATACTATTCAATGAGGATCATTACTGATTTCTATGGGAGGAAGCGGGATGGAGCTGGTCTATTTACATACTTTTCGCGAAGTAGCCCGGTATGGGAGCTTTACACGGGCAGCAGAAGAACTGGGCTATGCTCAACCGACGGTAACGGCACAAATGCAAAAGCTGGAGCAGTCGTATGGAGCACCGCTATTTGAAAGATACGGACGCAAGCTGCGACTGACGCAAGCAGGTGAAGCCTTGCTGCCTTATGCACGGGAATTGATTCGTCTGTATGGGGAATCTAAAGAAGTGATTAAGCAACAGATGACAGGTCCGATTGCCATTGGAACGATCGATACATTGGCGGCGTTCTTTTTGCCGCCGTATTTGCAGGCTTTTTGTCAGCAATACCCTCAGGTTGATTTAGTATTGCGGACGGCTGGGGAAGCAGAAATTGTGCAACAGATCAGAGATGGTTATCTCGATTTCGGGATCATTTTCGATCGCCCTTGTACAGACCCTGAGTTGGTCACCCACGTTATTCGTGAGGAAGAATTGGTGATCGTCATACCACCCGCACATCGATTCACAACAGCAACTGCACTCACTGTCCATGATTTGGGCGGCGAGCCACTTGTATTGACAGAAGAAGGCTGTACGTATCGGGGCATGCTGTTGGAGGCCTTTGGAGAGGCTGGGATGAGTCAGCGAATCGCCTGCCAGTTCAGCAATCCGGAAGCGATCAAGCAGTGTGTACGCTGTGGCTTGGGTGTAGCTTTGCTGCCGCTCATGGCGGTCAAGAGAGAGCTCGCAGAAGGGGTGCTCACAGCCATCCCGTTTCAGTCAGATAAGCCGCCTTTTTCCATTCAGCTTGTTTATCATAAAAAGAAATGGCTATCACCTTCGATGGTGACGCTTGTAGAAACGATTACGAGATCACAGAGAGAGGAATCGTGAGCAGGATGCAGCTAGAGACTTCACCGTTTGTCGCATGTACACCCGAGAAGACAGTCCATCCGGGAGTGCGGCTCTATACCGTCAGCTACTACAGTCAAGACTTGCTGGTAAAAGCTGCCTTGGCTATACCAGAGGCCTATTTTCAGGAGGGAGCATGTTTGCCAGCTCTCCTGTATTGCCGAGGCGGGATCAAAGGAGTGGGACGGGTCAGACCCGAGCGAATTAGCCAAATGGCCGCCTTTGGCTACGTGGTCCTCGCTCCTCATTACCGTGGCAACGAAGGCGGAGAGGGCCGGGATGAATTCGGTGGGGCAGACAGGCATGATGTGTTTGCTGCATTTGAATTGCTCCGCAACCTGGAGAAGGTGGATAAGGAGCGAATCAGCGTCTACGGCTTTTCACGCGGTGGCGTTATGGCCTTGTTTGCTGCAATGGAGTGCAAAGGCGTGCTGTCTTGCGTCGTATGGAGTGGCGTCAGCGACATGTTTTTGACCTATGAGGAGCGGGTTGATCTGAGAAGGATGCTGCGCAGAATCATCGGTCACCCGCGCAAGCAGGAGGATGCCTACCGCGATCGGACGCCTTTGTATCGGATGGACGAGATTTCTTGCCCTGTGCTGATCATACATGGAACGGAAGATGAGAATGTGGGAGTGGAGCATGCTCATAAATTGGCAGATGCGCTGACGCGGGCAGGCAAACCTTATGAAAAATGGCTGGCGCAAGGGGCCAGCCATCTGTTTGTCGGAGAAGATATGGAGATGTATACGCGCAAGATGTTCGCTTGGCTGGATGCGCAAGTCTAATCTTCTTTTGGAGTAAGCGGTAGCGTGATGATGATTTCCGTTCCTTTCCCCAGCTTACTGTTCACGTGCAGCTCCCCACCGTGGTTTTCGACCATTCGTCGGGAAATCGGTAGCCCCAGTCCTGTCCCATCCTCTTTTAAGGAGAAGAACGGATCGAATATACGCACCAGATACTCTTGGGAAATGCCTTCTCCCGTGTCTTTGACATGAATATGGACAGCTTGTTCGTCCAGGCGGCTTTCAATGGAGAGAACGCCGCCGTCTTTCATGGCTTCAATGCTGTTTTTCATTAAATTTAACAGGATTTGCTTTAATTGCTCGACATCGACGTGAATGCGAATGCTCGGATCACAGCGGTCTACGATTTCAATCCCATGCAGCATGGCCTCGGCATTCATCAAGGGAAGAATCGAATGAACGACACCTGTTAGCGCAACCTCGCGATAATCGGGCTTGGACGGTTTGGAGAGCATCAACAACTCCGTCACGATGCGGTTGACCCGTTCAATTTCCTGCAAGATCAAGGGCAAGTAGTATAAATCGCGCTCTTGATTCGATAAACGCTGTTCCAATAGCTGAATAAAGCCGTAAATGACCGTTAGCGGATTGCGAATTTCATGAGCGGCTCCCGCTGCCAGCTGACCGACCATGGCCAGCTTCTCGGATTGATTCAGGTACTCTTGAATTTGCTCCTGCTCCGTAATGTCCAAGAAGGCGACCATCCACCCCGTTTCTTGATCGTGGTGATGATTGTGCAAAGGAATGTAGGAGACCAGGGCAATGAATGGCGTGTCGTCTTTTTTATACAAGGTCATTTTGCGATTGACGAACCAGGGAGTCGGCTCATTGCATCTGGGTGCTTCAAAGGAAACTTTGGATACGGGGTAACCGTGATCGTCGAGCTTGACCAAATGCTGTGCCAACTGGTTTACATGAAGACCGACTGTCGCATGGGAATGGGTAATAATCCCAACAGGCAGAGAGTTTAAGATTTGCTCCCGGATGTTTTTTTCTTCGGTTAAAATTTGCCGTTGCCTTTCATCTTGTGCGAATAGGTTGGCGATGCTGCTCGACATTTTATTGAACTCCTGCGCCAACTCAAGGAATTCATCTTGATGGGTATAGACGATTTGTTGGCCGAATGTTCCTTTCGATACTTCACGCGCTTGCTGCATCAGAGACTGGATCGGACGCAGCAGCTCATTTCGGAAGTAAAACGTACAGAATAGCCCAAACAAGATAGAGGCTACGGAAACGGAATACGTCAGAATCAACGAGACTTTGATGCTCTCATTCGAATTCTGAAACTCTTTGTTCGTCTGATACTCCAGCTGATTGAGTGAAAAGGACAGATCTCGTTCCAACCGGTCGAGCAATGGCTGTACGTCATTGGAAAGGACATAGCTGACGGCGGGAACATTCCCTGCTTGCAGCAACGGATTTATTTTGTTCAAAAAAATAAAGTCCAGTTTTGATATCGATTCAATAATGGTAAACAAGCCACTGTTCGCCTCGGTTTTGGGAAGCGAGGAAAAACGAGCGGTATCGATCAGATTTGTATAGTACTGATCCAGGTAAGACTCGTTGCGTGTCAATGTATACATGTTCAACGCATATGTCTTGGTGTAAATCTGGTTTTTGACTTCCAGTAAGGCGCTCGTTTGCGGTAAGAGGTTTTGCGTCAAATACACTTCATCAGAGGTGACCTTGGTCATTTGATAGCTGAACAGGGTCGTTACGCAACCGATGAGAAGCATCATTACGAGATAGCTGAGCATGATTTTTTTCTGAAATCCAAGATTGCTGAAAAGGGGCATGCTGATTAACCTCCATACGAGCCACGGGAAGGAATGAGATTTTTCAGTTCCCGTTCTAAATCTTCACGTACATCTGCTGGCACCATGTGTCCGAATTGACTGAGATGGTTGACTCCTTCGGCAAGTCCGTACATAACTTTTCCATTGGGGAGATCCCCTTGAATAAACTGTTCCGTGATGATGCGGTAGCACTGACGAACATCCTGCATCATGGAGGCGAGCACGTAGTCTGGAGCGATGTAGCGCTGATCGGCAATATATCCGATGGTGAATACTCCTGCGCGCTGCGCTTCTGTAATCACTTCGAGATTGAAGCTGTCGCCTGTGGTGTAGATGACATCTACACCTTGTGAAATCATGTCGCGAGTCGTGCGAATGGCCCCCTCAATGTCATTGAAATCAGGAACTTTTCCCACAACAATTGTGGTTTGGGGCGATGCCTTTTTCACGCCATCGATAAAGCCCTCTACTTGAAGTAACTCTGTGGGCTTGTCTACCATGATGTATCCGACTTTATCTGATTTCGTCATTTTAGCGGCTAGGATACCGACGAGCTTGCCGGCAGGCTTCATATCGTAACGAATCGTCGTCTGATTCGGATGCGGAGCCTCTCCGTTAAAGGAAACAAAGTGTGATTTCGGATACCGATTCGCCACGTCTGTAAAAGGTTCAGAGAAGATGAGGCCATGACCGAGTATGAGATCATAGTCGTTGGCTGCATATTTCTCAGCCACCTTCGTGATCTGCTCCGGTTTTATATTATTAGCGATTTCGAGTGAAAAGTTAAATCTTTTTTGCAGTTCTGTCATACTCTCCAGTGCACTGCTGTTCCAGCCTTGATCATAAGTGGGGCCCTCCAGCAACAGGGCGACACGCACTTTGTCAGAAGAATGGCTGCTTTTATTTATGACTTTATCGAGATGCTTCATGCTTGTAACGAACTGACTGGTAATGAGCAGAAGCAGCCCGACTACCAAACCGGTAAATAAGACGGGAAATGGCAGCAGCTTTGGCATGCGGGATTCCTCCATAGAAAAAAGCATAATCCACTTAAAAATATAAATACACGTCATGCCTATTATATCGGTTCTGTGAAGGTTGTGCATGGAAAAAAGGGATACGGACAGGCTAATCGTATGGAGAACATCCTGCACAGCGGGAACAGAAGGGAGGCGTACACGCGATGGAAAACGATATGGTGGAAATCCCCCAGATTCATATTCCAGATGAGGTAACACAGGTCGATCGACCGGAGATTGGAGAGACCACTCCACACCCGAAACCAGATAGTCCTCTGGCGTCGAACGGGACAGCTGAACCCGCCAGCGACAATGATTCGAAAGAGAGCAGCGAGCGAATCGGCTTTATTTCATAATACCGATCGGATTTCGCGCTATTCGACAAAAGAAGTCATTTTCTCTCGTGGACAAGGCTTGCGATTTCTGCAAAAGTAGGAAGTAGAATAGCAAGCGAGATGCGAGGGGATAAGACTGCATGGCCCGATTGCTGATAGTAGATGACGCAGCCTTCACGAGAAGGGTGCTGACGGATATGCTAGGCGAACAACATGAAGTTTGTGGAGAAGCGAGCAATGGTTTGGAGGCAATTGAAAAGTACAAGGAGCTCAAGCCAGACATTGTCACCATGGATATTACCATGCCGCACATGCACGGGATTGAAGCCATGCGCCACATCTTGGATTTTGACCGTGATGCCAAAATTTTGATCTGCTCGGCAGTCGGGCACCGGCAGAAGGTGCTGGAAGCGATGAAAACAGGAGCGAGTGATTTCGTCGTGAAGCCTTTTCAAAAAGAGCAGATGCTCGATGCAATCGCACGACTTTTGTAGACAGGAAAAAGCAAACAGCCGCCAAAGCCCGGGTGGGAAGGCGGCTGTTTTTTATAAGCCAAGATTTACAAGCTGATTTCTGTTCCAATGCCGTTTGCTTTTGCACGTTCATAGACCGTTTTGGCAACGGCTGTGTCCAAATAGGCAATACCTACGGATTTGTACAGCGTGATTTCTTCATCGTTTTCTCGGCCAGGCTTTTTCCCAATTAGAATGTCTCCCAGCTCAGCGTGCATTTGTTCAAAGCTCCATTCGCCGCGTTCAATCGGAATGAGCAGATCGCCGGCTTCGTGCTGGGCTCCCTCGAGTGTATCGACCACGACTTTGCTGTCTTGTACAGTAGTCAAGTCGACCTCCTGCATATGAGGAAGAAAAGCACCGATGGCATTGATATGCGTACCAGGACGCAAGCGTGTTCCATCAAACAACGGGCTGGTAGCCTTGGTGCTGCAAATCACGATTTCGGCATTCGCAACCGCTTCATTGGCGTCATCCATAACCGTGATTTCGCCTTGCCACTCGGGGTAGAGCGAGAGTAGTGTTTGTTTCATTTCGTCCGCTTTCCCACGTGTGCGGTTATAGAGAAAAATGTTTGTCAGCGGACGGACTTCCATGACGGCTTGAATCTGTCCGATGGATTGTGCCCCGCATCCCAATACAGCGCAGCTTTGCGCATTTTCTTTTGCCAAGTATTTGGTTGCAACGCCACTGCTTGCACCTGTGCGCATAATCGTCAACAGGCTCGCGTCCATCATCGCCACATGCTGTCCTGTTTTTGCTTCGGTCAACACGATCACGCTTTGGAGTGCTTTGATATCGTGCTTGTGATTCTCCGGGAAAATACTGATGATTTTTACCGCTACGTAATCGTCCGTTTCCAAATAGGACGGCATATATAGACTGGTTGCTCCGTATTTTGGATGGTCAATGGCAGTACGAACAGGGGTGGTGACGTTTCCCAGCATATGCTCACGGAAGACGTGTTCCACATCTTCCAAGCAATCTTTCATCGTATAGATTTGTTCAATGTTTTCACGGCTTAATACTAGCATCTCATTCTTCCTTTCCATCAGGATTCGTCCAAATCCAAATCCTTTGTTTCCTTCGTAGCAGAAACCGCAATGAGAGAAATAACCCCGGAAATGACAATGTACAAAGCGATTGGTACCCACGAGTTAAAGGAGCTTAACAAGGCAGTAGCGATCAGCGGAGCAGTACCGCCCGCTAAAGCAGCACCGAGCTGGTAGCCAACCGTTACCCCAGTATAGCGTACATTCGTACTGAAAATCTCGGAGAACATCGTACCCAATACAGCTGTGACCGGAGCCCAGAGAATCCCGAGTCCGATGACTGTAGCTACGGTAAGCCAAAGGGCTGATTTCAATGACAGCATATAAAAGTAAGGGAATGCAAACAGCATCATCGCTATAGTTCCCACGATATACAATGGCTTTCTGCCTACCTTATCGGACAGCATGCCCATGTACGGAATCGCGATGGTTGTCACTAATGTGGCGATCGTCACGGCATTGAGTACCGTTATTCGGTCGTAGCCCAAGTAGTTCGTCGCGTAGGCAATAATAAACGTCGAGAAAATATAGAACGGGGCCGTCTCTACCACTTTGGCTCCGACGGCAATCAGAACAGCTTTCCAGTGATAGCGAAATGTATCTACGATGGGAACTTTTGCAATGTTCCCCGTCTTTTTTGCTTCTTGAAAAGCTGGTGTTTCATCGATGCCATTGCGAATCCAGAGTCCTAAAAAGACAAGAGCTGCACTCAACAGAAACGGAATTCGCCAGCCCCAAGACATGAATTGATCATCGGGAAGCGTACTCATTAAAGAAATGGCCAACGTACCGAGCAGCATGCCGATTGTTACACCCATTTGCGGGATACTTCCAAAAAAGCCGCGTCTGCCTTTGCCGGAGTACTCTACGGCGAGAAGCAATGCACCTCCCCATTCACCGCCGATCCCCAAGCCTTGAATCAAACGCATCAGGACGAGAAGAATCGGAGCCCAGACGCCAATGGCATTGTAATCAGGCAGCAAACCGATCAAGACGGTAGCGCCTCCCATCAGCGACAACGTCAAGACCAGCGTCTTTTTACGACCGATTTTGTCCCCGATATGACTGAAGATCACGCCACCCAAAGGCCGGATGAAAAAGGGAAGACCAAATGAGAGATAAGAGAGCAGTAAGCCTACAGCTGGATCTGAAGAAGGAAAAAATAGCTTGTTGAATACGAGCGATGCCATGGTTCCATACAGGAAAAAGTCAAACCACTCAATGGAGCTGCCAATAAGGCTCGCGACCAATGCTTTGTTTTGAACCTTTTTGGAAACGCCGGCTTGTGTTTGTAATGCCATCGGGTAATCCTCCTTTGTCGGTATACATTGAAGTGTCACTTCAATTTACGAGTGAAGTAGCACTTCAATTTTTAAAAATAAAGCGATTACAAATCTGATAATAACAAAGATTATAAAATGTAATATAATTTGTAGCAATAGTAAAAGTTGATACTTATGCTAACTTTACAACTTTTTTCGAGAAAGAGTATGATAGACCTATCCTTTTTACGGCGAGGTATGCAAATGGAACCTACCATTGGTGTATTAATCAAATCGCTTCGTGTCGGCAAAAAGAAGACACTCAAACAAATTGCAGAAAAAACACAGCTGTCGATCAGCTTTTTGTCCCAAGTAGAGCGTGGGAAGTCATCCATCACGCTGGAGTCATTGAAAAAAATTTCGGAAGCCTTGGGAGTGAGCCCAGGCTATTTCTTTTCGGGTGAGTCGAGTGGAGGGAATGGGCAGGTACGCAGGGCGAGCAAAGAGCGATCTGGGCTTTTGCATGCGCCTTTTGTGTATGAGGACCTGTCCGGTGATTTGACGAATCCGTCGCTGGTACCCATTCTCGTCACGCTTTCACCGCATGGAGAAAAAGGCACGCCTTTTGTGCATAAGGGGCAAGAGTTTATTTACGTCCTCGAGGGTGTGTTGACTCTTTTGCTGGGGGAAGAGGAGCATGATTTGTTCCCTGGTGACAGCATTCATATGGATTCATCCGTACCGCACAACTGGGTGAACCGTACAGGCGAGGTCATCAGATTCCTTTGTGTCAATTCGCATGACAGCGACATGATTCCGACCGCTTCTTATTAATTGAGACAGAGCGTTTAGCGAAGTCATGTTTTCTACTATAATAGAGGAACGCGTAGAAAAGAGCGGTAAAGAGGTGAAAGTGTGCCCGTAGAGCCTAACTATTTTCAACAGTATCAGCATGCTGATATCGACGAATTAGCTGATGTCATTGGAGAACTTTTGCAAAATCCGATTACGGTTGAAGATGCCGATCATAAACTGATTGCTTACAGCTCACACGGAGAAAGCACAGATGAAGCGCGCTGGTCTACCATCATGGGGCGACGGGTACCGGAAAAAGTGCTGACGCGCCTTTGGAAGGACGGCGTATTCCAGGAGCTGTTAACGCAAGACGACCCCGTACACATCCCGGCCAAGGACGAAATCGGCTTGGGGAAGCGTGTGGCGATTGCCATTCGCAGAGGGAGCGACGTGCTCGGTTACATTTGGGCACAAGAGGTGAATCGACCGATTACCCGAGAAGATGATGAAATTCTTCGTCAGGCAGCACGCGTAGCCGTTTCACGTCTCATCCAACGGCAGGGAAAACGCAAGGCGGAGGAGCAGCGACGCAAGGAATTTCTGTGGGAGCTGTTACTGGGGAATCACAGCAGTGAGGCTGTCATTCGCCAAAAAGCGGACACCTTGCAGATGCAGCTTCCAACCTCTTATCTAATTTGTATTATTGAAGCGGCAGGAGCGCGTCTGGACCAGTACTTGTATCCGTTGTTAATGCGTGACAAGCTGCTCTGGGTTGTCGATGGCTCGCAAATCATATTATTGATCGGTCTGTCCGATGCAAAAAAAGACAAGAGTGACGTACTCATTCGCAAGGTGGAACAGTTCCTTTCCGACTCGCTCGGCAAGCTCGAAGCACATGTCACGGAAGGACGCCAGGTGATTGCCGGGTACGGAAGAGATTACAAGTCGTATACAGATATTGTGAAAAGCTACAGGGAAGCGCTGCATGCGCTCAAGATCAAAAAGCTGTTTCCGCAGGAAAATGAGGGGATTCACGGGTACCACGAGCTTGGGATTTATCGATACCTACTACAACTGAAGCAGTGGGAAGAGGAGCAGGGCTACCAGAATGAACGACTGGAAAAGCTCAGACAGTACGATCGCGACAACCAGACCACGCTCTTGACGACATTGGAGACTTTTTTGGATGCCGCTGGCAAGGTCAACAAGACAGCAGAGCGCCTGCATATCCACATTAATACGTTGAGCTACCGACTGAGACGAATTGAGGAGATCATGCGTGTCGATCTCGACAATATGAACCAGCGGGCTGCCTTATATTTAGAGTTGAAAATAGCCAAATTAGATGGGGAACAGTAGTTTGTTTGTGAATTTTCACAAATGAAAAGACGCTAAAATTAAAGGAATCTCCAAGGAGTATGCCCGAGGATACGCTGTACAATAATAGTAACCGCAAAGAAATTGGCGTTTCCAAGGAGGACATACTTATCATGATCGTTGGAATTCCAAAAGAAATTAAAAATAATGAGAACCGCGTAGCCATTACCCCAGCAGGTGTAGCTGCTCTGGTACAAAACGGACATTCCGTTCGTGTAGAAACAAGTGCAGGGCAAGGCAGTGGTTTTACGAATGAAGATTACAAGGCAGTAGGCGCTGAGATCGTAGAAACAGCAGCAGAGGCTTGGGCGTCTGACATGGTAATGAAAGTAAAAGAACCACTCCCTGCTGAATACGGATATTTCCGCGAGGGTCTGATTCTGTTCACGTATTTGCATCTCGCACCAGAGCCTGAATTGACTCGTGAATTGATCGATAAAAAAGTGATAGCAATCGCTTACGAAACCATCCAGCTCGACAATGGCGCTCTGCCTCTGTTGATGCCGATGTCTGAAGTGGCAGGCCGCATGTCCGTTCAAATCGGCGCGCAATTCTTGGAAAAGCAATACGGTGGAAAAGGTGTTCTGCTCGGTGGCGTACCAGGCGTACCAAAAGGCGAGGTAGTCGTAATAGGCGGCGGAATCGTAGGGACAAACGCAGCGAAAATGGCGCTTGGACTGGGTGCAAACGTAACGATCATCGATGTAAACGCAGACCGTCTGCGCCAACTGGATGACCTGTTCCAAGGCCGCGTTCAAACGCTGATGTCCAATTCCTTCAACATCGCAAACGCTGTGAAAAAAGCAGATTTGCTGGTAGGAGCTGTACTCATTCCAGGTGCTCGTGCTCCACGTCTGGTAACAGAAGACATGGTAAAAGAGATGGCACCTGGTTCTGTGATCGTAGACGTTGCGATTGACCAAGGCGGATCGATCGAAACCGTTGACCGCATCACAACTCATGACAAGCCAACCTATGAGAAGCACGGTGTGATTCACTACGCTGTAGCCAACATGCCTGGTGCAGTCGCTCGTACATCTACATTGGCCCTGACCAACGTAACCGTTCCTTACGCGGTACAATTGGCGAACAAAGGCTACGCACAAGCAATTCGCGACAACAAAGCATTGGCAAAAGGCGTAAACGTCATCGACGGCAAAGTCGCTTACAAGGCTGTAGCTGATGCGCATAACTTGCCATATGCTTCTATCGAAGAAGTTTTGCTGGTGAAAAACTAGCTTCAACGGTAAATAGCAAAGAAGAAACTGCTTGCCCGAGCTTACGGCAAGCAGTTTTTTTAATCATTCATTCGGCCCAAGCGGGTCAGGGTATTTGACCGAATCCATCTTCATTTTTCCGGAATCACTTAAGTACATATTCACCTGGATTTGGGTCAGGGAATCAGGTGTGAGCTTATTGCGCTTGCGTATTTCGTATTTTCGCCAAGCCTGATAGTCTTTTTTAAACAAACTTTCCTCCAAGCTATACAGATCAACCCCTGCTTTGACTCCTTTTAGAAACGTCCCGCGAATTTGCTCGGCTACCTGTTCTTCGGAGTTTTTCCGTACGAAAGCAGGCGTAACTGTACTCATCATTTCACGAACGAACCCCTTTAGTCGAACATTGACCTGATAACGAGGATGGTCCCCGGTGGTTATCGGAGTGATGTCCAATTTGACGTGCTCGATGCGCATTGTTGCTTTGGGAATGTTGTTTTGTCTCACAATGAGGCCAGCAAATTTCGTGTCACTATTCATCCATCGAATCCCCATTAAATCACGATTGGGGAAGTAACGCTGCCAATTTCCACGATGTATGGCATGTATGCCATCGATGGAGAGACGAGAAATATAACGGTTATTTTCTTTCCACGAACGCTCGTACAGCGTGATGTTTGGCAATAACACGGTGTTTGACGGCTCCCAAAAGTTCGAGATAAACCGAAAAAATTGGATCGGCTCGATAAACGAACGCTGCTCGTAAACATCCTTTGGCTGATGCAAGAGAGAGTCCAATGGAGAAAATCCGACCAAAGAATGAGAGCTTAATACTTTGTCAATCGGCTCCCGCGTTCCGAATACCCATTTGGTGTAACGAATCAAACCGTATCGATTCATAATATCATGGGAGGTAGTAACGCCCTTTTGCAAGAGACGCTCATGAAATACGAGGGAGGATACAAAGCCTAGAAACACGGGTACCTGTGCGTTTTTTTGCAGGTTATCAAAGGCAGACTGAAGCGTTTTCCCTTTTCCGATCGAAATGGTCGCAGGTGGTGCTTGAAGGGTGGTTGATGACTCCTGCTTGGCGACGGTAGACAGATCGGTGGATTGGGCGTATAAAACATACTCATTGTTGACGTAATCAATGCCAATTGCAGATAAGTAGCGAAGGTCCTGAATCGATTTCTGGTCCCAGCAGCCGCTAAGAAGAGTCGTTGCCAACAGCAGCATAGCAGAAGCAATCCGCATGTACTTCATTTATGATCGCCACCCTTAGCCGATCTCGTCCGAAAGAAGCTGGTCATGGACTTGAACAAGACAATGAACAGTGTGGACAAGGAGTTGGATGAACCCATCAAAATATACGATCTGCCAAAGGAGGTCAAGGTAGACAAGTAGTATACGATGGCAATCATCCCGAGGATAAAGCCATACATGCCGATGGTTGCGGAAAGGAAGAAAACAGCGAAACGAGCCACGGTAACGGCTCCGCTTAATGCCTGGTTGACCAGTGTGAAGGAGGCAACGACTGTAAGGGAGCCGATAAAAAGCATCGAGGGCGATGTCAGTCCTGCACGAATGGAAGCATCCCCGATAATCAGTGCTCCGACTAATGCCAGTGTCTGCCCGACGTTTTTGGGCAAGCGGGCGCCTGCCTCACGCAGAAATTCAAAGATAAACAAGATGATAAATAGCTCCATTGGCGCGGAAAATGGCAGCCCTTTTCGGCCTTGTGTAACGGTAGCGAGCAATTGAAAAGGATATTGCTCAACATTATAGGCGGACAGTGCAATCCAGAAGCCAGGCAGAAAGATCGCGATCCAAAATCCCCCAAGGCGCAGCATGCGTTCCAACCATACATAGGTAACAGGGTACTGATCGTCTTCAGGAGATTTGATTAGTTGGAGTAAGGTTACAGGCGCCACGAGTGCCAAGGGTGAGCCGTCTACCAATACGACGACCTTACCTTGTAGCAGCATGTAAATGGCATAGTCAGGACGACCCGTATAATCAACTAATGGAAACAACGAATGAGTGTTATCACTAAGCAATCTTTCCAGGATCGCGCTATTCAAGATTTTTTTTGATTTACAATTGAGGAGCCTCTCACGCATCATCTCCACGAGATCCGAAGATACCCCATCTGTGATATACATCATCGCAACCCTTGTACGCGAGCGCGTTCCGAGAATAAAAGGCTCGTAGGCCAAGGTAATCGTTCGCATACGCTTGCGAATGAGAGCCACGTTCGTGGAGAGATCCTCGACGAAGCCGTCGCGGGGACCTTTGATCGATATTTCTGTATTGGCTTCCTCAGGGTTACGCTCCGGTCGATTGGAGATATCCCAGGCGAATGGCGGGGAGTTTCCAATGAAAATCAGTAAATCTCCTGCAAACAGTCGCTCAATCCACAACTCTGGGTTCGTGAAGAGCGGGAAAAGAGGCAGAGAACGCAAATCACCAATAGCCAGGAATCGCTCCAATTGCGGCAATGCCGTATCTTGTAGTTGACGAACGTCTGCAAGTCCTTCGCAATAAAGCATCAATACAGGCTGGTCCTCGGATGTGACCGTGCGCAAAAAAACGACGTCCGCACAATGCGCGAGTTTTTCCCGCAGTTCCTCTTCAAGGGTCATAAGGGGCCCCCTCCTGTCTGGATGGTTTGCGCAGGGATATCAGGATGAGCGCGAGTGAGACAACAACCATGATGACGAAGTAAAGTGGGTAGTATACACGCGATAAGAAGGCTACGAATTGCATGTCGCTGTAAGGGAGGCTGGTGAAGGCGATCATGCTTCCGCCGAAAAACAGCATCATGAATTTGCGTTGCTTTCGGGTTCGTATCGTGATCAAATCTCCTAAAAGAATCAGGCAAAGCGTTATTCGAATAAAAGCACCAGAAAGCCACTGAAAAATCGAGAAAAACTCCATGTTCTCGATGTCCTTTCCGATCGTGAGTAGCCGCCATTGTTCAAATGCAGGAAAACGTTGACGAGAGGACTCCACAGGTCCAAATTCTGCAATTGCCCCTGTCAGTGGGCTGAGTGTCAACAGCAGCGTGATACCGAGCATGACAAAAAAGTGTACGAGTCGAAACGGCTTTCGTACGTGATGCTGGAGCAACAGGAGCAGAAACAGCTCGGTGAAACCGCCGCCAACGTAAAGCATCCCATGTAGCAGCGGACGAAAACCGTTCTGGAAAAGCGGGAGCAAAAGACTATAATCCTTTTTGGGAATATTGCCAAAAGCAACGAAAAATCCGAGCAACACGACTATGGGGAGCAAGACGCCTGCTGTGATTCCAACGGAGGTCATACCTCCAATAGAAGCGAGTACACATAGCCCTATCAAGGCTAAAGCGGTCACCCACTCGGGTGTTCGAGGCAAGTAGTTTACGGTTGTCCAAGTTTGCGTATCGATCAGATTCGTTAGCGCCATTAGATACAGGCAAATCATGATTGGAACGAGCAAGAGATTGCTGACGATTTTTCCTGACCGTTGTGAAATCCATTCATACAAAGACTGTTGATCCAAACTTCGATTAATCACAAACAGCAGATACGCCCAGAAGGAAAAGGGGATACCAGCAAGCAACACGCTCAACCAAGCATCTCTTCCGGCTTTACTCAATAAGAGGGGGATGACGGTTACGTGGTTCGTAATGCCGATCGTCAGCATCATCACCATAATGGCTTGACCAATCCCGATTTTTCCGTCCACTTTCATGAAAGACTTATCCCCCTGTGCGTGGTGGTGCTGTTAGGATTTGCCTGCTTGCTTGGAAATATGTATCAGGTATAAAGGTTACATCCGTCCGAAAAAGTATGGTATTCTACTATGAGGTAAAAAGGTAGAAACAGAGTAAGGAGTGCAGCCGATGTATCAGCTCATAAGAAATTATCTGTTCCAGCAAGATGCGGAAGAGATTCATGAAAAGACAATTGGTGCCTTAAGGCTGGTGGAGGATTCTGCTCCAGGCAAAAGCATCCTGAAGATGATCTATCAGGTAAAAGACCAGCGGTTGGAGAATAAGCTGTGGGGAATGACGTTTCCGAATCCAGTCGGGCTTGCAGCCGGTTTTGATAAAAATGCAGAAGTCTATCATGCGTTGGGTGCTCTTGGTTTTGGGTTTGTGGAAATCGGGACGTTGACGCCGCAGGGGCAGCCAGGCAATCCGAAGCCGCGTTTGTTCCGATTGCCGGAACATCAAGCTGTCATTAACCGGATGGGCTTCAACAATCACGGTGCGTATTTGGCTTCCCAGCATTTGGTCGGTTACGCATACTCAGATGTTCCGATTGGGATTAACATTGGGAAAAACAAAGTAACGCCGAATGAAGAGGCGGCCATCGACTATAACAAATGTATGGACATGCTCTATGCATACGGTCACTATTTCGTCATTAACATCAGCTCTCCGAATACCCCGAATCTGCGTGACTTGCAGGAAACAGAGAGCTTGCGTCATTTGGTGCGTGCAGTAAGGGAAAAGGCGACCGAAATGGAAGCGCGTTCCATCAAGAAAAAACCGATATTGCTGAAAGTAGCACCAGACATGTCGGATGAGCACATGCGCGATGTTGTTCACGCTGCTGTTGAAGAAGGCATTTCCGGAATTATCGCTACCAATACGACACTGTCACGCGAGGCGGTTTCCGGACATCGATTTGCCGAGGAAGCTGGTGGCTTGAGCGGAAGACCTCTTACGGAGCGTTCCACTGCTTGGGTGAAGGAGATTTATCAAGAAGTAGGAGACAAGGTACCAATCATCGGTGTCGGAGGCATTTATAACGGCGAAGACGCCTACGCGAAAATCCGAGCAGGAGCCAGTCTCGTTCAGGTGTATACGGGGATGATTTATCAGGGCCCAGGTATCGCCAAACAAATTAACAAAAAGCTGCTCAAGCTCATGCAGCGCGATGGTTTTAAACATATTAGTGAAGTAATTGGCGTAGACGCAAAAGAATAGATAGAACAAGTACGCATAGGTCGATGGCTCCGTTTGTAGTGGGTCATCGACTTATGCGTTTTTGCTTATATTCTTCCGATTTATGTAGTGATCCGGTATAATGATGTGGACAAACATGAATTGTCTGTCAATTTCATATTGTCGGCGTTAGGTGCCTTTATGTGACGCATAAAGGGTAACAGGGAATCGGGTGAAAGTCCCGAGCGGTCCCGCCACTGTAACCAGGGAGCTCTCTTTGAGAAGGAAACCACTCATTTTTGTATGGGGAAGGACAAAGAGCGCATGGATCTGGAAGCCAGGAGACCTACCTAGTAGCCACACCCACAGAACCTTCGCGGAAAGGAGCGGTGAATACGAGGCAATGAGGCTGTATAGTCAGTCTGTTGTTTTGTGTGCACATCTCGTCCATTGATGGATGGGATTTTTTTGTTTGTAGGCAAAGAACGAAAGTCAGTGAAGGAGGAATGAACATGAATCGATCTCGTCTCGTATCAACTTGTCTGATGATCGCTGGCTTTGTCCTGTATTTTTTGCTCAATGAACCAGAGACAGGACATGCGATGCACATCATGGAAGGGTATTTGCCATTATCCTGGGCCTTATTTTGGTGGGCTGTCTTCTTGCCATTTTTTATTCTTGGGATTCGCTCGATTAACAAGATTGTCAAAGAACATCCCGAAATGAAGCTCCTTATTGGCGTTGCTGGAGCGTTTGCGTTTGTTTTATCTGCATTGAAAATCCCTTCGGTTACAGGCAGCAGCTCTCACCCGACTGGAACGGGGCTTGGCGCCATTATGTTTGGGCCTTTTGCGATGTCTGTGTTAGGGAGCATGGTGCTCTTGTTTCAAGCCTTGCTTTTGGCACATGGAGGTTTGACTACACTAGGGGCAAATGCTGTATCCATGGCTGTAGTAGGACCACTAGTGGCATTCGGAATCTATCGGATGATCATGAAGGTCAACGGAAGCCAACGTCTGGCTGTTTTTGCGGCGGCTGCTTTGGCTGACCTCGCTACCTATGTGGTGACTTCGATTCAACTGGCACTCGCATTTCCAGCTGAATCTGGTGGAGTGTTGGCCTCGTTTGCCAAATTTGCAGGAATTTTTGCATTCACGCAAGTACCGCTCGCAATCAGTGAAGGTCTGTTGACCGTCCTTGTTTGGAACTGGTTGTTATCTTACAACGCAAAAGAGCTTACACAGCTTCGTTTGCTCAAACGGGAGGAATCGCTGTGAAAAAAGGATGGAACTGGCTTTTACTCTCGGGGGTAATCGTACTCGCGATTGTCCCGCTGTTGCTGGTGCAGGATTCGGAATTTGGCGGCGCAGACGGCGTGGCAGAGGAAGCGATCAAGGAAATTGCTCCGAATTACGAGCCGTGGTTTCAACCGCTGATAGAACCACCAGGGGGAGAGACGGAGAGTCTATTGTTTGCGGTACAGGCGGCGTTGGGAGCGGGAGTGGTTGGCTACGCTGTAGGCTTGTACAAAGGTCGTTTGGATAAACGGAAAAAATGAACGGGCTGCAACTAGATTCTCTCTCTTATCAAAACAGGCTGAAACGTCTGCCGCCAGCTCATAAGCTATTGCTGGCGAGTGCATTGTTACTACTCGTCTTGGTGGGACATGTATGGATGCAGATGGCCGTCGTTGTTTGGATGACGGTATGGGTAGTGGTGTATGCCCGGATTCCTGTCCGTATCTATGGTGTCTTTATGATCGTGTCGCTCTCGTTTTTCGTGGCGGGGCTCCCTGCCCTATTGGTAGAAGGGGCGAGAGCAGGAGAAGTACACGTCCAGGTCGCGGCAGCATGGGAGTTGGGTTCGTATGTGCTCTATGTGCCTACGTCATCATTTAGTAAAGTTTGGGTTTTATTTTGGCGTACCATGGCGAGCTTATCTTGCTTTGCCTTCATTTTGTTTACCGTGCCGTTTGCTGAAATCTTGCAGGTGCTTCGCCGGCTTCGTATGCCTGTCCTTGTGACTGACTTATTAATGATCATGTATCGGTTTATTTTTGTGTTGGTAACGATTTCTCATCAGCTATGGATTGCCCAACGTTCTCGCGGAGGTCATCGCGGCTTCCGCGCGACACTTCGGGATACAGGGGTTCTCGTTGCGCAATTGTTTGTCAGAGCAATGCGCAAATACGAAGCTTTGCACAAAGGAATGGCGGCTAGAGGCTTCGGGGAGAGCATGCAGGTGCTCTCGTTTCATACACATGCTCGCTCGCGCCGCTATGAGTGGGAATCAATAGCAGGCTGTATGCTGCTGGTACTGCTTGAGTGGTGGACAGGAGGTTGGTGGTTATGACATCACGGTTGTTGGAGTTCATCGATTTGCAGTACACGTATCCGGGAGGGCGGGGCCCCGTCCTGTCAGGGCTGTCCTTATGGATTCCAGAGGGGAAAAAATGTGTCCTTTTGGGACGAAATGGCTGTGGGAAGTCGACCTTGTTCTTGCATGGAAACGGGATCATCGAGCCACAGCAGGGACAGGTGCTGTGGAAGGGGAAACCGCTGGTCTACAAACGAGCCGCACTGCAAGAGATGACACAAAAGGTAGGCTTGGTCTTTCAAGATCCCGAGCATCAGCTGATCGCAAGCACGGTCGCGGAAGATATATCCTACGGTTTATGCAATCAGAAGCTGCCTGAGGACGTAATCCGGGCAAAGGTAGAAAAGGTGCTGGATGCATTCGGATTGAGAGAACTGGCAGAAGCTCCGATTCATCATTTGAGCCTGGGACAAAAACGGCGTCTGGCACTCGCGGGGGTCATGGTCATGGAGCCTGAGCTTTTGCTGTTGGACGAGCCTACTGCGTATCTGGATCGCTATCAGACAAAAAATTTGTTGCGGGAGCTCGATGCCATTCACCGGCAAGGAACGACTGTTTTGATGGCGACACATGATATGGATATTGCCTTTGAATGGGCAGAATGGATTTGCATCATGGATGAAGGCAGGCTTGTGTTCGCGGGAGATCCGCAGGAGGCATTGGAAAATAGAACTATGCTGGAGAGTCTTCATCTGGGTATGCCGTTGCTCGTTGATGTGTGGGAGGCCCTGCCTGAACAGTGGAAGCGGGAACTTGGCGGTAATATTCCACGTTCGGTCGACGAGCTGCGAAAAATGCTCAGTGTTCAGCGGGTTTGGTGAATGGAGTGGGCGCTTTCGGGTAAGCTAACCCCAAAAAGCCATGGAGGTACACAGTATGGAACAAGACTCTGTCACTAGCACATCGGTCCCGAATCATCAGGAAAAAGGAATCTCTCGTCATGTAAAGGATGAACTGATGTATCAAGTATTGGAGAAAGAGATGACTACCGTCGAGCAGGAAAAGAAGATAAAAGATGATTATTTAAAAGGAAAGGCGTAAATTTGCGCCAAAAAGCCCTTTTCGCCACATAAGGCATGAAGGGCTTTTTTGCATGGAATGGTCTAAGTAATATTTACGGTAGAGCAAATCTTGACCGCGGGTAAGAAGATTTGTGCGAATTTTGTAGGGATATGTCCATTCATCACGAATAACGTAAAGAAGGCACTTACTTACAATGGGAGAAGTGATGAGGTTGTGATTTCAACTTTGAATAAGACGCTATGTGTTCAGCAACTCGTAGAAAAATTAAGAGACAAGCAGCTTCTTCATGTACCAATCGCTGATCTTCGAGAATCCAATAAAGTGTTGTATGAATACGTCAATCAGCTCAATGACTCGATTGCGATCATTCCGACCACGATTAATTCTGTTATTACAGGTGTCATCCGTTTCCAGGAAGGGTACTTTATTACCTTGGGCATGCTCATTTGGAAAGACGCCAACAAAAAAGGGGCGTTCAAGGAAGGGACGTTTCTTTTTTACAAGCATGACGCTCATGATTCGATTGAGGATTGCGTCCATATTACCAATTCCATCGAAAATCACAATCTGATGGAAAGCTTGTTCTTTGCGTGCTGCGAGAGCAAGGATGGCGATTCCGTACTTTCCTATTCGCATATCGAGCATGCGATTACATACGGAGAGCTGTATCGTGATATGAAGTCCAAAATCAAAAAAGGATTTGCGTAATTGCTGCAAAACGAGATCACGGTCATTCGTACACACAATCGGGGAAGAATAGATATTTTGGATATCAGAACAACTTTACATGCCAAGTTTTGGATGATATACTACTGAAAATTTATAAAATATTCCAATTGAAGAGGAGTTTTCCTACTTGATGATCAAAAAGTAACGTCTTGCCATTCACCAGTTGGCCCGACCCCCTCCATGTAAATGGTTTTGTCTACCCACAAATAAAAACTACTTACAACAAAATGGAGGAATATCACGATGAGTAAACCTGAAATGAATGTTGCCTTAGTAGTCGGTCCGGATACGGACCTGGATAGCCAAGCAATCCGAAATACACTTGAGTATTTTGGAGCCCGAGTCTTTACGTACTGGATTGGTCGACCAAGCGATTTGATCGATGTATTGAATGGCAGCGACCTATACCCAAATACCGACATGATTATTCTGAATTTCCATGGCGATGAGGGAAGCCTCATCATGCCAGAGCTGGGCGAGGACGTTTACGAGGAAGGAGAACCAAAGGGTGGTTTTGGTCCTGACGAGGTAAGGCGTTTTGCCAAGCTGGATGGAAAAATCGTGTTAGGTAACGGATGCTCGCTTGGTGATCCCGAATTAGCGAAGGCCTTTCTGGACAGTGGTTGCCAGACGTATATCGGGCCAGAGGATTATCCGGACGGAAATTCTGCGCTGATGTTCGCACTGCGCTTTTTCTACGAGGTAATTCAAAACAAGAAAAGCGTGGAAGAAGCTTTTCGAATCGCAAAAGCAACTGATGAAGAAACCGAGATGTATCAGCTTTATGTAAAAGAGTAATTGCAACGCAAAGGGAGCCTTGAACTAGGCTCTTTTTGCATTCTTATGCCCGAGAAGTCTTAGGTGTACCATTCGTCTTTGTCGAGAATTGTCAGGTTGTTATTCTTGTTGACAGTCATATTTTGGATTATGGTAGGGGAGATTCATTTCAATAAGGGGGTATTTCCTTGAAAAAAATGGCTTTTTCCATAGTGGCTTTCGCCATCATGTTGGCTGGATGTAGCTCCGGGCAATCAACGGATTCGCCAGCAACGCCAACTGTTACGGCTCCAGCATCTGAGGCAACCGCGCCAGCAACACCAGCTACCCCAGAAACGCCTGCATCAGAAGCGACTGCTCCTACGGCGACAGAGAAAGCAACGATCACGAAGAGTGAATTTGAACAGATTGAAAATGGGATGAGCTTTGAGGAAGTAAAAAAAATAGTGGGCGGGGAAGGCGAACTGCTTGCTGAGGTTGGGAAAGCAGGAGAGGAAGGACACACGATCGTCTACATGTACGAGGGAGAAGGGACGATTGGAGCAAATGCGAATTTTTCTTTCCGAGGCGGGATTCTGCAAGTAAAATCGCAAATCGGACTGCAATAGCATGAAAAAGGGCGCAGGCAAATGCTTGCGTCCTTTTTGCTTAGTAGGTCATGGTACAGGCAAAATATCCGCGATACGCATACAGTACTGTGTCTAAGGAAAGGAGGAGGCAGAATGGGTATCTTTAATGGCTTTGATGACTTTGCTCTGATCCTGGTTCTGTTTGTTTTGCTTGTCATTGTCGGATGTGATTGTGATTAGGAAATGGGTTTAGCAAAAGAGTAATGCAAAGGGACGTACAATCCCTTTGCATTATTCATTTATGAAATGAGGTGAGAGTGAAGAGTGGCTAGAAAAATCAATGGTTTTACCCCTGAGTTTTCTGACTGGCTCAAGTCAAATAAGGTCTCGGTCAGAAAGCTGCAAAAAAATCCTGAATCCCTTGGTCAGTATTATCAAGAGTGGGCAAAAACAAGCCGTAGGACGAGAAAAGAGTCTAGAGCGCCAAGGGTTTCCAATCTAAACCTTGATATGGATTCCATTTTAAATGGTGTACGCATAGCGAACGAGGTATTCAGAACGTTCCAAGGAACAAATGGGATTGGAAGCATGTTTAGAAGGTTCATGTAGTGGATCACGAATCTTGTCGGGATTTATTCCAGCAATCCCAGCTCTTCGTATACCTTGTTGGACACGACACCGTTTGGTATTAATTTTCGATCCCGTTGAAATTTCTTTAGAGCTGCAGTTGTCGAGGATCGAAACTTGCCATCGCATACCCCGTGATAATAAGCAGCGCTCTTCAATCGAGATTGGATGAGCTGTACATCTCCACCAACATCGCCTTCTGCTAAACTTCTTGGATCGTGGCTCGGGTCCCCCAATATATGACCATAAATCGTTACTTTTGTTCCGAGTGGAATCATCTTGAACAGTTCGATGACGTCGTTGTTTCGCATGCGGATACAACCATGGCTCAAATGCTGTCCGATGGAGTGTGGCTTGTTTGTGCCGTGGATGCCATAAATTCCCCAAGGGACGTTTAAACCTAACCATCGTGGACCGAATGAGGGTCCCCAATCTTTTCCTTTGGATATGATTTTGTATTCTCCAACTGGTGTAGGTGTAGAAGGATTACCAACAGCAACCTGATAAGTTTTTACTGTTTTTCCATGCTTTTTGACAATTAACTTATGTTTTCTAGGATAAACCTCAATCGTAATAATCCCTTGGTCGCTTATGATTGGTAACGAATGCTCGGCGTAAACGATTTTTTGACCGATTTCTATTTCAACAGGAAAGCTTACGGTTAGGAGAAGAATTGCAGCAAAACAAATGAGCAAGCGAGTTATCGTTCGATTCACCATTGTAAATGTTCATCCGATCATCTGTTTTTTTCACAGTACAACTTTAATTTGTGTATGGAAACAGCATTTTATTCGGGAGCATGTGAAAGCCCTCCTCAGCAGAGAAGGGCTGTTTCTTTGCTTATAGGTCGTAATACAGCTCATACTCTTTCGGATTCACAGTCCGCTCGACTTGCTCAATCTCACCGCGTTTTTGTGCAATCCAGCCTTCAATTACTTCTTTTGTGAAGACATCTCCCGCGAGCAAGAAGTCATGGTCTTGTTCAAGTGCGACAAGTGCTTCTGCGAGAGAGGCGGGAGCGCTCTTGATTTCGTGTTTTTCTGCATCGGACAAGTCGTAGATGTTTTTATCCATTGGGCCAAAGCCCAGTTCACGCGGGTCGAGCTTGCGCTTGATTCCATCGAGGCCAGCCATCAGCATGGCAGCAAAAGCCAAGTACGGGTTAGCAGTAGAGTCCGGGGTGCGGAACTCAATGCGAGATGCTTTTGGCGTAACGGCAGCAATCGGAATCCGAACGGCAGCAGAGCGATTTCCTTTGGAGAAGACCAAATTCACGGGTGCTTCGTAGCCGGGAACCAGACGCTTGAACGAGTTGGTGCTTGGGTTCGTCAAGGCGATCAGAGCAGGGGCGTGGTGCAAAATACCGCCAATGTAGTGCAGCGCAGTCTCACTTAGATTTGCGTAACCGCCTTGCTCATAGAACAACGGGGTATCGCCGTTAAACAAGCTTTGATGAACGTGCATACCAGATCCGTTGTCTCCAACGATTGGTTTTGGCATGAAGGTAGCAGTTTTGCCGTGTTTGGCAGCTACATTGCGCACGATGTATTTGAACAGTAATAGATTGTCTGCTGTACGAGTCAGTGTATCGAAGCGGAAATTAATCTCACCTTGACCGGCTGTTGCCACCTCATGGTGATGGCGCTCCACATACATGCCGCATTTCGTCATCAACGTGCACATTTCATTGCGAATATCCATTTGGGAGTCGGTTGGTTGAACAGGGAAGTATCCTCCCTTGTTACGTACTTTGTAGCCGAGGTTTTGTCCTTCTTTTCCTGTGTTCCAGAAAGCTTCTTCTGAATCGATGTGGAAGAAGGAGCCGGACGGACCAGAGGCATAGCGTACGTTGTCAAAGAGGAAGAACTCGGATTCTGGACCAAAGTAAGCAGCGGTAGCGAGGCCGGATTGTTGCAGATAGGCTTCAGCCTTGAGTGCAATGCCACGAGGATCGCGTGTGTAGACGGTGTTGTCTGGATTGACGATGTTGCAGATGATATTCATGGTTTTGGCTTCTACGAATGGATCGATGAAGGCCGTTGCTGGATCGGGCATCGCTACCATGTCGCTTTCTTCAATGGACTTGTAGCCGATTAGACTGGAGCCGTCAAATGCAACGCCATTGCGGAATGTTCCTTCATCTACCGCGTAGGCAGGAACTGTGACATGGTGTTGGCGGCCGAGCAGGTCAACGATGCGAAAATCTACATATTCCACTTTTTCTGCGTCAATTGTGGACAAGACTGTTTTCATATCCAACATGATTCACTCCATTCACGAATTAAAGTTATAAATTCATTATCAACGTTCGGTTTTTCCTTGGTTTCTATATTCCGAATTATATAGACAATTCATATTGTTCGTCAAGAGGTTTTCTGACGTTCGTTGTCAGATTTTCTAACATTATATTGTGGGGTTTAGAAAATGGTTACTTTCTAATAAAATGTAGACAAACCAAGACTTATAAACGCGGAGGCGATATAGATGAAGGTTCTCGTACTGGGAGCGGGGGGCATTGGCGGTTATTTTGGTGGCAGGCTGGTTGAATCTGGGGTAGATGTAACATTTCTTGTGCGCGAACGTAGATACAAACAGTTGCAGGAGCGAGGGTTGCGCATTCAGAGCATTCATGGGGATTTGCATTTGGAACAGCCACAACTGATTCAAGCAGGGGAGGAAGCAGGACCTTTTGATGTTGTGCTTTTGTCCAACAAAGCTTACACGCTGGAAGATAGCGTTGATGCCATCGCTCCGTACGTAGGCCAGGACACGGTCGTCATTCCGCTATTGAATGGAATTGCGCATATGGAGCTGCTGTGGGATCGTTTTGGCCGGGAGCGCGTGCTCGGAGGTCTTTGTTTTATTGAGACGACGCTGAATGCTGACGGAGATGTCGTGCAGACAAGTCCTATTCATGATACGGTTTTCGGTGAGTGGGGAGGCGGCAAAAGCGAACGTGTAGAGCGAATCGAGCAAGCTTTTTCCAAGATCAACGGAACGATGCGTGCAAGCGCAAATATTCAACGGGAAGCCTGGCACAAATACTTGTTTATTGCGACGTTTTCCGGTATTACCACGCTGATGAATTCCGCTGTTGGACCTATCCGGGAATCGGCTTGGGGCGTAGAGTTGACACGTCAGCTCGCTGAGGAAATCACATCTGTCATGAACGCTTTGGAGGCACCAATCAAGCCGGATATTGTCGACAAGCAGATGGAGACTTTCCAGAATCAGCGTCCTCAAACGAAATCTTCCATGCTGCGTGATATGGAAAAAGACCTTCCGGTGGAAGCGGATCATCTTCAAGGCTATCTCTTGGAGAGAGCGGAACAAAATGGCTTGTCCACGCCACTTTTAAAAGTTGTCTACAATAATCTGAAGGTTTACGAACAGAAGCGTGCAGGAGACAAATAAGGTATAATACGGGGTGAAATGTCTTTCGCTCACGCATAATAAAAAGTAGGAGGGGTAAAGATGGAAGTCATCAAGATTTCCCCCCGTGGATATTGTTACGGTGTAGTGGATGCCATGGTCTTGGCACTGCGAACAGCGCAAAACTTTGACTTGCCCCGCCCGATTCATATCTTGGGCATGATCGTACACAATGCTCACGTCGTCGAGGCGTTTGAAAAACAAGGGATAAAAACATTGGATGGAGAGGATCGACTGGCTCTCTTGGATCAGATCCATGAAGGAACGGTAATCTTCACTGCTCATGGGGTGTCTCCTGAGGTGCGCAAGAAAGCGCGCGATAAAGGCTTGACCGTCGTCGACGCGACTTGCCCGGATGTAACGAAGACACATGATTTGATCCGTGAAAAAGTAGCAGAAGGCTATCATGTGCTCTACATCGGCAAAAAAGGACATCCTGAGCCAGAGGGAGCTATGGGGATCGCGCCGGATCACGTACATCTGGTTCAAAAGCTGGAAGAGCTGAACGCGCTCGATCTGCCGACAGACAAGCTGATCGTAACGAACCAGACGACGATGAGCCAATGGGATGTCAAACATCTGATGGACGCCATTCTTCAGCGTTTTCCAGGCGTGGAAGTGCATAATGAAATTTGTCTCGCTACACAGGTTCGTCAGGAAGCTGTAGCAGGGCAAGTTGGAGAGGCAGATTTGTGCATTGTCGTAGGCGATCCGCGCAGCAACAACTCCAATCGTTTGGCACAGGTCTCGGAAGAAATCGCGGATGTTCCGTCGTATCGAATCGCTGATTTGTCTGAGCTGGACATTGAATGGCTGCGTGGAAAGAAAAATGTGGCGGTAACTTCTGGAGCTTCGACGCCGACTCCATTGACAAAGGAAGTCATATCCTTCCTGGAGCAGTTCGATGAGTTCAACCCGGCTACATGGGAGAAAAAACGGACCGTCAACATGGCGAAAATATTGCCAACGGTAAAATAAATGATGTAGGCATGCTCTGCGTTATGTTTTCTTACACGGTTAATTAACCTCAAAATAGGAGAGTTATATGCCAGAATCACTTTCCGGTTTAGGGCTGGGGGGCGCAAAAGGCAGATACGTAAGTCTTTGCGCCCTTTATCTTTTTATTTACTACGGGTTTGGCGCTTTTGCCCCGCTCATTACGCAATACTACGAATCCATCCATCTAACTGGGACCCAAATCGGTCTCATCAGTGCAGTCGCGCCGATTGTTTCCATTGTGGCACAGCCGATGTGGGGTATGATCTGTGATCGCTATCAAATTCGCAAAACTGTGCTGATTCTGACATTGATCATCACTGGCTTGGTGGGACTTCTCTTTACGGGTGTTTCCACCTTTGTTTACGTATTTTTGCTCTACATACTGCTGTCCTTTTTTCAAAGTGCTGTCGTTCCCATCTCAGATAGCTTGGCTCTTGGTTATGCCAAGGGACATGGCATGCAGTTCGGCGACATTCGCTTGTGGGGAGCCATTGGCTTTGCACTAGCGGCATTCATCACTGGTCTTCTCGTCGAGCAGTGGGGGCCACATGTTCTTTTTTACTCGTTTTGCCTGGCATTTCTGCTTGCCATTCTGTTTCTTCAGAAGGTTCCGGAAGAAGTGACAGAGGCTTCGCGGTTTCGGGTCAGTATGCTTGCGGGGATCAGGGATTTGGCGCGTATTCCGCGATTTGCGCTGTTTTTGATTTCATCGTTTTGCATGATGGGCTCTGTGAATGCCAATAATATTTGGTTTTCCCTGTTTTATCAGGATATCGGAGGAACCGTTGCCGGAATCGGTCTTGCCTTCTTGTTGTTTGCAGGTAGCGAGGCTCCTTTTATGAAGTTGGCGGGCTATATTGTCCGCAGGTGGGGACTGGAGTTGACGCTCTTGCTATCTGCGTTTTTTTGCGCGATGCGCTGGTTCTGGTATAGTTCAGCTCCGAGTACCACTGCCGTGATTGCCATGTTCTTTGTGCAAGGGATTTCAGTAGGCTTTTATTTGGCGACAGCAGCCCAATTTGTGCGCGAAAATACGCCCGCATCCCTTCAGGTGACGGCGTTGGCCATCTTCTTTTCAGTAGGAGGCGGGCTTGGTGCGATGTTTTGTAATTTGGTAGCAGGGTGGATCAAAGATTCGTTTTCGGTGCTAGCCATTTATTTGTTTTTTGGAATCATCACCGCGATCGGGATCATTCCTCTGCTCATGATAAAATTCGGACGGTGGAAGCAAATCTCACCAGACGAAGAAGTGCAAGCTAGTCAATGACGAGCATGCCTTGGAAGCCTGTTTCCGGATAGCCAGGTGCGTCTGATACGAAATGAAACCGACCGCGTTTGGCTGCTGAAAACTGTAAAAGAGTCGATTGGGTCGGCTTCAGTTCTGTGGATGTAAGGTTCAGATCACGAATGGATAGATTGTGAGGGCGCGTATCGGTGTTGACGATCATCAACGAGACTCGCTCTCCTTCGTGTGCAGTCAATTGATTGGGCAAAAAGCCAGCACTAGAAATCGTAACGGTATGTGTCCGCGTCGCGATAGCGTACGAAGCGGGCAGGCGATGGTGATGATGTGTCCAAAGTAGCGTTAATGTCACAGCCAGAGCGATGATTGGATAACGAAGCTGCCGATACCAGTGACGAGACATTTTGCTTTCAACTCCTTTGAGGACCATAGCATGGGAAGTTACTATTATCCTGTCCCCGGAGTGAGGGGGATAAACACTTTTTCCCTATTCGATTGAAGAAGGGGTGGAAAAACGTATGAAAAAAATCGTTTCGGGTATGATCAGTTTCTGTATGGCCGCACTTCTTGTACTTTCCCTGTAATGCAAAATAAAAAAGACTGTTGATGGATGATTGATTCAACAGCCTTTTTTATTTTGTATTTTTTGTAACCTTTTGCTATTTCTTACGATTAATTAACGTTGAAAAAAATACGGGAGGACGTAAATGATGAAAAAGCTGAATAAAGTGATTTTTTCGGTAACAACTGCAACTTTACTTGCTACTACGCCAATCCATCTGACGAATAATGGTCAAGTGCTGGCGGAGGAGAGCAAGGCAAAGGAGCTTGCACCTGAATGGAAAGTGAAGGTAGAGCTTGCAATCCAAAAGGTAAAGGAAAGGCTGCCATATTTAGCCGATTTTTCTTACAGTACGCTTGAGATTTTAGAAAAAGATGATGGAACGAATCGTATAAGCATCATCTTGCAAACGTCCAAGGAGAAGAAGAAACCGTCTTTTGAATTCAGTTTGGATAAACAAGGGAATCCCAAGGGGTTTAGCTACTACGAGGAATTTCCCGAAGAAGGAAGGCCGGAGATTGAGCATGACAAAGTAAAGAGTAAGGCAACAGATTTTATGAAACAATGGTATGGTCCAGATATGGGCGGCTTTGCCTATAACCCTAACTATTCACACGACAACGAGGCCCATTTTACAAAACTGGTAAACGGACTTCCGTATCTGAATATCAATGTTCGTCTAACCGTAAACAGCAAGGGGGAAGTCATATCGAAAGGGTCAGGCTTATATAATCTCGGGGGCGATGATGCACCAGCCCTCGAAGATTTGAAGTTTGCTGATCCTAAGGAAGCTATATCCAAGGATCAGGCTGAAAAAGCCTTCGCCAAACACCTGAAGCTCTTTTATTTGAAACAGCCAGCAGAGGGATCGGACGAGAAAACGAAGAAATACTTGTATGGCTCTCCTACCTTACGCTACAAATCGGAATTCTCGGAATTTATCGATGCCAAAACAGGCAAGGAAGTTCCTGATTATGAAGGTTCGGGGAGTGCTTATAATCCTATTGTCAGAGTGAATCCTGTCGGTAAGGAAGTAACCGTAAAGACGACAGAGGAAGCAGCAGCTATGTTCGCTGCTTTTGGGATCGAGAGCAAAGCTGAAAAAATAAAAGAAGGCATTTCTGAAGATACGAAAGGTAAGGAATATACACATGAAATCAATAAAGACTTTGAGGCTATCATTATAACGGAGGAAGAAACAGGACGATTCATGAGCTACGGTGTGGTTGACAAGAGAAAGGGAGAAAAAGAAGACCCTAAAGAAGATCCAAACGGAAAGAAATGGCTAACTCCAGAAGAATCGATGAAACTAGCTATTACTGCGCTGGAAAAGTACGGACCAAAGCATTTAAAAGAAGTGATGCCGATTGGGACAGCAGAGTTTCGACAGAGAGGCGCTGTGCAGGGCTTCAAGTTTGTAAATGTGCACGAAGGGATTCCTGTTCTGGATGATGTGATTTCTATCAGAATAGACCGTATCACGGGAGAGGTGATAGGTCTGCATATGGAGGATGTATCTTGGGAACCACTTATTCTGCCTGACCCCAAAAAGGCTGTATCACATGAGCAGGCGCTAAAGGAATACTTGAAAGTGCGTCCACTGGAGCTGCAATATTTCACATCGGATGCCGATATTTTGTCGGATAACCCAAACTATCAACCCATTCTGGTGTACAGAACAGCCATATCTCTAGACCACCGAGAAATGGATGCCCTAACCGGCAAATTTACTACTGCAGCTGAATTTCATAAAAGTCCGTACTAAGACAGGAGGCTAACCCGTGCAGGAGGATATCGAGCAGCGGATTAGCGCGATCTATCATGCTCACTATCAGGACGTTTACTACTTTCTGCTCCATTTTACCGGAAATCAGAATGATGCCGAGGATTTGACGCAGGAGGTTTTTACGAGAGTGTTAAAAGGGCTCGCCAGATTTGATGGCAGAGTCACTCTGAAAACATGGCTCTTCTCTATTGCCAAGCATGCGGCGATCGACCAGCATCGCAAGCAGAAGGTCAAGTCCTTTTTCTCGGAAAACTGGCTGATGAAGCTGGCGACCAAGGAAGGGAGTCCGGAAAACGTCCTGACCAAGAGGGAAAACGTTCGTGAGCTGAAGCAAGCGATCCAAAAGCTAGCGCCCCATTATCGTCTGGTTCTGATTTTGCGCTGCATCGAGGAATACAGCATCAAGGAGACGGCAGAAATCCTGGGTGTATCGGAATCCAAGGTGAAAATAAACACCCATCGGGCATTAAAGCTGGTCAAAGAAATGATGGATGATACGGAGGAAGGGGGCTTTCTAAATGAGTGGGCTAGAGGATGAGAAGCTGACGGTCCAACTGCGCGGGTTAAGAAGGCAAGACCCACCCCCTCGTCAGGAATTTGTCACCTATTTGGATCAGATTCTGGTTAAACAGGCAAGGCAGATGAAGATGAGGAAAAAAGTGGGCCGTATCTTGTCGATGGCAGGAGGTGCAGCTGCAACTGTCGTACTGGCTCTCTTGGTAGCTGTGCCTGACGGAAAAGAAGCACCAGATGGGACCAGCAGTGTACGTACGGAGCAGCGTGCAGAGAATGCGCCTTCACTGGCAAAAGAGAAGGACATACCGGAGCAAAGGAATATTCCTCCTGTTGCCGAGCAGCGGAAAATAAGCCAGGTGAAAGAACAGCCCAAACAGAAAGAACAGAGTGTCATTACGCAATCACAATCGCTCCCAAAAACCCAAACGCTGCCAAAAACGGCAACCACGGCAAGCAATACGCCAACGCTGTCTGTCGAGCAATATATGAAGCAGAAATTAGGCGAAAAAAGTAAGCAATATCAACTCGCTTCTAACCATCTGGAAAAAGATACGGCTGTTTTTCAACGCGTCATTAACGGTATACCGTTCGCCGACAGTGTCGTGAAGGTTCACTTGGAGTCAGATCGAACACCAGCGGGTATGGTCATGGAAGAGAATCTCGATGCAGAAGGGGATCTCTCGCTATTTCCCAATCCAGAAAAAGCAATTTCCAAAGAGGAAGCAGTACAAAGGCTGACAGCCAGTTTGAAGCAAGAAGAAGTAGCGACTTTTGCAGGCTATATCAACGCATTGAACGGGGAAGTCCTCGATCGTCGCTTTCAGAGCGTGGCAGCAACTGGTAGCTATAGCCTCATCCCGATTCAGGCACAAGGTAAGCTGCTCATGGCCAAATCAGATGAGGAGATAGCCACTCTGATCCAGAAAGAGTTCGGTGTACGTATCGGAGGGGATAACCGTCCATTATCAACAGAAGAACACGAATCGTACATGGAATATACGTGGAAAATGACAGATGCTACTTATTTCACTGCGAGGTTTGCCAAGAAATCTGGCCAACTGTTGGCGTATCGGATGAAAACAAATACGGAGTCACATACTTCCCCAGAGCTGTCCCAAGCAGAAGCAGCCCAAATCGGTGCCAAAAAACTAGCGTACTATTTGCCAAGACAAATCACACAGCTTGCAATGGAGGGCGCGGCGGTGGAAGACTCAGCAATCAGGCTAGACTTCATTGCCATTACACAAGGAGCAAGAGCGGAGAGTCACAAGTATAAGGTTTGGGTGGATAGCACCAGCAGACAGGTAGTAGGCCTGGAAGGGAATTTTTCAGAGATAGGGAAAGCATCTACAGAGTCTAACAAGAGGAATAGTCCCTCACTGGAACTGCTTTATGTTTGGCCGGATTTAAACGGAAAACGGACGCCAGCACCCTATCTGGTGTACCAGGTGAAACAATAAAACGACCGGGCTGCCTATTTGTTCAAGACCATCTCAACTTTTTGAGTGGTCTTGTTTTTTTGTGTGAGTAGAAGCAATTTAATACATATTACTTTGTCATACATAGTAATATGTATTATGCTGTAGATGCGAGGTGAACGAGATGAGTGACAGCAGTATCAGCAGTGACATTATCCGTGGTCATATCGATACGATTATTCTTCGTGTCCTGTGCGACGGCGATAACTATGGGTACGAAATCATCAAAGCCATTTTCAAAAATAGCGGCGGGCGTTACGAACTGAAAGAGCCTTCCTTGTATACCAGTCTGAAAAGATTAGAGTCACACAAGCTGATCGCTTCGTACTGGGGAAATGAGAGCCAGGGGGGCAGACGCAAATATTATCAGGTGACAGAAGCAGGGAGAGAGGCGTACGAAAAAGCGCTGGCATCCTGGAAAGTCGCCAAAGAATTGATTGACCAGCTCATCGAAAGGCGGGAGGAAGTGTGATGGAGAGTTTACAGCACTATGTCGATCAATTGTTTCAAAAATATAGAGGAAGTAAACAAATCGAGGAGCTCAAATGGGAAGTATTGAGCAATTTGGAGGCAAAGGTCGCCGACTTGGTTGCAGATGGGCTATCACTGGATGAAGCGGTGAAAAAAGCAAAGGCCAATCTCCCTTCGATTGATTCGATTGTTGGAGAACGCCGCCAGGTATACATATTTCTATTTTTACAAGAGTTGTTGCAGCTCGGATTGTTGTACGTACTCATTGCCTGGATCGTGACTATGCCTCTGCGAATTTGGGGCATGGGTATCTTTTTGAACTATAGTCTGTTTGCGATTTGCATCCTCATCGGAATCGTCTATTTGATCTTGTTAGGTATCAATCGACCGGCTTCCTCACATCATTTGACCAGCATGAATGTGCGGTTTGCCTTTTTGCTGCGAAAAACAGGCTGGATGCTGTGGGCGCTTTATATTGTCGGGACACTCGTCTTTACGACTGCGCTCTATTTTGGCAGTAATCTATGGTTTTCAACGCCAGTGAATCTTACTGGACCTTATCAATTCGCTAACGTTGCCTTATCATATGCGCTGCCTTTTCTTTCTATCCTTATACCACTGTGGCTCCACGCCATTCCGCGGCTTATTTTGAAATACGATGTAGGGGAAGGTGACGTCATTGCGAAATAAAATCATACTTGCCTTGGTTCTCATCGGGGTTGTCCTGTTCATGGTCATTCAGATCGTCATTATCCCGGAGAACGAAGCGCAATCAGAGCAATATCAATTGGCTCAGCAAAGCCCGCTGACTCACGATTTGGAATCCATTTTGCCATACAAAAACAAGTACATGGGCGCTACTTCGAATCTGGTTATGTTCAATCATCTGCCGTTGGATCAGCTCAAGAGAACCTTTCAGCTTCGTCCGGAGAAGTTTACGATTGAGATCCATTACGAGGACAAGACGACCGACGTCGAGGCGAAATTGTTCAAGCAAGCGATGCTGTATAACTCTGTGTCTGCCTTTGCACTGGTAGACAATTTGCAAACAATCGAATACCGTTTTTCAGATACTATGATTGTTGCCACACGGGTTGCCATGCAGGGCCTCTTCGGTGAAGATTTAGCATCGTTGTTGACGAAAGAAAAGTGGCGAACAAGTGTGCAAGACAAGTTGCGGGATGATAAATTTGTTGAAGAGGGTATGAAACAGCTTATAAATGAGTAAGACAAAAGCAATGCAAAGGAGCTTCTATGTTATGCATTGCTTTTTTAATTTTTGGATCGAACAAAAGGGGAAGAGGGGAAATAGAGGCCATCCTTTCCGGAATGGCCTTTCATTTTGATGTAAACCTTAATATATCGAAATATCCGTTCCATAAAGGTGAAGACGAAGGCGTTTAGCAATGGACAGCGAAGAATAATTATCCCATGATGTACTATATAAAGGAATCCTTTGAGACCGTCTTATCGCTTGGGCCCATGAGGACGTTACGTACATCGCATATCCTTTTCCTCTATAATCTTTCAATGTCTCGACTCCGGCCTCTGCAGCCTTATCGCTACTTCTTGCGCTAAAACAGACAGATACGGCCATGTTGTTTTCCGTCACCATAAAACAAGGTCCTCGAAACTTCAGTTCCGATAAAAGGGTAGGAAACCCTGGTTCCAAGCAGTGCTTATTCTCTTCAGTGACCAAGGTGGCGTCTGTGTAATCCTTTACGGTTTCATGAAATGTAAAAGCCGGCCCCATCCATAAGCTTCTAATTTTTCTGTCTTTCTCCAACGCGTGAATAACATGAGGCAGTTGCTCGGTTGAATCACCCTGATTCAGGGATTGTATGATTTCATGGATTATGCGATTCGGTACGTCGCTGTGAAATCTTACAATACTGCCAGCAACGGTCTGTCCCCAAAAAAATCGAGGAGCAGGCTGGTTCGTTGGCTCATTAATCGTTGTGATACGTCCAGCATGATCATGAATATAGAGTACTCTTGCTTGAATGCTCATTAGTTCTAAATGGTTGTACAAAGGCTCACCTCCTCTATTGATCACTCACCCTTTCCCTGTACAATTTAATTATCATCAAAGATCACTCGCTCTCGGCATAATCTGTATTCAAGATATCATCTTTCAGAAGCTGTTTGAACTGTCTTCTCTTCGTTTCAACAAGTAAACTTGCCGTCATTTGAGATACGGTTCTCCGCGCTAGTCTTACTTGGGTTTTTATTCGGATAAAAGATAAAAGGGGCGAGCCCGTTACTCGTCCCTTTTGCTTTTAGATAAATACATGTAACAACAAATAGATGGCCGCAGCCAGTAAGGCAGAGATCGGCAGCGTAATAAACCAAGTGATCACGATGCGTTTGGCGACGCCCCAATTGACGCTCTTTAGCCGTTTGGCTGCGCCGACCCCCATAATCCCGGAAGAGATGACATGGGTAGAGCTCACAGGCAACCCTAACTGCGTAAAGGTAAAAATGATCGAGGACGATGTGAGGTCGGCCGTGGCTCCATTGATTGGTTCAATCTTGGTGATTTTTCCCCCGACGGTCTTGATGATTTTCCAGCCTCCGACAGAGGTTCCCAAGCCCATCGCGAGCGCACAAATGAACTGCACCCAAAAAGGAATCGTGCTCGTATCTGCATGCAGGTCAGCGGCTACAAGAGCGAACACGATAATGCCCATCGCTTTTTGTGCGTCATTGGTTCCGTGTGTAAAGGATTGCAGGGCCGCCGTGAAAATCTGAAAGAGGCGAAAACCTCGATTAACCTTGGTAGGGGGAATCATGATCCGACTAAAAATGAAATAAACCAAATTCATCATGAGGTAAGCGGCAACCAGCGCGATAACCGGTGACACAATAAGCGCCTGGAAGATTTTTAAAAAACCAGCCCAGTTGATTTGCGCGCTCCCGGCGGAAGCGAGGACTGCACCTACGAGTGAGCCGATGAGGGCATGAGACGAACTACTCGGGATACCGTACCACCACGTAATCAAATTCCAAAGGATCGCAGACAAGAGAGCTGCCATGACCACAAGCACACCGAATTCCAGCTTGGCTGGATCGGCGATATCTCCACCAATAGTTTTGGCGACCCCGGTAAATGTCAGGGCACCGATAAAATTCATGATAGCTGCTAGAGCAATGGCAATTTTAGGCGGGAGAGCTTTGGTGGATACGGTGGTTGCAATGGCATTGGCTGTATCATGAAATCCGTTGATAAAGTCAAAGGAAACAGCCAGGATAATAACCGCAATAACAAGAGGAAGGCTCGTATGCATGAAAGTAGGTCTCCTTGGTTTAAGAGTTGCCCATGATCACGGATTCCATCGCATCGGCGACATCCTCGCAATGATCCATGACATCTTCGAGCACTTCGTAAATCTCTTTGAGCTGCATAATGTGAATGGGATCGCTCGAGGTCTTGAACAATTGCCGGATGCTCCCCCTCACCAATTCATCCCCTTCGCTTTCCAAATCGTTAATGCGGATGATGTACTCCTTCATATCAGACAGCTTTTGCTTTTGAAGCAGCTCGATGGCAAGAAGAATTTGCTTGGTAGCTACTTCGATGAGTTGCCCGAAACGCACCATCGTTTCATCTGCTTCCATGATGTCGTACATATAGAGCCTCGAAGCGCAAAACTCCAATCCGTCCAGCACATCATCCAGCTTGACGGCAAGGTCCAGGACGTCCTCTCGCTCGATGGCGGTAATAAATGTCTTGTTGATTTGCACGATGATTTCATGGATGAGCTTGTCGCCTTTTGTTTCGTACTCCTTCATCTCAGTAGAAAAGGTTTTGACAGTCTCCAATGAAGTAATCTTGTATTCATTAAAATAGATCGCTGTTTGATGCACATTTTTCGCAATCTCATACAAGTCATCCAAGAGTGCGTCCGATTTGGTAAAAAGCATAAACAAACCTCCACTTCGAAAACCCGAATAGGAGTATTTTGAGTGGAGGAGGTTGGGATTATGCACTTTTTCACTAACTCTTTACGTCGTAAGTAATTGGGCTGCCATATAGACGGCCACTCCCCACATGATCACAGCTGAAACCATATTCAGGCCACGCTGTAATTTTCCAGACTGATCCAATCGTCCTGCCGTACGACCAGCTACAGAAAGGCCGAAAAACCAGAGGCAGGATACGAGGATGCAGGCAATCGTAAAGCCCCATTTCTCTGTTCCGGTATAGCTGAGTGAACTGGTGCCGATCACGCCGATCGTATCGAGAATCGCATGTGGGTTCAACAAAGAGACAGAGGCAGCAAACATGATTTGCTTTTTAGCCGAAAAGCGCTCTTTCTCTCCATCCTCCGTATTGGGACGGCTACGCCACGTTAAATATCCCATGTACATCAAAAAGAAGAAGCCAACGACATACAGAACCGTTTTTAGCCATGTGACTGTCAATACGACCAAAGAGACTCCCAATACCGCCAATAAAATGAGCAGGGTATCGCAGAGTGCCGCAGTCAGTACGACGGGCATGGCGCGAAGTAATGTAGGTTGTAGAGCCCCCTGATTAAACACGAAAACATTTTGTGCGCCGAGCGGTAAAATAAGTCCAAAAGCAAGCACAAAACCGTGCAAAATCGCTTCCAGCATGATCATTTCCTCCCCGTTTCTCTCTGGATGCAAAGGCTATTTGCATTACTGTCATTATTCACGTTTGTGAATCCGTTGTCTCCAGCCAATTGGTTTACATCCAAACCAACCAATTTGTACAATGATAAGACGAGGAGGAATGTGCCTGTGCTGACGATAGACTGGAAGCCTGACAAATCATCTGACATACCGATCTACGCGCAGATCGTGGCTTATATCAAGGGGAAAATTGCAGGGGGTGAGTGGCCGATCAATAGTAAATTGCCAACACAAAGAGCGTTAGCACAAGCCTTTGATGTAAACCGCAGCACGGTGGTGACGGCGTTGGAAGAGCTAAAAGCGGATGGCTTCATTGAAGCAACAGTGGGCAGTGGCTCCGTCGTTAGCAACAATACGTGGTCCTTGCTGACGACCACACCTCCACCCAATTGGCTGGGCTACGTTCAGGCAGGGGCGCATATCCCCAATTCGCCGACGATTCAGGATATCAATCGTTATGAGCCTGACCCCAGGTACATTCGTTTGGGGACAGGTGAGCTGTCGTCTAGCTTGATTCCTGTTGCGGAAATGGAAGAGGTCATGGCTAGCTTACAAGGCAAAATGACTCATCTCGGATATTCGGAGCCAAAAGGGCTGTTGCCTTTGCGTCAAGCGATCAGCAATCATTTGCGGAGCAGGGGGATCGAAGCTTCTCCGGCTTCTATTTTAGTCGTTTCGGGGGCCCTTCAAGCCCTGCAGTTGATATCGATTGGCATCCTTCACCGTGGATCTGCCATCTTGCTCGAACAGCCTTCGTATTTATTTTCTCTGCCTTTGTTTCAATCATCGGGAATGCGTCTGGTTGGTGTACCGATGGATGCGGAAGGAATCTCTCCCCAAGTGCTAACGAGACAAAAACAGGCACATAACGCGGCACTACTCTATACGATTTCGGCTTACCACAATCCGACGGGGATTAGCCTATCAGAGAATCGAAGGGAGCAAGTGCTGGCGGTATGTGAGCGGGAGAGACTGCCTGTGTTGGAAGACGATGTTTATGGAGAGTTGTGGTTAGACGAGCCGGGGCCATTGCCGTTGAAGGCGAGGGATCAGAGCGGGTTGGTCTTGTATTTGGGCAGCTTGTCCAAAACACTCAGTCCGGGGCTGCGGATTGGCTGGATTGTAGGGCCTGAGCCTGTCATTGAACGCCTCGCGGATGTGAAAATGCAGACAGATTACGGAGCGAGTGCTATTTCCCAATGGGTGGCGACAGAATGGCTCACAAGCGAGAGATATTCCCGGCATCTGGATCAGCTAAGAGCGGCACTGCGACACCGAAGGGACAGGATGTGCGAATGGCTTACTCGCTGGTTTGACGATCTGGCAGATTGGCGTATTCCACATGGCGGTTTTTATATTTGGCTGCGTCTGCATCAGGCTGTTTCGATGCGCAAGCTTTTTACGGAAGCATTGGCAAAAGGGGTCCTGTTAAATCCCGGCTTTGTTTATGATCAGACGGATAGTCATCATCTTCGCTTGTCCTACGTGTACGCAGAGGAAGCCGACATGGAAAAGGCGCTATTTGTACTATCACAGCTCCTGCGTGGCAGGGGGTAATGGAAAGAAGACACCTGCTTGGGTCAGGTGTCTTCTGCTATTTCAATGATAAGGGAACTGCGTGGAGTACCCGCTAAACTGCTGATAAGCTTGCTGCAGTTGTTGCTGTTCGGCAGCCTCCAGCTTGTACCATCCTTTTTGGAACATGAGATTGAAAGCATCGCGTGCTGACTGATGGGTTTCATTCAAAATTTGTACCATATCATCATAAAGCTGCTGGTGGCTGGCTTCACGAACGGCGATGTTAAAGTTATCCGTCAAATACTTGCACGTAGCCAGACAGTCGTTGAGGTAGTCACGATCGTTCATTTGTGGTCCTTTTACTTGTGGCAGCTGACCGGATTGCGGATTGGCGATCTGGTTTTGGTTTGGCATCCCGATTCCTCCCTTATTGCATTTGATGTTGTGGTTGGGATTGCTGTTGCTGGGACTGTGTCTGCGGAATGGTCGCCATCACTGCGGTGTTGTTGTTTTGCAGGTGACTCAGCAGTTTTTGGTAGTGTCGCTGGTGCATTTGTCCTTGCTGTTCCAGACATTGCTTGACCTGGGGATCAGTAGCTTGCTGTGCGAAAGCATGCAGCTTTTTGAAAGCGATCAGTTCCCATGACAAAGCATCCTTGAGATAGCTCAAGTCCTTTGTCGTAATGACCTTGGGCGGTTCGGGAATCGGAGCTTGTGTAAAGGGCTTGGAAGACAGGATGGATGGCATCGGGTTGCTCCTTTCAGATGGAATCATGTATAGGATGAGCAACAAGTTAGGATGTAACCCCTGAGGATTGCAGCCAAAAAAATCCGGTCGCAAAGGACCGGATCAGGTTAGCTCCAGCGAAGAAACGACGATGTCGATGCTGGCGGGAGAGATATTGAGACAATATTGAGCTTCTTTGTACAACGTAGATTGAAGAGCATGGATAAGTGCTGGAATATTTGTCATGTAAGGCAGTTGAAGAGCAATCGAAACCTGAAACCGAGGCAAATCCTCAAAGCTGGAGACGATCTTGACCACATGATGGACCTCATCAAACTGGTCGCAGGCCGCTTCCACGATTTTTCGCAACACCTGAGGATGAATCATAATGCGTCCACCTGAAAACGGAGGATGAACCACGGTTGTTTCCCCAATGACTTCTTTTTTCGAGCTGAAAATCTGTTGGGCAGAAGAGATGAGGCGCTGGAGGAAATCTTTTTCTACCTCCACACGCGGAATCGGTATCGTGTGCTTGCCCATTGTTTCCCGCACGTAGCGGGCAGCCTCGATTTCCTGCGGAGGCTTGATGGATTCGATCGGGATGAAGTCCACCTGAAAAGGCAAATGCAAGGCTTCGACGATACGACCAATCATCCGCTGCGAAGTTCCTAACACGAGTAGTCGGCTTGGTTGAATATCGCCAAGACTTCGCCGTACTTCTTCAGCGTGCTCCTTATAATGAAAAATAGCTCGTTTTACCGCCTGAATTTTTGTCTTCTCATATTTGGCAGAGGTTCCGGCCACCTTGCGTCCTTGGTAAATCAGGATGCCATCATCAATAATGGCGTCGATGTTCATTCGGTGAGCAAGTTCTAATGCACTGGTGCTTTTTCCTGTTCCACTGGTGCCGTACAAGGCGTAAATTTCCATGGGACCTCCTTCGTCATTTTTCTCGACTATGCTTGATCTTTTTTATTATACATGACAAGGAGGGGGGACAAAACGACTTTACTGGTATTGTGCCCCCATCTCCCGCGATCTTTCCGCAGCACGCAGAATGGCTGCAGTGACGGCCTCCTGGAATTGATAGGCTTCCAAGACTTCCAGTCCTGCCTGGGTCGTTCCACCCGGACTCGTTACTTTTTGGCGGAGAATAGAAGGCTCTTCGCGTGTATCGAGCAGCATATGTGCAGCGCCGATCACGGTTTGCAGCGTTAATTGGCGTGCCATTTCCCGATCCAGTCCCGCTGTGGCACCCGCCCCCATCATGGCTTCTACCAAATAGTAAATATAAGCAGGGCCGCTTCCAGACAATCCAGTAATGATGTCCAGCTCTTCCTCGGCGACTTCATATACAGTGCCAATTGCTTCGAAAAGTTTGGTAGCCAGCTCGCGGTGCTCTTCCTGAACAAAAGGATTCGCGCACAGTCCTGTAGCAGACAAACCAACAGCAGACGAAGTATTGGGCATCGTGCGGATGATCGGGCACTCTGCACCGAGCCACTCTCCGATCAAGCTGGTAGAGACGCCAGCGACCACGGAAATGATCAATTGGTCGGAACGAACGACCCCACGTAAATCCTGTAAAGCTTCAGCTGTATCCTTCGGTTTGATGGCCAAAATCAAAATATCGGAAGAGCGAACTACCTCAAATTTGTCTTGGGTAGCAGTTACCCCGTAATCATTTGTCAACTGCTCCAAACGCTCTATATTGTTGCGGTTCGTAACGGAAATACGCTCAGAAGGGAGTAAGCCTTTCTTTACGATACCGGAAAGCATGGCCTCCACGATCGAGCCTGCACCGAGAAAACCGATCCGCCCTTCTGTAATCGCTGTTGCTTGGTTACTCATGGTGATTCCCTCCTTTTGGACTATCGGATTTGGCCGTTTCCGCGTACGACATACTTGTAAGAGGTGAGCGCTGGCAAGCCCATTGGCCCACGAGCGTGAAGCTTTTGCGTGCTGATGCCGATCTCGGCACCGAAGCCGAATTCTCCACCATCTGTAAAGCGGGTAGAGGCATTATGATAAACGGCTGTAGCATCGATCTCAGTCAAAAACTGACGGGCTGAGATTTCATCTTCCGTTACGATTGCCTCGGAATGGCCGGAAGTATGCGCTGTAATATGTTCAATGGCCTCGCTCAGGCTATCGACAGTGCGCACCGCCAGAATTAGCGCAGAGTATTCCGTATCCCAGTCTTCTGCCGTTGCATGGTGCAATTGACCGGTGAGGTCGGAATGCAGCTCTATCGTTCGCTCACAAGCACGGAGCTCAACACCCTTCGCCAGTAGCTTTTGGAGCAAGGCTCGTTGATTTTCCTGTGGCCAACTGCGGTGCACGAGGAGTGTTTCGGCAGCATTGCATACGGCTGGCCGACTCGTTTTGGCATTGATCACGATGCTTTCAGCCATGTCATACTGAGCGGCTTCATCCACATAAATGTGGCAGTTGCCAACGCCTGTTTCGAGTACAGGAACGCTTGCGATTTGCAGAACCCGCTGGATCAGTCCTGCACCACCCCGAGGGATGATGACATCGACGAGACCATTGGCGGTGCACAAGTAATCGACAGAGGCATGTTCGGCAAAAGGCAAATACTGCACCGCTTCTGCGTCAAGTCCGGTCGCAGTGAGGGCTTGACGAATGCTAGTCACCAACGCGAGGTTACTATGAACAGCGCTGTGGCTGCCGCGCAAGACGATCGCATTGCCTGTTTTGATGGCGATAGCTGCAGCGTCAACGGTGACGTTCGGTCTGGCTTCGTACACCATTCCAATGACACCGAGAGGGACGCGGATTTGTTCGATGAAAAGTCCGTTTGGCTGTGTCCACGAGTCGATTCGTTCCCCGACCGGATCATCGAGGGATACCAGCTGCGCCAGGCTATCCACGAGCTGTGTAATTCGCTCAGGCGTCAACAGGAGACGATCCAGATAGGAGGCTGGCTGACCGTCTGCTTCCGCGAGGGTGATGTCCTTGGCGTTTTCTGAGAGAATGACGGCTTCATCAGCCAGCAGCTGGTTGCCAATTGCGACGAGCACCTCGTCTTTTTCTTTGCGAGAGAGTATTGCCATTTTTCGTGAAGCCTGTTTGGCCAGGCTTATTTGTGTATGCACTTTTTCTTTCAAGCTTTCCATGGTTTCTCCAACTCCTATCTTTCGATCTACATGGATTCGTTTAGATGACAGGCGTCCATTCATCTCGATGTATAACGGTACCGCTGTGTCGCGTTACGTTATCAGGGGAAAGAAAATCACTTAACTGTGTGGCAGTGAATCTGCTGATACCACGACCGATCAACATACCCTCACAGTAAACCTCGATAACCTCACCTTGCTCGAACATGCCGGATACATCACGGACACCTGCCAAGAGCAAGCTTTTGCTGTTTTCCAAAATCGCTTCCGCTGCACCGCTATCAACCGTGATTTTTCCGCGGGTAGGGGAGTGAAGCGCAATCCATTGCTTGCGTGTAGGAACGCCGTTCGTTGCAGGCGCTTCTGGATGATAGTTGACGTAGGTGCCATTCCCGTTGCCAGTAAGGACATCCACCAAATCAGTGGTATTCGTCAATTTTCCGATAAAGCTCGGAATTCCTAATGATTGGGCGGTTTTTGCTGCGATCAGCTTGGAGCGCATGCCACCTGTGCCCAGTTGGGAAGCTCCGCCTGCAAGTGCCTCGATTTCGTCCGTCACACATTCGAGCCAGCCCATGTGTTTAGCATCAGGATGATAACGAGGGTCTTTATCGTACAAGCCATTCGTATCAGTCAGGATCGTGTACAAGTCGGCATGGATGAGACCAGCGACGAGTGCGCCAAGCATATCATTGTCTCCGAAGGTCAATTCCGCTACGGATACCGTGTCGTTTTCGTTGATAATTGGCAAAATATTTTTATCCAATAGCAGTGACAACGTGGAAAATGCGTGCTGATACCGTTCCTTGTGTGAAAAGTCACCTCGTGTCAGCAAGATTTGCGCCACGCTGAAATTATGGGCGCCGAACATTTGCGTATAGGTTTGCATCAACAAGCTTTGCCCGATGGCCGCCGCTGCTTGCTTGGCTGCCAAGGATCGCGGTCGCTGTTGGTAGCCGAGACTTTGATAGCCGCTGGCGACAGCTCCCGAGGAGACTAAGACAACCTGATGACCCGCTTCGCGCAATTGGCTGATAGCCGAGACGAGCAGCGACATTTTCGTCGGATCAACACCGCCTGTAGCTGCTGCAATTGAACTGCTCCCCACCTTTACTACCAAACGCAACTTCCCCTTTTTCATGCGTAAAACCCCCTTCTTGCATACAAAAAAGCCCTCTCGTCTCTTTGATAAGGACGAAAGGGCTTGATAACCTCACGCGGTACCACCTTATTTGACGTTTTGGACTGAAGGCATACTTCAGTCAAGAAACGCCCGGCTCTCTTTCTTTGATAACAGGTGAAAGAAACCTGTCCAGGTCTTCCCTGGATGCTCTGGGGTGGGTTCAAACCGATTCAAGGACGAAACCTCTCAGCCGGTGGATTTCGTTCTCTGGACCTGAAGGGCGGTTTTACTATTCCCCGTCATTGCCGCTCACTATGTGCTTATTAATTCACTATTATTCGCTTGGTCCGCAAGAAATGTCAAGAGGCTTATTGAAATTGTTCATTCCCATAAGTGCCCATCCGTGATTTGATTTCGAACCGTTTGGTCTTTTGATCGCGCACGAGTCGGTAGCGCAGCGTGCGGTCAGAAGCAAAGGAGGAATCGGTTACATCTTCCACGGTCACACTGAGTTCTCCATTGCTTTTTTGGACATTCGTGTTTCGTACCGAGATCAAAGTCGGATAGTCGACACGGGGGATCGCTACGTATACTTTTTCCTTCACCAGCTTGGTTGTCATGTTGTCGTACATGGCTTCTGCCAGTGGACGGCTCCAAAAACGACCGAAGTAACCCGTTATCTTGTCTTTACTGTCGAAGCGCTTAGGCAATTCACGAAAGACGAGACCATCCTCAAACACAGTTTTGCCCTTCGCATTGTCCGCAGCAGCATAATAGACATTTTCCAACTGATGCTCGGCTTGCTTCAAAAAGAGGACGACATCCATTTTGTTATCGCCAAGCTTTTGGATGGCAGACTGCTTGGCAGGCTTACTCTGTGTTTTGACCTTGGTTTTTGCATGCTCCTTTACTTGCGTCAGGCATCCTGTGACGAGCAAAGAAAGAGCGAGAATAAACATCCAGTTTTTCCAGTTGATTTTCATGGCGCACCTCACTTGGGAGCAGTCGTTTTACGTTAGCGTGTGTGTCAAAAAAGACAAATAGCCCAGTTAATATATGGATAGGGGTTGTCTGACTCTCGGATTATGTCTATCATGGAGAGAGTTGGACAGATCGAACAATTGAGGTGGAATATATGTTTGGGTTTGGCAAAAAAGCAAAAAAACTGGACGGTATTGATGTTTTGATTATCAAAACCGAGGAAGCGAAAAATCGCAACTTTTATCAGGTTGCTTTTCCAAGCGTGGTAGCGAATGATATTTTGTCCATGCTGCAAAAATTGGAGAAATCAAAAATGAACAAGCAAGAGTTCCTAGGGGAAATCGGCGGTTTCCGTATCGTGACCCACTTGGAAGCCTTGACTGGTTTTGAAATTTTGGATGAGGCGGATATGGAGGCACATCCAGTACAGATTCAAGATTTTGCCAACATGCTTCTGCGTCGTTTGGAAGCGTTAGAAGAAAGTGGCAAGTTGGACGGAAACGAAGATTTAGCATTCATCATGGGCGAGTTGACTATGCTGCGTGATGGCAGCTATGTACCACAAGACTAATCATGAGGGCCGTTGGGATAACCGACGGCTCTTTTTCTTTACCAGCTGGTAATAGGCCTTATGGCAGGAGGTCTAGTCGTCCTCGCCAGTTTTTCATGGGGGACATCCATGTTAGGGACCGCTCTTGGGATTTTCGTCCTGTTCACTCTCATCAACATTTTCTTATATCGGCTGCTTGTGACCAGGGGACCAGGCTGGTTAGAGCAGATTGAAGGATAGTCAGCGCATAAAGAAAAAGGATATAATTGGGCCGCTCATACAAAGTGCGGCTCTTTTTCATTTGTTTTGAAAAAGTATAACAAAGTTTGGTTTTCATCCCGATACAAGAAAGGGAGAGATCAGACCCAGGAAAATAGACCAATATGGCAGGAATGGATGCTACTGGGGACGAATTCCAAAAAAAGGGAGTAAGGAAACGATCATGAAAAGAAAGGAGTTATCGTAAGTCATGGTAAAGCGTTTTGCTATCGTTTTTCTCTTGGCACTGTTAGTGGTGCAAAGCGTTTTTTCAGGGAGTGCGAATGCGGCTGCATCTGGCATGTATACAGACATACAGGAACATTGGGCGCGTGAGCAAATCAACGAAATGGCGGATCTGGGCATCGTAAAGAGGAAGGGATATCAGCCTTTTTACCCAAACAAGCCAGTTACACGAGGCGAAGCTTTGGCTATGCTGAATCGCGTATTTGAGACGGTATATGGACCGATTGAAAAGCCAGAACGCAAGCCAAACCTGGATCACCGCTATCTACTCCGGGGGGAAGTAGATCAACTGCTGAGCAATCTAAAGACCATGATGAAAATCGAAACGGACGATCTGGGCAAGTTTGATCCAGGAGACCGGATGTTATACTATCTATATTTGGCTGAAACCGGGCACCTGATGAAAAAGCAAGAGAAGGAAAATCCGGACTGGTGGATGTCCAGTGCCGGGATGCAGTGGCCATTGACGAGAGAAGAGGCCAGCTTGATGCTGTTTCATATGCTGGCACCACAAAAATTCCGTACAGCCAATATTAAACCACAAGATACAGTCTCTTTCTTTAACAGCCATTACGAATGGAAGCGCGACCGATTCTATCGAGATACATATTCACCGTACCCACTGGCGATCCGGGAATTCAATCTGTTTCTGACGGACAAGACCTTTTCTCCGAACAAGATCCTGACGCGTGCAGAATACGTCGTTGTGATGGATCGACTGATTGGTTATTACCGGATGGATGCAGCTTCGCAGTTCCGTGGTTCATCTGCGAATCAGCAGCACATCGCGCAGGTGTATTTACGAGCAGCGAATTTGGCGTACGAAACAAAAAATCAGAAGCAGCTGTCTGCTCTCTTTACAGACGATGCGCTCAAAAGCATGGCAAAGCTGGAGCAAGTGCCCACGTACAACGGACCGGTAAAAGTATCAGTCAAGGCTGACGAAAACATTTCAAAAGCCCTCTGGGTGATTGCTCATTATTCAGACCCGAAAAACGGTGACTTCCAGATTGAATACCGATTGGAAGAAGACGCGTCCAACGCTTACGGACGCAAGATCACCACGCTGATTTACTCGCAAAAATAGCACAGAAAATGGGGCACTGGACAATTGATGCCCCTTTTCTTTTCTTTCGTGAAGTGACGATTGCAACTGACAGAATTTTCGATTACAATAAAAACTGAACGGTGATTCAGTTGGTGGGAGCGTAGCATCTCCGGGCATGTAAGACAGCCAAAACGTGGGATGTCATTTTTTAACCCACATACTGAATGAGCATTCATTCAACGCAAGGCATGTGCTGATGTACACAGGAATATCTATGGAGAAAGTAGAAGTTTTAAAAATGCTCTGCTAGTCTGAATATTAGGTATTCACTGTTGCGAGGCCATTCTTTTGACCATGAATAAGCCATGACTAGGTTTTTTAAAAGGAGGATTTGGAGATGGAACGCAAAATTCGCAAGGCGGCAGTTCTCGGTTCAGGCGTCATGGGCGCTGGGATCGCAGCACATTTAGCCAACGTCGGTATTCCCACTTATTTACTGGACATCGTGCCGCGTGAATTGACAGCAGAAGAGAGTAAAAAAGGACTTACTTTGTCTGATAGCGTGGTGAAAAACCGGATAGCACAAGCGGGCCGTGACCGACTTTTGAAGGAGAAACCGGCGCCGCTCTACGATAAAAAGAACATCGACCTGATTACAGTTGGTAACTTCGAAGATCATCTCTCTTGCTTGAGCGAGGTCGATTGGATTATTGAGGTAGTTGTCGAGAACATCGAGGTGAAGAAAAGTGTCTTCGCTATGGTAGAAGCGCATCGCAAGCCAGGGACAATCGTGTCTTCCAATACGTCTGGGGTTTCTATCAACGAAATGGCAGAGGGACGCTCTGATGACTTCCGCAAGCATTTCCTCGGTACACACTTTTTTAACCCACCGCGCTACTTGAAACTGTTGGAGCTGATTCCAGGTCTAGATACAGACCCGCAAGTCATCTCTTTCATGAAGCATTTTGGTGAGCATGTGCTCGGAAAAGGAATGGTCGTTTGCAAGGATACACCTAACTTCATCGCCAATCGCATCGGTACATATGGATTGCAGGTTTCGATCCACGAAATGGTACGACTAGGGCTTGGGGTAGATGAGGTAGATGCGTTGACAGGACCGGTCATCGGCCGTCCGAAGAGCGCTACGTTCCGCACACTCGATGTCGTCGGCCTTGATACGTACGTGCATGTGGCGGGTAACGTCAGGAACAAAAGCACGGATGAGCAGGAGCGCTCGGTTTTTGAAGTGCCGGAGTTCGTTCTGCAAATGGTGGAGAAAAGATGGATCGGGCAAAAGGCTGGTCAAGGCTTTTTCAAGCAGGTGAAGACGGAGAAAGGCAAAGAGATTATGGCACTGTCGGTTGACACGCTGGAATACCGTCCAAGTGTGAGGCCGAAGTTCGCTTCCCTCGAAACAGCCAAAACAGTCAAGACATTGCCTGAGAAGTTGAGAGCGCTCGCATACGGCAAGGACAAGGGCAGTGAGTTTGTCTGGAGTGTCTTCAAAAAGGTATTGCTGTACTCTGCTGAAAAGGCTCATGAGATCGCAGACGATATCGTCTCTGTTGACCAGGCCATGAAGTGGGGCTTCGGCTGGGAGATGGGGCCGTTCGAAACATGGGATGCCATCGGTCTCGAAAAGTCAGTGGCAAAAATGCGTGAGGAAAACGAGAAGATTCCGGCACTCGTCGAGGAGCTGCTCGCGAGTGGGAAAACCTCCTTCTACCAAAAAGAGCAAGGGAAGCGCAGCGTGTTTTCCATCGGAGGCACCTACAAGGACGTCGAAGAGAGCAAGGAAAACATTAACTTGGCAGCACTTAAGGAGCAAGGCAAGCTGATCAAGAAAAATGCGGGTGCTGCCTTGATCGATTTGGGCGATGGAGTCGCATGTCTGGAATTCACCTCTCCGCACAATGCACTTGGGATGGATGTCTTGCAGATGGCAAGTCAGGCCGCAGAGGAAGTGCAAAAGAACTTTGCCGGTCTGGTCATCGGTAATCAAGGCAAAAACTTCTGCGTCGGGATGAATCTCGCAATGGCGTTGATGGAAGCACAGGATGAGAACTGGCTGGAGCTCGACATGCTCGTCACGAACTTCCACAAAACAGCACGGGCACTGCGCTACATGCATCGTCCAGTCGTTGCAGCGCCGTTCGGCATGACACTTGGCGGCGGTGTCGAGGTGGTCTATCTCGCGGATCGTGTACAGGTATCGGCAGAGACGTACCTTGGACTGGTAGAGGTGGGAGTAGGGCTTCTGCCAGGTGGCGGAGGAACGAAGGAGATGCTGTTCCGAGCAATGGAAAACGTTCCAGAGGGAGGCAGCGTGCCAGTTGATCCTTTCCCATTCGTGGCGAAGGCGTTTGAAGCCATTGCTATGGCAAAGGTATCTACGAGTGGTCAGGAAGCTATCAATCTGGGGTACCTGCGACCGACTGACCGCATCAGCGTGAATGCCGATCATTTGTTGTTCGATGCGAAGCAGCTGGTGCTCGCGATGGATAAAGAGGGCTACACGCCGCCAGCGCCACGCAAAATTCGCGTCATTGGAGAAACGGGTTATGCGAACCTGCGCCAAAATATTTATGCTATGAAGAAAAGTGGATATATTTCCGAGCATGATGAGCTGATCGCAAGCAAAGTTGCCTATGTCATGTCTGGTGGTAACGTGCCAGCGGGTACAGAAGTGACAGAGAGCTACATTCTGGAGCTGGAAAAGCAAGCGTTCCTCGAACTGATCAAGACACCGAAAAGCCAGCAACGGATGCAGCACATGCTGACCAAAAACAAGCCTTTGCGTAACTAGGGAGAGGGAGGGATAACGATGAGAGAAGCAGTTATTGTCGCGGGCGCCCGCACCGCTATCGGTAAATCGAAAAAAGGAAGTCTCAAGGATTTTCACCCAGTCGATATGGGAGCCGCAGTTGTAAGCGACCTGTTGCGCCGCGTGCCACAGCTCGATCCGGCTGAAATCGAGGATATCATCATGGGGACGGCTGTACCGGAAGCGGAGCAAGGCATGAATATGGCTCGCTTGATCGGACTGCGTGCCGGATTGCCGACAAATGTATCGGGAATCACGATCAATCGCTTTTGCTCCTCCGGTTTGCAGACAATTGCTTACGCTGCTCAGCAGATCATGGTTGGCAGCTCCGATGTGGTTGTAGCTGGCGGGGTGGAGAGCATGAGTCTGGTGCCAATGCTCGGTCACAAAATCGCACTCAATCCGACTTTGGTGGAAACGAAGCCGGAAGCGTACATGAGCATGGGCCATACGGCTGAAGAAGTAGCGAAGAGGTACAACATTTCTCGTGAGGATCAGGATGCTTTTGCTCTGCAAAGCCATCAGCGTGCGACGGCCGCAATTGCTTCAGGAAAATTCCAGGATGAAATCGTACCATTGACAGTCAAGCAGCATTTTGTAGATGAAGATGGCAAGGTTCACGTCCAGGAACGTGTTTTCGACAAGGATGAAGGAGCGCGTTCGGACACGACAATGGAGGCACTCGCCAAGCTCAGGCCGGTCTTTCATGTGCAAGGCAGCGTAACGGCAGGAAACTCCTCGCAAACGAGCGACGGCGCGGCGGCAGTTCTCGTGATGTCTGCTGAAAAAGCAGCCGATCTGGGTGTCGAGCCGATTGCCAAGTTCCGTTCCTTTACGGTTGGCGGCGTAGACCCTGATGTCATGGGGATTGGTCCGGTTGTCGCGATTCCAAAAGCATTGAAGCTAGCGGGAATCAGCTTGGAGGATGTCGATCTGTTTGAGTTAAACGAAGCGTTCGCTTCTCAATCGATTGCCGTCATTCGCGAGCTGGGACTCGATCCTGAAAAGGTCAATGTAAATGGTGGGGCAATTGCATTAGGGCATCCACTCGGTTGCAGTGGTGCCAAGTTGACCGTCCAGCTTTTGAACGAAATGAAGCGCAGAGGCGGCAAATATGGAGTCGTTACGATGTGTATCGGTGGTGGAATGGGAGCCGCTGGCGTTTTTGAGATGATCTAATTTTAAAATAAGGGAGAGGGATAGTAATGGCAGAAACAAAAGATTTGATCCGCGGTGGAAGCTTTTTGATCGATGCAGGTTCAGCTGATGATGTATTCGTGCCAGAAGAATACACCGAAGAGCAAAAGATGATTGCCAAGACGACGGAGGATTTCGTCAACAAGGAAGTTCGTCCTCATCTGGAAGAGCTTGAAAACCACCAATTTGATATTTCGGTTCGTCTGTTGAAGGAAGCAGGGGAGCTCGGTCTGTTGGCTGGAGACGTTCCGGAGAAATACGAGGGACTGGGGCTGGATAAAGTCAGCACTGCACTCGTAACAGAGAAGTTCTCGCTGGCTCGCGGCTTTGCGCTCAGCTACGGCGCGCATGTCGGTATCGGGTCACTGCCGATCGTGTATTTTGGAAACGAGGAGCAAAAACAGCGCTACCTGCCTGATCTGGCGTCTGGAAAACGAATCGCTGCCTACTGCCTGACAGAGCCAGGCTCTGGCTCAGATGCACTGGGTGCGAAGACGACAGCGACTCTCTCCGCAGATGGCACGCACTATATTCTCAACGGAGAGAAGCAATGGATCACAAACGCTGGCTTTGCAGATGTGTTTATCGTATACGCGAAAATTGATGGCGAGAAATTTACTGCCTTTATCGTCGAGCGCACATTCCCAGGTGTTTCGTTTGGACCGGAAGAGAAGAAGATGGGGATCAAATGCTCCTCGACACGTACGGTCATTTTGCAAGATGTACCTGTGCCGGTAGACAATCTGCTCGGTGAGCCTGGAAGAGGTCACGTGATCGCGTTCAACATTTTGAACGTTGGTCGTTACAAGCTCGCGGTGGGCGCAGTCGGCTCCGCGAAAAAAGCGGTGGAACTCGCGACGAACTACGCAAAAGAGCGTAAGCAGTTCAAAACGCCAATTGCCAACTTTACCTTAATCAAAAACAAACTGGCGAACATGGCAGTGAAAACGTATGCGGCTGAAAGCTCCGTCTATCGGACAGTGGGTCTGTTCGATACAGCGCTGACTCGCTTGGGTGAAAAAGCGGATGATGGCGCGGAGGTTGCGAAGGCGATTGCCGATTATGCAATCGAATGCTCGATCAATAAAGTATTTGCCACTGAGGTTTTGGATTACTGCGTGGACGAAGGCGTGCAAATCCACGGTGGATACGGCTTTATGTCCGAGTATGAGATCGAGAACATGTACCGTGACTCTCGGATTAACCGTATTTTCGAGGGAACGAACGAAATCAACCGCATGCTCATCCCGGATACGCTCGTGAAAAAGGCGATGAAAGGCGAACTGCCGCTCATGCAAGCAGCAAGCAGCCTGCAAGCAGATCTGATGAGCTATTATCCAGAAGAGATTGAAGATGCACCTTTGGCTATGGAAAAGCATCTGATCAACATCACGCGCAAAATCATTTTGATGGTGGCTGGTTCTGCGTTGATGAAATACCAACAGGCGATGTCCAAAGAACAGGAACTCTTGGCATTCGCGGCTGACATGCTGATCGAGCTGTATGCAATGGACAGCATCGTGAAGCGGACAGAGAAAGCTATGGCGGCAAATGGCATCGAAGCCGAGCAGCAAAAGCTGGAAATGACCGCTGTCTATGTGCATGAGGCATTCGACCGTATCGAAGGCTGGGCGAAGGAAGCATTGGCGGCGATGGAAGAGGGCGACGAGCTTCGTCTGCGCCTCTCGATCCTGAAAAAACTGACCCGCCGCACGCCGATCAACACGGTGGCACTCAAACGTTCGATTGCGGATCGCGTGATCGAAGCGGGAGCGTATGTGGTTTAGTTCCAAACAGTAAAAGAGAAAAGGAGCAAAGTTCAGCGCTTTGCTCCTTTTTTCGTGTTTATAGATGGCTAGACTGATTGGTTCTGTTGAAGTAGGTATGCTAGAGGAATTTTATATAGATAACGGAACAAACATAAAACGTCAAATATCCAAAAACAGATCCTAAAATGATTTTTCCTGTCCTATGTCTTCCCATAAAACTAGAAACGATCGCAGTAACAAGAACAGGAAGTATACCGAGCAGTAAGAGTGAAACCAACAACATGTCGCTCCCTCCAAGCTTAACGTATAAACTATTTTCGATATACTTATTTTACCAATTGCGACTAATCAGAGACAAATGGATACAGGAAAAAAGGAGCAAAGCACAATGCTTTGCTCCTTTCGCATTTAACGCACTTGCTTCACCTTCGAAATCTCGCCATCGTGAATCGTCACTTTGACATTCACCGCCCCCAGAGAAGACGGCTGAAGCGGTAGCGCTCCGTTTTGCTGCATTCGTTTCCATTCTTGCGGATATTTGCGATAAAGGGTGTGACCAAGCTGGAGCGTGTCCATCTGCTGCTTCCGACCTTTTTCGTACAGCCGCCGAATCTCCGCTTCGATTTTTTTCGCGGCTTCTTTCTCGATTTCCCCGCCAAAGTAATCTCGTACTCCCAACAGTATTTGCAGGGCGTTTGGATTTATTCGATTCAGCGGCAGAATGTGCCAAGTCGCATGCATATTTTGGGAAGCTCTCACGAACGCTAATGGAACATACTTCGTAAAAGGGCGGGAGCTGTAGGAGATGGCGATGAGAGGGTGGCTGAGAAGAAAAAAGACATCTGTCAAAGACAGGATGAGCCACTCGAGTGAGCCTATCCGTGTTCGGGAGATTAGTGAGCGATTAAGTGATAACCTTGCGGAGCTGAATGCGATTTTCACGCTGACACCCGATTTGGTCATTCGGACGTTTGTGTGCCAGCATATAGAGGGTATGGTTACACTCGTCTACTTGAATGGCTTGGTTGACAAAAACTCGATTAACAACAATGTGCTTCGTCCGCTTTTGTCACACCCAGAGGGTGAGAAATCGAGTGTTTTTGACCTGTTATCTGTCGGAAAGGTATCAGTTGCCTACGACTTTCGGAAAGTAGAAACCGAGATTTTGCTTGGGAGCAGTCTTTTGTTTATCGAGGGTCGAAAAGAAGTGCTTGTGATCGAAACGAATGGATGGCCACAGCGGGCGATAGAAGATCCGCAGTTGGAGGCTGCGCTGAAGGGAGGACACCAAGGGTTTGTCGAAACGGACTCGCAGAACATTGCCCTCATTCGCCGCTATATTCCCCACCGTGAATTGAAAATAAAAGAAATGTGGTTAGGAGAAAGAGGCCTTTCAAAGCTCTCGATCATCTATTTGGCTGATGTGGCGAATCCGGAAATATTACAGGAGCTGGAAGATCGGCTCAAGAGCATCAAGGTTGATTCGATTCTCAATGCGTCTGAACTGGAGGAGTATATCGAGGATAATCCTTACTCTCTGTTTCCGCAGTTTTTGACTTCAGAACGGCCAGATACAGTCGCCTCTCATATCTTGCAAGGGAAGATTGCTGTCGTTGTCGATCGCTCGCCAAGCGTATTAATCGGTCCGGCTACTTTCGTTTCCTTTTTTCAAAACGTTGACGATTACGGTACGCGCTGGCCTGTCGCTACGTTCATCCGCTTGCTTCGGTACTTGGCTTTCTTGATTGCTACTTTTTTGCCCGCGATTTATATTGCGGTGATTTCTTTCAATTATGAGGTGATCCCACTCGATTTGATTTTGTCAGTCGGAGAGTCTCGCGAAAAGGTTCCATTCCCTCCCTTGTTAGAGGCATTCATTATGGAGCTCACACTGGAAATGCTTCGGGAATCGGGAATTCGTTTACCAGCGCCTATCGGACAAACAGTCGGTATCGTAGGGGGTATCGTGATCGGTCAAGCGGTCGTACAAGCGGGGATTGTGAGCAACATCATGGTGATCGTCGTTGCATTTACAGCGATTTCTTCCTTTATTATCCCGAACTACGATATGGCTTCGGCAGTTAGGCTTATTCGTTTTTTGATGATGATACTTGCTGCGATGTTTGGTTTTGTTGGCATTATTGTCGGGTTGATGGCATTGATCGGCCATTTGATTACGCTGGAATCATTAGGTGTTCCTTATGGAAGCCCTCTTGCCCCTGTGCGTTTCGGAGATTGGAAAGATTTGTTTATCCGCCTGCCACTATGGAAAATGAAAGATCGTCCCCTGTCAGTCCATACGATTCAAGATCAAAGGCAGGGGGATAATCGACCAAGGGAGGACGGGTGATGAAAAAGTATACATACAACCAATTGAGCGTCCTCCAATACATTCTCCTCATTCATGGGGCACAAGTAGGGATTGGAGTATTGACGATTCCCAGAGAATTGGCGGAGAAGGCGAGCACCGATGGATGGATATCGCTTTTGATCGGCTGGCTTGGGGCAACGCTAGTCAGTCTCGTCATCACGAACATGATGAAGCAGTACCCGGAGAAGACGATCATCGATATATTTCCATTGATCTTGGGCAAGTGGCTCGGTCGTATCGCTATTGCTTTCATGTCCATTTATTGCGGGATAGCGGCGTTCGTTTTGATGATAAATGCCACGGGAATCATTAATGTGTGGCTCCTGTCTCAGACACCGGCCTATGTCGTCGTGTTCCTTTTTGCGCTGCCGACCTATCTTGTTCTCCAGGGAGGGGTTCGCGCCATTGGAAGGTACGCCGAGCTCGTGTTCTATCTTACACTTTGGATACCTTTTGTTCTCACGACAGCTTATCGAGAGGTTCATTGGTTAAACTTGCTGCCAGTAATCAAGGAGGGCTGGCACCCGATATGGGAAGCGAGCAAATACACGGTACTCTCTTTTCTGGGATTTGAGTTTGGTTATTTCGCCTACCCTTTTCTTCAAAAAAAGCAATATGCGTCTCTCGGCATTGTCATTGCGAATACATTGACGTTGATCGTGTATATGTCTGTCATTATCGTTTGCTTTGCTTACTTTAGTCCCGATGAAATCACGCAGTATACATGGCCTACGCTCAATTTATGGAAAGCCATTGAGTTCCGCTTTTTGGAACGTGTCGATATTCTTTTTCTCTCTTCTTATTTGTTTATATTGTCAACGACTGCCTTGCCGTACATCTATTTCTGTGTCTTCTCATTCAGTCAGTTATTCGGCATGAAGGATCACCGCAAGCATTTGCGTCTGTTCCTTCTACTGGTTCCAGTGGCGGTATGGTTTTATACGCCATCCTTTATTGATCTGAAGAAATCAACACAAATTTGGAGCTATACAGGCTTAGGCTTTGCTTATGTGCTTCCTTTACTGGCTTGGGTGCTGATCAGGCTATCGAAACGAGCAGAAGGGGAGGAAAAAGCATGAGGGCGTTTGCTCAGATTCTATTATTGAGCTTGCTGGTAACCATGTTGGCAGGTTGCAGGGATCAAATCAATTTGGAAGATGCCACTTTATCGTTGATGGTCGGAATTGATTTGAACGAAAAAAACGAGCTTCTCTTTTATATCTCAAGTCCGGTGTTCAGTCGGGAGGCAAAGGAAAAATCTGAGGAATACGGTATTCGGTCATCTACGATTAGAGAGTCGAGAATGGGCTTTGATGAGCGAGTGACAGGCTTGACCCAAGCAGGCAAAATTCAGGTGCTTGTGTTCGGGAAAAAGCTGCTGGCTCACCCGGACTGGTTTCGGTTGCTGGATGTCGTTTTTCGGGATGCAAAGTTCAGTGTCAACGCCCGCATGGCTATGCTTGATGGTCCGTTGCATGAGCTGTTTGATTATAAACCAAAGGACAAACCTCGTCTGTCCATTCATGTAACAACGCTGATTGACACAGCCAATAAAAGAAATCTGACGGTAAAGACGAGGGCACAGGAGCTCCATCGGCAAATGTATGAAAAAGGGATGACACCTAGCTTGACTGAGTTGAAGAAAGAAAAGCGGGCGGTCAAGGTAGTGGGGACGGCCTTGTTAACAGAAAATGGAACGTACGCAAGCTCGATAGAACCGCGGGATACGATTCTTTTGCAAACGCTGCTCTATGAAAAACAAGGGGAACTGTCCGTCACGATCCCGATTAAAGAGCCGAACGATCAAAATCAAATTACGAAAGACAGGATCAGTTTTTTTATCAAGGGCGTCCAAAAAAAAGTAAAAACATCCTATCAGAACGGTCGGTTTCATTTTGACGTTCATTTCAGGTTGCGAGTGTCCATATCGGAGCGAATGTTTTCGTTCGACATGGAAAAGGACTACAAAAAGATGGAGAGAATGATCAGTGACGAGTTACAGAAGGATTACATGAAGTTAATCAAGAAATGCCAGGAAATCGGTGTAGACCCGTTTGGGTTTGGTCTCTATGCGCGTGCCTATGAATATAAGGAATACAAAAAGGTAGAGGATGATTGGACGAAGGCTTTTTCCAATGCCACAGTTGAAATCAAGCCTGACGTATCGATTAAGGGAAATGGCGTCGTAAAGTGAAGGGTGAAAGACAAAACCCCCTGGCAATCAATAAATGCCAAGGGGTTCGTTATTAATAGATCGCTTCCCAGCCTGCAGGAGTGACGAACAGGCGAATCGCTTTGATTTTGCGGTCGTCCATCAGGGTGAAGTAGTGGCGGTAGTTCGGTGGTACGGAGATCAGATCGCCTGGCTCCAGCTCGACGTCGAAGTAGCGATCATCTTTGCCTTTGATGGCGAAAATACCGTGACCATCGACGCAGAAGCGGCACTCATCGTCGGTATGGTGATGCTCGCCCTTGAATTTCACCAGCAGCTCGTCGAGGTTAGGCGTTTTGTCAGAGAGGACGATAATGTCCGCTGTCAAGTAACCGCGACGTTGGCTGATCGCATCGATTTCCGGCTTGAAGGTGTCGAGAATCTCTTGTTTTTCCTCGTCTGTCGGGCTGTAGTTATCACGGTGCTTCGGATCAAGGCGATCCACGCCCCATTTTTCGTAAATGATCTCTTGGGTGTCCAGGAAGGAGACAACTTCCTCGGGTGCTGAGATGTACTCATTGTTGTCGTGAAAACGAATTTGTGCCATCGTTTATTCCTCCTTAATTGGTGGTTGTAGTGGACACGACTGCTTGGCGCAATTGCAGCCAGCGGGCGTGATACTCGAATAGGAATTCAAAAGCTTCCAGGTGTCGCTTGGCCTCGAAGTCATTGCCGCCCCACGTGTAGATACCGTGGTTACGGATGAGTACGCCGGGAACTTCTGGTGTGATTACTTTTTCAATAGCGGCAGCCAAGGTCGGAATATCGGCAAAGTTCTCAACAATCGGAACAGTAATGCGCGCGTTTTCTTCCCAGATTCCGAGTCCCTTGATCAGCTCTTGTCCTTGAATGGAGAAGGCTCGTTGTCCAAAGTACAGCTCGGAAATGAGATTGTTCCACACGGTATGGACGTGGAAGCAAGCACCCGCCTTTGGAAACGTTTTGTAGACGACGGCGTGGATGAGCGTTTCAGCAGAAGGTTTGAGCGTAGTTACATCCACCGGACGCGAGTCTTGGTCCACGACCAGATAATCTTCAGGGGACAGCTTGGTTTTGTCTTTGCCGCTTGCCGTTACGGCAAATTGCAAGGGATCGTTTTGTATCTTAATGGAGAGATTGCCACTAGTGCCGGGAAACCAGTCCCGGCGGGCAAATGTCAGCTTGGCGTCATCCAGACGGCGAAAGGCATCCAGACGTTGTTCGAGTGTTGCGGTCATGAGTTAGACAACCTCCTGTTGGACTTGCTGTAAAATGCGAATCACGTCGTGGAATGTGGCAAACTTGCTATGCGGCAATTGCAGCTCTTCCGCCTTGTCAGCAAGGAAGTGACGGGCAATCACATAGTCAGCGATTTTGGCTCCAGCCAAATCAGTGATGGAGTCGCCGATGACGATACGGAAATGGGTTGCTGGATCGTAACGGCGGATGATTGTCGTCTTGCACATGCCGCAGCCGTTTGTGCAATGCTCGTCGCAAGCGTTAGGCCACGTAATGGTGATCCGTTCTCCGCTGAAATCACTGCCGTTGCAATAGATCGGAACATCGGAGAGATCGAAAGGTGCCAGGATAGGCTCCAGGAAAAAGTCGATGCCGCCACTCGTGATCAACAGCTCGATGCCTTCTTCACGGCAATAGCTCACGAATTCAGCAAATCCCGGGCGAATTGTCGCTTCTTGGACAATGAAATCAATAATGTCCTGTCGCAAGGAGGAGGGCAAGAGTTGAAACAGCTTGCCTACCCCTTCCTGAACGCTTATTTTTTGTGAAAGGATTTGCTCCGTCAGTGCTTCCCACTCAGGGGGAGCAAACTTGCGGACAATCGCTACAATGTTGTCCTTTTCAGTAATCGTTCCGTCGAAATCGCAGAACAGGACGAGCTTCTTGCTCATCGTGCGCCACCCCACTTTTCCAAGGCGATCGCCAGCTCTTGTGATTCCGCGGCAGCTTCTTCCAATGTTCGGCCTGCGGTGACTGCCCCAATCGCTGCAACGAATGCTTTCGCTCCTGCGGTTGCTCCACCGGGATGACCGTGAATTCCGCCTCCTGCATTGACGATTTGATCTAAACCGAAGTCTTGATACAGCTGTGGAACTAACCCTGGATGAATGCCGGCAGACGGAACTGGGAAGGAACGGCGTACACCATTCAGTGGGTCGGTCAAATGCTTGGCGAGCTGCAACGCTTCTGTCTTGTCCAGGGCGACGTTACCATATGGAGATGGGAAGAGCACCAAATCTGCACCAGCTACGCGCATCAACGTTCCGAGCAGAAGCGGGGTGGCGATACCGTAGTCAGGTGATGGATAGTAAGCGCCTGCCAATGCTGGATGCGCCATGATCGGTACGTGTACATCAGTATCGGCTGCCAAACGGTGCAGGGCATCGAAGCCAAAGGCCAGCACATTGAACAAGAGGCAGTCAGCACCCGCATCTACCGCACGTTTCGCTTTTTCGTTCAGCTCATGCACAGGTCCAGTCAGGTTGGCTGCATAGAGGACTGGCTTGCCTGTTTCGGCTTCTGTCTCCTGAGCGATCTGCTTGAACGCTTTGATCCGTTCGATAAAAGGAGCGCGCTCATCTGCAAAGAAGATTTCGTCATCTTTCACCAGATCGACTCCGCCCAAGGCTTGTGCCCGGAATTGCGTTTTCAGGTCGTCGAAAGGAAGGCCTAGGCATGATTTGAAAATGCTCATCAAGAGCGGACGGTTATGTGCCCCTAAACGTTCGCGCAGACCATCTATGCCGAACTTCGGTCCAGGAAAAGCCTGAAGGAATGAGTCAGGGAAAACGATGTCGACGAGCTTGATTTTGCCATCCATCGACAGTTTGCCGAATATTCCGGTCAACAAGGATGGAATGTCTGCTGTAAAATTGCGAGTCGGATAGCTGACGGTAATCAGACCGCGTGTTTCTCCGTTTTCTAGTGTCTCTAGTGGCGTCGCGCTCACGGCTTCACCAAGATACGGGGCTAACTCAGCTTGTTTGGCAAGCGGCAGGTCCGTCCAGGAACCGACAGTCATGCCGACAGCAATGGCTTGCGCTTTCTTGTTCAAGTCTTTTGCTTGTGTGAGATAGGTGACGAGGATACGTTGTTCACTCATGCTACGTCTAATCCTCCTTGTATAAATTAAAAAAGCCTCCCCATTGAGGCGGGGAGGCGGTTGTCGACTATGAAAGCGTCTCGTCTCCTCTCATCTCTCGGGTCAGTAGCCGAGACAAGCCAAAGATGCTCGATCTCGACTCTTATCCGTTGGAATTAGCACCGTTTCGCTATCCAAGGTACGCATCATCAGCGTACGATTTATGGTATAGCGCCGGTTGCCGGGCATCATAGGGCCAGTCCCTCAGCCAGCTCGCGATAAGAGTTATTCGTTTCCCCCATGATATGACGTTCATTGTCAGGAGTCAATCCTTGTTTTTGCAGAGAATGTGCAGCAGGTTATCAGAAAAATGAGACGAAGGTGAAACTTTTTGGCAATTCCTTCGTGGTAAGGGATGAAGGGGTGTGAACGGCTTGGGAAAGTAGGTCTGGAGGATGTGTACCAGCTGCATGTAAACGATATTTACCGCTATCTTTTCCGGCTGACACGAGATGAGAGGCTGGCAGAGGATCTGACACAGGAAACCTTTTGTCGCGCCTTCACTTCCTTGGACGACTACCGTGGGGAAAAAGTACGGCCCTGGCTGTTCAAGGTGGCCTATCACGCTTTCGTGGACGGTTATCGCAAGAAGACGAAACAACAGTTTGCGTTTGTGGCAGCCCTGCCAGAACGACGTGATCATTCGGCGGTTGATCCGGCAGAGCATGTCGTGAACAAGGAGCTGTGGGAAGCGGCCCATGACTATTTGGAGAGACTTCCGGAAAAGCAAAGACAGGTCATTTTGTTGTCTGCCATGCAGTTTTCCTACGCGGAAATGGCAGAGGTACTCGGGACCGAGCTGGCAGATGTCAAACGTTCCTTGTTTCGGGGACGACAAAAGATGCGGCAGTTGTGGAGGGAGGAAAGCTGGGATGAACAAGGATGAGAATAATCGCGAGCAAAGGCTGCTTGCTTATTTGCGGGGGGAAATGGCGGTAGAAGATTCGAAACAATTCGAAGAGGAAATAGCCGCTGACGAGGAATACGCACAGCGGTTGGAGAGGCTTTTGCTGGGGGAAGAAACGGGAGAGGATAACGCGAAAACAAAACAGCCTGAAACGCTGTCGGCTGAAAAACAGCGCGCCATTGTTCGCCGGGGGAAATGGAAAAATCGGTTGTCCAACGCTGGATTCACCATAGGGCTTCCCTTTTTGGCCGGAGTTGTATTGCTGATTCTGAATGGCTGGGTTGGGTCACTGATGCATGAAGATCTGTTCCGCGTTGCGAAGTCGATGGTCAATTTTACGCAGCCAGGTGTCAGTGTAGGCGGGAGTGGCTCGCAGGTGGGATTGCTATACGGCAATATCAGCATGGAGTTGCGTGAGAGGGTTGGAGCGGAAGAAAAGAACGCTGGCCGCTTTGAAAGCACAAATGTGCTGTGGAACGTAAACGCTGGGCCGAAATGGCCGAATGGGGTCAGGGAACAGAAGCTGTATTTCCGTTATCCAACAGAGGGGGCAATGGAGAATACGGACTTTCGCACTTCACCTGCCTGGACAACGATGGAGAAGCTGCCCGAGGGAACGGTTTCGCAGCTTGCGATTTCCTTCGATCACTTCCTGACGTACGAGGAGTACTATGAACTGGTTTCCCGCCATGTTGCCTCTTCGGGACAAGATACGGTTTGGTTTGCAGTAGACACAGGGGTCGAGACCAAAGAGAGTGAAGAGGGACAGTTGATGGTAGGTCCCGGAAAAGTATGGGGTTTTGCAGAAAGGGAGCTGAATTATGGTGGACCTATTCTTGTAAACGGGGAAGGGGATAGGCGGATGGCGACTTATCTGAACGAAATGAAGTACTTGTCCGAGCAAGAAGGTTTGACTCGCGATATCGGCAGATTCTTGTTATTTCGTAGCGATCCGCAAATTACAGAACGATACAACTACATGCAGCAAAACGGAGTTCGTATCTACGGCGCTGTCCTAACCGGACCTACGAAAGAACTGTTAAAGCTCAAGGCCGAAAAGTCGATAACAGCAGCGCTTCTAGGCAAGGTAGACTGGTGGAATTGGGAGCAGCCTGCGGCATCGGGAGCACATTATACTTACTAGTAACAAGGTGCGAATTTTTGCACAAAAGGGTGTTGACATCGTGGAAGCGTTGGTTGTATGATTCAAACTAAATCAAAAACCGAATACGTTTTGGATACCTTATCCAGAGAAGGTGGAGGGACTGGCCCGATGATACCCGGCAACCGACATGACGCCATTCAGACGCGAGTAGCGAATGATTGACAGGCGACATGCACGGTGCTAATTCCTGCAGAAACAAAAGTAGTCTGGAAGATAAGGGGGACATCAACACGGTTCTTACACGTGACGACAGCGACCTCTTTTCTTCGGGAAAAGAGGTCTTTTTTTTGCTCCAGGTACTCAAACAAAACAAGTAGAGATAGAGGAAAAATACGCAGAGGGGAGTTTTGGAATCATGGCATATCGCGCATTGACTGAACAGGAAGCAGTGGAGTACGTAAAAGGAATACCGGGTCTTTTTAGTGAAGGAGCAGAGCTGACCAGCCGCGAAATCGGGGATGGCAACCTTAATCTGGTTTTTGACATTCAGGAGCCAGCATCCGGTAAGAGCGTCATTGTCAAGCAAGCACTGCCTTTTGCCCGTGTCGTGGGAGAATCTTGGCCGCTTACAATTGATCGGGCTCGCATCGAGAGCGAGGCACTCCGCCTTCAGCACAAATACGTTCCAGACTTAGTGCCGCAGGTGTATCATTTCGACGGGGAGCTTGCGTTGACTGTCATGGAAAACGTCGGGGACCACATCATCATTCGCAAAGGTCTGATCGAAGGAAAGCGGTACCCGCTATTCGCGAAGCAAATTGGTCGTTTTCTCGCGCAAACCTTGTTCTTCACATCCGATCTGGGCGCGCATCCGTACGATAAAAAAGCGCTAGTCGGAACATTCATAAATCCAGAATTATGCAAAATCACAGAAGACCTCGTCTTTACCGATCCATATGAAAATGCGCCTACCAACGACTTCAACCCGTTGATTCGCCGGGAAGTCGAGGCGATCTGGAACAACAGGCCGCTGAAGCTGGAAATCGCCAAGCTGAAATACGATTTCCTTACGCGCTCGGAAGCGCTGCTGCATGGTGACCTGCATACTGGAAGTATTTTCATCACGGAAAACAGCTTGAAAGCAATCGATCCAGAGTTCGCTTTCTACGGCCCAATCGGTTTTGACATCGGGGCGGTCATTGCCAATCTATTGCTCAACTACGCAGGACAGCACGGTTTGCAAAAAGATCAAGGAGAACGGGAAGCGTACCGCGAATACTTACTGGAAACGGTCGAGGATGTCTGGAATGAATTCGTTTCGCAATTCGTTCAGCTCTGGCACAAGCACGCCAAAGAGCGCAGCGCCCATGTCGAAGGACTGTGGCAAAGCTACGTGAAGCGCGTGATTCAGGATACAGCAGGCTATGCCGGATGCAAAATCTTGCGCCGTGTCATCGGCTTGGCAGGCGTAGCGGACCTGAATGCCATTGAAGACGACCAGACTCGCGCAGAAGCAGAGCGTCTGGCTCTCTCGATTGGAGAAGCGCTGATTCTCGGTCGCGGCGGCATAGACGAATCGACAGATATCACGGACATCGTACGCACTGTGACCGAACGTTACTATCAGGAGGCTACAACAGTATGACAACCAGCACTCAATTGGCACCTGTTAAATGGGAGAATGATGCATTGGTCTTGCTTGACCAGACGCGTCTGCCCGTAGAAACGATCTATTTGAACTTGACTACCTCCGAGCAAGTATGGGGTTCTATCCGTCGCTTGGAAGTGCGTGGCGCACCGGCGATTGGCATGGCAGCAGCTTACGGGCTCTACCTAGGTATTCGTGGCAGTGAAGCGAGTAACTACGACGAGTTTTGGCAGGAACTGAACCAGCAGGCAGATTACCTGGGCTCTTCCCGTCCGACAGCCGTGAATCTGTTCTGGGCGTTGGATCGCATCAAAGCTCGTGTTGAAAAAGAAAGCGGAGCTTCGATTGCCGAGTTGAAGGCGGCAGTGCTCGATGAAGCACTGGCGATTCAAAAGGAAGACGCTGAGGTATGCCGGACCATCGGAGAGCATTTGCTCACTCTGTTGCATGACGGTATGGGAATTCTCACGCACTGTAATCCAGGGGCATTGGCTACAGCAGCGTACGGTACGGCTACCGCTCCATTTTATTTGGCAAAGGAACGCGGTTGGAATCTGAAGGTGTACGCAGACGAAACCCGTCCTGTCCTGCAAGGCGCTCGTCTTACTGCATTCGAATTGCAGCAAGCAGGGATTGATGTGACGCTGATCTGCGACAACATGGCGGCGATGGTTATGTCGCAAGGGAAAGTAGAGGCTGTCATCGTGGGTACAGACCGCGTAGCAGCGAATGGCGATGTCGCCAACAAAATCGGTACGTATGGGGTAGCGGTATTGGCAAAAGCTCACGGCATTCCTTTTTACGTGGCAGCTCCCTTGTCCTCTGTCGATCTGGAGACACCGACAGGCGCAGATATTCCGATTGAAGAGCGTCCAGCCGAGGAAATTACCCATGGCTTGGGCAAACAGGTAGCTCCAGACGATATCAAGGTGTACAATCCTGCGTTCGATGTAACGCCGGCGAAGTACATTACAGCGATCGTCACGGAGACAGGCATTTTCAAGCCGGAAGAGATCGGCAATAGCAAAAAATAAAAGAATGGTTTATAAGCGTTCGCCCTGTTGTTGCTGGCGGACGCTTTTTGCTCATTTTGGCGTTTTCCAGTAAAATATCCAAAAAAGGGGAGATACGTATGCAACCGATTCAACGGATAGCAATCAATGAAGATACGTACTTGAAACAATTAGAATTAGCCGATGCTGAGGAGTTATTTTTGCTTACGGATTCGAACCGGGAGAATCTTATGGAATGGCTGCCGTGGCTGAATTATACGAAGAAGGAAGAGGATTCGCGCCAATTCATCCAAGCGACGATCCATCAGTACAATGATAATCGCGGCATCAACTACGGTATTTGGTACCAAGGACGTCTGGCTGGTACAGTCGGCGTACATACGGTGGATTGGATCAACAAAAAGACGTCCATTGGCTATTGGCTGGGTGCGCAATTTCAGGGTAAGGGCCTAATGACGGAAGCAGTGGCGACCTACTTGGACGTATTGATCTTCGGGTCATGGGATTTGGAAAAAGTAACGATTCAGGCTGCTACGGAAAACTACAAGAGCAGATCGATTCCGGAACGATTAGGGTTTCAACTGGAGGGGATACTACGCCGGAATGAATTCCTTTACGATCATTACGTGGATCATGCCACTTACAGCTTGCTAAAAGAGGAATGGCTTGACTGGAAAACCGATAAAAAATAGTAGATTGAACTGTATGCTTCGATTGACAATGAAAATTCTGTAAATTACGATGGTGAAGACAGATCAAGAGGGCTGCGTGTGATTCGCAAGCCCTTTTTTAGTCGTGCTGTTAGGTTTAAATAAATAGAGGTGATTTACATGCAGACACTTCGGCAATTATCTTGGTTTTTTCGTGCCTATTGGAAACGGTACGTCATTGGAATCTCTGTGCTGTTTATCATCGATGTCCTCATGCTTTGGCCGCCGAAATTAATTGGGGACACGGTGGATTCGATTCGTAACAGTTCCCTGACGGACGCTGACTTGACGCAAACAGTGGTCATCTTGCTCGTTTTGGGTATTAGCTTGTATGGATTGAGGTTTCTCTGGCGGTACTTGTTAAATGGGGGAGCCTTGATACTGGAGAGGACGTTGCGTGAGCGACTGTTTGCCCATTTGACTAGAATGACCCCGTCGTTTTTTCATCGCAAACGCAGTGGGGATCTGATGGCCGTCGCTACCAACGACATTCCTGCTATTGAACAAACTGCTAGTACAGGGGTGCTTACGCTTGTCGATGCGCTGTTCATGACCTTGTTAACGCTGGGCGTCATGGTGACCGCGATTGATTGGAAGCTGACGCTGGCTGCGCTGATCCCGATGCCGTTTTTGGCTTGGTCAACGGCGTACTATGGAAAGTTGCTGCATGAGCGTTTTTACTTGGCGCAGGAAGCCTTTGGAGAGATGAATGATCATGTCCAACAATCTGTGTCAGGCGTTCGGGTATTGAGAGCATTTGTTCAGGAAAAGGCCGATATCGAGGCATATCGCCAAGTCAGTGAAAAAACGTTGGAGAGAAATGTGAGCGTTTCGCGGATAGACGCCCTGTTCGAGCCGACGATCGCGATTATTATTGGCTTCAGCTTTTTGATCGGGCTCGGCTATGGGACGTATTTGGTGTTCACTAGCGCTATCTCCTTAGGGGATTTGGTTGCGTTCAATTTATACTTGGGACTTTTAATTTGGCCGATGTTCGCCTTTGGTTGGCTGGTCAATGTATTGCAACGCGGTGGTGCTTCTCACAAGCGTTTTACAGAGCTAATGGTGGAGCAGCCAGATGTGACGGAGGCAGCGGATCCGGTCACGAGCCAAATCGCCAATACCGTAGAAGCACGCCATTTTTCCTTTGCGTATCCGGGCACTGACAAGCCGGCACTCACCGATATCTCGTTTCGTTTGGGTGAAGGAGAGACGCTTGGGATTGTCGGAAGGACGGGAAGCGGCAAGTCGACGTTGTGCCGTGCTTTATTGCATCAATATCAGATGAAGGAACAAGTCCTCTTTATCGGGGGCATCCCGATCGAAGGACTTGCTTTCGATGCGCTACGGGAAAAAATCGGCTATGTGCCTCAGGAGCATTTGCTGTTCTCACGGACGATTGCAGAAAATGTTACATTCGGGAAACCACAAGCGACGACCGAGGACGTGATGCATGCGTTGGAGCTTGCGGAGATGAAGAGAGATCTGGAGCAATTCAGAGATGGATTGCAAACCATGGTTGGAGAGAAGGGCGTCACCCTCTCGGGGGGACAAAAACAGCGCATTTCCATTGCACGCGCACTTTTGATGGATGCGGGTATCCTGATTCTCGACGATTCTTTATCGGCTGTGGACGCGCGGACAGAGGAGAGCATCCTTCGTCATCTGAGGCAGGAGCGCGCGGATAAAACGACGATTATTACCGCTCATCGTCTGTCTGCCGTCCAGCATGCACAACTGATTCTCGTGCTGGATGAAGGGCAGATCGTCGAGCGGGGGACACATGACGAGCTGATGCAACACAACGGCTGGTATGCAGAGCAGTACCGTCGTCAGCAAATGGAACAGGATGTGGCTGGTTGAGAGAGGGGGAAAGCGTTTCATGAGCAAAGAAAATGTATGGGGGCGTTTGACCGAGTACGCCAGACCATTTCAGAAGCAAATATTAGGCGCGCTGTTCCTGCTCTTGCTGGGGACGAGTGCAGAGTTGGCGGGTCCTTTTTTAGCCAAGGTCATGATTGATAATCACATCCTGGCGATCCAGAAGCCTTGGTATCAACTGGACGAAGTGCCACCACAAGCAGCGGGGCAAGTCGCCTCGCTGAACAGTACGAACTATATTCGTGAAGATGTTGCAGCAAAGACGGGTCTTGCTTTGGACAGTATCAATCAAAAAGAAGTAACCGTGCTGACAGAAGGCACGACCTATTACTTGGTTTCCGGCAAGGTGAATCCAAACACGCAGAAGCAGTTCACCCCGATTGCGCCAGAAAACGGCAGGGAACGCTTCGAGGTAACAACTAAGGATCAATCAGGTCAAAAGACGACCTCCACAGGCATTCGGCTGACGGCAGAGGAAGTCAAGGCGATGTATCAAGGGGATGTCCTGCCCATTGTCTGGCTGTCTGTAGGTTATGGAGCACTGATCTTGCTCTCAGCTGGTTTCAACTACGTGCAGATTTTGTGGCTGCAAAAGATCGCTCAGCGCATCATTCAGCAAATGCGGATGAAGCTGTTTATCCATTTGCAAAAGCTCCCGGTTGCCTTTTTTGACAAAACGCCAGTAGGTGCGCTCGTCTCCCGTGTGAGCAATGATACAGAAGCCATCCGTGAGCTGTATGTAAGTGTGCTCGCCACATTTGTACAGAACGCTCTTTATTTGATTGGAATCTTGATCGCGCTCTACATCTTGCAGCCTGAGCTCGCCCTCTTCTGCTTTTTGACGGTGCCAGTGCTCGTACTGTTAGTCTACGTGTATCAAAAGTACAGCTCTCGCTACTATGCGGTGATTCGCGCGAAGCTCGGTGATATGAACACAACGATTAATGAAATGATCCAGAACATGACGATCGTGCAAGTTTTTCGTCGGGAGAAGGGCGTACAAAAGGAGTTTGCTGATGTAAACGAAGTCTACTTCAAGGTGCGGATGAAAGAGATCAATCTGGAATCCTTGCTTTTGCGCCCAGCGGTAGACTTGATCTGGAAAGTTTCCTTGACCCTGATCGTCTGGTATTACGGCTCGACTTCCTTCCACAGCGCGATTTCCTTCGGTGCGCTTTTTGCTTTTGTCGATTACATGGGGCGTTTTTTCGAACCGATCAACATGATCATGAATCGGTTGTCACAAATGCAGCAGGCGACCATTTCGGCGGGGCGTGTCTTCGAAATTATGGATGAGACCACGGAGAAGAAAGAAACGGGTGCACAAATCGAGCGCCCGCGTGGTGAGGTTGTTTTTGAGAACGTATCTTTTGCTTATCAAGGTGACGATTACGTCTTGAAAAACGTCTCCTTTACGGCGCAGCCTGGTCAGACGATTGCATTGGTAGGACACACCGGATCGGGAAAAAGCTCTTTGATGAATTTGCTGCTCGGGTTCTATCCGGTGACGAAAGGTAGCATTTTGATCGACAGGAAAGATATGAGAGAAATTGATACGCACTCATTGCGTAGTCATGTTGGACTCGTTTTGCAGGACCCGTTCTTGTTTACAGGAAGTATTGGATTCAATATTCGTATGTACAATGATACGATTACGGATGAAGAAGTGAAGCGGGCTGCAAAAGCTGTACGTGCTGATGAATTCATTTCCAAGCTGCCGGGTGAGTATGACGAGCCAGTCGTCGAGCGAGGCATGACGCTATCCGCAGGCCAACGCCAACTGATCTCTTTTGCTCGGGCATTGGCTGCTGATCCCGCGATGCTGATCTTGGATGAAGCAACGGCAAGCATTGACAGTGAAACAGAGCTAGCTATTCAGGAAGCGTTGCATGTACTATCAAAAGGTAGGACGACATTCATCATTGCACATCGATTGTCGACGATTCAGCACGCCGACCAAATTCTTGTTTTGTCCCGTGGGGAAATCATGGAGCGAGGTACACATGATGAACTCATGGCGCAAAATGGTCTTTATCAAAAAATGTATCAGCTTCAACAGGGGAGTGCTTCCGTAGAGAGTGCTTAGTAGGGAGCTAGGAAGGAGAAACAACACCATGTCACAGTCACGTTACACCTTTTGGGTGTTGATTTTGGTTGTTGGCATTGCGGGGTTAAGCCAAGGCTTGACGATCCCGATGCTGACGGTTTTATTGGAAAAACAAGGTGTTTCATCCGTGATGAACGGACTCAACGCCGCTGCCTTGTATATTGGGATGGTCATGGTCAATCCATTTTTGGAAATCCCACTGCGGCGCATTGGATACCGAGCCACAATATTATGGGGGCTGCTGTTGGTGACGATCGCAACAGCGCTCATCCCGATGTTCAGCCATTTGGCGGTCTGGTTCGTATTACGTTTACTGATGGGTGTGGGCGATAGCGGTTTACATTACGCCAGCCAAATGTGGGTGACTAAGATCGCAGCTCCCGAGAATCGTGGACGCGATCTTTCCATTTACGGGCTGGCATATGGTGTGGGCTTTAGTATTGGTCCATTAGGCTTAAGCGTGCTGCATTTGGGGATTTGGGTACCTTTTGGCGGCTTGCTCGTTCTGTATCTGATTGCCTTTTTATTATTATCCCGAATCAAAAATGAGTTCCCTGCACAAATCGAACAAACGGAAAAGAAGCAAAACAAGTATGCATTTGTTTTGCGACTTGCCTGGCTGGCGCTGATTCCTTCGTTTTTGTTCGGATTCATGGAGACGTCACTCAATGGCAGTTTTCCCGTTTATGCCTTGCGTACCGGCTTGTCCGTTGAATGGGTTTCCTTGATCCTTCCGTCGTTTGTCGTGGGAAGTATTATCTTGCAGATGCCGCTGGGGGCATTGAGTGACCGTATAGGACGCAAGCAGGTCATGCTCGTGTGTGCCCTTGTAGGGGGATTGGCCTTCTTCCTGTTCCCGTTTGCAGGTGAAAACGTATGGCTGATGATGCTGCTGTTGGCCATTGCAGGAGCGGCAGTCGGTTCCTTTTACTCGCTGGGATTGGCTTTTTCGGCAGATATTTTACCAGCATCGATGGTTCCTACCGCAGGAATTATTGCGGGTGTCAATTTTGGTGTCGCCAGTATTTTGGCTCCGAATGTGAATGGCCTGCTGATGGACGTGTGGGAGCCATGGACGATCTTTTGGCTGATGGGATCGCTGCTCATTGTTTTCGCAGCAGCTTGTCTGTTTTTCAAACAAAAAGCAACCCAAGAACAGACATATTCGATGCCGTTGCAAAAACAGGGGTAAAAACAATGATGGATAAGCTTCGCCAAGCTTTTGGCGAGGCTTTTATTTTTTTGCCCAAAAAAGCATAAACGGGCATCAAGGAGGGAAGCGTATGAATAGTAAGTAGAACAGCATGATTGGAAGGGGTTACCCAATGCTGACACCGTGCATTTTCAGAAGAGGCATTGCCTGGATTTTATTTTTCGTGCTCAGTCTGGTAATCATCCCGTTTTTCTCGGATGACGGCCAGACTCCGACACCGTCTGCACCTGCGCCTGCAACTACAAATGTAACGTCGCAGCCATAGCAACTGACAAAGAGGCTACAAAAAAAGACCGGTTGATCTGAAAAAGGTACAGTCACTCACAAAAGATGAGGAGACTGTACCTTTTTCTTTAGAAAAAATGCGATTGATTCGATTCGGATGAATAAATATTAATTTCTTACCTCAGATTTTATCCAATACCGGATAGTCTCATCAAAGTGAAAGTACCCAAACATCTTTCATTATGGTTCAATTGGAGTAAACTTAGGCACTTTCTTTTTGTATTCTTCAGCAGCATCAAACGAAAGCAAGCTAACATTTTCGGGTGCTTTTGTTCGAGATAAATGAATGCCGTGCAGACAAGAATTACACCAGATATCTAAAAATCCTGCTCTGGATTTTAAATCTCCGACATATTGATAATCAATTTCTAATTGATGGCAATTAGGGCATTCAATTTCAGGAACTTCTTGGTCAATCTCAGCGATGATAGTGGTTAGCTTAATCCAATCCTTAAATTGTGAGTTACTCAATTGCTATCTCCTCTTTCGTTTATAATACTCCCACCATGAGTCTTCTGAACCATATGCCCCTTTTTCAAACTCAAGTAACATTTCATGGTCTTGGGGCTTCCCGAAAGTTTTTGTTTGGTAAATATGAATTCTCTCGTGTCCTAATGTTTTAACTAAATTTTCCTTATTGCTAAAAGCATCAGGGTATAATATTATCCTGTTTCCTTTTGGGTCAGCCCACCCATACAAGTCCTTACCAACTAATTCAGCGTCTCGATTTATTTCTATTTTAATTCCTTTTAATCCAATACCTGCATCTTCTGCAACTTTTTCAACGTGCCTTAATTGCATGGGTTCAGACAGGTCTTTGAATTCTCCAGTGTTTGAGGTTCGGCGGTATAAATTTTGTTGAATATTACGCTGTACTTTCTTTCCTTTCCTTGCCGCATCGATTAAATCCTTTATGTTTTTACTTCTCCCCAAGGTAAGTGCTTGCAAGGCAAGTCCACCGATTGCAATTCCATCTGCGATATTGATAGTATCATCCCGCAACGTATCGATGTCCTCTTGCATTGGCTCGATATAGCCTTCCCCTACAAATACTCCAACACCCTTGGGCAAATCCTCTGCCGCCTTTTGCAAACCTTTCGGCAAATAATTTGCGGCTTTCTCCAAAGCGCTTGGCAGCTCAATTGTCGCCTTTTGCATCGCAGCAGGAACGTCTCCCAACTTGGAGATTCCTTTCACGAAGTTATCCCACATTGTTGGCTTTTCCTGTGGCTTCTCGCAAGCAGGTCCTTGTCCAAAACTGGGTTCTGAGGGCATGCTTTGTGCCAGCGACTGAACTCCTATCGTCACACCACTCAAATCCTGCCCATCATCTTCAATCTTGATCAGTCCACAATGGAAGCACATATTGGTTGATTTGTTCAGCAATGCCGGATAGTCTCCGACCACTTTGTCCGCTTTGCCATCGATCCATGGCATTGTCGTCAGAGGTGTGCACGGCATAGGTGTAAGTACACCATTGTTGGCTGCTGTGGCAGAAGCGACTACGGGATTTTTTAAGCTACTGCATTTTCCGAAAGGCATGATGTTTACATTGGGAACAAAATCCATGATGTTCATTTGCGGCTTTCCTTTTACAAAAACACCATGACTGAACGGCATTTTTAACCGACTTACCTTACTGCCGTTGCTACATGATAGAATGGCACCAACAACCACGTAACTCTTGCGCTCCGCATTCGACTTCTGGACGGTGATATCTTCAATATTGGGCATGCAGTCTCCTCCTCTCAGGCAGATTCCTATACAGATGGAAGATGCGTGTGTTGAAAGATGAATGACTGATATCCAATCTATATAAATAAAGGGAATAATGTCCATACATTGAGATATCGGATGTGAAGTGGTCACGAACAATAGATGGAAAGTCTTGAATGTACTATGTATCGATAGGTACTTGGATATAATTTCTGGATGGAACATACAAAAGACGACCCTATCCCCAAAATGTGAGAACAGGGTCGTCTTTTGAATCAGTTACGCAAAACTTAGCGAGTAACAAAATTTTGCGTGAAATACGGTCGGCCGTCTTTCATAACGATACCGACACCGAGTTGCTTGAATTTTGGACTGAGCAAGTTTTGACGATGGCCTGCGGAGTTCATCCAGCTCATGTGGGCTTCGATCCCGTCTAGCTGTCCGTAGGCAATATTTTCACCAGCTGAGCTGTAACGAATGCCGGCTTGCTTCAAACGATCAAACGGACTTCCCGTAGATGGGGAGGTATGGTTGAAAAAGTTATTCTGGCCCATGTCTTGGCTGTGTGCTCTGGCTACTGCTGCAACTTGTTCATCCCAAGTGATAACAGGCAGCTTGGCACGTTGCCTTGCCACGTTGAGCAAGTCCAAATTTTGTTTCTCGTATGCGAGCGTTGCCTGCTTCATCTGTGCGTCTGTCAGTTTCGGCAGTTCCGGTAATTTCGAATAGGAAATGGGATACATTAAGCCAATCGCAATGGTGGCAAAATGCTCAGGAGTAGAAATGCGCACTCCTGCGACCTTATTTCCACCCAGCTGATCGATAGAGAAGGTAATTGCCTGATTGTTTTGGATATAGGTCGGATGAGTAAGGTTATTTTTTTGGATACGCAGACTTGGGATGATCGTCAGCGTGTCTTGCGGTGAACCCCAGCTATTTTGTAGGTCTTTTGTCGTAGAGCCAATCGTGATGCCATTTAGATTCAGTTTGGCTCCATTGGTAAACAATGTCACGACTTTACCGTTTTGCATACCGACTTGAATATAGTTGTTCAAATCTTGATTGTAAATCCACCATTCCACGCCCGTATGACTAGGATCAATGCGGGCAGGCTTGCCTACTGTTTGTTCTACCTGTGCTGTGCTCATTCCTAGCTGAAGGTTATAGACGTTATTCGTTTTAATGGCTGCTGCTTGAGGGACAGCAGATGCAGCTGAAACAGGAAGGACAGGGGCAACGTGGCCGAGCAGAGCCAGCGAAAGGCTCAGGGCGAGGATGCTGGTTACTTTCTGTTTACGCATGTATCTTCCTCCTCGGTTGGGATAGGATCTGCCTTGTTGGTAATGGTATCGGCAGGAAGCGGCTACAAAAATAGGGACCAACGATGCAAAAATAAAACCCCCGCTATAAAGCGGAGGTTATGGTCGACGATCCCGGATGACGTACGTTTTTGCGATCAGATCATGCCAGCCTTGCTTACGTGGGTGCCATGCAACCCATAGATAGCCCAGACCGAATACGAGGGAAGCGACGAATTTGCCGATGACTTCTCGTAATAATACCTGTCCGCCTGACAGATTGCCTCGCGCCTGTCTGGCACTGATGACACGGATGCCTGTGATCAGCTTTCCCAAGGTTTGTCCGGTCCACCAGGTCAGCAAGATCATATAGAGGAGATCAAACAACGCCTCTACCAAATCGATGAAGTGAAAAGAGGCGTAAGGAACGGAAAAAACGCGCCGTAACGGATTGAAAACGAGGTAGCTAATCCCGATCAAGAACATCGAATCAAGGAGCGATGCTACGACACGAATCCAGAAGCCTGCATACGAATGCTGTGGATAGGCTTCTGGATAGGGCTCATGGGATACAGGATCATGCGTTTTTCCATCGTCGGGAAGCTGGTTCATGAGAAGCCACTCCTTTCCTTTTTAACAGGCTAGGGCATGAACTGATACAGTAGACGAGGTGAACTTTGGCGGTCCCATATTCGATTGAGACCAAGCGGATCAGGATTCGACCAGTACTGCTTCATACTGAATAACAGCTTGCTGATGGAGAGCTGGTCTGCATAGCGTATGACCATGGCTTCATTTTCTCCAGACAAAGAGAGAGCGTAACGTGTCGCTTCCTCCAAATCACCGAATTCATCGATTAGCCCCAGGCGTTTTGCTTGCTCACCGGAATAGACACGGCCGTCAGCGATTTCCAGCACGCGTTGACGGGAGAGGTTGCGGCCTTTGACGATGACGTCGACGAAATTGTTGTAGCTTTCGTTGACGAGTGTTTGGAAAATGTGCCGTTCTGGGTCCGTCAGTGGCCGGGATGGACTGCCGATGTCCTTGAAGCGCCCGCTTTTGATCGCGTATTGATGCAAACCCAGCTTGTTCGCAGCTTCACTATAGTTAAACAGGTTGAAAATCACGCCGAGACTGCCGGTCAGTGTGTTGGGATTGGCAAAAATCGCATCGCCTGTTGTGGCCAAGTAATAGCCGCCTGAGGCTGCTGTGGAACCCATGCTGACGACAATGGGAAGATTGCGAACCTGCTTGAGCCGTAGCAAGCGTCTGTGTAATTCATCGGTAGCGACGACCTCTCCACCTGGACTATCAATACGAAGGACCACGGCTTTCACCAGCTCATCCTCTTCAATTCGGCGTAGCTGTTCAGTCAATAGCTCCGTCATCGAAGGCAGCCCAGCGCTATTTTGTTGCCCCGAAATAACGCCGTTCACAAACAGCTGCACAATTTTGCTGTTGCCATAGCCCGATACCACATTTTCTTCCCAAGCAAACCCAGGATGGTCGACGAGATCTGTATAAGTCCCGTAAATACCCTCCACCAAAAGCCCTAAGAGAAAAACGACCAGTACGATTACGAGCGCGACCCATTTTTTTCGATGCATGAAAACCACCTCACACTTAGCATGAGCCGTCGAGGGCAGAGTTACGCATGAGACGAGCACTGGAAAAAATGGGATTGATGTGATCGTTTACGAGGATGACAACCAAAGGCTGAACAGTAAATTCATGCAATCTTTTGACTATTGCGGTAAAATGAAATCACAAGAACGACAAGCTTGTTTTATCGTAATAGGGGGACAGACAAATGATTATACAGGTGTCGGATTTGACGAAGAACTACGGCGATCTGAAAGTGTTGAAGGGCATTACGACTCAGGTAGCAGAAAAGGAAGTAGTCTGTGTCATTGGTCCGTCCGGCTCGGGCAAGAGCACGTTTTTACGTTGCTTGAATCAGCTGGAGGAAATGAGCAGCGGAAAGATTGTCATCAACGGACATGATTTGTCAGACCCCAAGACCGATATGAATAAAGTCAGAGAAGAGGTCGGGATGGTCTTTCAGCGCTTTAATCTCTTTCCGCATAAAACGGTGCTGGAAAACGTCATGCTGGCTCCTGTAAAAGTGAAGAAAATATCCCAGGAAGAAGCCCGCAAGCAAGGCTTGTCTCTCTTGCAGAAAGTAGGGCTCCAGGATAAGGCTGATGTGTATCCCGAGCGGCTGTCAGGCGGGCAGATGCAACGAGTGGCAATCGCAAGGGCGCTCGCCATGAATCCAAAGGTCATGCTGTTTGATGAGCCGACATCCGCCCTAGACCCGGAGCTGGTGGGAGAGGTGCTTGCCGTCATCAAAAATTTGGCCAAAGAAGGCATGACAATGGTGATCGTGACGCACGAAATGAATTTTGCCAAGGAAGTGGGCGACCGAATCATTTTTATGGATCAAGGTATCATCATGGCAGAAGGTCATCCCAGTGAGGTTTTTGGCAATAACGTTAACGATCGCTTGCGTTCGTTCTTGGGCAAGGTATTGGCGTAAAAAAGAAGGGCACCAGTTGCTTCGTTTCGCTTCAGGAAAACGAGGCACTGGTGCCGTATTATTTTGCTGCATCCAACAATTGACTGACCGTGACAAATCGATAGCCCTGCGAACGCAAATCCGTAATGAGCTCCCGGAGTGCAGCGACTGTTTGCCGTTGGTTTAGACCCCCATCATGAAACAGGATGATATCCCCGGAGGAGACATTGCTCTTGACGCTTTTGGCAATGACGTTAGCTGTGCGTGCCAAAGACCAATCACGAGGATCAATCGACCAGTGAATGATGTCGTAGCCACTGGATTGAACCGCATTCATGACGTCATGTGTCAGGATGCCGTAGGGTGGACGGTAGTATTGCGCCAAAATGCCGGTCGTCTTCAAAATGGAGCGTTCTGCATGCTTGATTTCTTCGTACACTTCATGCTCGGTCAGCTTGTTCAGATCAAAATGGTGGTAGCCGTGGTTGCCGATTTCATGCCCAGCCTTGTAAATCCACTGCATGACCTTTGGGTGCTTGTCCACTTGGGAGCCAAGGACAAAAAACGTAGCGCGAACGTTGTACTGATGCAGCACCTCAAGAATTTTGGGCGTATAGATAGCATCCGGCCCATCATCAAAAGTGAGAGCGACGACCTTTTTCTCTGTGTCGATTCTGTGGATCGGCTCATACGAAGGCAGTGTTTGCTGGGCAAAAGCAGGTAGGGTGCCATAGCCAAGAAGGCAGGCGAAAAGCAAGGCGTATCGTATGCATTTGCGCATGAACAATCGCCTCCTTCTTCTGGGATGTGATTAGGTTCACCTCCTGCTAGGGAAAACATGCTACCAAAAGAAAACAGCGGTCAGAGTAGGTGGCGGTTATGTTAAAATGGAAGAACCGTACATAGGAGAGGAGAGAGTTTGGTGGAACTCCGCGGTATTTTGCAAGGACTAACACACGAGTACCATGGAGGGGACAAGCCGGTAGACTACTATTTGAATATCGGTGAAGATCGCCTTCCGCTTAATGAATGGCTGGGCAGTGAATTGACGATTTCGTTTTTAGGCGAAAAAAATTGCATTGCCTGTGGCCGCAAAACAAACAAGACGTTTAACAGCGGGTATTGCTATCCCTGTTTTACCAAACTGCCGGAAAATGACTTGTGCATCGTCAAGCCGCATGAATGTCATTTTGACTTGGGGACTTGCCGGGACGAGAGCTTCGGCGAGAGATATTGCATGATTCCTCATTTTGTCTATCTGGCAGTGTCGAGTGATATAAAGGTAGGATTGACTCGCAAGCATAATGAATTGAGACGTTGGGTGGATCAAGGGGCAATTCGCGCGATTCCGATTGCGGAGCTACCCACTCGTCGGATGGCTGGGGAGCTTGAATTCCACTTGAGTCAGTTTTTGCCAGACAAGACCAACTGGCGCAAAATGCTTAAGGGAGATGTGAAGGAAATCGACTTGCTCGCCATGCGTGACGAAGTGTACGGTCATTTTCCTGAACAGTTTAAAGCATTCCAATATCGTGAGGACGAATGGGTAGATATTGCTTATCCGATCTTGGAGTCGCTGGATAAGATTAATTCCAAAACGCTCGATAAAGAAGAACAGCTCGGCGGGCGATTGATTGGTGTGAAAGCACAGTATTTGATTTTTGAAAATGGTGTATTCCAGACGAGAAAGCACGCTGGCTATCAAGTTGAGATCAAAGCAAAACCATCTGCATAATGACGTGCAAACTCCTCACACTAGGAAAAGTGAAGGAGGATGGGCAGATGGATGAGCACATTGAGTACACCATGCCGTTAACCGGGACACTGGCTGAGGCTGTGGAAGACCAGAATGCCAAGCAACTAGGGGTGCCCTTCTCGCCGCTTTCGCAAATGTGGCAGGTAAATCCTGACCAGTCGAATGAAGAAGATGATGCAAAGAGCGAGCGCACCGAATAACGGATTCCAGATGAGAAGCAAACGTATGACGACAGCCAGAAGAGAGGGACGGCTGTCGTTTTTGTCAGAAACGAAAAAGCGAGGAAATGATTATGACGATGAAAGCCTACCTATACAACAAATGCGATACATGCCGCAAAGCGAAAAAATGGCTCACGGATCAAAATATTGGCTTCGAAGAAATTCCGATTGTGGATGCACCGCCGTCCAAAGAAGAGCTGCGCCAAATTTGGCAGACAAGTGGACTCGATTTACACAAGTTTTTCAATGTGAGCGGTGTTCATTACCGCGAGCTGGGCTTGAAGGACAAGCTTCCTACGATGTCAGAGGATGAAATGCTTGAGCTGTTGGCTTCCAATGGCAAACTGATCAAACGGCCTCTTATCGCAAGCGATCAAACCGTAACCCTTGGTTTCAAAGTAGAAGAGCTGGAGAAGGCTTGGGGAGGGAAGGCATGATGCGCCAACCTTCCAAAAGACTGAACCATCTTTCCGCCGATATTTTTTCAGAGATGGAGGCTCGAAAAAGGGAGGTTGCCAAAACAAGAACGGTATACGACTTGAGCATCGGCAGCCCTGATCAGCAGCCTGACGAGAGGCTACTGCAAACGTTAATCCATGCCATTCAGCAACCAACTGCTTTTCGCTATCCGTTGAGCGATGGAACGGCGGCCTTCCGAGAAGAGGTCGCCCGCTGGTATCAATATCGTTTTGGGGTGGAGCTAGTGCCAGATGGGGAGGTTCATTCCTTGATGGGGTCCCAGGATGGTTTGGCTCACTTTGCTTTGGCATGGACTGATCCTGGAGATATCGTCCTCGTACCTGATCCTGGGTATCCGATCTACGAAGGCAGCGTTCATTTAGCGGGAGCGGTACCTTACCGGATGCCTCTGCGGGCAGAAAATGAATTTTTGCCAAAGCTGTCAGACATTCCAGAGGAGATAGCGGCTCGTGCAACGTTTATGATTCTGAACTATCCGAATAATCCGGTTTCCGCGGTTGCTACCCTTGCCTTTTTTGAAGAGGTTGTGGCTTTTGCCAAGCGTTTTGACATTATCGTGGTTCATGATTTGGCTTATTCGGAGATGGTGTTTGACGGCTACCAAGCGCCGAGCTTTTTGCAAGTGCCAGGAGCGAAGGAAGTGGGAATTGAATGTAATTCGTTTTCCAAGAGCTTTAATATGGCAGGATGCCGGATCGCTTACGTTGTAGGGAATGCAGACATCATCAAGCCGCTTGCGATTGTAAAATCCAATATCGATTACGGTGTCTTTTTGCCTGTACAGCAAATGGCCATTGAGGCTTTGCGAGAGGATCGGGAATCGGGTGGAAAAAACACAGTCGCGCCCGTTTACCAAGAACGGCGTGATGTGCTGCTGGGGGCATTGGCAAAGGCAGGATGGAGCATTCCATCTCCAAAGGCGACCATGTTCGTCTGGGCAGCTGTACCGAACGGCTGGACGTCACGAGAGTTCGCCTTCGCTTTACTGGAGAAAGCCGGGGTCGTGGTCGTTCCGGGAAGTGCCTTCGGCGAAGAAGGAGAAGGGTATATACGAATTGCTCTCGTCCAACCTCCAGAGATCCTGTTAGAGGCTGTGGCTGCCATCGATCAATCCGGGATTCTTCGTACGAAAACAAGTGTGTAGCAGTTGAAGTCAAAAAAGAGGGGATGAGCTTTCATGCGTTTGCGCGAAGAAATGCCTGACTTTTCTGGGATTACGGAGTGGATCAACGGGCAAGTAACCAAAGCTGATTTGGTTGGAAGTCCTGTCTTGGTACATATCTGGTCCGTCAGTTGCTACATGTGCAAGGAATCGATGCCAAGCATAAACGAATGGCGAGATCAATACGCTGCTAACGGTTTGAAGGTCATTGGAATTCATATGCCTCATTCGGAAAAAGATACAGACATCGAGATGATCAAGAAGGCGATTGCAGAACAACATTTGACACACCCTATTGCAATCGATAATGATAGAAAGACAGTCGATGCATTCCAGAATGAATACGTCCCCGCTTTTTATTTGTTTGACGAGGCTCTTCAGTTACGTCACTTTCAGGCAGGAGAGAAGGGTCTCCAACTGGTAAAAAAACGCTTGTTCAGAATTTTGGGGATCGAAGAGGAATCCTAGAATGTTCGTCTAATTAAGTATGTGTAATGGATTGTACCCGATAGGAGGATATGTAAACGATGGAATTCCCGAAAAATCTACGTTACAGTGAAGAGCATGAGTGGGTGCGAGTAGAAGGAAACAAGGCGTACATCGGAATCACTTCTTTTGCTCAAGCAGAGCTGGGTGACATCGTGTTTGTCGAGTTGCCTGAGGTAGGCTCGACAATCCAACAGGATGAGCCGTTTGGCAGCGTGGAATCGGTAAAAACCGTTTCTGAACTGTACGCTCCTGTAACTGGTAAAGTAGTAGAAGTAAATGGCGAACTGGAAGACGCACCTGAACTGGTTAACTCTTCGCCATACGAGCAAGCATGGATGATCGTCGTCGAATTGTCTGATACAGCTGAGTTGGACAAGCTGATGGATGCAGACAAATACGAAGCGATGGTAAAAGAATAGGAAACAAAAAAAGCCGGGGCGTTTGTGCTCCGGCTTTTCTTTATTTATGGACGGACTACTCCAACTTGAATGTTCGTACTGCATCATTGAGCTCTTCTGCCATTTTAGCTAGCATCGTTGCAGCCGAAGAGATTTCCTCCATCGAAGCGGTTTGTTCTTCCGCTGCTGCCGCAACCGTTTGAGAGTTGCCGGCTGATTGTTCTGCGATTTGTGTAATATGCGTAATAGCGGATACAATCGTCTGCATTTGCTGACTGATCTTGCTCATTTCTGTTGTCACTTCATTCATGCGGACGAGCAGCCCCGACGTGGAGCCAGTAATTTGCTCAAATGCATTTCCTGTTGAGCGAACGAGAGTCATGCCTTCTCCCAAAATAGAAGAGCCATGATTCATTGCCGCGATCGCTGAGCCTGTATCCTGCTGAATCACCGTGACGATGTGACTGACCTGCTCGGCGGCAGAGCTGGATTGTTCGGCCAGCTTGCGCACCTCGTCCGCTACAACGGCAAAGCCTCGTCCTTGTTCTCCGGCCCGAGCTGCTTCGATAGCGGCGTTCAGAGCGAGCAGGTTGGTTTGATTGGCGATCGTCGTGATGAGAGAGATCATTTCTCCAATCTCTTGGGAGCGTTGGCCTAGTGTATTGACAATCGTAGAGGTCTTGGCCATCTGGCTATGGATCACATCCATGTGCTCGACCGTTTTGGCTGCCATCTGATTGCCATCTGTGGCTTGGCGGTTCGCTTCTTGTGTAGAGAGGTTGACATCCTCAATGCCTTTTTCCATCGCTTCGATGTGTACGGCAATCTCGTTGATGACTTCATAGCCTTGAACAGTCGCATCCACTTGCTGCTCAGTACCGTAGGCAATTTCTTGAACGGATTGAGCGATCTGCTCTGTTGCTTTGCTCGTCTGTTCCGCACTTGCCATCAATTGCTCAGACGTAGCAGCAACCTGTTGAGCGTTAAAGCTGACTTGACCCAGCGTTTCGCACAAGGTTGCCGTCATGGAGTTGAAGCGATTTGCCATAACCCCCATCTCATCGGCTGTCTGAATATCCATGGAAGCGGTAAAATCGCCATTGGAGAGTGCATGCGCCAGCAGGTTGGCGCGATCGATTTGTTTGGTCAAGTATTTGCTGAAGTAATAAATGACAGCAACCATGATCAACAGACCGATCAGACTCACCATACAAAGCTCAAAGAACAATTCATAGAGCGGATCGGCAATTTCTTTTTCTGGCATGACGAGAGCGATTGTCCAGTTTGTATCTCCGAGCTCTTGAAAATAAACACGATTGATTCCGTTTTCATCGTTAAACGTCTTCATTCCTGACTTCTCTTCTAGAAGAGAAGGACCTATTGCTGCCAAGGAAGCATTATCGTCAGATTGAACGGAATGATTCATCAGCTTGTCTGCTTGAGGATGAGCGAGATATCTCCCTTTTTGATCCACCAAAAAGGCCCAGCCTGTTTCGCCTACTTTTGTACTGGAGACGAGCTTTTCCACGTCAGTGAGTGTAATATCGTCTGTGGCTATACCCAGAAGCTTTTTATCCGGCGTGTAAAAAGGAGCGACTACCGTCACCATGGAGACCTTGGAAACCTCGTCAAAGTACGGCTCGGAATAATCGGTTTCCTTCTTGGTCGAGATACCGACCTTGTACCAGTCTTGATTTGGATAGTTATAGGAGTCGCTGCTGTACTCATCTGTAATGTTCACCTTGCCGTCAGTCTTTGCCCCGTAAGTAGCAACGAGTTTCTTGTTCGGGTCAAAAGCGTAAGGTTCCATGAAAATTCCCATTCCGACCGTCGTATCATTAATGAGAACAGTTTTGGAGAGCAGGGAATTTAACTGCTCTAGCGAATTTGTAACAGGACCCATTTCAATAAAGCGAGCCATACTCAGCGTTACTTTGCTATGGGCTTCCAGTTGCTTTTCCACATTACTGCCGACCATATCTAGTTGAAAATTCATTTTGTCCTCAATTTCCCGATTCAATTGGTCGACAGAGAACCAGAAACCGATGCCCACGACGAGCAAAAGAGTCAAGATAATGACGGGAAGGGTAATGGTCAGTGTTCGAGCACGAAGACTTTTGAAACGAAACATGGAACCGCTCTCCTTTTGAATTTTTGCTAAAATGATTATTATTCCTTATTATCGGATAGATTAAGACTATCTTTTATGATGGATTTAGGCAAATGAGGGGAAATATTCATACTAGTCAGAAAATGTTGCAAGAATCTAAGCAAATCGAGTAAAATGGATAAACCAAATCTTACTTCGATTCATTTATTGGTAGCATTTGCGGGTGGAGTGTTAGTGGGTATATAGGCTACAATGCGGATACAGACAAAGTTTCGACCAAAAAACGGACATGGACGTTTCATTTGGCGAATAGGGAGGGAGACCATATGAGTTTTTGTTGTGGTGCTGGAATGGTAGGTTCCGTTGGCTCAGTCCGTCATTATAAAACGCTTGTACACAATGTCCCGATCATGTTTTGTCCTGTATGTGACAGAATTGAGGTTCATCCCGGTATTGAGGGAGAATACGAAATTTTAGTAGAATATGCTCAGGGAGATCAGGCTCCAGAAGTGGATTTTGCTGACTTTGTGAGTGTTGACAATACATCCGAGTTGTTTGAGAATTGTACCATGACGGATGAAGCTGCCAGCTTCGCCGAAGTATTAAAGCAGCAGATCGATATTTCACTTGATCTGCTCGGGATCGCCAAGGAGTTACAGGATGACGATTGGCGGGAAGCATTGATGATTCGTTTAAGACGGTTAAGCGAGCGATTGAAGCAGTACAATAAAAGAAAAGCTAATGTCGCACAAGAGCGCATGACCTGAGTTGACGTGGGAGGCAGTGTGAATGTTTCATTTGAAAGCCGTTCACCACATCGCATTGAATTGTAGTGATGTTGTGAAGGTAGCTCGTTTTTTTAAGGACATTTTGGAAGTCCCTATCCCGGAAGAGAATATGACGGAAGGAGCACCTGTCTACTTTCAAATTGGCACATACACACGGATCGGTCTTCATCCTCATGGCGGGGAAGCTGGGAAAGGCGGCGTAGGGCAGGTCGATCATCTCGCCTTCTCTGTGCAAAGCCGAGCTGAGCTGGACTATCTGGTCGATAAGCTGGAGGCAGAGAATATTTGCTATCGTGGCCCAATTACACAGCCTACTAGCTATAATTTGTATTTTGAGACACCCGATGGTCACCACCTTGAGGTGCGACTCGATAAAGACGAGTTCGATGAGTAGTGTTTCCGAAAAGCATCTGCGTAAAGCGGATGCTTTTTTGTTTTTTGTTGTGGATGATCTTCTTTACGGTTTAGAAGGTACCGATGAACCAACAAAGCTGCTGAGAAGAAAAAGCACAGGACTCGCAGACCTTGACAAAGCCTCCCCAGTCGGAACTTAAAAAAGAGGACCACGCTTGTCGAACACTTCTTCCTTGAGAAACGTCCGCCCGTAGGGTGGGCTTTGGCTCGACGGTCCCCTTTTTTAAGTGGAGACGACCAGTGAATCCCCTTGTGGGCGTGTCAGAGTCGAAGAGAACTGTGCTTTTTCTTCTCCTCCACTATGCTGACTCAAAAGCCTTCTCTAAAGGTCTTTCTTACAATGTCGAGAAAAAGATGGCTCCCCTGACAACAGCCGACAGTGACTCTCATACCTCGCCAAAGGATTCGACCTGACAGGCCACGAACCCAATTGGGAAGAGAGGGGTGGCATGTAGATGATCGGAATGGGCAGACTGCTTTTTGAACTGGGCGAGCGACTGCAAGGAAAAGCACACTTGCGATTCATAACAGCAGGATGGGAGCGCAAGATCGGAATTGTAGTAGATGATATACCGTCACAATGGCAACTGACGATAGCAAAAGGCGTTGCATCCTGGGATGTATGGACAGAAGAGCAGCCTGCCGATCTGATTATCAAGGGAGAGGAGAAACAAATGCAGATGCTGTTTGGCGGCGATGAGCTCGTCTATGTTCTAGCCAAAGAAAAGGTGCAAATAGCAGGGCCATTGCGCGACCAATTGAAGCTCGATGCCATTTTGCGACTGACCTGTCGGTGAACGGTCCATTGGGCATTGTGATATAATAGGAAGAAACGGTTTTGGAGGAGGCGCTTTGATGTCTACTGTTATGTCGTTGCAACAGACGGTTGCCGCACGTAAAGATGCTATTGCCGAAACATTCCGTCATCTGCATGAGAATCCGGAGATAAGCTGGAAGGAAGTAGAAACAACTCGTTATTTGGCAGAGCGCATGCGTGCCTTGGGACTGCGTGTTACGACTTTTGACGATTGTACAGGATTAGTAGCAGAATGGGGCGAAGGAAAGCCAGTTGTTGGCTTGCGCACAGACATCGATGCACTTTGGCAAGAAGTCAACGGTGAATGGCGCGCGAATCATTCCTGCGGTCATGACGCCCATATGACATTGATCGTGGAAACGGTAGAAGCATTGGTTGCCGCTGGATATCAACCGCCGGGAACGTTAAAAATCTTGTTCCAACCAGCCGAAGAAAAAGGAACGGGAGCATTGAAGTTGGTGGAGAAGGGTGTCGTCGATGACATCGATTATTTGTACGGTGTTCACCTAAGACCGATTCAGGAGATGGCAAATGGAACGGCGGGACCCGCTATCTACAACGGAGCAGCCATGTTTCTCTACGGGGAAATCACAGGAGTCGCTGCGCACGGAGCGAGACCGCATCTCGGGATCAATGCGATTGAAGTAGCGGGAGCGATTATTTCTGGACTCGGACATATACATATCAATCCGATGGTGCCAGCCACCGTCAAAATGACCATGCTGCAAGCCGGGGGAGAGAGCTACAACATTATCCCGGATAAGGCGCGTTTTGCTCTCGATCTGCGAGCGCAGACGAATCAGGCGATGGATGACCTGGTGAATCGAGTTCGCCAAATGATCGACGGAGTTGCGGAGTCTTTTCAGGCACGCATAGAGGTAGAGGCCGGGTCGCGCATGGTAGCGGCAGAGGTCGATGATCAAGCGAAGGCATTTATGGAGCAGGCGATCGTAGATGTGCTCGGTCAAGAGAATTTGAGAGCGGCGCCTGTCAGTCCGGGAGCGGAGGATTTCCACTACTATACGGTGGAGCGCCCTCATATCAAGGCGACGATGCTGGCTCTTGGATGTGATTTGGTACCAGGGCTGCATCATCCACTGATGCATTTTGAACGCTCTGCGTTGGAAAAAGGTGTGGCGATTTTGTGTCAAACAGTCGTAAAAACGTTTGAAAATACGTAAATCTTTATGCCTTGTGAGAGCAACACTAAGAGAGTAAACTCTTGGTGTTGCTCTTTTTGTGAGGAAAATGTCTCTGTGTACTTCCCGACTAGTCGATAGACTGATTGGTTTGTGGACAAAATACTGCTGTTGGGGAATAATACGCATGAGGAGGGTTATTCACACATTCTCCATAAGAGATTATAAAATTATGTAGCTTATTTAGCTAAATGTGATATACTAATTACAAATCGAGCGACAATTAGAAAGTCACAATAAATGGTACACATTTTGGGAAGGAGATCGTTCACACATGGAAACCAATACGGTTCAAAAGCTTACTGACATTCTTGGAGCTACGAAAGTGTATCATAACTTGCCTGTAGCTAATCTTGTTGAGATGGCAGTGAAGCGTGGCGAAGGGATTTTGACCGACAAGGGGGCGCTCAATGCGCTAACAGGGAAGTTTACCGGCCGTTCGCCAAAGGACAAATTTGTGGTGGACGAAGCTTCCGTACACGATAAAATCAACTGGGGTCCGGTTAACCAACCAATCAGTATTGAAAAATTCCAAGCACTTCAACAAGACGTGCTCCAATACTTACAATCAAAAGATGAACTGTTTGTTTTCGATGGCTTTGCGGGTGCAGATACAACCTATCGCCTGCCAATCCGCGTAGTGAACGAATTCGCTTGGCACAACCTGTTTGCACGTCAGTTGTTCATCCGTCCGTCCGATGAAGAACTGGCTGCGCACGAATCAGAATTCACGGTTATCTATGCGCCTAATTTCAAGGCCAATCCTGCGGTACACGGTACGAACTCCGAGACTTTCATCGTATTGAGCTTTGAGCAAAAGACAGTGTTGATCGGTGGCACTGAGTATGCTGGCGAAATGAAAAAGTCGATCTTCAGCGTAATGAACATGCTGCTTCCAGAGCGCAACGTACTCTCGATGCACTGCTCTGCAAACGTAGGTAAAGACGGTGACGTTGCCCTGTTCTTCGGTTTGTCCGGTACAGGAAAAACAACGCTGTCTGCTGATCCAGACCGCTTCTTGATCGGTGACGATGAGCACGGCTGGTCTGACAATGGTGTGTTCAATATCGAAGGCGGATGCTATGCAAAATGCGTCAAGCTGTCTGAAGAAGGCGAACCGCAAATCTGGAAAGCAATCCAGTTCGGTACCGTACTTGAAAACGTAGATGTAAACGAAGCGACTCGTGTAGCAGACTACGATAGCATCAAATATACAGAGAATACACGAGCTGCGTACCCAGTGGAAGCAATTCCGGGTGCTGTAATTCCAGGCGTGGGCGGGCAACCAAATGTCATCGTCTTTTTGACTGCCGATTCGTTCGGTGTATTGCCTCCAATCTCCAAGCTGAATAAAGAGCAAGCCATGTATCACTTCCTGTCTGGCTACACCAGCAAAATGGCAGGTACAGAGCGTGGTGTAACTGCTCCGCAAACAGAGTTTTCTACTTGCTTCGGTTCTCCATTCTTGCCATTGCATCCGGTAGTATATGCAGAAATGCTCGGTAAGAAGATTGACGAGCGCAAGGTTCAAGTATACCTGGTGAACACTGGTTGGACTGGTGGCCCAGTAGGTGTTGGGCAACGTATGAAGCTGTCCTACACGCGTGCGATGGTAACAGCAGCATTGAACGGTGAGCTGGAAAAAGTAGACTATGTAGCTGACGAGATTTTCGGGGTACAAGTACCGACTTCTTGCCCGAACGTTCCTGCTGAAGTTCTGCAACCACGCAATACATGGGCAAACAAGGAAGATTACGACAAGCAAGCGGCTGATCTGGCTGCACGCTTCATTGAGAACTTCGAGAAGAAATTCCCGAATGCAGCAGATATTGCGAATGCGGGTCCAAAAGTAAAATAATCGAACAGGAAAGAAACGGGTAGACGATAAGGTCTATCCGTTTTTTCTTCGTGAAAACGTAAAAAAACCGTCAGCCTGTGACCGACGGTTTTTAGCTCATCAGTTACTTGCTACCATCGAATACTTTCGAGGTATTGACTGGGACAACTTTTCCATTTGACTGACGGAAAAGAGTCAGGTAAGCTTCCCAAGGGAGCCCTTCAATAGTGTGATAGCGATACATAACGAGAAACTCCTGATCACTCATTCCTGTCAGATTGACATAACCTTTGGAAACGACCTCTTTCTCTGGACCGCAAAAGTACAAGCTGCCTTTTACATCGGAAGGGTCACAAGGAAGCGGCAAGGTGTCTTTTGCCTGCTGGACAATTGCTTCTGGAATGCTACTGCCACCGGTGCTTCCGCCAGCGCCTGAAAAACGGACAGCAGGAGTTTTATTGTCCCATTCCTGCTTAATGCCGAGTGCATTGGCAACAGTCGCTACAGGTGCATAAACGTTTCCATTATATATGAATGGTTCTGCTTTCGTTTTGACGACCTGGTCATTGACTATCAATTTAATGTTGGAGAAACGAGCAGATATTTTCTCTGTGCCCGTTTTTGCGAAGACTGTGGTGCCACCTACGAGTAGTAAGACAGTAGCGAGTCCAATTGCGAGTTTCTTGTTACTCTCTTTCAAAATGCTCCATCCCTTTCAAGATATCCAGTGGTGTTTTTTACAAAAAGTACCTGGAGTTTAGACGGAAATGTATGTCCAAAAGTCACAAAGGGAAAAATGCTGCGGAGGCAACAATATTTAGGAAGGATTCATGCGCAAAAACAGACTTTCTAAATATAATGATATAAAAAATACAGATATGTTTCATTCCTTGATTTATAATTATTCTTATTATAAGATAGTTATTGAGAATGGATTGAGAATTTACCAACTCACTTTTGACGTGTATGGAGGGAATTCAGATGACAGCAGTACCGCATTTGCAAATAAAAAACCTTCGCGCCAAGATCGAGGACAAAGAGATCCTCAAAGGCCTGAATTTGGAGATCAAGGGCGGCGAAGTGCACGCGATCATGGGACCAAATGGTACCGGTAAATCGACATTGGCATCCACATTGATGGGTCACCCAAAATATGAGGTAACCGATGGCGAAGTGCTAATCAATGACGAAGACTTGTTGGAAATGGCAGTAGACGAGCGCGCACGTGCAGGTCTGTTCCTGGCGATGCAATACCCGTCCGAAATCAGCGGTGTAACCAACTCTGACTTCCTGCGTTCTGCGATCAACGCGCGCCGTGGCGAAGGAAACGAAATCTCCCTGATGAAATTCATCCGTGAGATGGACAAAAAGATGAACACGCTGGAAATGGATGAGTCTTTCTCCCACCGTTACCTGAACGAAGGTTTCTCCGGTGGTGAGAAAAAGCGTAACGAGATTCTGCAAATGATGCTCTTGGAGCCAGCTATCTGTATTTTGGATGAAATCGACTCCGGTTTGGACATCGACGCATTGAAAATCGTTGCAGCTGGTGTAAACGAAATGCGCTCCGCAGACCGCGGATTCTTGATTATTACGCACTACCAGCGTTTGCTGAACTATGTAAAGCCTGACTTCGTACACGTCATGATGCAAGGTCGTATCGTGAAGTCCGGTGGTCCTGAGCTGGCTGAACGCCTGGAGGCAGAAGGCTACGACTGGATCAAGGAAGAGCTCGGCATCGAGGACGAAACCGTAAACGCCAACGTGTAGGATGAAGGAGGCAGCAGTGAAATGAGTGTGGATGTACAGCTACGCTTCGATTCCGAGGCGATCACCCAGTACTCCAAAGCTAATCAGGAGCCTGCCTGGTTCCTGGAAAAGCGCCTCGCTGGACTGAAGGCGGCGGGAGAGCTGGCGCTCCCTGCCTTGGAGAAAACGAAAATTGATAAATGGAATACCGTTGATTTCGATCCGTTCAAAACCACTGCGAAGGTGGCAGCGGCGAATGAACTCAGCGATTTGGTAAAAGCACAAATCGATGTCGACAGCGTGAAAAACCTGTTGGTACAAAAAAATGCTTCTACCGTTTTTCAAGCAGTATCCGATGAGTTGAAGGCACAAGGCGTGATCTTCACGACTTTTGCTGATGCTCTGCAATCACATGGCGATCTCGTGCAAAAATATTTGCTGAACGTTATCGCACTTGATGAGCACAAGCTGACTGCGCTGCATACTGCAGTAGTGAATGGTGGCGTATTCCTCTACGTTCCGAAAAACGTGGAAGTAGATGTTCCCCTGCAAGCAGTGTATGAAATTGCAGGCGACAATGCTCTGTTGGCTCCACATGTTTTGATCGTGGCAGAAGCGAACAGCAAAGTAACCTACGTGGATACATATGTATCTGGCGAAGGCAAAAGCATGGTTGCGAACAGCGTTGTTGAAGTATATGTAGGCGCGGGCGCATCTGTGCAAGTAGCTTCTGTACGTTCTCTGTCTGTAGACGTTCACGACTACAGCTTCCGTCGTGCAACCGTTGATCGCGATGGAAAAATGGAATGGATTTTGGGTGAGATGAATGATGGCAATACCGTTGCCAACAACACCACCATCCTCAAGGGAACTGCTTCGATCGCAGAGACCAAATCCATTTCTGTAGGTACTGGTTCCCAACGTCAAAACCTCACTTCCCAAGTTCAGCATATCGGCACGCACACGGAGTCTGACATGGTGAGCAAGGCTGTTATGACGGATGAAGCAGTGAGTATCCTAAACGGTATCACGAAAATCGAAAAAGGCGCTGAAAAGGCAAACGGCGTACAGGCGGAAAACATCCTGATGCTGAGCGATAAATCTCGCGGTGATGCCAACCCGATCCTGTTGATCGACGAGGATGACGTTAAAGCGGGTCACGCAGCTTCGGTAGGACGTTTTAGTGAAGAGTCTATCTTCTACTTGATGTCTCGTGGTATTTCCCGTCAAGGCGCAGAACGTCTGATCATTCTCGGCTTCCTGGAGCCAGTTGTCGCTGAGATTCCAGTAGAAGAAGTGAAAAACAGACTCCGTCAGGCGCTTGAAAGGAAGTTAGGCTAATGAACGCCAAGGAGCTTCGGAAATATTTTCCCATCCTACACCAAGAAGTAAACGGACATCCGCTCGTTTATTTGGATAATGGTGCAACCTCTCAAAAACCGATTCAGGTTATCGAGGCGATGGATAAATACTACAGGGAGTATAACTCCAATGTGCACCGTGGCGTGCACACCTTGGGTAACATAGCGACAGATGGGTACGAGGGCGCGCGTGAAAAAGTTCGCGCCTTCATCAACGCTCGTGAAGCCGCGGAAATCGTCTTTACACGTGGTACAACATCTGCTTGTAATACGGTAGCTTATGGCTATGCTCGCAAGTACCTGGGGCCTGGAGATGAAATCGTGACCACTTTGGTGGAGCATCACGCCAATTTCATTCCATGGCAGCAGGCAGCCAAGGCGACCGGAGCGACTTTCAAGTTCATTCCGCTGGCAGAGGACGGTACCGTTACTCTGGAGGCAGTCAAGGAAACAATTACGGACAATACCAAACTCGTTGCGATTCACCATGTTTCCAATGTATTGGGGGATACTACCCCAATCAAGGAAATTGCCCAAATCGCTCATCAGCATGGCGCACTTTTGTTTGTTGATGGAGCGCAGGGTGCTCCACACAAGAAAATCGACGTCCAGGATTTGGATTGCGATTTTTATACGTTTTCAGCGCACAAGATGGCAGGCCCGACAGGCGTAGGTGTTCTGTACGGCAAGCGTGAGGTGCTGGAGCGTGTGGAGCCGATGGAGTTCGGCGGAGAAATGATCGACTATGTGGATATGTACGATTCCACGTGGAAGGAGCTTCCTTGGAAATTTGAAGGAGGAACGCCGATCATCGCAGGAGCTATCGGATTGGGAGCAGCGATTGACTTTTTGGAAGAGATCGGAATGGACAATATCGAGCGCCATGAAAAACATCTCGTCAAGTACGCGATGGAACAAATGCGCGAGATAGAAGGATTGAAGATTTACGGCCCACAGCAGGACCGCAGCTGTTTAATTACATTCAACCTGGATACTGTACATCCGCATGACCTGGCGACGGTGCTGGACAGTTACGGAATCGCAGTTCGTGCCGGTCATCACTGCGCACAACCGCTGATGCGTTGGCTGAATGTGACGGCTACCGCTCGGGCAAGCTTCTACCTGTACAACACAGAAGAAGAAGTAGATGTGCTGATCGCGGGCTTGAAGAAGACGAAGGAGTATTTCGGCAATGTCTTCTCTTGATGATTTATACCGCCGCGTCATTATGGATCACTACCAGAAACCGCGTAACCGCGGCAAGCTGGAAGAATCCGACGGACTCATTGTGAATTTGAATAACCCGACCTGTGGCGACAGCATCTCGCTCTCCTTGAAAGTGGAGGACGGCAAGGTGGTGGACGCGAAGTTCCTTGGCGAAGGCTGTTCGATCAGCATGTCGTCTGCATCCATGATGACAGATGCTGTTAAAGGCAAGCCAGTAGCAGAAGCACTGGAGCTGTCGCAAAAATTCTCCGATATGATGCAAGGCAAAGAAATCGATGACTCGATTGATCTTGGTGATATCGAAGCCCTGTCTGGCGTAGCCAAGTTCCCAGCGCGAATCAAGTGCGCGACATTGGCTTGGAAAGCATTGGAGCAAGGTGTCAAACAGGCGGAGCAAGAATAGTGATGGGTAAGGGACATGAACACGAAGGAGTGAGCAACGATGGCTGTTAAAGGCCCAGAAATACAGGAGTATCAGTACGGCTTCCACGATAAGGACGTTTCTGTATTCCGTACCAAAAAGGGTTTGACCCGCGAGATCGTCGAAGAAATTTCGAAGATCAAGGATGAGCCAGCATGGATGCTGGAATTCCGTCTAAAAGCATTGGACATCTTCAACAGCATGCCGATGCCAAAATGGGGCGGCGATCTGGATGACCTCGATTTTGACAGCATCACCTACTATGTAAAGCCTTCTGAAAAGCAAGGCCGTAGCTGGGATGAGGTGCCAGAAGAAATCAAGGCAACCTTTGACAAGCTGGGTATTCCAGAAGCAGAGCAAAAGTTCCTCGCAGGTGTATCTGCTCAGTATGAATCTGAGGTTGTATACCACAACATGCAGGAAGACCTGGAAAAACTGGGCGTTCTCTTCTGCGACATGGATTCCGCAGTAAAACTGCACCCAGAAATCGTAAAAGAATACTTCGCGACAGTGATTCCTCCAGCAGACAACAAGTTTTCTGCATTGAACTCGGCAGTATGGTCCGGTGGTTCCTTCATTTACGTACCAAAAGGCGTAAAAGTAGAAACTCCACTGCAAGCCTACTTCCGTATTAACTCGGAGAACATGGGTCAATTCGAGCGTACGCTGATCATCGCCGATGAAGATTCCTTCGTTCACTATGTAGAGGGCTGTACAGCTCCAATCTACAGCACGGATTCCTTGCACTCCGCTGTCGTAGAAATCATTGTAAAAGAACGCGCTCGTTGCCGTTACACCACGATCCAAAACTGGTCCAACAACGTATACAACCTCGTTACTAAACGTGCGGTTGCTTACGCGGATGCGAACATGGAATGGATCGATGGAAACATCGGTTCCAAGCTGACTATGAAATACCCAGCTGTTATCATGAAAGGACCTCGCGCAAAAGGTACCGTTCTTTCCATTGCAGTAGCAGGAAAAGGACAACACCAAGACGCAGGTGCGAAAATGATTCACCTGGCGCCAGATTGCACATCGACGATCATTTCCAAGTCGATTTCCCGTGATGGCGGAAAAGTAACCTACCGTGGTCTGTCCCAGTTTGGACGCAAGTCGGAAGGCTCCAAGTCCAATATCAAGTGCGATACGCTGATTCTGGATAAACTGTCCACGTCCGACACGATCCCGTACAACGAGATCATGAACGACAGCATCACGCTTGAGCACGAAGCGACTGTATCCAAGGTATCCGAGGATCAACTCTTCTACCTGATGAGCCGCGGTTTGTCAGAAGCAGAAGCGACTGAGATGATCGTAATGGGCTTCATCGAGCCATTCACAAAAGAATTGCCGATGGAGTATGCGGTAGAGATGAATCGTCTCATTAAGTTTGAGATGGAAGGCTCTATTGGATAATCGTTTCGATAACGTGAAAATACGTGTCTGATTCGTTCAGACACGTATTTTTTATATGCCCATGCTTTATTAGGGGAAACGCATAAGCCCTCTGGCGGTAGTTCGCCGGAGGGCTGTTTTTACGAGGCCATACTGAATTTCCATAATATGATCATAAATACCGCCATCGGAATGACCCAAAGTAAAGGAATGGCGTTGAGTGCGTAACTCGTTTTGAATTTCAACTTGTGATAGTAGTACCAACTGCCCATCGCTGAGGCAAGCAGTACAAACGGATACGATAGGATCGTATAGAACACCTCCGGCGCTCCAGTATCATATTCATCTTCAGGTAGAAGCACAATGGTAAAAAAAACAGAAATTACCCAAGCCAATAAGAAAATGGCATATACGCTTTGACTAATAGAAAGGACGAGACAAGCTGTCTTGTTTTTCATAAGTGCTTGATTCCTCCCAAAAAGTGGAATTTCAAATAACAAGACGAAAGGAGATGGAGAAAGGTAACAATAAACTAATCGTAAAGCCAAAGAGTGAAATTTATCTTAAATTTGAAACTTTTTACATTTTTGTGCGTCTAAAGTTTTAGATTGTTTGCGAGATGGCTAGACGTTTCTTTTCTAGCTTTCTCGTGACAATAACAAAGAGCCGATTTCCAGATAGGGCATTGACGGGCACTACCGGAAACCGACTCTTCACGCGCTCTTTCCTTTGCGACTACAAAGCAAACAGCTAGATTTTATTATAGTAGAGGATCAAGCTAGGTAGCAAACGATAGAGTAGCTCACGTAAAAGGGGGGAGTTTTTTTAGAGGCAGTATCCATCTCAAATGACGCTTAGGAGGTATAACGATGTCAACAATACTGATTCAAGGCGCGCATATTTTATCGATGGATTCTCAAATTAGAGAAATTAAAAATGGAGATATTTTGATTAAGAACAACATCATCAAGCAGGTCGGAAAGAACATCGAGCTGACGGAAGATATGGAGGTGATTGACTGTTCCGGGTACATTGTAATGCCGGGCTTCGTGGATACACACCGCCACGTCTATCAGCATTTGTTCAGTCAAGCCTTTACGAACTGGTCGCTGACGGACTACTTTACGCGGTTTCTTGGGGATATCGGACAACGCCTTCGCCCGCAGGACATCTATGTAGGGAGTTATATCGGCTATTTGGAGGCGATTCATTCTGGCGTTACAACCGTACTGCACTGGGCGAATTCGACCAATAGCTATGGGCATGGCCTTGAAATTTTGAGAGCGGATTCAGAAATCGGAATGCGTACCATAGTGGCTATTGCAGATTCAGTGGTAGCCCATGATGAAGATGCGAACTTTAAAAATATGCTGCGGTTGCGGGAGACAAACAGCAACCCGTTGACTCAGATTGCACTTGGTGCGCTCAGCAACGATGTGGAACGATTAAAGCGCAGTATAAAAGAAGCACATGAGCTAAATGTGTTCGCTACCGTCCATGTGGGAGGGGTGCCTGGTGAAGATGGGCTCATCGCTCATTTGCACGAGGAGGGTCTTCCTCTCGATTTCATTAACTTTGCTCACTGCAACCAACTGTCCGAAAAGGACTATGAGCTTTTTGTGAAAGAAAATATGTCTGTCTCCATTACACCGGAGATTGAAATGCTGATGGGACATGGATACCCGCCATTTTATCAGATCCTGAGTAAGGGAGGCAGGCCGTCGATCGGTGTGGACACAACCTCCGTGGTTGGGGCGGATATCATTACACAATTGCGGGTAGCTTTGGCGTACACCCACAGCGTGCATAATGAACTAGTCAACATCAAGGGTGAAGAACCAAGTCTGGGCGTCTTCAATGCCAAGAGTGTGCTGGAAATAGGCACGATTGACGGAGCCCGTGCGTTGAGGATGGAAGATGAAATCGGCAGCCTGACACCAGGCAAGAAGGCGGATCTCATCATGATTGACACCAGGAGGCACCAAACAGCGCCACTCTACGATCCTTACCATTATGTATTGATGAATGTGAATGCTGGTAATATCGCACATGTCATGATCGACGGTAGATGGATGAAGAAGAACGGCAGGGTTGTTCATGATCCTGTTGATATTGACTTATTGAATGACAGCACACGCTTTATGAGAGAGGAATTGGAGAGATATCAAGGTGTGCGAGTCTGATAGAGAGTTGTCGTAATACGTGCCTGCAGTGACTGGTCACTCTTTGGTGATGAAGTCGCTCAGGCACGTTTCTTATTAACTTTAGTTAGACGATCAACTTATAGACATTCTGCTATAATTATTGAATTGTCCTAATTATATGATGGTAGGAAAAAATTAAAGTAGGAGGGAGAATCGATGGTTTCATTCTGTAAAAAAGTGATGATGGTCGTTCTGGGACTGATGATGGTATTTGGCAGCTTGTCAGGCCATGCCCTGTTCGCAGGAAGCACAGCGTATGCTGCAAGTACAGATAATTGGTCACAAGTAAACAACGCGGGAATAGAAGGTGCGCAATATGCGACCCTCTTGAACGCAAATGAAACTCTCTATATCGTCTATGCGGATTCTAACAAAGGCGGAAAGGCTACCGTGAAGAAATACAACGGAGCTGACTGGGAGTCGGTTGGGGACGAAGGTTTTTCCGAAAGTCAAATTCGATATCCGTCTTTAGCTGTTTCTAACGGAGAACCTTATGTAGCATATATACATAATGAGAGTGTCGTGGTGAAGAAATATGAAGGAGGTAGCTGGAAAACAGTAGGGACAGAGACCGATGCATCGAATGAAGTCCTTCCATCCTTGATTAGCATAAGCGGGAAAATATATTTGGCATATGCACGTAAAGTCAATGTAGGGATGGTAAGCGTTAATGCAACGGTTAAAGAATTTCAAGGAAACGACTGGAAACTGGTATTGAACGCTTCCAATTCGGGAAAGGCCATAGCGAATATTACGTTAGCGAATCAAAACGGAAAACTCCACGTAGCGAATGTATGGCCGAATTTTACTCAAGTATTGAGTTTAAATGGGACTGATGGTTCTAATCCATGGTGGAATTTCGAGGAGGATTATTCGATTTCATCACGTAACCCGATAGCTTTTGCTGCTAGTGATTACAATGATTCTACTTATATGGCAATAGTGGATCAGAATGATAAGTCCATCGTGGTGTACCGTGACACACCGGGTAAGAAGAGCTCATCCTTAAGCAGTCCTGGTACATCTGTAAATAATGAAGGGACACATGCATTGTCCATGGCTGTCAAAGAAGATATTCCTTATGTAGCGTATATAGACAGCAATAGCGGAAAAGCAACAGTGAAGAAGTATATTGGCCAATGGGAGACAGTAGGCAGCGAGGCTTTTACTACATCAGGTGTGAATGGTGTTTCTTTAACGATCGTAGGTGGTATTCCCTATGCAGTGGCAACTGATTCTTCAGGGGATTCCACCGTATACAAAATGGTATCTACACCTCCTCCTGTACTTTCCACAACTGCAACGAGTAGTGATGTAGCCAATGCGATCGACATCACTTTCGCAGATGATCTGACATGGCGTCAAAACATTACGGCTGTCAAAGATGAAACGAACAAGGAGCTTACTTACACTGCTTCTCCAGGGAAAATTACGATTCAGGCCAATGAGCTGACAGCTGTCGGGCATACGATCACGGTAAGCGCTACTGGTTATGTAGATACATCTGTAACAATAGTATCCAATAACGTTGATTTGAGCAGCATCAGCTTGAATTCGGGGCCATTGAATGAAACATTTGATTCGGCGAAGACGGACTACACGCAAAATGTTGGTCAAAGCGTTACAAACTTGACTGTTACACCGACTGCTGCTGATTCAAAGTCAACGATAACGGTCAACGGAAGTCCTGTCAGGAGCGGACAAGCAAGCGATGCAATTTCTCTACAGATTGGAAGCAATCCCATTACCATTATCGTAACAGCGCAGACAGGTGCAACGAAGACGTACAACATTCAAGTGAATAAGATTTTGGTGTCGACGAACGCCAATTTAAGCGGTTTAACTGTGAGTAGCGGTTCTTTAAACGAAGCGTTTGATCCAGATACCACAAGCTACACGCATGATGTTGGGAGTGGCACTACTAGTTTGAAAGTAACCCCGACAACGGCTGACTCAAAGTCAACGGTCACAGTGAACGGTACTGCCGTAGCGAGTGGACAAGAAAGTGCTGAGATTTCACTGACTGCAGGAAGCAACATGATTACCATTATAGTGACAGCAGAAGATAGTACAACGAAGACGTACACGATTGAAGTCCAAAGACAATCTGTTACGCCGCCACCGCCATCTTACTATCCAGTAACAGACGTGAGTCTCGACCAAGAGGAGTTGTACTTAACGGAAGGCGGAGAAACGGCTGAATTGCGTGCAACCATTACACCTGCGTATGCATCGAATCAGAGCGTGAAGTGGAGCAGCAGTGATCCAGAAGTAGCATCTGTCGACGACAAAGGTGTAGTTACTCCTCTTGCTGGCGGGAAAGCAACGATTACTGTGACGACCGTTGACCAAGGCAAGACGGCGACGATTCCAGTAAAAGTTGCCCGTGAAGGGGAAAAGAGATTGGTCGGACTGAGCGTATCGGATAAAAACATCCTGTTGAAGCCAGGAAAATCCTCTTCTATCAAGCTGTATGCGATTTACGCCGACGGTACGAAAGAGGACATTACCAAAAACAAAGAAGTCCGATATGAAACGAGCGAAGAAGAAGTAGCGCTTGCCACAAAAGGTGTAATCAAAGCTGGCAAAAACAAAGGGGAAGCAACGATTACGATTTCGTATCAAGACGAAGAAATCACCATTCCTGTCGTGGTCTCGGATGTATATGTAAGCAGACTAAAACTCATCCCAAGTAGTTTGAGCTTGGACGTAGATGAAGAGGAGCAGCTAACACTTGCCGCTACGTTATCCAACCGGAAAACGGAGGATGTCACGGAACAGGCAATTTGGGATAGCAGTGAGCCAGAGGTGGCAACGGTCAATGAGAAGGGAGAAATCATCGGGATTGCCCCGGGTGTGACCGTCATTTCAGCCCAATATGCCGGAAAAACATCCAAGCTGACAGTCTATGTGGGGGGTGCTGAGCTGATCAGTCAACTATACATCAGTAATCGATCTGTCACGATTTCTGAGGGTGAAGAGGAAGAGATCACAGCAACCGTCTACTACCAGGATCGATCGAAAAAAGACATAACAGACGAAGCGATATGGTCCAGTGAAGACGAGGAGATTGCCACAGTAGAAAATGGCGTCATTACAGGACATGCAAAAGGAACAACGAAGCTCAAGGTGAAGTACCAAGGTAAAAGCATGACAGTTTTCGTGAAAGTCACGAAATAAACAAAAACAAGGCCCTCGGAAAAACCGGGGGCTTTTTTGTGCGTGTTGAAACATGTACATTCGCTCCACACAATGATAAAATGTTCGTATATACAAGATAATGCTGTCCAACATCAACGAAGTATGCCTACGAATCCGGGCATGCTTTTTTCGGGCGAGCACGAACCATTTCACAAAGATGCAATTGCTCTTCTATGAGCAGGCAGCCGTAGAGGTTTTCATACTTTTTGGAGCGGGGTTGCACATATGATAGTGGTAAAGCAATTAATGGATCATTGCCACCGCTTTTTTGGGAGTCAAGGCGAGCTGTATCAATCCGAGGATGCGGATATCCTGATTGCCGTCTATCCGGCTACGCGCAAGCGAGGGTGGTGGACGTATGCCACGCTTGAGTTGCACAAGATGGTGGCAACGGAGTACCTCGTCTATTCCTATCAGTTTGAGCAGAGAATGATTACGCATTTGGCAAGAGTAGCGGCCCAGGTGATTCGTCAGTGGGAGAGTCAAACTATCCGTATGGAGTCTGGGAGCATCTTTTCGCTCGGGGATACAATCGTGGAAAAATCGGTTTTAAATCATATGGTACTGACCCCTGCCTATTATGAAGAGGCTGGACTTGAATATTATACAAACGGCAAGGACGTAATCAGGTTCATGATGCTTCATGCAATCGCGGATTCTGAAGCAAAGTTTTTGGAACAATATGGACTTATGGCATTACAGGAATGGTTAGCACACTCCGGTGTCGATTCCCTGAATGTTACGCGTACGCCTGCCATCTGAGAAGGGAGCGAGCGAAATGTCAGCGATTCGCTTGAGAGTCACCGTAGTAGTGGAACACGAAGGGAAAGTCCTCCTCATCCGTGAACAGACACAACGAGGCATCTTTTACAACCTGCCAGGGGGAATCGTAGAATATTTAGAAGCGATTCCAGATGCGGCGAAAAGAGAAGTGATGGAAGAGACCGGACTCCTCGTGGAAATGGAGCGATTGATCTGGATAGACGATCGGATCGATCAGGAAGGAAACGGCAAGCATACAGTCGGAGTGGGAGTTCTGGCGAAGCTCGTCGGTGAAGAGACAAACCCTACACCAGGTGGTATCGTCGATGAAGAAATCGAATGGGCTGGCTGGGTCACGCTAGAAGAGTGGAAACAACTGCCGAACGACCACAAAACACGCCCGGATCAAGTCAAGAAAGTATTATCCGATCCCACTTATCAACCGATGTACTTGGGAAATATGTTGAGCCAAGCAGAATAAATACAAGAGACACCGCCCTTTTCCTAGTGAAGAGGAGCGGTGTTTTTTTACTTACGCTTTTTGCTGAACGGAAGCTTTTCTTCCTTTTGCGACAGCCAACACGACAATGACAGCTGAGAGAACAGCACCGAGTGTCAATGGCTCGGACAGGAGCAGCCAGGCTGCGATGATCGATAAAAAGGGTTGAAGGTATTGAATTTGACTGACCTTGGAGACGCCGCCGATTGCCAGGCCGTGATACCAGGCGAAAAAACCGAGAAACATACTGATTACGCTAATATAGCCAAAACCGATCCAGACAGGCCAAGTGGCTTGTTTTAATTCAGTGAGCAAAGGACCCGCCAGCGGAACGACGAGAAAAGGAAAGGCGAAGATCAATGACCAACTGATGACCTGCCAACCACCCATTGTCTTGGAGAGCTCACCACCAACTGCGTATCCGATCGCCGCACTGATGACCGCCCCGAGCAAGGCGAGACCCGCCCATTGGAGGGCACCAAAGCCAGAACTGATCGCGTAGGCGATAATCGTTACACAAGCGATCGCACTAGAAATCCAATACTTTCGGGTGGGGCGCTCTCCTGAAAAAAATATCGCTGCGCCTGCCGTAGCCAATGGCAATAGGGCAATGATGACTGCGCCGTGGGTAGCAGGCACTCTCTCCATTGCCCACGACGAGAAAAACGGGAAGCCCGCTACTACGCCAGCAGATACGAGCAACAGTTTCTTGGTCTCTTGCCAGGTAGGAAACGGTACGCGTTTGATTAGGAGCACCAAAGCAGCCAGTACTGCTGCGATCAACGCTCGTCCCAACCCTGCCGAGAGGGGAGTGAGCACGGTAACAACCACCTTCGTTACAGGCAAGGTCAAGCTGAAGCTAAGCACCCCGATGAAGCCATACAGCAAGCCCCTTTTCTCTGTATGCAACTGCTCGAGAGTGATCGACTGTTCTTTTTGTACGTCCTGCTTCTCGATAGGAAGCTGTGCACTCATCCGAATCCCATCCTTCATCGAATAAAAGTTTCTGTTGTTCCATCTTAGAGGCGAACGCTCATGAAAGGTAGAGCCAATTGGCAGCAGGAGCAGTAAGCCAATTTGTCGAAAGTGAGGAAAACAGCAAGTGTGGAGGACGGATCAGGATGGAATGGAAGCCGGACAAAGACGCGGGAGCTCCGATCTATATGCAAATCGCCAAAGAGCTGGAACGACAGATTGTGCTGGGAGTGCTGCCCCCGGGTACATCTCTGCCGCCGGAAAGAGTGTTGGCACGGCGCTTTGGCGTCAATCGTGGGACGGTATCAGCAGCGTATGAAGAATTGCGGGCCAAAGGTATTTTACAATCGTGGCAAGGGAGCGGTACTTGGGTCAGTCGTGATCTGTGGGGCGTCAAACAGATGCCAAACTGGTATACCTACACGAATGGGGGAGCTTTTTTGCCAGCCTATCCACTCGCGAAACGAATACAGGATGCATGCTTCGATTCCTCGATCATCAATCTGGCAAAGGCAGAATTGGCAACGACGATGATCCCTTCATTCATCCCAACGACGCCGGGGGAAGAAAACGAGATCAAGCTTGAACTGGGCTACGCGCATCCAAAGGGGGAGCCGCGTCTCCGTGAGGCACTAGCTGTGCATTTGCACGAAAACTACGGCATTCAGGCTTCTCCCGACGAAATTTTGGTGACGTCAGGAGCGCAGCAGGCACTGCATCTCATTACACTATGTCTCTTGAATCCTGGAGACGCAATCGCAATGGAGGGACCCTCTTATTCGTATTCTCTTCCCTTATTCAGTTCAGCTGGCCTGCGTTTATTTCGCTTGCCGATGGATGAGGATGGTATTGTACCCGAGGCTGTCTACGCCTTGCAGCGGGAGCATCGCATTCGCATGGTTTTCGCGAACCCGACCTATCATAATCCAAGCGGGACGATTTTAAGCGAGGCACGACGAGCCCAGTTGCTCGATATTTGCCAGGAGCTACGCTTGCCACTTGTGGAGGACGACGCTTACGGTGCATTGACACTGGCTGGAAACCCTAGACCTCCCAAGCCGATCAAAGCCATCGACAAGACAGGTGCTGTTCTGTATGTCGGGAGCCTTTCGAAAACGATTGCGCCAGGCTTGCGGATTGGCTGGCTGGTAGGACCAAGATCAGTCGTAGAAAGACTAGCCGATGCCAAGCAGCAAATGGACTTTGGAACGAGCAGCGTATCCCAGCAATTCGCCCGGCAATTTGTTGAGCGAGAGAGCTGGAACAATCAGCAGGAGCGAATGTCTCGTTACTTATTGGCCCAGCAACAAACGATGGTACGAGCTATGCACAATCATCTCTCCGATTACGCAGTATGGAATGAGCCTGGTGGCAGCTATCATATTTGGTGTCGGTTGCTTGCTCCCAGGGACGAAAAGGAATTGCTGGATGATGCGATTAGGGAAGGTGTCGTATTTACCCCTGGCAGCGTCTATGGAGCGGAAGCAGGCTGGCTGCGACTGACCTATTCGTGGGAGTGCCCGGCGAATATCGAGGAAGGAATTCGTCGTATTCAAAGAGTCCTTCAGCAGAAAAAGCGATAAGAAAAGGGATTGTTTCCTTATTTATGAAACTAATTCCCATCTCACTCGTATGCACTATAGAGGCAATTTTTGAAAGGGGGGACAGTCGTGGGCGTACTTGAAACCGTCTACATGGTCTGCCTTGTACTTGGTCTAATCTACACGGTCATCTCGCTGGTGTTTGGCGATACGCTCTCGGATTGGCTGGGACATCTGCATCTGCCTTTTGCACAGCCCATTTTGTTGGTCAGCGGCATGACTGCCTTTGGCGGAGCGGGGTATTTGCTATCTCGTTACACTTCGCTTGGTGCGCTTGTCGTGTTGATGCTGGCTGCTGTCATTGGCATCGCTTTGGCTTTCGTCTCGTACTTCCTGTGGGTAAAGCCGATGAGCCATGCGGAAAATTCCACTAGCTATTCCATGAGTCAACTAGGAGGAAAGCTGGGGGAAGTCGGGACGACGATCCCTGCAGAAGGACTGGGAGAAGTGCTGCTGCCAATGATTAGTGGAACCACTTACCATATGGCGGCGAGTCTTGAGGGCGGGATTATCCCGCATGGAACCCGTGTCGTTGTGGTCGAGGTGCGTGACCATGTCCTGTATGTGATCCCCTTTTACACTGAATCTGGCGAAGGAGATGAGAAATGATGTTAGATCCCGGTATTTTGACGATAGTAGGTGTTGTCGTCGCAGTCTTTCTCGTTTTGGGCATTGCCTTTTGGGCCCGTTACAAAACAGTAGGTGCAGATGAAGCCATGATCGTAACGGGGAGCTATCTCGGCTCGAAAAACGTACTCAGTGACGAATCAGGACGTAAGATGAAGATCGTCCGCGGAGGCGGCGCATTTATCCTCCCTATTTTTCAACAAGCAAACTTTCTGAGTCTTCTGTCTCATAAGCTGGACGTATCGACGCCAGAGGTATATACCGAGCAGGGCGTTCCTGTCATGGCAGATGGCGTAGCGATCATCAAGGTAGGCGGTTCAATTGAAGATATCGCGACCGCATCCGAGCAATTTATGGGCAAGAGTGACGAGGCACTGCGCGGAGAAGCACAGGAAGTACTCGAAGGATATTTGCGGGCAATCCTCGGCAGTATGACGGTAGAGGAAATTTACAAGAACCGTGAGCGATTCGCACAAGAGGTGCAAGCGGTAGCAACAAAGGATTTGAAGAAAATGGGGCTGTCCGTTGTCAGCTTCACGATCAAGGATGTACGGGACAAAAACGGCTATTTAGCTGCCCTTGGAATCCCGCAGATCGCTGCAGTGAAGCGCGATGCGACCATCTCGCAGGCTGATGCGGACAAAGAAGCGCGGATCAAGCAGGCACAGGCAGAGGAAGAGGCACGCAAGGCAGAGCTACTGAAGGAAACGAACATTGCCGAAGCAGAAAAGGAAAAAGAGCTGAAAGTAGCGGCGTTTAAGCAAGAACAGGACAAAGCGAAGGCGAGCGCAGACCAAGCTTACAAGCTGCAAGAAGCTGTCGCCAAGCAGCAGGTTACAGAAGAAGAGATGAAGGTCGATCTCGTCCGCAAGCAGAAGGAAATCGAGCTGGAGGAAAAAGAAATTCTTCGCCGCGAAAAGCAATATGATGCGGAAGTGAAGAAAAAGGCCGACGCCGACCGCTACTCTGTGGAACAGGCGGCAGAAGCGGAAAAAGCGAAGAAGCTGAAAGAAGCAGACGCGATCAAGTACCGCATTGAAGCGGAAGCAAAAGCAAATGCTGAGCAGAAACGTCTGGAAGGTTTGGCGATTGCCGAGGCTGAAAAAGCACGTGGTAGCGCTGAGGCAGAAGTCACACGCCTCAAGCTCGAAGCCGAGGCAGAAGGGAAAGAGAAGTTGGCTGAAGCATTTGAAAAATTCGGTCATGCGGCTGTGCTCGATATTATTGCGAAAATGCTCCCTGAGCTGGCTGAGAAAATTGCCGAGCCAATGAAAGCGATCGATAAGGTAACGATCGTGGATGCAGGAGGCGGTCAGGGAGATGGCGTCAACCGTCTGAGCGGGAATGTTACGAAGCTGATGGCCCAACTGCCTGAGATGCTGAAAGACGTGTCCGGTTTGGATATGAATAAGATGATCTCGGACTTTATGCAAAAGGGTGGTACCGTACCCACACAGCAACAGCCTGTACCCGTAAAAGTTCAGGTAGAGACGGACTCTATTTTGGAGAACGAAAACAAATAATCAAATCGATCAGAGGAGAAGTGCCCCTTTATAACGAGGGGCACTTTTTCATGGGAAGAAAATCAAGGATAGTCTACCTGCTTCGCACGTCCATATCCTCTCAACAATTCGCTGACCGTTACGAATTTATACCCTCTATTTTTCAGTTCAGGCAATATTTGTTCGAGAGCTTGAACGGTCTGTCTGCGATTGCCTCCATAATCGTGAAATAGCACGATGTCCCCATTTCGCGCGTTGTTCAAAACCTTGTTGACGATTTTTTTTACACCGGGATCGCTCCAATCACGCGTGTCTTGATGCCACGACCACATGATCACGAGAAAACCGGCTTGCTTGGCTGTATCGACGACTTTCTCGTCATAATACCCTCCCGGAGGACGAAAGAGGGTGGGACGAACCCCTGTTGCCGAATAAATCGTCTCCTGCGTTTTTTGCACCTCTTCTAACAGTCGATTCCCTGACAGCTTTCGAATATCTGGATGACTGTAAGTGTGATTGGCAACCTCATGTTGATCATTCACGAGAGATTTGACGATTTCCGGGTACTGGCTCACACGATTGCCTACGACAAAAAAGGTAGATTTCGCTTGATATTGCTTCAGCAGCGCTGCGATCTGAGGAGTGTATACCTGATCAGGGCCATCATCAAAGGTAAGGGCAATCACCTTGCTCTCTGTCGGCACTTCCCAAACGATATCTCCTCTTGTTTCGTAATACTCACGATTTTTTTCCCGGATGGCATTGGCTGTCTCGCTGAAGGAAGGGGCAAGAATAACAGCTAGCAAAAGTGGGAGAAAGAGGATATGCTTTTTCATTCGTTCACCTCGTCACCAGAGACTTTCCTGCTAGGTAGCTGTACATGATGATGTACTCCCCGTTACTATGCGACAAATCTTGATGATTATTCTTGTGTGTCTTTGTGGAAAAGACACTTGTTCTTTTTGTGTGGATAAATTAAGCTAGTTAAAGCAGAAAATGTGAGAGTTAGATGGAGGAATCAATCATGAAGGTAGCAAAATTTGGGGGAACATCACTGGCAAATGCCGAGCAAATAAAAAAAGTATGCCAAATTGTTTTGGCGGATCGGGACAGACGATTCATTGTTGTATCGGCACCTGGGAAACGGCACAAGGAAGACACGAAGGTTACTGATTTGTTAATCGCCTATGCTGAGCGATTTTTGGCTGGGGAGCCTACAGCGGAAGCGAAACAAGCAATATTCTTGCGCTATCAGGAGATTACGGCAGATCTCGGGCTTTCTGCCGAGATTGGTCAAGCGATTGAAGCGGAGCTCGGGGAGGTTCTCGCAAACAAGGCGGGCTTGTCCAAGGAAAGATTCATGGATGCGGTCAAAGCTGCGGGAGAGGATACATGCGCCAAAGTTGTCGCTCGTTATTTGCAGAGCTTGGGCGAGGTGGCGACTTACATCAATCCAAAGGATGCAGGAATGCTGGTTACAGACGAAGCAAGCCATGCACATATCCTCCCTGAAGCGTATGCCAAATTGGCGACATTGCGAGAGCGGGAGGGAATTGTCATTTTCCCTGGTTTCTTCGGCTATTCACGTTCCGGTGATCTGGTTACTTTTTCGCGCGGTGGCTCGGATATTACGGGATCGATTTTGGCTGCGGCGGTTCAGGCAGAGGTCTACGAGAATTTTACCGATGTCGATTCTGTGTATGTGGTCAATCCGAATCTGATTGCCGATCCGAAAAAGGTGACAGAGATTACGTACCGAGAGATGAGGGAGCTGTCCTATTCCGGTTTTAGTGTGTTCCATGAGGAAGCGTTGATTCCCGCGTATCAAGCAGATATTCCCGTATGCATTAAGAATACGAACAATCCGTCTGCACCTGGTACGATGATTGTGGCCGAGAGAGGATCTGCTACAAACAGAGTGTCGGGGATTGCAAGCGACGGCGGCTTTTGCAGCATTTACGTCAGCAAGTATTTGATGAACCGCGAAATTGGTTTTGGTCGCAAGCTGCTGCAAATTCTGGAGGAGGAAGAGCTTTCGTACGAGCATACTCCATCTGGAATTGATAACATTTCTGTCATTCTGCGAGAGCGCGATCTCACGGAAGAGAAGGAACAGCGGATTGTGGAACGCATCCGCCGAGAGCTGTTCGCTGATGATGTCGCTGTTCAGCATAGTCTTGCACTCGTCATGATTGTCGGGGAGGGTATGCGTCAGTCTGTGGGGACAACAGCGAGAGCCACTGCTGCGTTGGCTGCTGCGAAAATCAATCTGGAAATGATCAATCAGGGGTCATCGGAAGTAAGCATGATGTTCGGGGTAAAAGCCGAAGAGGCAGATCGTGCTGTGATTGCTTTGTATCAAGAGTTTTTTGGAGCCGAAGAACCAGTAGTTTCCTCATCGTCACAAGCCGCTTCTGTCAGTATGTAGTCGCGTGCTTCAAATGAGCCGCTATTTCCATCCTGTACCCATTGATAGACGCACCATTCCGGTTGTGCGGATGCGAGTCCCACAATCCAATAGCTGAGCGTGGGATAATGCCAGCCAGCTATGTCGCGTATAGAAGGGATTGGCGGTGTATGAGGGTGTGTATGCAAGACCCCCAACCATTGAAGATTGTGCTTGCGGATGTGCTGCAAGGCTTGAAGAAACGTTTGCCCATCCCAAGCGAAAACGTGCTTGTCGGGTGAGACAGGCATCGGTACACAGGCCGTAATCGTTGCTCCACGACCTGCGAGCAAAACAGAATACTCATAAGGAAACGCCTCTTGTGCTTCGGCCAGGAGGCGTTTCGCTACTTTTTTCGTCAGGAATATTTTGTTATCCTTAATCGCAAAGGGTTCACCCAACCAAGCGGGATTTTTCATTCGGCTTCCGTCCTTCTTCTCTATTCGGCCATGATTTGGAGGTTAGCAATCGATGACTACGATACAAGTGGGAGTTTGCGGCTGGGGCGATCAGCATGAATTGTACGTACAAGGTGTACGCAATCGAGACAAGCTGTCCGTATATGCCAGCCACTTTCCAATTGTAGAGGTGGATAGTTCTTTTTACGCTATTTTACCACAGCGAAATTACGAATCGTGGGTGAAGGATACACCTGAACGATTTGGTTTTATCGTCAAGCCTCATCAAGGGATGACGGGGCATCAACGGGGGGACGCTTCGGGAAGCAGACGGGAGTTGTTTCGTCAGTTCGAAGAGAGCATTCAGCCGGTCGTGGAGGCTGGCAAGCTCAAAGCGTTGCTGTTTCAGTTTCCTCCGTGGTTCGATTGTACCCGAGAGCATGTCCAGTATGTGACCGCTTGTCGCCAAGCCATGCAGGCGTATCCGTTTGCGGTGGAGTTTCGCCATCAAAGCTGGTTTGAATCACGGTATTCGGAGCGAACGCTGGATTTCTTGCGCAAGATCGAAGCAACACATGTCGTGTGTGATGAACCGCAAGTCGGAAAAGGCTCGGTCCCGATTGTTCCTGCCGTGACGAAGCCGTCCTTGGCGGTTGTCCGTTTTCATGGGCGCAACAAAGCGGGCTGGCGAGATCCCGGAGAGGGACAAAATTGGCGGGATGTCCGTTATTTATATCGATACAGTGAGACAGAGCTTGTAGAGTGGGTTGAACACATCAGACTGCTCGAACGGGAAGCGGATGAAGTCTGCATTTTGTTCAACAATAACTCTGGAGGAGATGCAGCAGCGAATGCGAAGCAGTTTTCGGAGATGCTAGGCCTTGCACCTACTGGTCTAAATCCTCGTCAGATGGACCTGTTCTCCACGTAGCAAGAAAGAAGGGGAGTTCATGCTTGTAGCAATTGCCATCTTGTTTGTCATCATCGGAGTCGTGGCTGGCGTCATTGGCAGCATCGCGGGTCTGGGTGGTGGGATTTTTTTCGTGCCTGCTCTGCTGTATTTTGCGAACTGGTACATGCCTGGATCGATGAACCCGCAAGTAGCAGCGGCGACTTCGCTGATCGTGATCGCGGTAACCGCCCTTTCTTCCTCTCTTTCTTATCTCAAGCAAAACAAAGTAGATAAGCAGAGTGCCCTGCTCTTTTTTATCGGGAGTGCACCAGGTGCTATTGTGGGCGTGTATCTTAATACATTACTAGCAGTGGAGGGCTTTTCGCTGCTGTTTGGCTTGTTTCAGCTCTGCATGTTCATCGTATTGATGGTCAAAGACAAAATCAAACCACGCAGAATTGAGTGGGAAGTCCAACGCCACTTCATCGACAACGAGGGAAATGAATATGTGTACGGGTATAGCAAATGGTCCGTAATTACGATTGCCTTCTTTGTAGGGATTACCTCGTCGCTATTTGGCGTGGGTGGCGGCATCCTGATGGTTCCAGCCATGATGATTCTGTTTCGCTTTCCGCCACACATTGCCACGGCTACGTCCATGCTAGTCATCTTTTTATCAGCGGTGGTTGGATCAATCACGAATATCTTCCACGACAACGTACACTGGCTGTATGCAGCGATGCTCGCACCAGGAGCTTGGGCGGGCGGAAAGGTCGGAGCGATTATTGCCAGTAAAATGAAGGGGCGCACCATCGTGCTGTTCTTGCGTGTTCTGATATTGGGAATTGCCATACAAATGATCGGAGAAGCGATTTTTGGATAATGAGACGAGAGGGAGGGGAAAGTCGTGGCTGACACCTGTACCTTACATATTTTGCACACGAATGATTTGCACAGCCATTTTGATATGATGCCGCGAATTGCAACCTGCCTGAGCATGCACCGAGAAGAGTGGGAGAGCAGGGGAAAGCATGTGCTGACGGTCGATATTGGGGACCATATGGATCGAATGGATATCCGATCAGAAGCGAGTTTTGGGAAAACAAACGTCGAGATCATGAACAGAAGCGGGATTCAATACGCGACGATCGGAAACAACGAAGGCATCACACTCCCAAAAGACAAGCTGGATGAACTGTACACAGATGCGCGCTTCACGATTATTACGGGCAATCTGTTTGAACCGACAACAAATTCTGTCCCGTCTTGGGCTGTACCATACACCATTCATACCGTAGGCGAGCTGCGGCTGGCGATCTTGGGAATGACGATTCCTTTTGGCCCCGCTTATCAAAGTATGGGATGGGAGATCAAGGAACCGATCCCGATTTTGCGTGAGCAGATTGCGGCGCTTCGCTCGTCTGTGGATGTTGTCATTTTGCTGTCGCATCTCGGCTATCAGACAGATTGTGTGCTGGCAAAGGAAGTCGATGGGCTGGATATCATTTTGGGCGGACACTCTCACCGGACGTTGCCTCGTGGAGAACGCTTAGGCGGTACCTTAATCACACAAGCGGGGCGATTTGGCGAGTATGTCGGTCATGTAGAGCTCGTCTGGGATAGGACTCATAATAGCATCAAAGACGTGCGCGCAGAGCTTTTTCACACAGAACAGTATCAGGCAGACGAATCATTGAGCCTGTTCATTGAGAGTGAAAAAGTATGGGCGGAGAATCGTTTGTTTCAGCCGATTGTTCAACTGGAGCAAGACATGCACATAGGCTGGACGGAGGAGACCCCCTATGGTTCCTTCATTGCAGCAAGTATTCGCAAATGGACGGGTGCTGAGATTGGCATGGCCAATGGAGGGCTGTTGCTTGCTGATTTGCCGCGGGGCAGCTTGTCTTTTGCCGATCTATTGCACAGTATACCCCACCCGATCAATGCCTGCGCGGTCACGATTACAGGCGCGCAGCTCACCACTGTTCTGGAGCAAGCCATTCAACCCGAAATGGTTCATCGGGAGCTGCGAGGGTACGGTTTTCGTGGCAAAATAGAAGGCTGGATGTGTGTGGACGGATTGCACATTCGCTACAGTGAAGATGACCAACCGCAAATTATCCAGATTGAAGTCAACGGGCAACCACTTGATCGCGAGCGTCTGTATCGAGTCGGGACGATCGACATGTTTATGTACAATCGCATGTTTCCCGATTTACTGCTCGGTAGTGAGGTTACGTTTTTCTTGCCTGAGATGCTGCGTGAGGTACTCGCTAACACATTAAAGGACCAGCAGATGCTGCAAAATGCGTTTCGTCCACGTTGGGAAAAGATATCGTCAACGTCAAAAAACCAATCGTAGAGACCAGTTTTTCGGGAATGCTATCGAAAAACGGGAGGAGACGAGCGATGCGCTTCATTGATGAAGTATACGAGCTGTACAGAGGACATTTTAATGGCGATGAAGAGGATATTACAGCGGTTGTCGTCGGCATTCTCGCGGAGCAGTCTCGGGATGATTTGCTGGACTTGGTCGAGGAAATGGACGAGGAAGAGCTGTTTCACATGCTCGCGACGTATATGATTGAAGTCATGAAACGAAAAGTCGCGATGGAGGATGAGCACTTTCCGACTAGCGTCATGCATTGATCAAAAACATAACTTTTTGAACTACCTTATGAAGACCTCACATTTTTCTTCTGAGCGTCATAGGATGGTAACGCTAACAGACAGGAGAGAAAAAGGAGGAATCTTGATGGTCGAGGTAGTGCCAATCCACTTTCCAGAGGGGACGGCAATTGCTGTCACCGTTCGTTTGCCCAAGACGACGCTATTGGCTGTAACGACCGATCATGGCTACATCATGTGTGGAGCACTGGATGTGGGGCTCTTAAACGAGAGGTTAGCAGCGAGGGAAATTCTTGCCGGTCGTGCGGTTGGGGTCAAGACCATACAGGAATTGCTGGATGCGCCGCTGGAGTCTGTGACGACGACAGCGGAGGAGAAGGGGATTACTGCTGGCATGATTGGTCGGGATGCTGTCGTGAAAATGCTGTAAACAACAAATGGTTTGCCTATAGAAAAAACCTTTGTCCCATGACAAAGGTTTTTACGTTTTCTCGGGCCTTGTTTACCAACGGGCTGATTGTTCTTCACAGATTCCGATCTTGCTTTGCACCGCAATCGTTTTTCCATCAGGTGTTGAGAGCGTCCCGTCATAACGGCCGATTACTTGATGCAGAGTGGTCCGCACCAACGCAAAATTTTTGTGCTCGGTTCGAGCAAAGAGCGGTGTAAAGGTGAGGCGTACCGCAGAAGATTCTTCACTCGCAAGTGTCCAAGGGAGCATCCGGTTGTCAGGATCGTAGGAAAAACGAATTTGTTCACTCAGCTTGTAGAGGACACCATCGATCATCAAGGCATTTTCCGTCATACCCGTTCCGTCTGTCCAGCCTCTACCAAAGTTAAAGCCTGCGACACCCTCCGTGTGACGGAAAGAGCAGGTCGTCCAGTTCCAACGAGTGTGATACGGCCAAACGCCACGTCCAAAATCCAGACTGGCAAAGGAATTCTGCCGATCAAGCAAATAGGTTTTCCCGTTATAGGCAATGGTGCCGTGCACAGGCCGGGCCGTTTGCTTCGATGTGAACTGAAAGCGCTCCGCACTCCACGGAATCACGACATTTAAGGACTCGGATGGCGGATCAATCACGATGGCGAGCGAGAGAGTTTTATTACCGGGACAAATGGCAGATGCTTCTACGCTCGTTCCGCTGGCTCCTGGTTGAAAGGAGACAGAGAGCTTGCGACTCGCAAAATGGCAAGGCTCATCTACGGTGGCACCCAGTCGAATCCCTGCACCAAAAGGAACCGTTACGGCACTGTCCGCGGTTTCCCCTGTCGCTAGATCAATAAAATGGACAAAGACAATGCCAGCGTAATCCAGATTGACCATCGCAATCGACATCGCACATTCAGGCGCGGTGATAAACCAAAAATTCCATTTTTTCCGGCGAAGCCAATGCCCGCTAAATTGGCAATCATGCAACGGATAACGGGACCAGCCAATCGCTTCCGGAAGCAAGCGGCCATCCTGATCACATAATGAAAGAGGCTGCGTCAATTCTTTTTCGATAAGCGACATACGATCATCTCCCTTACAAACAAGGATTCTTCCAGACAAACTCGTCTCCAGTGTCTTTCCTCGTAGACATAAAAAGAAAATCTAGAAAAAATTTCATGTAGAATCAAGTCGAATCACGCTATAATAGGGATACCCTGAGGAAAGGCGAAGGAAAGGAAATGCGACTGAAATCCATTCAAAAATGCCAGCCGGGTGATAAACTGGCTCGTTCCATCTATACAGAGAATGGAACGATTCTCGTTGGCGCCGGAGTAGAACTAACCCAACGAATGATAACTCGACTTCAAAACAAAAACGTGAACAGTCTCTACATCCAAGACAAGCGCACGGATGATATCATTGTGGAGACAGTCATTTCCGAAAATACTCGCAGACAAGCAATGTCCATGATTTACGATACATTCCAAACCGTTCATCAGGTCCCGGACAAATGGCAGCAGCTTTTTTCGGACAAGGGTTTGGGACGTAAGCTGCGGGATGTCATGCAAACCGTAGCGGATGAATTGAACAACAATAATTCAGCCATGAATTTATTGGCAGATGCTTGCGCCTTCGACAATTACATATTCACGCACTCATTTAACGTTGCCTTGTATAGCACAGCTCTCGCCATAAATACCGGCTGTTCGGAAAAAGATGTGTTGGAGATTAGTATTGGCGGTATGCTCCACGATATTGGAAAAGTACATATCCCAGACAACATTTTGAAAAAACCGGGCCGCCTTACACAAGAAGAATATGAAATCATGAAAAGACATACGGAGATCGGTTTTGAAATGCTGCGTCGGCAAGACGACATCCCTTTGCTTGCAGCCCACTGCGCTTTTCAGCATCACGAGCGCTGGGATGGCTCCGGTTATCCACGGCACTTGAAAAAAGAAGAGATTCATCCGTTTGGTCGCTTGATGGCAGTGGCTGATGTATTCGATGCCCTGACGTCGCATCGGGTATACCGTCGAGGAATGCTCCCTCACGAAGCGATGGAGGTGCTCTACTCCGGTTCAGGCAAACTGTTTGACCATGTGTATGTAGAGGCTTTGCGAAATACGATTGCACTCTATCCTGTTGGTCTGACCGTCAGCCTGAACAATGGTATGTCTGGTGTCGTCGTCGATTCGAACAAAGGAATGCCGAGCCGTCCGATCGTCAGAGTCTTGGTGGATGAAGAAGGTCGGGATATCGAGCATCCCTATGAGTGTGACTTGTCCAAAATGCTGACGCTCATGATCATCGCCTGTGGCGATTTGGTATAATCAGAGCCAGTCCTTCTTTTTGAAAATGATAAACATCGTCGTGCCGATGGTAGCCATACATCCGAGCACGATGTAATAGCCGTAGGGTGAACGCAGCTCGGGCATCACATCAAAGTTCATCCCGTATATACCCGTCACAATCGTCAACGGCATAAAAATCGTCGTCAAGGCGGTAAAAACACGCATAATATCGTTGGCTCTGCCGGCAAGCGCCGCTTGATACGCTTCGCGCAAGTTTCCGATGAGCTCGCGAAAAGCTTCAAAGCTCTCTACAATTTTGCTGGCATCCTCTACAATATCGCCAAAGTACTTCCGCAGATAAGGTTGAATCAGCGGGAGTTCTTTTTTATGTAGGGCGTCAATCAAATCCCGCTGGGGAACGAGCATTTTACGGGCGTACAAGATTTCACTGCGCAGCCCGATAATTTGATCCAGATGGGATTTTTTCGTGTGCATCAAAATTTGTTCTTCCAGATCTTCAAGCAGGTCCTCAATTTTTTCGGTCACATCAAAATAACGATCGACAATTTGATCTACCAAGTAGTACAGAAACGCATCGGGGCGATTGACTTCTTTTTCCCGGATGATCGACAGCATGGTAGTGAATTCGGGCGCCTCCTGCTTCGTTACGGTGATAATGGTGCTACTGCCCAAAAAAATATTGATCTCGCGCAAGAAGATATCATGATTGTGGAAGGTAATGCCATTGATGACCATAAAGTAATGATCATCGTAATTTTGCAGCTTGGGCCGCTGTTCCTCCTCGTCGATGCAGTCCTCGACAGCCAGATGATGCAGTCCGAACAGCGGCTGTAAAATATCCAAATCGAATGGAGCGGCATGAATCCAGTAAAACCCGTTCACAGGTGGAGTAGCAGCCTCTTCGATGTCTTCTATCTCAGTGATGATTCCGTTTTGTACGAGTCTGATCTTCATGATTGATTCTCCTGCAAGTGGATTCGGTTGCGGCGGGTAGACGGGGCCAGATTTGTGTGAGAATCAGTTCATAAGCAGAACGAAGTGCTCGGCGGCTAGGCGGAGCCTGTGATGCACGCTGTTGCTTGGGAATCGTCATGCAAGTTCGCCTCCTCGATGAAAGCCTTCATCCTATATGTATGAACGTCACCTTGTCCTTTTTCCCGCTGCGGCTAGCTGTGGTAATTCTCTTGATTCGTATTCATGCGCACCTGCCAGTCCAAGAGAGGCGATGTGATGCATGGCTCCTGCGACATCGATTGCTGTGACAGGCTTATAGGCGCGTAACGGCCCGATCCAGAGAAACGAAAGTGAGTGTGATAGCTTCGCACCGAGCTCTTCCGACCGACGGTGTTCCTGTCGCGCACCTAGTAAAAGCGAAGGGTGGAACAAATGCAGACTCGGAAGCGCCAACTCGCGCAGTGCTTCCTCCAGCTCACCTTTTACACGATTATAGAAAAAGACGGATCGGCTATTTGCGCCGATTGCTGTGATGATGAGAATCTGGCTGGCTCCTTCTTCTTTTGCCAATCGAGCAATTTCGAGCGGGTACTGATAATCCACTTTGCGAAACGCCTCGCGACTTCCAGCCTTTTTCATGGTTGTCCCCAAGCAGCAATAGATGTCTGCTCCTTCTAAAAACGGTCGGCAATCTTCCAACTGACGAAAGTCAATGACGACTGTCTGCAAGAGAGGATGCGTGAAAGGGAGCTCGTTGCGGACGACAGCGATGACTTTTCCATATGCGTCATCTTCTAAGAGAAGCTGTAGCAATGCACGACCGACGAGTCCAGTCGCTCCAAATAATACCGCACGTTTCATTTCCATAGTGTTCCTCACTTTCTACGATCCCTCTCTCTTATTTTACCGTTTCGGACGGTTTGACCAAAGCCATTTTTTGCATACTACAGATAACCTGAACAGATGAAAAGGGTGGATGTATCGACATGTGGACTAGCAAGAGGGTAGGTATGATCGGCTGTATCGTATGGATGTTGACAGGAGCTGGGTGGGGACAAGCTGCCTTTGCCCTGGAGGTGAGAGAGGTACAGCCGCCTCCGACTGTGTTCGAGGAAATCCAGATCAAACGGCAGGATGTGACAGGCGATGGTCGGCCGGATCTCGTTACGTTGCTAGGAAAGAGATTTGCGGCAGACAGTCCTTACTTCGAACACTTAAAAATCATGGTTCAAGATCCCGTTGCGAAAAAAACAACCTTTTTTACAACACCGTATGGTGCTTATCAGCCGGAGATGTTCTTCTGTGATTTTACCAGAGGGGGTGTGCAACAAATTTTACTTCAGGCACCGACTGGAGGCAGTGCAGGGACGTCTGAGTTTTATTTGTTCGCAGACAAGGACAACAAGCCGGCGATTCTGCCAGTTCCGCAGCCCTTGACGATTTCGGGCTCCTATCAGGATCATTACAAAGTGCCATTGACGATTAAGGAGACGGGGGAGACTGTCGTTCTCGATTTGTCTGATCGCAAAAAAATCTATGAAGAAAATGGTGTATACAAGAACGGGAAGCTGGTTTCTCCAGTAGAGGTCATGCCTAACACGTTCAGCGTACTCATGCCCATCGATGAGAACCGCGATGGCATCTGTGAATTAAAAGGGGAACAGAGAGTCAGTGGTGTTGCCAACGCCGATACGATCGCGTATGTGGAGTCGTACTGGAAATGGGACAAAACAAGTTGGAAGCTGCAACGGGTAGTTGTGAGGAAAGCGGAAATGTAGGCGTAGCTAGGCTCATACAACCGCCCATGGACAAGTTGGGCGGTTTACACCCGTTTGTAAAGGGGTATATAATTGAAAGGATATTCCAGAGATATATGTACTCGGATAAAAGGAGTTCAGGCTATGAGCACATGTCCGTTTTCCACCTTTTTTGGGTTGAAAAGGAAAGGAAAAAGTGAATCTTTTTTTCAGGGGGTGAAGGAAAAGGGGGAAGTGCATATTGTAGGGAAAAGCACCCTCGCAAAGCAACTAGCAATGATCAATTTGACCGAAGAAGAACTGTCCATTGTGAAAGCACTTCAGCCACTTATCATTCAAAATATTGACGCTATTGTCGACTACTTTTATGCCAGTATTGAAAAAGAACCACTTTTAATGAAGATTGTAAACCAAAACAGCACGATTGAACGGTTGAAATTAACGTTGAACCGCCATATCTGCGAAATGTTTAGCGGACGCATCGATAGCGCTTATATTGAACAGCGCAGTAGAATTGCGGTTATTCATATGCGAATTGGCTTGGAACCAAAATGGTACTTGAGTGCATTCCAAAACATGATGGTTTCCATGATTGAGCTCTTGCAAAAAAACATCGCGGACAAGGACGAATTTGTACAAGCCCTCACGGCCGTCACGAAGATTCTCAGCATTGAACAGCAAATTGTGCTGGAGGAATATGAAAACGAGCATGAAAAGGCGCGGCAAGTGGAACAAGACAAAAAGGACGAGCTGCGAATCCTCCTGACCAATTCTGCGCATGAGTTGGCAGCGGTCTCAGAAGAAAACAGCGCGTCTGTTGAGCAATTGACAGAACAGTCGAGAGAAGTGCTTCGTTTTGCTGAAAATGGCACGGGCTTTTCCGCGAAAGCACAAGACCTGTCCCGTGAAGGCAAAGAAAAGCTGGAAAAACAACAGGAACAAATGTGCTTGATTCAGAGCAGCGTCAAGCAAATCTCGGAAGAAATGAACGCGATGGAGGCAAACGCAGAAAAAATCCAAGGGATTGTAGAGGTCGTGACGGCAATTGCTGAGCAGACAAATCTCTTGGCGTTAAATGCTGCGATTGAAGCAGCACGTGCTGGCGAACAGGGACGCGGATTTGCAGTCGTAGCCGATGAGGTACGCAAGCTGGCAGAACAGACCAAAAAGTCGGTTTTCGGTGTGCGTGAGCTGATCGAAAAAACGAACGAACAGACAGTGGTCCTCTCGTCTGTCGTGGTAGAAATTCAAGCGCTGGTCCAATCGAGCACTGCGGTAGTAAACGAGACGAATGCCTTTTTTGAAGGAATCATGAGCGCTGTCTCAGACAGTAAAGAACAGAGCTCACGGATTCAACGGGAGCTGGAAAACTTCTTCAAAGTCATGGAAGATATGAACCAAGCGGTTGCACAGGTAGCCAGCTCTGCAGATGAACTGTCGGAAATAACAGAAAACCTGTAAAAAAACAAAAATCAGTATTCAGTTGTCGGTTCAGAGGGGCAATATTGGCGGCAATTACGCAATGGAGGACTGTAGACGTTTACGGAAACAACCGGACTTTGTCCATTGTTGCGAATGGCGTGAATTTCCCCAGGCTCTACAAAATAGTATTCACCCGAGCTGACATGAGTTGTTTGTGCTCGTTGTACTTCATTTTCATTATTCGTTTGGACATAAATCATATTCGTTAGCGTACCTGAGACTACCAATTCCCATCCAAAAGAGTCACCGTGATTATGCGGAATGGATTCCTGATCTGCCGGCAAATGGATCAAGACAACCTCTACATGTGGCGTGGAGAATAATACTTTGCGTCCATAGGGCAGGTTTAGCGGCTCCGGGATGTATGGACCGAGTTGTTCCATGCAGGGAGACAGAGAAATGAGAGCGTGTCTAAGCTGGGCAGGAGTAGGCGAAACGAGGGACCCAAATGCTTGTTCCAGACGTTCCAGATTCATAAATAACCTCCCAAACGAAAGTCATACTCCCTACACCATATGTTCAAATTTCAAGTGTAGTGATAGCCTGAGCTTGTCCAAAAGGAAATTATTTACCATTATTATTGCATTGTAAATCAACAGGATTACTTGAGTTTAAGGCGCTTTTAGAGAAAAAGCGTCTTTTTTGTGCTATCGACAATCAGCTGACTCAACACCTATTATGGAAGTACGGCAACAAATGCCGTACAGGACGATTTGGGGAAGCGTCCCCCTTCGGAATGGTTCGAGAAACATAGGCTTTTTCTGATTTTCATTCAAGAGGAGGCATGCGCATGTCAACTGCCATAATCAGTGTACGCACCCACTAGAGGGGGGCGTTGATTCAAACCACCTGTCATGATCGGGAGGTTTGGATGTAGATGAATAAGAAATGGTATTTGTATGTCAATGCGTTGTCATCCTTAGGATCACGGATGAATTTGATCGCGTGTAGCGCGTTGATTTTTACATTTGAACATAGTGCTTATTGGATAACCGCTTTTTTTGTTGCAAGACAACTAGGAGGAATGCTGTTTAGTCCCTTGGCAGGCATATTGGCTGATCGAATGGACAGAAGGCGCACCATGATCGCAAGCGACATGGGAGCAGGTCTTGCTATTTTGGTCATCGCTTTTTATCCGACGCCGTATGTATTAATCGCAGCGGCTTTTCTCAATGGAATGCTGTATACGTTGTTTCATATTAGCTTTCAGGCATCCTTGCCACAAATATTTGGGAGTGAGCAACTGGTTCAGGTCAATGGATTAAAGGTCAGGCTGGAGTCATTGGTAGGCATCATGGGCTTCATGCTGGGAGGATGGCTGACTGATCATTATGGTTATACGATTGTGATCGTTTTGGATGCCGCTAGCTTTCTTTTCTCTGCATGGATTCTGACGAGACTTCGTTGGGAGGAGAAGGGGAACAATGCGCTAGCTACGTCAAAAGCAGCGAGTAGCATTCGTGTCACCCTTCGTTACTTGCGGGATACACCCGTGCTTCTGACAATTAGCCTGTTAGCTTTTCTCGTATCGCTGAGTACGTCTGCGTATAATTACGGGTTGCCTTTTTTGGCGGATCAATTGCGTGGTAGTGACGCTACCCTGCACGGATTGATGTGGACGGCGATGAGCGTCGGAGGCTTGATTGGCTCCTATGTGGCAGCTCGTTTGCGGGTGAAGCTGGTGAACGGGATGCTCGTTGCTTATGCTGTTTTTTCCGTGGGGATTGTAGGGGCATTCGCGGCAAACGATGCTGTGTCTGTGCTATTGCTCTTGATTTTCGCGGGTCTATTTTCCGGCGCAGCACAAGTTTATGAGAGCACACTTTTGCAACAAGCCCAAAACGAGCTGCGCGGCAAGGTGATGGGGGTGCAGGGGCTCTTGAGTCGAAGCGGGTACTTCGCTGGTTTTCTCATGGCTCCATTCTTGGCGGGTGTCTTCACTTTGCTTGGGATGCTGGTCTTTGCCCAATTGATGTTCGTCGCAGGACTGATCGGATTTAGCTTGTATCTCGTTTTTTCCCCGAAAAAATAGAAATAGGGCCTCTGGAACACGTAGTCTTTTTTCCACCTTCTAACCATAGGATGTACCAGTTGGGAGGTGTCGGGATTGGCCGTATTTCGACCCCGTCGGCGTTGGAGAAACCCGCTTTCACGTACGAAAGCGTTTTTGATCGCGTTGGTTATCTTTTTTGTCTTGACGATACAGACCCTTGTGTTTTTGCAAAATCGATTGGAGCCTACTCTTGTGATCCTGGCGACGCAAAAAGCCGAGCAATTGGCGAAAGAAGCGATAACAGATGCCGTAACCAAGCGGATTTCGCAACAAGGCGTCGACTTCAATCAGATTGTCAAAATCGAGAAGAACAACGAGGGGCAGATTCAGGCGTATCAGTTCAACTTCAAGGAATATGCGAGAATCGTGGGCGAAACAACAGCGAGAGTCCAGAACAAGCTCCAAGAGTTCGAACAAGAAAAAGTAGACCGCACGATCCCGCTTGGTTTGGCTACAGGGAACTCCTTTTTGGCATCGATGGGGCCGAATTTGCCAGTGACTTTTGTGCCCATTGGCTCGGTCAAGACCAAGCTGGAGACAGAGCTGAAGGAAGCAGGCATCAATATGGTGCTGGCGACGGTATATATTTTCGTGGAGGTCGATCTGCGCATCGTTATCCCTTTTGCGACTGAGGAGCAGACGGTCACGACGAAAATCCCGATCACCCATTCCTTGATTATTGGCGATGTACCGACGTATTTGTACAACAACCCGGAAGGCAAGCCGGATGTGCCGCGGATCCCTGGGGATACACCGAGCAGCACTCCGTAATCGCTGAATAGGAAAAAGCGGCAGCGCGTTGCTGTCGCTTTTTTCATAACGCTTTAGGAAAGAAGGAATAGCGTAATCGTGGACTTGAAAAAACTACACTACTTTATTGCAGTAGCAGAGGAACTGCATTTCAATCGCGCTGCGAGTAAACTGAATATGACGCAACCACCGTTGACTCAACAAATTCAAAGTCTTGAGCAAGAACTTGGTGTGAAGCTGTTGGAGCGGACCAAGAGACAGGTTCGTCTTACGGCAGCAGGCGCGATTTTTTTGGATGAATCCAGAAGAATTGTTTCCCAGTTGGAACGAGCCGTTACGAGAACAAAACAGGCAAGCCAAGGGAAAATTGGACATTTGTCCATTGCATTTGTAGATTCGGCAGTGGGCGGTATGCTGGTTCATGTCATAAAGGGATTTCGTGAGCGGTTTCCCGAGGTGGAGCTGTCTCTATTAGAAATGACATCTGCCGAACAACGGAAAGCTTTACAGGACGGTAAAATTGATGTTGGCTTCCTTCGTGTGGCAGAACCGTCCATCCATATCACTTCTCGCTTGTTTACTAACGAAACACTTGTTGCCGTACTGCCCAAGAATCATCCCCTTGCCTTACAGGCAGTTCTTTCGGTACAGGCATTAGCGGACGAGCTTTTTATTTTGTTTCCGCATCGGATGGGGACTTCGTTTCACGACCTCATTTTAGACTTTTGCAGGCAACATGGATTTTTGCCTCACATCGTGCAGGAAGCTGTTCAAATGTATACCATTGTGAATCTGGTAGCTGCTGGTATTGGTATCTCCATTGTTCCCTCTTCGGTAGCTGTTTTCCAACGCAGTGATGTCGTATTCCGAACTTTTATCGAAGAGCCACCGCAAGTCCCACTCTATGCCGCTTGGAAAACAGATAGAAACGAGCCTGTTCTGGCAAACTTTCTGGATGTGATGGAAGAAACAGCATCTTAGCCTGTTTTCTTGGGGTCAAACTCTGCTACTCCCGCTAACAGGTGATTGATTTGCTTCATGACTTGAGGATCTAGTTTGACTCCTGAAGCTTTGACGTTTTCTTTGATCTGTTCGGGGCTCGAGGCGCCAATAATAGCGGAGGATACATGCTGGTTTTGAAGAACCCATGCAACGGCAAGTTGCGGAAGCGTCAAACCGGCTTCTTGGGCGATCGGCTTGATTCGCTCTATTACCTGAAGAACTTCTTTTTGCAGCCATTGTCCGACTAGTTTATCGAAAAAGGGAGATCCGGCGGTCGAAGCCGCTCGGGAGTCCTCCGGTAGCGGTTTGTCGGGTGCATATTTTCCGGAAAGGATGCCTTGCGCCAGTGGTGACCAGACAATTTGTCCGATTCCTTCACGCTCGCACGCTGGTATGACCTCGGCTTCAATCACACGCCACAGCATGGAATACTGAGGTTGACTGGCTACGAAGGGAACCCGATATTCCTTTGCCAAAGCAGCTCCCAGTTTTATTTGCTCTGCCGTCCATTCACTTACTCCTACATAAAGAACCTTTCCTTGCCGAACCAAATCGGAAAAGGCCAAAAATGTTTCCTCCAGCGATGTAGTCGGGTCAAAACGATGTGCATAGTAGATGTCAATGTAATCCGTTTGCAATCTGCGAAGGGAAGCGTGGCAGGCTTCGATGATGTGTTTACGGGAGAGACCCCGATCGTTTTTTCCGGTACCGGTCGGATGAAAAACCTTCGTGCACAACTCAATACTTTCACGATGAATCCCCTTTAAAGACTCACCCAAAATCGCTTCCGCTCTTGTCTCGGAATACACATCAGCAGTATCGAACGTGGTGATTCCAGCGTCTAATGCAGCATGTACGCAGGCTTGTGCTGTGGTGTCATCTACTTGTGCACCGTGAGTGATCCAGTTTCCCAATGCAATTTCGCTTACGGACAAGCCACTTTTGCCAAGTTTCCGATATTCCATGAAGTCCTTCCTCCTTCCAAATTTAAACAGATTATAACAAGTGTAATTAAATATGGAAAATACATAAAACAGTCATAAATAATATGAAAAACATATTATTTAGACCAGTCTGTATTCATTTACCAAGGTTTGTTAAATATTCACATTCTCTGCAAGCATTTGCCGCTATGATGAGAGTTGGATGTGATACCTATGAAGAAACAAAAGAAAATCCTCTTTCTCATCTTGTTAGTGGCAGGAACTCTGCTCGATTGGTCCAGTAGTCAGCAAAAACAGGACGTCGATCTTTACACGATAGGAATGGTGATTGCCAATGAGGATCGAAAAGATAAAGTAGCGGGATTGAAGGCAGGATTGCAATCGTTAGGTCTCAGTGAAGGAACACGTGTTCAGTATGCGCCTGTTTATTTGAATACGGTTCAGACGCTAGAAGAGGAGAGTTCCCTTGTCCAGGGCTTGATTTCAAAAAAGCCGGATGTAATCGTAACGACAGGGGCGCACGAGACCTTTTTGATTCAACAGGCGTCAACGACGGTTCCCATTGTTTTTATTGGTGTTGCCTCATTGGTTGAGCTACCCCTTGTTGAGACCGAGGGGACGGTTACGTGTGGCATCAGCAACGGCCAAATGAATGTGATTGGGAAAAGATTGGAGCTGACAACTCGTTTGTTGCCTGAGGCCAAGCGCATTCTGATCATTGCCGATTCTCATGCTCCTACGACAGAGCAAGCCATCGTAGAAGCCGAATCAGCTGCTTCCTCGCTTGGCGTTCGTTTGCAGGTGGAGCAGGTTGCTTCCCCAAGAGATTTAGAGCAATTGCTCAGTAGGCTCTCTCCAGGAGAATACGACGCCATGCTTCCTTTACCTAGCTATGTTCTGGAAGACGCGATTACCGATTGCTTGCCTCTTTTGATCGAGAAGCAATTGTTTGTCATGGGCTCTTACCCCGAGCAGGTGAGGGCTGGTTTGTATGCCGCTTACGGCGTTTCTTTTCATGCACAAGGTATGCAAGCTGCTCAGATGGTGGCTCGGGTGTTGGATGGAGTCCCTCCTACCGCTCTGTCAATCGAATGGCCGGATGACGTGCGGTTAGCTGTCAATGCCACTTCGTTGTCCAAGCTTCCCATTACCGTAACCGATCAACAGTGGTCACTGGCACAAGAATGGTATGGAGTGAGGAACAAATGAGGAGGAGCAGACTACCGCGCATCAATCGACTGAAGACAAAAATGCTCCTGTTTGGGCTATGCATGTCCATCATCCCTTTTCTGATTCTTGGTTATATCAATTTGCTTACCAGTAAAGATAAGGTTCGAGAAGAGGTAGACAGAGCCAATCAGATCTACGTGGAAAATACGTTGGCGCAGCTAGACATGCTTTTTTTACATACGTCACAATCCATGCAAGTGGTTCAGCAGCGTTTTCTCAATGAACGCCCTATTGATGAGGATGCTTATTTCTTGCTGAATACGTTATTGAAAACTTCTCCTTACATGGAGGAAGTCGCGCTTTTTAATCAGGATGGAGAGCCGCAGTATTTGCTGAATCGTTGGAAACATCAAAAGCTGGACACGCCCAGAGAGCGAGACAACCAACTTCTTTCCGCGATCCAGTCGGGAAAACCATACATCGGAAGCATTGTCCGATCAGCAGAAGGGAAGCTGCTGGTAACTGTAGCGATCCCTCATGTATCTGCCAACGGTGTAAAAGGCGGCATGTACGCAAAGCTCAATGTAAAACAGTTACTCGAACAGGTCACACTGCGAGCTAGATATGAAAACGAGGCCTATTTGTTCGTCACAGATGGGAAAAGCGATAGGTTTGCCGATCCGTTTATGCTGGGCAAGCCTTCTGATGGCTCTTTGACCTATTATGAACAAGCGGTTCCTCCCTCCTGGACACTACCAGATCAAACTGACAAGCCTGTTATCCGTACGTATCAAGCTTCCAATGGAGATGTCATGGTCAACTATGCCATGCGCTCTTCTGTCACACATTGGGTCATTATGCTGGAACAGTCGAGCCAAACGGCATTTGCTGCCTTTTCAAAATTGGAACAATCTCTGCTCTTTACGACCTTATTCATCGCACTTATCGTTTTGGGGATTAGCATTGTGTTCTCTGTCTCGTTTAGCCGATTAATGGAAAAGATCGAATCAGCTGTGCAAAAAATCGCAGGTGGCGACTTATCCGTACGAATACCAGTGACGACCTCAGATGAAATTGGCAGGCTAGCAGCGTCCTGCAATGAAATGGCACAGAATCTGGAGATGAAGACCAATCAGCTTCTCGAAGAAAAGAAACGGCTTGATCTCGTCGTCAGTGGCATGGGGATGGGGCTGATTCTCGTAGATGAATCTTTTCGCATTCGCTGGATTAACCAAACAGCGTCGGCGTGGTTCCAGGATGCGGCTCATCTTCTGGGGAAAGACTGCCTTCAGACGATTGGTCAGCAATTCAGTTCATGCAGTAGTTGCATGCTCCGAACGAGGCAAATGGTAAACCAAAAGCAGACTGACCTTATTTCCTCCAGAGTCGATCAGGATGGACGTGTCCGTTCTTATCGACATCAGGTTTTCCCTCTGCATCCGGAGAAAGAGTCGTCTGCTTTTCTGGAGGTCATCGAGGACATCACGGAGAAACGAGAGCTAGAAGCCGCTATCGCACAAGCGGACAAGCTCGCTGCTATTGGACTCTTGGCGTCGGGCATCGCTCATGAAATCAATAATCCATTAGGCATTCTGTCGTTGTATGGACAAGACTTGCGAGACCGTCTAGTGGACGAGGATATTCGAGATTTGCAGGACACAGGAGAGCTTGCCCAATACTTGGACACGATGGACAAACAAATTAACCGATGCAAGGAAATCACGACCCGATTGCTGCACTTTTCGGGGAAATCACCAGTTACCGTAGAAAAAGTAGATATTCATCAAGTCCTATCAGACATTCTCATTCTTTTGTCCCATGAAATACGCGTAAAACAGGTAACGGTAAGCCGGTCTCTGTTGGCCTCTGCTCCTTTTCTTCTCGCTACGCCTGGACAACTTCAGCAGATCTTGCTCAATCTGTTAACCAATGCGCTGTACGCGACCCAGGAGCGAGGAAATATTGAGATAGCAACTGATTCTCCATCAAATGATCGACTCCGTCTGTGGGTCAGAGATGATGGATGCGGTATACCCACAGCAGATTTGCCACATGTTTTGGAGCCCTTTTATACAACCAAGCCTCCTGGAAAAGGGACTGGTCTCGGGTTATCGGTCTGCTACGGGATTGTGACGAATTTAGGTGGAGAAATCGAGATCGAAAGTACGCCGAACAAAGGCACGACTGTAACGGTCATCCTGCCGTCGGCAAAGGGGAAATGAACAAAAGATGCAGGCTGACACACGTATACTCATCGTTGATGACGAAGCAGATTTCCGCCATCTATTAACCAGTCGATTAAAGAGAAAAGGATATACCACGCTGGAAGCATCTGACGGAATCAGTGCACAGAAGCTAGTAACCAGCGAAACGATTCATGTCATTCTGCTTGATTTGAAAATGCCCGGGATGGATGGTCTCTCTTTTCTGCAATGGTGCAAGGAAACTTCTCCTGCCATTCAAATCATTGTTGTGACCGGACACGGAACTATCGAAACAGCTATCGAAGCAATGAAACGCGGCGCTTATGATTATTTGACAAAACCTTACAATCTCAATGAATTGGAGGTTTTGATTTCCAAGGCCGTCGAAAAACAGCTGTTGACCGAGGAAAATCAACAGTTGAGAGAAGCTCTATCGACAAACGGGAAAACGACGTTTCAAATCGTTGCGGAAAGCCCGAAGCTAAAAGAGGTCCTAGCTACTGCCAAGAGAGTAGCCAGTACGGATTTTCTCGTTCTTCTGAAAGGGGAAAGTGGAACAGGGAAGGATGTCATCGCGAGACTCATTTATGAATGTAGTGAGCGAGCAACAGGGGCATTCGTACCGATCAATTTGGGGGCGATACCAGAAACGATGCTGGAAAGTGAACTGTTCGGGCACGAAAAGGGAGCCTTTACAGGCGCAACTGCTCAAAAAAAGGGACTTGTAGAGATTGCCCACCTGGGGACGCTCTTTTTGGATGAAGTAGGGGATTTGCCTTTTCCTTTGCAGGTTAAGCTGCTCCGTTTTCTGGAAACCGGCGAATTTCGCCGAATAGGGAGCCCGATTCTGCACAAGGTGGATGTTCGTATCATTGCTGCTACCAATGCCGACCTGGAAAAGAAAGTGGAAGAAGGAACGTTCCGATCCGATCTTTATTTCCGGCTGCATGTCATGGATATAACGATTCCACCTCTCACTCAGAGAAGAGAGGACATTTTGCCACTGTCGGCTTTCTTTTTGAATCGACTCAAGCGTAAGTATCCAGTCAAACCGCTTTCTGTGAAAGCGCAGGCAGCTCTTTTGGCCTACTCATTCCCGGGGAATGTTCGAGAGTTGGCTCATATGATCGAACGTGCTGTCGTTTTGGCAAAAGGAGAGGAAATTGACGACAAGGATCTCTTTCCTCACGAGCAGTCAGTACCTCACACCCCGTCAGATAGGAAGCTCATTTCATCAGCAGAAACTGGGGAGGAAGAGGCATTTTTACTGAAAAATGTAGAGCGAGAACATATCAAGCATGTGCTGGACGTTCTGCAATGGAACAAGACCAAGACAGCTGAGAAGCTGGGGATCAGCGTACGCAACCTGTATCGAAAAATCGAAGAGTACGAGCTGCGACCGTGACATTTTGTCGTGTACTGACCATGACATTTTGGCATGGTCTTTTCTTTTTCTTGCTGCTCGGAAGCGTCAAGCCGTTCATTTTCCTGCTTCTATCGTATGGCACGCCTCTTGCTACTCTCCTATAGTGAATGCACGATCAACATGGAGGAGTGAGACCTATGATCAAAAAAGAGAAGACAGGCTGGAAGAAGCTGTCTATGGTAGTAGTGGCGATGCTGGTCTTTGCAGGCTGCGCTACACAGCCGACCGCTCAACCCACCTCAACAGCGAGTGAGGCCAAAGATAAAACGGCGAGTGGGGCAGCTGGAGCGATCAATCTAGATTCCTACACCCCGCCTAGTATGGACAAGGTGCCAGAAGGGCCATTGGGAGAATCGATTAAGTATGGACATAAGTTAATGAATGAAACGAGCACAGTGATCCCTGAATACACAGGGAATAAGCTCTCCTGCTCTAGCTGTCACGGTAATGCCGGAATGGATGCTACCTCTCCTTTAACGGGTGTCACTGCAGTCTATCCCCAGTACATTCCAAGGTCAGGCAAAGTGCTTACCATCGAGGATCGCATCAATGGTTGTTTTCAACGAAGCATGAATGGTAAGCCATTGCCTTACAACAGCGATGAAATGAGAGCGATGGTCGCCTATCTGACGTATATTTCAACAGATGTACCAGTAGGAATTAAAGAGCGCCCGTGGATAGAGAAAAATGATATGAAGAGCGTACCTCAACCGAATGTGGCAAATGGAGAAGCCCTCTTTCAAAAATCGTGTTTGCAATGCCATGCAGCTGATGGTTCAGGAACAGGACCAAACTCTGGACCAGCGCTATGGGGGGATAACTCCTTCAATATTGGTGCAGGTATGGCCCGAATTTCCAAAGCTGCTGGCTACATTCAGCGCAACATGCCTTTAGGGGAAATGGGCGGTATCAAGCAAGGGTCGTTAACGGATCAAGAAGCAGCGGACCTAGCAGCCTATATTTTGTCCAAGCCGCGTCCAGACTTTGCCAAAAAGGCACAAGACTGGCCAGCTGGAGGCGTTCCAAAGGATGTACCGTATGAAGTAGACAGCGCCAAGAAGAAACAATAGGAACTCAATATCTAACCCCAAAAAGGGGCTGTCCCAAAAGTTATAAAATGACTGAGGGATAGTCCTCTTTTTGATAAAATGGAAGTATCATCCACATGGGTGAACTCTTGAACCAGCATGGCGTATTGTCAAACAAGGAGGCACCAAAATGAGCAGAACCTTTCAAAAAGGCATTATTTTCGATATGGACAACACCTTGCTGCAATCCAGGATCAATTTTACCGAGATGAAGCGGGCCATTTTTCAGCTATGGGTGGATAATGGGATCGTTTCTCCAACACTTGAGTGGGAAAAGTATACCGCATCGCAGCTCATTGAGATCGGACGAAAAGCGGAGCAGATGACGAGAGAGCTGGAGCAAGCGATGTGGGATGCGGTAACCGAAATCGAGAAAGAAGGGATGCATGGCGCTGTGTTGGAGCAGCACGCGGTAGAAGTGCTAGAGGAGCTGAAGAACCGCTATCAGCTGTATATCCTGACCAACAACGCCTATGCCGCCGCAGAGGAGGCGTTGAACGAGACGGGAATCGCCTCCTACTTTGACGAAATCGTCGCCCGCGAGCAGATGACGACCTTGAAGCCATCTCCATCGGGCATCCACTATATCCGCAGCCGCAAGCCAGATTGGCCTGTTTCGGCTTGGACGATGATCGGGGATTCGTGGATCGATGGTAAGGCGGCCTGCGACGGACAAGTTGCTTTTATTGCCTATCAAGGGAACGAGCAGGACATGGAGCAAAATGGTGTTGTGCCAAAGGCATACATAAATGATTTGAAAGAACTCTTGACTGTTCTTGAAAAGTGCGAGCAAGGGTAAAGTGCACTTCTCCAATAAATGATTACAGACAATAGCGAAAAATGTGCTATACTTTGCCTAACTGAATACCAGCCTTCAGGGTAGGGTGCAATTCCCGACCGGCGGTAATGACGAACGCACGTCTGAGCCCGCGACTCGCTATTGTAAGCAGTTGATAGCGACTGACTTGGTGCAAATCCAAGGCCGACGGTACAGTCCGGATGGGAGAAGGTATTTGGAACGGCCTGTTTCGCTGTTTTTTTCAAAAAACGGTAGAAACAAGGCTTCTTTCTGAACGCCCTGAGCATAATATTCATGGGCGTTTTTATTTTTCATAAAACTTCATAGCGACAATCTTCAGGGCAAGGTGAAATTCCTGACCGGCGGTAATGGCGTACGTACGTCTGAGCCCGCGACTCGCTGACCACGCTTGCAGCGACTGATCTGGTGAAAACCCAGAGCCGACGGTACAGTCCGGATGGAAGAAGATTTTTCTGCTTTCTTCATTTGTTTTTTTCTTAAAAACGGATGAGGTAAGGCTTCTTTCCCTATGCCCTGAAACGCTTTGAGGTTTCAAGGGCTTTTTGCGTTGTGCTTGGCTGGAATGATGGAACAGAAAGGAGTGCGGTATGGAACAGGACAGCAAGTACATGGACCTGGCGCTGGAACTGGCACGATCGGCACGAGGCCAAACCAGTCCGAATCCCATGGTCGGAGCTGTGATTGTGAAGGATGGAACCATCGTGGGAATGGGAGCGCATCTGCGGGCAGGAGAGCCCCATGCTGAGGTGCACGCACTGCGGATGGCTGGGGAAAAAGCGCAAGGTGCGACCGTGTACGTGACCTTGGAGCCTTGCAGTCACTACGGGAAAACACCGCCGTGTACAGAGGCGTTGATTGCAGCTGATGTACGTCGTGTCGTTGTAGCGACGCTCGACCCGAATCCACTGGTGGCGGGAAGAGGAATGGAGATGCTGCGGGCAGCAGGGCTGGAAGTGGCGGTGGGCGTGAGAGAAGAGGAAGCGAAGACCCTCAATGAAGCCTTTTTCCATTACATCCAAACCAGACGTCCATTTGTGACGGTAAAGACGGCCAGTACATTGGACGGGAAAATCGCTTCGTTCACGGGACACAGTCGGTGGATTACTGGTGCAGAGGCTCGGGCAGAGGTGCATGAACTTCGCAGGCAGCACGATGCGATCCTCGTTGGGGTTGGGACGATTCTCGCAGATGACCCACTGTTGACGGCACGTCAGGAAGAGCAGCGTTTTGGAAGCCAGCCAGTTCGCGTGATTTTGGACAGCCAATTACGGACGCCGCTGGATGCCCGTGTCGTCCAGAATGCAGATGCGAAGACATGGGTCTTTACGACAAGTGCAGCCCCAAGAGAAAAGCAGGAGCTGCTTGCGGCAAGAGGAGTAAAGGTCATCACAACGGCAGGGCCAATTCGCGTGGAAAAGGTGCTGAATACGTTGGGAGAGCTGGGGATTACCTCGTTGCTTGTGGAAGGCGGGCAGGAAGTCAATGGCTCCTTTTTGCAGGCGAGAGCGATTCAAAAGGTCGTGGGCCATATCGCGCTAAAGCTGATCGGGGGAAGCGGCGCGCCCTCGCCATTCGGTGGTCAAGGCTTTGCGACGATGGGAGAAGCGGTACAGCTGACAAATGTTACTGTCACACCGATCGGGAAAGGTGATGTACAAATCATCGGGTACCCACAATGGGAGGATCAGACGTAGCGAGTGAGGAGGAGAGAGCATGTTCACGGGACTGGTCGAAGAAGTGGGCGTGTTGGAAGCGATTCAAGGGAACGAGCAGGCGAGTCGACTGGTCATCCGCGCACAGCAGGTACTCGAAGGGGTAAAGCTCGGGGACAGTATCTCGGTCAATGGCATTTGCCTTACGGTTACTTCTTATACGAATCGTCAGTTTAGCGTCGATGTGATGCCAGAGACGATGAACAAGACGAGCTTGCGGCAATTACGCAGCGGACAGCAAGTGAATTTGGAGAGAGCGATGCGGCTGGGGGACCGTTTTGGCGGGCATATCGTCTCCGGACATGTAGATGGGACCGGAATGGTTGCTTCACGAGAGGTGAATGCGAATGCTGTCATGTTTCGGATTGGGGCCAAACCGCAGCTGTTGAAGTATGTCATTGCCCGTGGATCGATTTGCATAGACGGCATCAGTCTCACCGTGGTGGACGTAAACGATACCGGTTTTACCGTTTCGATCATTCCGCATACGCTGGCGAATACGAGTCTTGCAGACAGACGACCTGGGGACTTGGTGAATCTCGAAACAGATGTCATTGGCAAATACGTGGAGCGTTTGTTAGGTTATCAAAACCATGGCGGTACAGAGAAATCTGGCGGGCTCAGTCTAGCCTTTTTGCAGGAAAACGGCTTCGCGTGAGAAGGAGGGAGAAAGCATGTTTCATCGCATAGAAGAAGCATTGGAAGATTTGCGTCAGGGCAAGGCGGTCATCGTGGTAGATGATGAGGATCGGGAAAACGAAGGAGATTTTGTCTGCATGGCCGAAGCGGCTACGCCTGAAATGATCAACTTCATGGTTACACATGGGAGAGGACTCGTTTGCGTACCGGTGACAGAAGAGCACGCAACTCGCTTGCAGCTCCATCCGATGGTGAAGTCCAATACAGACAAGCAGGGAACGGCTTTTACCGTGTCCATCGATGAAGGCAGTACACACACAGGGATATCCGCTCATGAGCGCTCTCAGACTGTCTTGGCGATGCTTGATGATCAGAAGACCGCGGAAGATTTCCGCAGACCGGGACATATTTTTCCGTTAATCGCGAAGTCCGGCGGTGTATTGCGCAGAGCGGGACATACGGAGGCGGCAGTTGACTTGGCTCGCTTGGCGGGGGGCATACCGGCGGGAGTCATTTGCGAAATTATGAACGAGGATGGCTCCATGGCACGTCTGCCGCAATTGGTAGAGATCGCACGCCGCTTTGATCTCAAGCTGATTACGATTGCAGACTTGATAGCGTATCGGATGCGGACGGAATCCATGGTGAAAAGGGAAATCGAAGTGCAGCTTCCGACCGCCTACGGTGATTTTCGAATTGCCGCCTACACGAATGAGCTGGATGGCAAAGAGCATGTGGCTCTCATCAAGGGAGAGATCGGACCGGATGAGCCCATTCTTGTCCGCGTGCATTCGGAGTGCTTGACTGGAGATATTTTCGGTTCTCATCGCTGCGACTGCGGTCCACAGCTGCACGCTGCATTGGAACAGATCGAAGCGAACGGACGTGGCATTTTATTGTACATGCGCCAGGAGGGCAGAGGTATTGGCTTGATTAATAAGCTACGTGCCTACAAGCTGCAGGAGGAAGGCTTGGATACGGTTGAGGCTAATGAAAAGCTAGGGTTCGCCGCTGATCTGCGAGATTACGGTATTGGTGCACAGATTTTGCGGGATTTAGGAGTGCAACGCATGCGGCTTTTGACTAATAATCCACGAAAAATCCGAGGGCTTACCGGTTATGGATTAGCAGTAGAAGAACGGGTGCCGCTTCAAATGCCGGAGCATCTGCACAACAAACAGTACCTATCAACAAAACAAGAGAAGCTGGGTCACCTGCTTCATCTGCACGGATAAGGAGAGGGAATGAGCATGAAAACTTTTGAAGGACATTTAGTTGGAACAGGTTTACGTGTAGGGATTGTGGCAGGACGTTTTAACGAATTGATCGTAAGCAAGCTAGTCGGAGGGGCTCTCGATGCCCTGAAGCGTCATGGCGTAGAAGATGAGCAGGTAGACGTGGCTTGGGTACCGGGGGCATTTGAAATTCCGTTGATCGCTAAAAAAATGGCGGAATCCGGTCGCTATGATGCGGTTGTTACATTGGGAGCTGTCATTCGTGGGTCCACTCCGCACTTCGATTACGTCTGCAATGAGACCGCAAAAGGAGTTGCGTCCCTATCTCTATCGACTGGGATACCTGTTATTTTTGGTGTTTTGACGACAGACAACATCGAGCAAGCCATCGAGCGTGCGGGAACAAAAGCAGGCAACAAAGGCTGGGAAGCAGCAACGGCAGCGATCGAAATGGCTAATTTATCCAAGCAGTTCGCCTAAGCAGTTCATATGGAGAACGAGATATTTCAACAGGGGCTTCGGCTCCCGTTTTCTATTTTTTTGGATAAAATCACCACGGACAGGTCAAAGTAAGAAAGATTTTCCTGAATAAAGGGGGGATCTAGCGTGAAGCCGACTGATTGGTGGAGAACGCAAGTAGAGGCCATACAAGCAAAGCGGCGCATCGGTTCGGTTCAAGCGCGGCGAAGCGAACAAATTACACCGGATATGGTAAAACAATGCATGCAAAACGTGGATGACCTCAGCAGCTTGTCATTGAAGATGAATGACGAAGAGGTACACGTTTTTTTTCTCGATACGCTGGTGGATGTGTCCCAGATTTATGAGAATGTCTTTCTTCCGTTGCAACGTTCCGATGGTAAAGATCCGATGCAGGCGCTCCCTTTTTCACAGGAATGTGTTCTCGACGATATGGAGACGTTGATGAGTAACTTGCTACGCGGTCATACCATCTTGTTTTTCCTGGAAAGGGATCTCATTCTGCATGTGAATACTTTTCAGGTCGCGCATCGTTCCATTACAAAATCCGAGACGGAGGCGACCGTCCTTGGACCGCAAGACTCCTTTGTTGAAATGCTGGAGATCAATTTGTCTTTGATTCGGAGAAGGCTCGCAACGCCTCATCTGAAAGTATCGAGCTACACGATTGGCACCGAGGCACAGAACAAGGTAGCTGTGATTTATTTGGACAATATCGCGAACGCGGAAAATGTGGAACGCGTGAAAAAAAGGATCAACAATGTTATTTACCACGGATTTGTCGGGATGCCTATATTGAAGCAAATGCTGGAGGACAAGCCGTACTCTCCGTTCCCGCAGTTTGGCTTGACTGGGCGGCCTGACAATGCAACAGCAGCTTTGTTGGACGGTAGAATTGTGATCATGCTGAATGGCAGCCCGGATGCTGCAATCTGCCCGACTTCCTTTCTGGAGATGTTTAGCAGCCCCGAAGACTTTTACAATCGATGGTCAACGGCAAGCTTGCTGCGGATGATTCGCTTTTTCGGTTTATTTATCACCATTATGCTCACATCCAGTTACGTCTCTGTCTTGACGTATCATCCGGAAATGCTTCCCCCTGCTTTACTGACAATTTTGTCTGAATCACGTAGTCGGGTGCCTTTTCCGCCCGTGATCGAGGTGCTTATTATTGAGCTCGTCATCGAGATCCTGCGGGAAGCGGGGATACGCATGCCGACTAAAATCGGACAGACAATCGGTATCGTTGGCGGTATCGTGATCGGGACAGCCTCAGTACAAGCGGGGTTAGCCAGTAATATCTTGATCGTCCTTGTTTCCGTATCGGCACTGCTTTCTTTTGTGCCACCCAATTTTTTGATGAGTAATGCGATTCGGCTCGTTCGCTACGGTTTCATCTTGATGGCAGGTGTATTGGGCATGTACGGCCAGCTACTGGCGCTGGCGTTCTTATTCGCACACTTGCTCAATCTGACATCACTTGGGACGCCGTACATGGCTCCGGGGGTTCCGCGACAATGGACCGATTTGATGAATAGTCTCGTACGTGCACCATTAAGGTTTATCGTCAATCGCAACCGCATGTCCCGGTCAAAGCAAAAGCATGTCCGGCCAGTTGGGGAGGATTAGGGAGATGGATAGAGGGAGAATTCACAGCCTGAATCCGATCCTGGTAATCGGATTGATTATGAATACGATGGTTGGGGTTAATTTACTTGGACTAGCTCATCATGCAAGCAAAATGGGCTACGATCTGTGGTGGTCTCCGATTTTGCTGGGATGCATCGTCAGCCTAACGCTATTTCCGATGATGGCCTTGTGCCGACGCTATCCAGAGGATAATCTTTTTCGGATTCACGAAAAGCTGTTGGGAAAATGGCTGGGACGCTGTTTCAATATCCTGATCATCGTCTACGCCATTCTGAATGTATCTACCGCGAATGAAGGCTACGTTAGGCTGGTGCAAACCTCCATGCTGAGCAATCAGACTGTCACACTGCCCTTGCTTGGATTGACTTTGGTCATGGTCTACATTACAAACGGCGGCATTAAATTGATCGCGCGTTTTTGCCTGCTAACGTTCTTTTTTACGGGCTGGATGGTTTTTCTTTTGCAGTACGGATTTCAAAAGGGAGGAATGATGCATATTTTTCCTCTTTTTAATACAGATTGGCGCAGTATAGCCGAAACGGTGCACAATTCTTACGCGAGCATGCTTGGGTATGAATTGGTCCTGTTTTTCTACCCATATATCCAAGAGAAGAACAAGGCACACAAGCATGTGCTGATTGGGGTATGGATCGTGGTTTTGTTGTACGTCATGATCCTGATCACAAGCGTAGCTTATTTTTCCGAATGGCAAATGGACAATCTCATTTATCCCATTTTGAATTTGTTTAAGGCTGTAGAGCTGTCTTTTTTGGAACGGATCGAAAATCTCGGGATTGGTCTCTGGGTCTTCCTCATTCTCAGCACGAGTACGGGATACTTGTGGGTTGCGCGTACAGGTCTTGAAGAGATGGCAGAAAAGACGAGGCTGTGGCATCTGCTTTTACCGACAATCGTTTCGTTTCTATTCATTGTGGGGCCATTATCTGTAGAAAAACAACGCTACATTTATGACAAGGTGACTGTTTATATAGCCTATGGATTGATCTTGTGGCCGATTTTTTTGTTATTGCTGCATTCCTTGAGGTTCGGTAGAGGAGAGCGGGTATCATGAAGAGGGCGAGCTGGTTCATTGCTACGGTTATCCTCTTGCTCAGCCTTTGCGGGTGTGGGAGCGAACTCGAACGGCCGGCATTGGAAGACATGGCCATGATTGGGGTTATGGGCTTCGATTATGTGGATCGTGAAAAGATCGATATCACCGTATCGGTACCAGTTCCCTCCAAAAATAAGGAGTCCACACAGGTGTACTCAACTCATGCCTCGATGACGAGCGAGGCGATGCTGAATCTCGCGACAAAAGCAGAGAGAACCGTGTCCCTCTCGCAATTGCGTGTGATTTTGTTCAGTGAAGAATACGCGCGAAAAGTAGGGATCGGAAAAGTCATCCTTGATCTCTATCGCAATCCGATTGTAGGAGAAAATGTATACATTGCCATCGTAAAAGGAAAAGCGAAAGATGTCATCAAAGGAACCTATAACCACAGGCCGGAAATCAACACGTATTTGAACAACCTGCTACGTCCCCGAGTGGAAACGGCCTTTTCGTCTTTTGCGACCATTCACGATTTTGTTTTTATGATGACCAGCAACACGATGGACCCTAATGTTCCTTATCTCATCCACAGTGACGGAGAGATTCAGATCACCAAGGCGGCCCTTTTTCGAGTAGACAGGATGATCGGAATGTACTCACAGCGAGAGGGGAAGCTGGTTCAGGGGTTTCTGGGTAAAGAACGCTTGCCCCGTATGAGCTTCGAGTTCCAGCACGAGACGAAGAGAGGTAAAAAACAAACGGAAAAGGTCGTCTTCGATTTTGTGCGGGCAAAAACGAAAGTAAGAAGCAAAGGCAGCCTGAAAAAGCCTGTCATCAACATCGAGCTTCGGGTAAGAGGGATGCTGGTGGGCTATTCAGGCAGCAAGGATTTGGAGAAGCGGGCTCAATTTCGGACCTTGGTTCAAGAGCTTGAGAAACGGATCAAAAAGGAAAGTATGGAGATGCTGGTTCGTTTTCAAAAGCAAGGGGTTGACCCGGCGCAGCTAGAGGAGAGCATTCGCCAAAAATATTATGGCAAATGGACACGGGAAACGGGTCTCGCCCTTTATAAAAAAGCGAAATTCAACGTCAAGGTTCATGTGGATATCGTCGGCTTTGGCACACTGAAATAAGGAACAGCAGCATTCCAGCGTGGTTAGAACAGACGCTTGAATTCGCGCCAGATCGCTCCCAAAGTCCGGCGATTTACATTTTGGAGCTTGCCGTACAAAAGGTTCGTCAAACCGATAAAGGTGAGCTCCTGATCTTTCGTATACGGATACCAATTGAACTCACGCTTGCGTTTGCCCGGATCATGGATGACAGAGATGCTGTGCGTAAAGGCTTGCAATCCTGAAGGTCCGCGATAACGGCCAATGCCGCTCTGTTTGACCCCGCCAAAAGGAAGATGGGGATTGGCGTAGCTGATAATGACGTCGTTGATGCACACATTACCGCTGTCGAGCTGACGAGCTACGCGATCCGCTTTTGCTTTATCGGCTGACCATACCGAGGCATTCAGCCCGTACGGTGAGCTGTTAGCCAGGCGGACAGCCTCCTCTTCGGTGGCAAAAGTCATAATGGGCAACACCGGACCAAAGGTCTCTTCTTGCAAGATTTTCATGTCACTCGTCACGTTTGTGAGAATGGTCGGCGCGATATACATGCTGTCAGAGGAAGGAAGTCCTCCGGTGACTGCGGTCGCGCCCGCAGCCAGTGCTTCGTTCACATGCTCACGGACAATTCCGATTTGTTGGGAAGACGTCATCGAACCGACCTCGGCCTGATTCGGATAACTTTGGCGCAATGCTTTTGTCTTTTCGGTGACCAGCTTGAGAAATTCAGGGTATACGTTTTCATGGACAAAAAGCCGTTCAACAGACATACATACCTGCCCGGAGTTCGTAAAAGCCCCCCACACCGCGCCATTTGCTGCCCGTTCCAGATGAGCATCTTCAAACACAATCATCGGGTCTTTTCCGCCCAGCTCTAGTTCTACCGGGATTAAATGCTCCGACGCTGCCGCCATAATTTTTTTGCCTGTCGTGACAGAGCCTGTGAAAAAGATTTTATCTGGGCGCGCAGCCACCAGCGCCTGTCCAGCTTCACGTCCCCCATGCAGGACGGCCACGACTCCATCCGGCATAGAAACAGCGGAAAACACCTCTTCAATGAGCAGTCCGGTAGAAGCAGTCACCTCGGAAGGTTTTAAAATAACGGTATTGCCTGATACGAGGGCAGATAATACGGGAATGATGGCGAGCTGAAACGGATAATTCCACGGAGAGATGACGGCGACGACACCCATCGGCTTGTAGTGGATATACGATTTCTTCGGCCACAGCACGATAGAGGTTGGTACCGGCTGATCGGCCAGCATCTGATAGGCATGTTTTTCATAAAAACGGATCGTGTCGACAGTGACAAAAATTTCGGTCATGTACGCTTCCAATGTAACTTTTCCGGTAGCCTCACTAATTTTTCGGGCGATTTCTTCGCCGTGATCGACTAAATAGTGCCGCAACCGTGTCAAATAGTCCAGACGCTCGGCCAACGATGTAGTGGACCAAGCTGGAAAGGCAAGACGCGCACGTGCCATCGCGTCTTCTACTTGTTCTGGAGTCACTTCCTGTAAAGAGCCAAGCAGCTCACCAGTGGCGGGATTTTTCATGGACATGACTGCCATCATGATTCACCTCGATTCAGGAGATTAGGATTCAGAAGAGAAGAGTGTATGCATCAAATGAGCAAAGCTCTGCTCAAAACGGGCAATCGCTTCTTCCGGCTTCTGTAACTCATCAAGCAAAAATTGAAAAAGGAATCCGTCGATTGCAGAGTAAATGAGTGAGATTGCGGAGTCTTCGTCGGTGGTCAATGAGGATTGTTCTTCGCGCTGCAACCGTACGAGCATACGAGAGATGAGCTGATGCAGACGGGACCGAATCACTTTTACCTGTTCACCAAACGCAGGAACGTACATGGCCTGTACCTGCAAGTCATACCAGAGCCGATGCAACTTGCGATCCTCTTGTAGACTTCGGCACAAGACACGGGCTAGAGCTGCTGACCATTCGCCAGATGGAGCTGCGAGCACTTCGCGTTCCAATTCCTCCATAAAGCGTCCTTTGTAGCTAGATATTACAGCGAGCAAAAGCTCTTCTTTGTTTGCGAAGTAATAATGCAGAATGCCGAGTGAGACATCAGATTCTTTGGCAATGTCGCGCAAGGAAACATGTGCATACCCTTTTTCAGCCAGACAAGCAGTCGCTTGCTCAATCAAAAATGCCCGTTTTGCTTCGGCTTTTTTCTGGGTAGTCACATTCTCACCTCTTTTTTTGGACGACTGTCCAGTTTTCTATTTTTATTGTATTTTTACAGATGATGTCTGTCAATGAAAAGAGCTGCCCATAAAAAAGAAGCGGCTTCATTGCCGCTTCTTTTGCCGTTCCCAGCGTCGTAAATACGGATAAGGATCAAATGACCAATCTGCGCCACCTGTTTCCCGGTACATACCGTAGTGCAGATGGGGAGGGAATTTGCCTGAGGTGCCAGGCTTCCCATATCCGGAGCTGCCGATATATCCGATGACTTCTCCTGGCTCCACGATGTCACCCGGCTTCATTCCCTTTTTAAACGAGGACAGATGTGCGAAGTAATGGTACACATTGCCCATGTCACGCATGCCGATTCTCCATCCGCCATACCTGTTCCAGCCGATTACCTCAATGATTCCGTAGGCTGTGCTGAGTACAGGGGTGCCGTGACTCGCAAAAATATCGGTCCCCTCGTGGATACGACGCCCACCCCAGCCGCGCGGAGCACCCCATGTACTACGGTAGCTGTATTCGTACCTCGCGGGGATAGGAAAATGCCGCTCATCTAGGTCCAGATGTTGATACTTTGCATACACCTGCGCGAACTGCCTGATCGTCTTCACGGAACGATCCCGCTGGTAGTACGACCAGAGACCAATTTGCCAATCTTCGTGGGAGAAGCCGTATTGGGATAGGTAGTGAACCAAGGTAGTGAGTGCATCGAGATCGTTGTGACGATCTGCGACACCATCGCCATCTCCATCCATTCCGATCCCTTTAAAAAATTGGATGGATACTGGATTCGTATCCTCTGCATCAGGATTGAATGCACCTGCCCAACGTTCGCTTGGAATGTCCACAGCTGTTAGCCGCGAAACGTTTTCTTGCTCCTGCTTCTTCCTGCGTATTTTCATGGTTCGCTCGTATTGATCAATGGCTGCTAAATAATTCCACGGAATGCCGTACATCGATTCCAAGCGCAAAAAAACTTGCAAGCGCTCTTGAAGAACCGGGTCTTGCTCATTGGCGGACGGAGCAACTCCGGCGACGGATTCTAGTGGTGAAATAGCTGCAACCACGCACAAGCTGATCTGAATGATTAGGCGGAAAACTCGCATGCCGTCTCCCTCCAGCCTCGTAGTCTTTTGTTGTAGTTTCTACCAGTTGGAGTGGATTATCCAAGATACTTTTGGAAAGCTTTTTGGCTGTTGGCGAGGAAAGTTTTGTAAATTTGCAGGAAAGGAGGCAGGAGCACACCGTACAGCCAAAGAATTGAAATCAGGAGGAGTGATTCCTTAAAAATCGACCTGAGGAGGCTGTGTGATGAGCAAAAAAGTGTTGATTGTAACAGGCGACGCTGTAGAGGCACTGGAGGTTTTCTATCCGTATTACCGCTGCTTGGAAGAAGGGTATGAAACGGTCATTGCAGCACCAAGCGTGAAAACCCTGCACACCGTTTGCCATGATTTCGAAGCACACAGTGAGACATACACAGAAAAGCCAGCTTATCAGCTTCCCGCCCATGTTGCATTCTCAGACATTAACCCTGAAGCGTTTGACGCCTTGATTATTCCGGGTGGACGAGCACCTGAGCATATCAGGCTCAATGAGCACCTGAAGCCGATTGTGGCGCACTTTTTCGAGACGAACAAGCCAGTCGCAGCCATCTGCCATGGCTCTCAAGTATTGACCATTGTTCGTGAACACTTAGCTGGACGTGAAATCACAGCTTACCAGGCATGCAGACCCGATGTAGAAGCGTGCGGAGCGATCTACCAAACAGAAACGCTCCATGTCGATGGCAATCTTGTTTCCGGACATGCATGGCCAGACTTGCCAGGCTTCATGCGTGAATTCCTCCATTTGCTCAAGTAAAAACCAAGTCCTCCAAACTTCCGTCATTGCTGGCGGAAGTTTTTTCGTTCTGACAGATGCTTTTCATCCAGCCTTTTCCTCTGTATCATAAAGGGAAAGTATGTTCGTCTGTTTCATGTGAGGAGTGAAATTGATCGTGCTGTCATTTATTCATACAGCGGATGTCCATCTGGATGCGCCGCTTCAAATGTTGGGGGAGCGTTACGAGCTACGTCAGGATGATTTTCGTCAAACGATGAAAAGAATCCGTGACCTCGTTCGGGAAAAGGAAGCAGACTTCTGGCTCATTGCCGGAGATTTGCTGGAATACCACGGGGGAAGACGATCAACCGCGATGTTTTTACGTGATCTTTTTGCCAGCATCGCACCAATCCCTGTCGTGATCGCACCTGGCAATCACGATCCGTGGCGAGCGGATTCGTTTTATCAAACATTGGAATGGCCAGGGAACGTCTACTGGTTTACACCCGAGTGGGGTGTGTATGAATTTCCCGAAAAGTCGTGCGTGATCTACGGCTGGGGCTTCGGGCAGCCGCATGTGTACGAGTCGCCACTCGATGCGTTTCCAGGCAAATTGGAAGGGTATGCCCATCATCTGATGGTTCTGCACGCCAGTGTGCTTTCCAATTCAGGAGACGAAGAGCATCATCCGTATGCGCCTGTTACCTTGCAGCAGCTCGTACAGACGGGCATGGACTATGTTGCGATGGGACACATCCACAAGCCGGAGCAATTCATGCATCCCGTCAAAAAACAACCGTTTGCAGCTTACCCTGGCTCTCCAGAAGGATTGACGAGTAAGGAAGTGGGAGAACGAAATGTTTTGTATGGAGAGCTGGATCATGATGGCAGATTGCAGCTCACTGCGATTCCTGTCCAGTCACGCAAAATTCGAAAGCTGGAAGTCGAAGGGAAAGGAGTCGAAACTACTGAGCAGCTCATTGACCGGATGGAGCAGCAACTCGCAGAGGAAAAGGATTCCGATCTGATGTACATCACGCTGACAGGGGAACGTGCTGCGCATTTTCAGCCTCCCTTGTCCGTCCTTCAACAACGATTTTCCCGTTTTTTTGTGCTGCAGCTGACAGACCGGACCTGGCCTGATGTAGATGAGGACAAGCTGATCGCAGAGGGTGGCGTCTGGGGGAGATGGCTTTCCAAGCTGGCAGAGGCGGAGTCCCGTGCGCAAAATGAGGACGAGCGAGAAATCGTCAGGTTAGCCAAGCAAGAGGCTTTGGCGCGGATTGGAGGGACCATTCGATGAAAATTGAGGAGCTAGTGCTGGGGGGCTTCGGAAAATGGCAGAATGCTACCTTTCGTTTTGCTCCAGGCATTAATCTGTTTTATGCCCCCAATGAGTCAGGAAAATCAACGATCCTACAAGGTATTTTCGCTGCCTTGTATGGAATGAAGCGCGATTACGTCAAATCAGCGAGATACTTGCCAGAATATGAAAAATACCGTCCTTGGCAGAGTAGTGCGTACGAAACGGTCATTACGTACAAATTAGCGGGCAAAACCTATCGTCTGCACCGTCAGTTGACGAAGGAACGGGAAGAGGCGCGCCTCTTTTTGGACCCTGAATGGACGGAAATGACTGAGCTTTATTTGGAAGACAGGCGCAAGGAACGGAATTTTATCGAAAAGCATACGGGCCTTACCCGCAGTCTATTTACGGATTTGACGTGGATCAGGAGGGAACCGCTTCAAGCGGCTGAACATTTGATTCCGTCTTTTACGACTGCGGAAGAAGCCAATCCGGCTGTCCAACAAATTTTGGCGGAGCTGGATCGGGAGGTTGCGATCATCGGCAAAAAAGAACGGGCCGAAAATACACTTTTGGGAAAAGCCGCAACGAAGGTGGCGCAAAAAGAGCAGGAGAAGGAAAACGCAAAGGCAGCGTGGCGAACGATCAGCCAACTGACGCTGCAAATAGCGGAAGCCACAGAAGAATGTCAGCAATTAGAGCAGCAGCGCAGCCGATTGCAGCAGCGTCTAGAGCGCTCAACTGGACAAGCAAAAGCGTTGCAGGAACGCTGGCAACGAAGTCATGCTCCTGTCAGTCAACAAGACTGGGTGTGGTGGGAGCAAACAGCTCGCTCTGAGGCTGAGTTGGCTATTCATGAAGAGGCAAGACGTGGCTTCACTCAGGTAAACATGCCGACAGAAGCCGTACAACAGGGGGATGACCAGCTCATTCCCTTACAACACGATTATGAAAAAGGCGCACAATTGCTCAAACAGCGAGAAGCTTTGCATATTCGTTTGGCGACATTGGCTGTATCGGCCCTTTCTACAAGTCCGCGAAGTACAGCCTCACGCAGCACCCGACAAGGCAATCAGGCGAAAAGAAAGAGGGGAGCTGCACTCATGTGGGGCGGAGCAGGGATACTCTCTATACTCGGGTTAATCGGTTTCGTGAGTGGGCATCCCGTTCTGGGAGGAATTTCTGCGACTGGCGCTTTGTTGCTGTTCGGTTTTGGAGTTTTCTTACTGCGAGTAAAAGGGAGTACGGGCGGACTCAAACAGACAGCAGATCATGATGCGGTACAGGAAAGTCAAAGGGTACAAGAAGAGATCGCTTCGCTCGATGCTGAACTCGCCACATTCGTTCAGAAATGGGGGGCGAGTAATTGGGATACATTTTTGGAAAGACGGGAAGTGCTACTGAAAAGCACACGCAAACAACAATCTGAGCAGCTTTTATCGGAGATGACCAAAACCAAGCAGGAGGCCGATTTGTCTGCAAGTTGGGGGGAGGCACTTCGGAGTTTCCTTGATCAGGAAAAAAATGCGCTTGAGACCGAACAAGGCAAATTGCGCAGCGAGATGGTGGAGATTGAGGAGAGACTGCAGGAGCTGCGGGAAAAAATGGCCAGAGGAAATGGGGAGATGGCGGTTCATGAGAGCCTGTCATTATCTCGCGCGACTGACGAGCTTGAGGAAGCGCAGGCAGCACTTCGTCAGCTGCAAAATAAGCGAGATGCCCTTCAGTTGGCTCGGGAAATGCTACAGGAGGCAGTAGGGGAATGGCGGCGGGATAGCACACCTGCTGTGAACCAGCAGGCTTCGGAGATCATCGAGCATATTACAGGGGGAGCGTATCGGGATGTCAGACTCGATCCCCGTGACGGATTTGCCGTCCGTTTGCTGGAACCCACCAAGCAAATGGTGCTCGAACAGGACCAATGTTCCACTGGGACCATTGATCAGCTATACCTTGCCCAGCGTTTGGCCTTGGTGCATCATGCCAAGCAGTCGGAGCCATTGCCGCTGTTTTTCGATGATCATTTTGTCCATTATGATGAAGAGCGCCTGCGTCGAACACTTGAATATGTAGCGATGCTGGCACAAGAACAGCAAGTGTTTCTTTTCACCTGTCATGAACGAGAGCTGCGCATGCTGGAGCCATTGCTTCGTCAAGGGAACCGCCATGCCGTGCATCGGATCGGGTAATTGTTTCCGGGGGAGGAAAGAGGTTGCCCCTCTGAAATCCAACCTCTATAATGGAGATTGTTATTGTCTTGTACCATGATGTCACATGAGGAGTGAGCCCTATGACGCAACGCAAGCCGGAGTGGCTCAAGATCAACCTTGTTTCAGGATCAGAACTAGCCAGCTTTAAAGAGCTTAAGCAAACCATGCGCACGAAGACGCTACATACCGTTTGTGAAGAAGCAAAATGCCCCAACATTCATGAATGCTGGGCAAGCGGTACAGCAACTTTCATGATTTTGGGTGATATATGTACCCGTGCCTGTCGGTTTTGTGCAGTAAAAACTGGACTACCGACGGAGCTGGATACAGCTGAACCAGAACGTGTAGCAGAAGCAGCAGAACAAATGCGTTTGAAGCATGTCGTTGTTACTTCCGTTGCTCGTGATGATTTGGCAGATGGAGGCGCACAGATTTTTGCCGATACGATTCGTGCGATTCGTCGTAGACTGCCGTTTGCCTCCGTAGAAGTATTGATTCCTGATTTTATGGGGAACTGGGATGCGTTAAAAGTGGTCATGGACGCAAAGCCTGACGTATTAAACCACAACATTGAGGCAGTTCGTCGAATGTCAGATCGCGTACGGGCAAGAGCCAAATACGATCGGACGCTGGAACTGTTGAAAAAGGCGAAGGAATTCCAGCCGAGCATTCCAACGAAGTCCAGTCTGATGATTGGTGTAGGCGAGACGATGGAGGAAATCATCGAAACGATGGATGACCTGCGTTCTGTCGACGTCAACATCATGACGATTGGCCAGTATTTGCAACCAACCAAGAAGCATTTGAAGGTGGAAAAGTTTTACCATCCAGATGAATTCGCTCGCTTGAAGGATGAAGGCATGAAGCGTGGCTTTAGTCATGTGGAGTCAGGGCCATTAGTACGCAGCTCATACCACGCTCACGAGCAGGCAAGCGCCGCGAAGGAAACGATTGCGAAAGAATCCATGCCGAAAGCGCAATAATAAGTAACCCCCTCAACCGCCCAATACGAGCGGAAAAGAGGGGGTTTTTCACTACATGGGGGAGAGGGCTTTAGCGACTGGTTGTAGCTTTGTGAGTTGCCTTCACGTTATGGGATGTTCCACCCATACGCTTGATAAGCGTTTCAATGCTTTTCGCATCTTCTGTACGCGCTGTACTCACGTTGCTGGAGCGACTTGCTACACGAGCGATTTCTTGGATGTCATTCGGATTATCGGTAACATACACTTTGTAATAGCGTGGTGAAACCGATTCGGCGTTCATTTTTGCCTGTTTTTTCGCTGTGTGCGCATCTGCTCCTTGTGTGTGCACACCTACAAAAACTTCTTTATCCGTTACCAAGACCGTAGAACGCTGAACGCCAGGGCAACTGGCAGTGACATTCCCTACAGCTTTTGCCAATGCATCACGGTCTACATAGACGTTTGTTACACTGGCGGTTTTCATATGCTGACGGTCAGTCTGCGCATAGCCCATGCGTGGCATTCCGGTTTGCATGACTCCTGCTCCACCGCGGTTCCAAGCATGCTGTTGATAAATGGAATGGTGTCTTCCAGTAGGAGTATTGTAAACACCTGCTGTACCCATACCAGCTTTATGATCCGTAAAGGCATTGTACGGTCTCATACCGCTTGTGTAGGCGTTGTAGTTGTTTACATTTGCATGTGGATAGGTACCATTTGGATATACACCATAGTTAATCCCAGCATTGTTGGTCAGTCCCATACCATTACGGACGTGGAGTCCATCACGTGTTCCGTCATAGTTGCGGACATGAAGCCCGTCGAAATTAGTGGTGTTTGTACCGTTGTAATTACGAGTGTGATGATACCCGTCGATGTTCGTCGAGCGCATGCCATCGTAGTTACGGACGTGCATTCCATCAAAATTTCGGACGTGCGGAGCAGACTGGTACGACATCGTCTTGTTCGGATGCGTGTAATTAGGCGCAGCATTATTTGCACAACCAGAAGCCAACAGCACAATACCTGCAATTGCAGGATACAACCATGTCTTTTTCAATGGTAACACCCCCTACACGATAGAATGTCCAAAGGCACAGGTCAGTTATCGTGGGAAATTTAGCTCATGTTGCGTGAAATATGATAAGATGGACGTAGTATACATGCGTAAGGAGGAAGCGAGTTTGATTCGCACGCAAGCCGGTACTTATGAAGTCATGGAAGTAAATCGAGACGGCTGGAACCTTGAAGCGTTCAAGGAGCGCTATAGCGACATCCTCGACAAGTACGATTATATTGTAGGGGACTGGGGCTATGGTCAGCTTCGTCTTCGTGGGTTTTATACTGACGCTAATCGCAAAGTACCGTTCGAGCAGCGGATCGCCGCTTTGGATGAGTACCTGCATGAGTTCTGCAATTTTGGTTGTCCGTACTTCGTTTTGCGCAAGGTAAAAGCAAACGTTGGCAACGGGGACGACCAAAGCGGGCAAGACGAAGCTGCCTTTGATGTCATTATTGATATTCGTCAGGACATTCCTCGTGAAGAGGGTGGCTCTTCGCCCTATGTAGAACGAAAAGAACGCAGACGCTATCACCCGCGTCAAAATAAACAGGATCGCCAGAACAATGCTGGCGCGGATCGCAATGGGGCAGGGAGAAACGAACGCGGGGAGAAGCCAAAGTTTCAAAAGGATCGACCCGATAAAAACGGCAAGGACTCCAACTCACGAGAGCGCCGTCCCAATCAATTGAAACCTAATCGCGAACGCGATAAAGTCCCAACAGGACCAAATACACCAAAGCGTGAATCCTAAAAATGAATCAGAATAACCGAAGCATAAAAAAGAGCCCTGTATGTCAGGGCTCTTTTCGTTTTTCGATCTAAAAACCACCGGGTCCACCAAAACCACCAGGTCCACCAAAACCACCGGGTCCACCAAAGCCACCGGGTCCACCAAAACCACCGGGTCCACCGAAGCCACCGGGTCCACCAAAACCACCTGGTGCTCCACCCCAACCAGGCCAGCCCCATGTGGGCCAATAGCCAGGCCAGCATGTATTGCATCCCCACCAAGGATATGGTTGTGGGACGACAACGACCTCAGGACCTCGTCTTCTACGGAAAAAGACTGGATGAGCCTGATCTTCTGGAATGTATTGAAAATCCTGGTCTGCTGAGTAATAAGGTGGCTGGTCATATTGTGCAGGAACAAATTGGTTTTGATCGTATTCGTTTTGATCGTATTGAGTTTGATCGTATTGGTTTTGGTCGTAAGAGCTTTGGTCGTATGGATAAGATTGCATGATGCGATTCGCACTCCTCTCGTTATCTGTCTGTGCATCTGTGCAGTAGCAGTATACGAGGCATACGCCTGTAAGGAGCATTGTCCAGAAGGAATTGGGCGGGGGCTACAAATAAAAAAAGGAAGAGCCTACAATCGCTCTTCCTTTGGTGAATTAAATGGCTGCTTCCAAAAATGATTTCAATTCTTCTGCTTCACGCTCGTTCAAGTTGAACGCGAATTCTAGATAGCCTTCTTCTTCCAGATCATCATGTCCAATAATAGCGGAGCGTCCATTTTGAATGTTGATGACAATCGCCTTCCCATAAAAACGGTTGGTCGTTGTAATCGCGAGGTCAAAACGCGTAGCTTCGCCCGTGAAGCTGACAAAGCGCGTTCGAGTATCCTCAGCTTCGTCGTACAAGTAGAACAAATCATTTGCCATATAGGTGTCCCTCTACTTCCATAAAAGATTTGGTTTGTGTTCGGTATTGTGTACAGCGCGGACAAATCGAATGGTTTTGGTTTTAGCACGCATGACGATTGAATGAGTTTCCACCATATCATCACCGAGATAGCGCACGCCTTGCAACAGCTCTCCATCAGAGACGCCTGTTGCCGCAAAAATGGCGTCATCCCCTTTGACCAAATCGTTCAGCGTCAAGAGCTGCTCCGGATTGTCTAGCCCCATTTTGATGCAGCGCTCGCGCTCGCTGTCGTTTTGCGGCTTGAGCTGGGCTTGCATGTCGCCACCCAAGCACTTGATCGCCGCGGCACTGATCACGCCCTCTGGCGCACCACCGATACCCAAGAACAGGTCAATCCCTGTATGCGGCAGACAAGTAGCAATCGCAGCACCCACATCGCCATCTCCAAAAAGCTTCACTCGCGCACCCTTTTCACGAATGGCGTCAATAATCGCCTGGTGGCGGTCGCGTTCCTGAATAATGACCGTCACATCTTGAACGCGCTTGTTGTTTGCTTTTGCTACAACCTCTATCATTTTATCCACGGGATCGTAAAGGTTGATTAGTCCGGCAGCACGTTTGCCGACGGCCATTTTCATCATGTACATGTCTGGTGCATGCAAAAGTGTTCCACGATCACCGATGGCGATAACAGACATGGCATTGTTGTGACCCTTGGCGACAATCGTCGTTCCTTCTAGCGGATCAACCGCCACATCTACCTCAGGACCGCCTGCTTCCGAGTTACCGAGCTTTTCACCGATATAGAGCATGGGGGCCTCATCCAGTTCACCTTCGCCAATGACGACGGTACCCCTCATGTTGATCGTATCAAACATGGCGCGCATGGCGCTGGTCGCTGCTCCATCTGCTTCATTCTTTTTCCCGCGTCCCATCCAGTGAGAAGAGGCGAGTGCAGCCATTTCCGTTACCCGCACAATTTCCAGAGCCAATTCGCGTTCCACAGTGTGTTCCTCCCCTTATGCTTGCCGGCAAAAATTCACCCCATCATTGTAACATAAAGTAATACGTGATTCGTGACAGGTCGTACAAATTTGGTATACTGAGGGATGAAAAGAGGTGAAACCGGTGAGCAATTCCTATTTGCAGGAAGGGGAATTGGTGCTTCTCGTCCTGGTGCTAACATTTGTGTTTACCGTTTACTACTCAAAACGCAAATCAAAAAAGCGAAAGTAAGGAGAAATATATGTACGACGTGAATACAAAACGAATCGACCAAGTATTGGAACATATGTCTCGTATGCTTGATCTGTTGGACAAGCTCAGCGAACGAGGAGCCGAAGCGGTTTTGGCAGATGAAGTTGCTGTTGCAGCGATGGAGCGAGCCCTGCACTTGTCTATCGAAGGAATAGTGGATGTCGGAAACGCGCTGATCGATGGATTCATTATGCGAGATCCAGGAAGCTACAGCGACATCGTGGAAATTTTACGGGATGAGCAAGTTATCACGGATGAACAGGCTTTGATCCTGACACGTGTAACTGATTTCCGCAAGCACCTGGTCAATGATTATACAACTGTGCCGGTCAATGAGATGTACAGCCTGGTAGAAGAGGCTGCCGGTACGATTCGTCAGTTTGAACCACAGGTTAGAGCCTTCTTGAAAAAAGAACTCTTTTAAAAAGGTGTTTTCAATCCAGCACCAACGTAGCGGATATTTTATACAAAAGACTTTCGTTTGTTTACTAAAACGTCTTCTTCCACTACAATAGGGAGAAAGGACGGTGATACGTATGACAAACGAAGGAACGTCCACTCGTGATCAAATCCTGCACATGCTCAAGGTCAAAGGTTCACTCCCTGTCAGCGACATGGCCGTCGAGCTAGGGATTACTGAAATGGCGGTTCGACGTCATTTGAACACCCTGGAGAGAGATAATTTGATCAAGTCTACGCTTGTTCGCCAAGCGATGGGACGCCCAACGAATGTTTATTCATTGTCGCAGGAAGCAGACGAACTGTTCCCGCGCAATTATTCTCATTTGACATTAGATTTTTTACAAGACATAAAGGAAATCGATGGTTTGTCCAAAATAGAGATGCTATTTAGACGCCGCGAGAATCGCTTGGAGGAGACTTATCGCTCCCACATGCAAGGTGACTTGGAAAATCGTGTAGCCAAGCTGGCCGAGCTGCAAAACGATAAAGGCTACATGGTGGAATGGGAAAAGGACGAAAATGGAGACGGCTATCGGATTCAGGAGTTCAATTGCCCAATCTCGCAAGTAGCTCGTGAATTCAACCAAGCGTGCAGCTGTGAGCTCTCCTTGTTCCGTCGGGTCTTGAATGCCAATGTCGAGCAAACCACATGCATGGCAAAAGGCGGAGACAAATGCATGTTTCACATCAAGGAAGCGAAATAAGCTAGCCATAACGAAAGTCCACTCGAGCTGGGTGGATTTTTTCTTTTGTTTACAAGATTTCCCCGGCACAGGATTCGGTTAGAGTCCTGTGCCTTTTTTTCTATAATCAGGCAGGTATTAAGTACCTTTTTGCTCCATTCTTTCAATCTTAATGTTGTTTTAACGTTTTCTTTATGTTGGACATTTACTATTTATAGTGTAAAAAACAACCAAACACACAGAAAAACAACAGGAAGGCGGAGTGGTATCAGGTTAATACTGGTAAACTGGATAGCCGTCGTGACGAAAAACAGATGAGGAGAGATCCGTAATGAAAAAAATGGTATCAAGTATAGCTGCTTCTGCCATCTTGTTGGGTGGAATCCTGCCAATCGTTGATTCTGTTCATGCAAAAGACAAATTTCCCGAGAAAAAGATGACGATGACATTTGACGTGATCAGTGACATCCAAGGAGACCTCCGAGATTTTGGTCACGTTTTGCAAGACATCAATGAGGAAAATCCAAAATCCAAAGCATTGATCATTAACGGTGATATTACTCCTCGCGGTTACGATTTTGAATATCAAGCCGTGCAAGATGTGCTCGATAAAAATCCTCACCCTGAAAATGTGTGGTCCAGCATTGGCAACCATGAGTTTTATGTGCCGAAGTGGAAGAATCCCCAAACGCTTGCACAAAGTACATGGCCAAACGGCACAACGGAAGAAGAGTTGTTCGATAACTTTTACGAATTCAGTGGAGAAGACAAAGTCTATCACCAAAAAGAAATCGATGGATATCCCTTCCTCTTCCTCGGCACAGAAAAATACATGAAATACCACGATCCAAAATTGTGGGATGAAGTATACATGAGCGACGAGCAACTGGATTGGCTGAAAGATAATCTGAAGCGTTATAGCAAGAAGGACAAGAATAAGCCCATTTTTGTATTTTCCCACCATGTGCTCCCGGACAGTATCTCGGGCTCCAGACAAAATCCATACACGAACGATTACCTGGATGTGGACAAGCTCCTTGACATCTTGAAAGACTATCCGCAAGTTGTTCTCTTCACGAGCCACACCCATTGGGATCTGAACCTGCCGGACTGGGCAGGCAAAAAGAAAGTCAAAGGCGGAGACAAACGCGGCTTTACCGTCGTAAACACGGCCGGCATTGAAACGGGATGGATGTCAGCCGGTCCAGACGGTGGCGAAAAAGTCACGCCGGATGGAGGGGCTTTCAAGCAAGGGCTGCGCTTGCAAGTGTACGGTAATGATGTCGTCATCCAAGCGTATGACTACCAACACGATAAAGTAATTAAGAAGCTCGGCATCCGTAATGGAAAAATCGAGCAGTTGCCGCCGGATGTACAGGCGGATGATGATAATAACGTGCTTGTCAACGCGACGCAATACATGGAGTACGCAGTTGGCAAGCAAAAAAACTGGCGGGATTTTGATCCTGAAAATCCACCGACATTTCCAGGAAACCAGGTCGTGTATGTCCGTCATAAAGGGGAAATGAACCTGGAAGACGGCACGCCAATTATGGTCAAATTCAAGAAATAACGAGATTGAATTGTAAAAAGCAGGAAGCGGTTCAAAGCCGTTTCCTGTTTTTTTGCGATAGAAAGGACGAAGGTTTACACTAAGAGGGGAGAGCTTGTTCAACCGGCTTACGACAATAGATGGGAGATGGAACAACGTGAAACAATACAAAGGCTATTTGCTTGATCTGGATGGGACGATTTATCGGGGAAAAGAAGCGATTCCGGGAGCCGCAGCATTCATCACCCACTTAAAAACTCATCAAATTCCGTATTTGTTCCTGACAAATAATTCTTCAGCCTCTGCACAGCACGTCGCAGAACGACTGGTAGCAATGGGCATAGAAGCACAGGCTCGGGACGTGTATACCACGAGCATGGCGACCGCTACCTATTTACGAGAGCAAGCACCAGCGGGTACACGCGTCTACGTGATTGGAGAGGCGGGCTTGCATGATCAACTGACGGAAGCAGGCTATGTGATTACAGAAGAGGATCCGGCTTATGTCATTGTCGGGATTGATCGTGCTTTTACGTATGAAAAGCTGGCGATCGCCGCACGCGCTATCCGTGCAGGAGCAACTTTTATCGCTACAAATGCAGATGCAGCCCTGCCGACGGATGCTGGTCTGTTCCCCGGCAATGGTTCACTGGTGGCAGCCGTTTCCGTTGCCTCCGCGACCAAACCTATCGTGATTGGCAAACCGGAGTCCATCATCGTCCGTTACGCTCTGGATCAGCTTGGTACTGCTGCGGCTGACACATTGATCGTCGGGGACAATTTATATACGGATATTGAGGCAGGTGCTAACAGCGGCTTGGACAGCTTGCTCGTTTTGACAGGCTATTCCACGCGCGAAGAAGCAGACAAGCATCATGCTGCGCCTACCCATATTGCTGAAGACTTGCCTGAATGGCAGCAACGAATCTCCCTATGATTCTGCGCATTCCTCCTGCTGCTTCTGGCGATGGGCAATACGGCTGGAGGCGGCTGCTGCGACCGCACCGACGAGATCGTCCAAAAAAGTATGGACACCAAAACGCTTGTCGTTGAGATCGGCTAGTTTGCCGTGCTTCAGCTTGTCTACATAACCGAAGTTGGTGAATCCGATGCTCCCGTACAGGTTGACGATGGCGAGGGCGAGTACCTCGTCTATGCCATACAAAGGCTCGTCTGATTCAATAATCGCCTGGAGCGGAGGCAGCAGCTGCTTTTGTTCGGCGAGGATGTCGAGTTGAATCCCGGTCAGCAACGCATTTTGGACCTCACGTTTTTTCAAGACGGCAGCAACACTATCCAGACACATGTCCAAGGTGATGTCCGGGATGTATTTTGACTGCAGGAACATGACAATTTCAGCAATGTCGTTCATACTGACTCCTCGTTTTTCCAAAAGCTCAATAACGAAGTCCAGACAACTCTCGCTATTTAGTGGATGCTCATTCATGCTTGTGGTTCCTCCTTTTTAACGTGCGTGTTCCAAAATCCGACTTTTCAGCACCCAGAAAGTCGGCATGAATGCATCTAGTATCTGCATACAGATAGGCACCTATCCCGATCTAATGACATACAATGCCAGAAGAGCAGTATGCAAGGAGGGTGAACGACTGTATGGAAGAAAAATATCTTCTTCAGGAGAAGTACGGTTTTGAACTCCAGGGATATCGCACGACGGGGGCAAGCAAGGTACTGGAAACGGATCGAGGCCTTTACTACATGTTCGAGGCGCCAGCCGGATATAAATACAAAAGCAAGTTTATTGAGAAAGTAAAACAGCATTTGAGTCAACAGCAAAACATTCGCTTGTTAAAGCTGGTGAACACAACAAGCGGGCAGGCTCACATCGTCGATGATGAGCAGCTTTACTATTTATACAGAGGCGTGCGAGAGGCTGTTCCCGACAATCCACATTATTCCAGTGGTCAGTCACTCGCACAGTTCCATCTGGCCACGAGTGATTTTTCATCAGATAAGATGTTTATCCCCTTTAGCTCTCTTGGCAACTGGCCGAGCACGTGGCGCAAAAAGCTACGGAATTATAATGATTATCGGGATGAGATGGATGAAGAAAATGTAGAGCTCGCGCCAATGGATGAATATTTGTTGACCTGCTTCACGTACGTTACTCAACTCGGTGAATTGTCCGTTCAATACTTGTTAGATGCTGGATACGATAAAGTTGTGAAGGAAACAGCTGGTCTCGGGAAAGTAGCCTACCAAAATTTTGATCAAGGGTATATGCTATGGAAAGAGAAGGATGTACGTCTAATGGCAGGTGAATGGAACTGGGTTCTTGATATGCGTACTCGTGATGTGGGGCAGTGGATCAAAGCCGAGACAAAGCGAAACGGCTGGAATGAAGAGGCTGTGACCAGCTTTCTCGACGGCTACAACAGCGTCTCTGCTCTGCAGCCAGATGAATATGCTGTGATTTTTGCGCTTATGCTCTACCCAGGCAGGTTTTTGAAGCTCGTGGAGACCTATATGGAGTTGCCGGTAGAAGAGCGCCAGGAAGTCAACATCCAAGCATGGCAAACGCAGTTGGAAGACGAGCTAACGAAAATAGAAGATGGACTTCGTAAGTACCCCCTATTCATTGCACAGCGTTATGACGTATCCATTCCACAAATTGATTGGTTGTGGAGGAAAAAAGATGATCAAGCAACAAGTTTTCGTTACAAGGAAACTCAATCCTGAAGTGATCGCGATGCTTGAAAAAGTAGCCCAGGTCGAGCAATGGACAAAAAATACGCCGATTCCGCGTGAGCTGTTGCTGGAAAAGATTGAGCATGTAGATGCCGTCTTGACCATGCTGACAGAACGAGTGGACGAGGAATTTTTGGCGTTTACAAAACGACTCCGAATCGTGGCGAACATGGCGGTCGGTTACGACAATATTGATTTGGAAGCGTGCAGACGACACGAGGTCATCGTAACCAACACGCCCGATGTGCTGACAGAGTCTACAGCCGATTTGGCTTTCGCTTTATTGATGGCAACAGGCCGCCGATTGACGGAAGCCAATCGATTTTTATTGCAGGGGGAATGGACATCGTGGAGTCCGACCCTCATGGCTGGACAAAATGTATATGGTTCGACTCTGGGGATTATTGGGATGGGGCGAATTGGGGAAGCGGTGGCGAGACGCGCCAAAGGATTTGGCATGCGGATCTTGTATCACAACCGGAATCGCAAACCGCAGGCTGAGCAAGAGACAGGAGCACGGTATGCTGATTTGGCGGAGCTTCTGCAAGAGTCCGATTACGTCGTTCTGCTTACCCCGCTGACAGAAGACACACGCATGTTGATGGGGGAAAAACAATTTTCGCTCATGAAAGAAACCGCTGTGTTTATCAATGTTTCTCGTGGTGGGACAGTCGATGAATCCGCACTGTACCAAGCGTTGGTAGATAAAAAAATTTGGGCGGCAGGCCTGGACGTTTTTGCGGTCGAGCCTGTCCCGATGGATAACCCGCTCTTGCAACTGCCGAATGTAGTCGCATTGCCACATATCGGTAGTGCAACTGTGCAAACGAGGGCGGAGATGGCGAGGCTGGCTGCTGCTAACATCGTAGCGGTGCTAAGTGGAAGGGGACCACTGACTGCCGTATGAACACGTTCTTTGTTTTGATTTCAGGCCTCTTCGTGCTTCTCTTGATTGCAGCAGTAGCCGTTTCGTTTCACGTAACCTGGCGCTTGACGCATCCTGTACGAAAACCGATTCATATGGAGCCTCGAGATTTTGGAATCGAACAGGCGGAGTCCGTTGTTTTTTCGAGCAGGGAAACAAAGATTTCGTTGGCTGGATGGTACCTGTCGGCAGAAAAAAATGGGCGGGTTTCGAATGGGAAAACGCTGGTCTTTGCTCACGGATATAGTCAAAACAGATTAGAGCCACATCTGCCAGCGTTGTCTCTGGCTGCAAGACTGGTTCAGGTCGGCTTTGATGTATTGATGTTCGACTTTCGCAATGCAGGGGAGTCCAGCAAAGCACTGACTACGATTGGTCTTCGAGAACAGCAAGACCTGCTTGGGGCCATCGATTTCGCAGCAGCGAAGAAGCCGGAGCACAGACTCGGTCTCGTCGGATTTTCCATGGGGGCGGCAACCTCCTTGATGGTTGGCGGAGTGGATGAACGCATCACAGCGATTGTGGCAGATTCACCGTTCTATTCCTTGCGTGAATACTTGGCTGAGAACTTGCCGCAGTGGACGGGCCTGCCCCGAGTTCCATTCAACTGGCTCATTCTTACCTTGTGTCCTGTTTTGCTAGGAGCCAACCCGCGAGACGTCAATCCGTATCAGGCAGTCCAGCAAGCGAACAAACCGATTCTTTTTATACACGGGACAGGCGATACGACGATCCCACTGGTAAACAGCGAACGCCTCTTTGAGCTGACCCAAGACGAAGATTCCGAGATTTGGATCGTACCGCGAGCGGGTCACGTCCGCAGCTATGCGTTAGTTCCTGATGAATACGGGAAGCGCGTCATTGCCTTTTTGGAAAAAGGAAGGGAAAAAGGGAAATGAAAAAAGCAGCTACGCGTTTGCTGTAGCTGCTTTCATGTCGATGTGACTGGATTAGAATACTTGTTGAACTTCTTTGATGCCTGGGATTTCTTCCACCAGTGCACGCTCGATTCCTGCTTTCAGGGTGATGGTAGAGGAAGGGCAGCTACCGCAAGCACCCATCAGGCGCAGCTTCACGATGCCATCTTCTACATCAACGAGTTGTACGTCTCCGCCGTCACGTTGCAGGTAAGGACGCAGTTTATCGAGAACTTCTTGTACTTGATCCATGATATCCATGTTACATTCACTCCTTTCCAACCTCTCCTTTATTATAATCATACCATGGTGAGAAATCCATGGCTTACATGCCCTGTTGACACTTTGAAGTTCTGCTGACACACCGAAGTTTAGTAGCATGGACTTTTTGTAATCTTTGCATGTTATAATGAAAAAGAAAGAAGCAAGTACTTCAATATAAGGAGTCAGATCTTCGTGAACGTATTTCGCAATGTGAAGGAACTGATTGGTAATACGCCGATCGTCGAAATTACACAATTTGAGCTCCCTGAAGGTGTCCGCTTGTTCGCCAAGCTGGAGTATTTTAACCCAGGAGGCAGCGTAAAAGACAGACTCGGCATGGAGTTGATTCGTGCCGCAGAGGAGAACGGCCAATTGGCCCCAGGTGGTACCATTATCGAACCGACAGCAGGAAATACAGGAATTGGTGTAGCGCTGGCCGCTGTAGGAACTGGTTATAAAGTCATCTTCTGCGTACCAGCGAAGTTTTCTGAGGAAAAGCAAGAGCTGATGCGTGCCCTCGGAGCAGAAGTCGTCAATACACCGACAGAGTTGGGGATTAAGGGTGCAATCGCCAAGGCAAAAGAACTCGCAGAATCCATTCCAGGTGCTTTTGTTCCACAGCAATTTGCTAACCCGGCGAATCCAGACGCACACTACAAAACAACAGGTCCGGAAATTTGGAGTCAAATGGACGGCCAAGTAAACGTATTTGTGGCAGGCGCGGGTTCTGGCGGTACTTTCATGGGTGCAGCTCGCTACTTGAAGGAACAAAACCCAAACGTAAAAACGGTAATTGTCGAGCCAGAAGGTTCCATCTTGAATGGGGGAGAATCCGGCCCGCATAAAACAGAAGGGATCGGCATGGAGTTTTTGCCTCCGTTCATGGATACGAGCTACTTCAACGCCATTCACACGATTCTCGATGTGGAAGCATTCGATCTGGTCAAGCAGCTGGCAGCCAAGGAAGGCTTGCTCGTAGGCAGCTCCTCAGGTGCAGCCATGGCAGCGGCACTGCGCGAAGCAAGAGAAGCAGCTCCAGGGACTAATATCGTTACACTGTTTGCCGACGGCAGCGAACGTTATCTAAGCAAGAAAATTTACCAGGGGGGAATTTAAGATGCGTATCAAAACTCGTCTGATCCACGGCGGAATCGATGGAGATCCACATACAGGAGCCGTATCCGTTCCAATTTACCAGGTAAGTACTTATAAACAGGAAGCCATTGGTGTTCACAAGGGCTTTGAATACTCCCGTACCGGGAACCCGACCCGTCACGCATTGGAAACATACATCGCAGAAATCGAAGGCGGCGCTCGCGGCTTTGCATTTGGTTCTGGTATGGCGGCACTGTCTACCATCCTCTCCATGTTCAACAAAGGCGACCATCTCGTGGTAGGTGACGATGTATACGGTGGTACTTACCGCGTCGTTACACGTGTATTCTCCCGTATGGGTCTGGAAGCAACCTATGTAGATACGAGTGATCTGGCAGCAGTAGAGGCGGCAATTCGCCCGGAAACCAAAGCAATCATTATGGAAACACCGACAAACCCGCTGTTGAAAGTAAGCGACATCAGCGCTTTGGCAGGCATCGCGAAAGCAAAAGGCGTGCTGCTCGTGGTAGACAACACGTTCATGACACCTTACTGGCAAAATCCGCTGGATCTCGGAGCTGACATCGTGTTCCACAGCGCAACAAAATATTTGGGCGGACACAGCGACGTAGTAGCAGGTCTGGTTGTAGCAAAAGATGCGCAAGTGGGCGAAGACCTCCATTTTGTGCAAAATGCAATTGGCGGTGTGCTTGGACCACAAGACTCTTGGCTCTTGCTGCGCGGTATGAAAACGTTGGGAATTCGGATGGAAGAGCATGAGCACAATGCTCGCACGCTGGCAAAATGGCTGTCTGAGCGCAGCGACATCAAACGCGTCATTTATCCTGGTTTGTCCAGCCATTCCGGTCATGAGCTGATTCAAAAGCAAGCGCGTGGCTTCGGTGGTATGATTTCCTTCGACGTAGGCAGCGCAGAGCGTGCTGACGAAGTGTTGGCAAAGGTAAAATACTACACGCTGGCAGAATCGCTGGGTGCAGTGGAGAGCTTGATCAGCGTACCTGCACGCATGACACATGCTTCTATCCCGGCAGAGCGCCGTGCTGAGCTGGGCATTACGGATGGCTTGGTGCGCATCTCTGTTGGTATTGAAGATGTTCAGGACTTGATCGAGGACCTGGACCAAGCATTGTCCTAAGCTAGCTGACCCGGGGGAGGGCGGATATAGTGACTGTCGATATCAAGGTTTTTGGGACAGAGCAATTGTGCGCAAGCTGCGTCAATTTGCCATCTGCAAAGGAAACAGCCGAGTGGCTGGAGGCGGCACTCTCTCGCAAATATGGGAGTGACAGCATCCGCATCGTTTATAGCGACTTTCAACAGCCGCAGACAGACGATGACAAAAGCTGGGCGAATCGCATTATCGAGGAAGATTTATGGTATCCGCTTGTCGTAATTTCCGGGGAAATTGTCGGTGAGGGAAATCCGAAGTTAAAAGATATCTATGAAAAGCTGGAGAGCATGGGCGTACAGCCGATTGCTTCTTTGGCAGAATAAGATCACTCAAGAAACGACCAGATGATCTATATCTGGTCGTTTTTCTTTTTAGAGTAACAGTCTGAGCGCAACTTCGAAGGCCAAGAAGCGTTTAACTAGCATCAAAAGAAAAAGGGTGATTTTTCTATGTTTGGAAAAAAGATGGTGTTTAGCATTCTAGCATGCTCCCTTTGTTTATCCACCATACTTGTTACCCCATATGCTACAAATATTGCAGAAGCAAACACAGCGAGCTACAGAATTACATATAAACTTCCGCCCAATCCGGAAAAATACTTGTTTTTGAATGTACAGATGGTTTCTATTACTAATCCGCATCCATTGCCATTGCAACTGCGCCCTTATTCATCCGATGACTATATGATCGACATGGAAACGGAAGAATCGTATCACAAAATGAATTTCTCTTATCGCGTGAAATTCTTATCCTCGAAAAAAGGATTTCTCTGGAATCTGTATCACTTTATCGGTAATCTACCTCCAGCATATCCGGCTGACATGAATCTGGATGAGCTAGACCAAGGCATTAAGAATACGGACGCTTATTCAAAAGAGGGGAGAGCTCTACGAGAAACCAGAGCCCAAATCAATATGAATGCCCGCCTGCAGCCTCTTGTTCAAGCCGGTTACGTCATGCCAAATGAGATCGACGATGGGATCGCAACGAAGGAGTTCGTCGCGACCGTTCTGTATCGGATGTTCGGAACCGTTCGACCTTACCACGGAGGAATTGATCTGAAGGATTCGGAGAATGTTGCTGTGCGCTGGGCAGTTGAGGTAGGCTTGCCGGGTTATGTAGTAGATAGCGAAGGCTATATTTATCCTGATTCACCGCTTAGCATGGAATCCGGTCCGGAAAAATACGCGCAGGAGCATGCGTATGATCGTCTGCAGCATTTTATGAAACTCATTCTTCCCGGGAAAAAGACCGAATCAGGTTGGGAGTACTATCAGGTGAAATTAGCACCGGGCATGGTGCCGACACAACCGCGAGATCTCATTTCAGTCAATGGAAAGCCCTATAATGATGATCCTGTTTACTCTATTACTGAGACCCAAGAATACCAAAATGCTAGTAGAAAAATCGGCCAGTACTTTATTCCGAAGTTTCCCCAAATGCTCGATCAAGCACGTAAGGATGCCCTAAAGCCTCGGGCATGGGACTGGAGCCGCGATCTAATCCACCATCCTAATTTTTCCAAGGAGATTGCCGCTTATCGTAAAAACAAAAGCAGCAAAAATCTGAATGCCGTCTATCAAGCTGTAAGAAAGCACTACAACCTGAGTATCCGTCAAGACTCGGCTGCCATCATCAAAAGTGTGCTGGATAACGTCAAGTAACGTGCTGTTTACTATTTGTATATCATTCGTAAACCTTTTGTAACGAAATAGAATGGGCTTCGTCCTATAGTAGTAAATGTAACCAATAACTTACCATCTAGTGGAGGCCATAACGATGAATAAAAAATGGATGAAGCCTGTTACATATTTGCTGCTTGCAGGAGTTGTAGGAGTAGCTGGATTTACTGCAATGACTACACAAGTAGCTCACGCAGACTCTGAAAAAGGAAAGTCGTTTTCTGCCGCAGCTGAATTGAAGCTCGCGAAAAACACCTATGTGATCGATCAAAAAACAGCTGACGTGAATGGCGATAAGAAGGATGACGTCGTATACCTGATTGGCGAAAAAGAAAAAGCGGATGACATCTATTCCTCCAATATGAACATCGTAGTGAAAGACGGAAAATCCGGTGCTTATAGCCAAACGGATATCAAAGAGCTGGGCGGCTATGAAGGCGAGCTGACTCTCGTAGACTTCACGGGTGATCATGTTGCGGATGCCTTCGTGAAAACAGCGACTGGCGGAAGCGGCGGTGTTTACAGCCACGTAATCGCTACCTTTGAAAACAACAAACCAGCCGTGATTTTTGGTGAAAAGGAAAACGAAGGAATCCGTTACGAGGGGAAATTCGTAGATGGCTTTAAAGTAGAGGGCAAAGGCTCCCACCTGGATAAGCCGCTGACGCTTGACGTAAGTGCCAACCAGGATGTATACGTAGCTGCCAAGCTGTATGACAAAGCAGGCAAAGTACAGCCAACAGAAGATGCTGTTTCTGTATTTTCTTATCCATTTGGTTCTTTGACTCCAGTCGATATGGATGCGAACGGTACATTTGAGCTGGTAGGGGAGCAACGACTTGTAGGTATGAACAACACAGATACCGTTTCCCGCATCAACTCCGTATGGGGCTACCAAGGTGACGGCAAATGGAATCCATGGGAAGTAGAGTATTCTACTTTCTTGAAAAAACACCCAGGTGAAGCGATCAACACGATGATTGAAAAGTAATAATTGTAGAGCTTGATCCGCAGCCTCCTTTTCATGACGGAAATGAAAAAGGAGGCTGTTTTTCGTTGCCAGCGAATGGTTCTACCAACCGACTTTTTCTCATATGGATTTTGGGTACAGGGGTAACCAAAGGAGGAAGAGCGGATGGACCAACCGATTGCTCGCTACTACGAGTTGAAGGAAATTCAAAAGCAGGTAGAGGAAGAGTTGAACGAGCTGCGGAGTAAACTAATTGAAGCTTACAGCGAAGCAGGCAGCGCAGAGGAAGGCGAATACAAGCTGCTGATCTCCTACCAGGAGCGTCGAGAATACAACGATGACCGTCTTTACAACGCCTTGCCAGATCCTTCGCTTTGGCGTCTCATGTCAAAGGCGGATACAGGGAAAATCTCCAGTCTGCTCAAGCTGAATGTCATTCAAGAGAAGGTACTGGCAGACACCTTTGAACCGAAAAAAGTACCTGTTTTACGTGTCCAAAAGCGATAAACCAGCAAAATGAGGAAACCGTCAGGATTAATCTTGACGGTTTTTTTGCATTGGGAGAATTATTTTGTATAATGGAATGATATTGAAAAATTCCTGTTTTTTCCTTATTTTTTCTCTAGCAAATCTTCCTATAGAAAGAGGTATCTCCCCATGAAAATAGGCTTGGCTCAGACGAGGTTTCCCCAATCAGCGGCGGAGGGGCTCGCGATTATCAAGCAGCAGATGATCAACGCTGCGCAAAATAATTGCGATCTGATTTGCTTTCCTGAATCGGTGATTCCAGGGCTGCGCGGTGTAGGCTATGAAGTGGAAGCATACGATCATGAGGTACAACACAGAGCTTTGGAAGAGATTCGTGCTCTGGCGAAGGAACGCCAGCTCGCCGTCATTTTACCGATGGAATGGAAGGATGAGCGCGGCTATCATCTAGTCGCCTTTGTTGTGGGGAAACAGGGAGAAGATCTTGGGCTACAAATCAAAAATCAGATCGATCCAGATGAGGATCAGTTTGACTATGTCCCTGGCGAAGGGCGCCATTTGTTTACGATAGAGGATGTGTCGTTTGGCATTGTCATCTGCCATGAAGGATGGCGATATCCAGAGACGGTACGGTGGGCGGCACGCCGCGGGGCGAGCATCGTTTTCCATCCGATGTTTACAGGGGAAGTCAGCAATCCCGACTTTTACAACGGGGCAATGGTTTGCCGAAGCTTGGAAAACAACATCTACTTCGCCAGCGTGAACTACGCGATTCCGAATCAACAAGTGACGACGGCTTTGATTTCGCCTACGGGGGAACGGCTGTGTGTCGCCGCTTCAGGGGGCGAGGAGTTGCTTGTGTACGAGATTGATCCTGTGAGAGCCACGCGATTATTAGCCCAGCGCTTCCAGCCTGAATTGGTTGAATAGGAAGGAAAAAAGCTGACGCCCATACCATCCCGACGTTAGCTTTTTTGCCAGTTTATATCTCCTTATCCACATAACGTCCATACTTGGGGACAGCTACTTGATCAAACTCCGCAGCCAATTGGACCAATCCGTCGGCCAACTCCTCGCCATACATAGGTGGACCGTGACCAGTGATTGCATACGCAGGGGCGAGATTGGCAAGCTTTTCGACGGATTGCCGAGCTGCCTGCCAATTGGTTGTAAGATAAGCAGGAGGACCGGTCAATTGCTTTTGCTGGGTAACGACTTGATACAACGAGTCCTGCTTCACCGTAACAAAAGCGTCACCTGCGAGGAGAATTCTGTCTTCATCACGAAAGAAGGAAATGTGCCCAGGCGAATGGCCAGGTGTATGTATCCAGCGCCAGCCAGGCATTCCGGGAACGCTCCCATCTTCGGGCAAAGGAAGAACATGGCTGCCCAAATCGATTGGCTCATTTGGAAACAACGGCGACAGCTTCGCAAGTAGCCCGCCCTCAACAGTTCCATCTGGCTCCGAATAGCATTTTTGGCCTGTCAAATAAGGGATTTCTAGCGGATGGGCATAGACGGGAACCTTCCACGCTTTTACGAGCTCGATGACTGCCCCGACATGATCGAAATGACCGTGAGTAAGCAAGATGGCTCTCGGCTTGGCTTCCTCACCAAAGCGCTCCCGGGCAATCTCGATGATTTGTTCCGCCGATTGTGGCATCCCCGCATCTACCAGAACCCATGATTTTGAATCCCCGACCAGCGCGATGTTCACAATTTGAATGGTGTAGCATTCTACATCTGGTCTGACTGTTTCTTCGACTCCGCTTCGAAAGGAAGTCATTGGCATGTAATTGTCAGCCAGCGTATCTCTCATATCCTTATATGTGTTTGGTTCCACTAAAAAACCTCCAAGCTGGTTTCTTCGGTCTACGATATTATGCCGATTCAGCTTGGAGATTATATACAAAAAGAAAACCTGTTAGACCATCCGGTCAACAGGCTTGTGCACTATCCCATATGCTTTTTGTACATCCATAGCTGACCGCTCTTGATGACACGAGCCATCTGACCGACCAGAGACATTTTTCCCATGCTGGCAAAGCCTTCCTTTTTGCCGAGAGAACCGAGGAATCCTTTGTGCTTGAGAGCAGGTAATGAAGCTGGATACTCTTCGCCTTTGATGTCTTTTTTCAACATCAAGGCCACTTGCTCGCCTTGGATCTCAGCGGTTTGTGCGCTAGGCGCGATGATGGTGCTTGCACAGTCACCTACCACATACACGTTCGTATGGGATGGGATTTGATGATACTGATTTAATTTGGCGCGTCCGATGTTGTCTGTTTCGATCGGCAGAGAGCGCACGATTTTGTTCGCTTGAATACCTGCTGTCCATACAATAACATCACTTTCAACAGGCTGGTTGTGGTTGTACACGATCCCTTGCTCGATGCTAGTGACATTCGCCATGGAAACAAGCTGTACATCGTGCTCAATGAACCATTGAGAAGCATATTCCTGAAGCTTTTTCGGGAATGGGCTCAAAATGTTTTGACCGCGGTCGATGATGCGTACATTCAGGTCGGGACGGCTCTCGCGCAGCTCAGCAGCCATTTCCACTCCGGAAAGACCACCGCCCACAACGCTAACCGTGCCGTATGGGTTCACATTATTGATTGCCATGTATGTGTTGCGAGTAGCTCCCATGGTTTGAATTGAACATGTAAATTGATCAGCACCAGGGATATCATGGTAACGATCCTCACAACCCAATCCAATTACAAGCCAATCGTAGGAGAGGGTGTCCCCGTTAGCAAAATTGACGACCTGCTCGTCCAATTCCACGCCAGCAATTTCACCGTATTTGACGGTCAGGCGTGGATCGTTTGGAAAATTAACACGCAGGTGAGATTCCGGTGTAGTACCTGCCGCCAGAGCGTAATACTCTGTTTTCAAGCCATGAAACGGCATACGGTCTACGAGGGTTATAAACACGTCATCTGGTAAATCAGGGGACAGGACTCGCTCAATAATACGAAGACCCCCGTATCCTCCTCCAAGGATCACAAGTCGTTTCATAGAAGGTCTAGTCCTTTCTTCTGTCCGTTTTTTACAGCACCCACTCTATTTTTAGTCTCTTTCACTAAAAATGCAAGCAGAATCTTTTTCCCGTTTTCTCCGCTGGATTTTTATCAAAGTCGAGGTACAATAAAGTACGTGATGATGTCGAAATAATCGGTAGGTGACAATAGATGAAACCACTAGTAGAATTTTGCGCGAGCAATGTTTCCTCCTATACGCAATCCGTCGTGGATGCATTGGAAAATGATCCTGATCTGGATGTGGACGTACTCGAGTACGGCTGTCTGGGGTATTGCGGAGAATGCTACATGGAGCCATTCGCGCTCGTAAACGGCACATTGGTACAAGCTCCAACAGCCGATGAATTACTGGTGAAAATCAAGAATAAATTACGGGAGGAAGAAGAGCTGCTGGATGCAGACTTTCCTCTGTAGGTTGTTCTCTTAGGATGTTCATTGGGGAGCATGATCAACCGTGCACGTATCAAAATAGTAAAGCTGATGCCCAAGTGATTTGGAGCATCAGCTTTTTTTATGGATTAATGTTCTTTGATCACGTTGTAGAAGGTATCGCGTTCCAGCGCGCGTTTTCCTGCGCCTTTGATCAACCAAACCAACTCATCTACAGTCAGAGCTTGCTGGGTAAGTGCACCGGCTGAGTGGCTGATGCGCTCCTCGATCAAGGTTCCGTGAGCATCGGAAATTCCCATTTGCAGAGAAAGTTGTGTGAGCTGGGTACCGATGTTGATGAAGTATGCTTTGACATGCTGGAAGTTATCGAGCATCAGACGGCTGATCGCCATTGTTTTCAAATCATCAATGGCAGAGTTGCGGCGTTTGATGCCAGCTGTTGCTTGGATCGGTTGAACTGCCAATGGAATGAATACCATGAAGCCGTTTGTGTCATCTTGCAGCTCGCGCAGGCGGAGCATGTGGATCACGCGCTCTTCCAATGTCTCGATGGAGCCGTACAGCATGGTGGTATGTGTTTTCAACCCCAACTCATGAGCCGTACGGTGTACTTGCAGGTACATGTCAGTACTTGCTTTTTCCGGGCTCATTTTCATACGATAGCGCTCAGTCAAAATCTCAGCGCCACCGCCAGTGAGGCTTTGGAGACCAGCTTTCATCAGCTCTTGCAAAACCTCGCGGATGGATAGACCGGAAATGCGGGAGAAGAACTCAATCTCCGCACCTGTGTACGATTTAATCGTCACATCCGGGTACGCTTTTCTCAAGGTACGAAGGGTGTCGAGGTAGTATTCAAATGGCTTGTGCTGGTTATGTCCGCCAACGATATGAAATTCACGGATACCCGGATGGAAGCGAGTTTCTACATAATGAAGCAACTCTTCCATGCTCATCGTGTAGGCACCTTCATCCCCTTCATCGCGACGGAAGCCACAGAATCTGCAATGAGCTTCACATACGTTCGTTGGGTTGATGTACAGATTTTGCAAAAAGTAAACGTTATCCTGATTCTTGCGATAGTTAACAACGTTAGCCAATTGTCCAATCGTCAAAAGATCGTTGGAATTAAAAAGGGTGACACCGTCTTCCAAGGTAAGTCTTTCGCCATGCATGACTTTTTCTGCGATTCCGGCGAGAGATTTGTCTTGTATGGCAATCGTTTCAAGCGCCATTCCAAACACTTCCTTTCAAAGTCAATGGTTCTTAGATGAAAGAGCTTTAATCCAGTCGTACCCAATCGATATTCGTTCCATGGGAGTGGAAAGGCTCTTAGGAATAGAGTAAATCTCGGGCAACAAGAGCACCTATATTATAAACCTCTTGGTAAGTACGAACAATATCATAAGTTCTCCAACTCTACACTTGGCTCCTCTTCGTCAGATTTTCCTCTCTCACGGTGATAAAAAGCTGTTATTTCTATGTGCGAAATATTGTAAAATACTAACAATTATCGGCATTTTCTGGGCGTTAATTGGGGAAAGTGGGAATTTTTGTTTGCGAAATTCTAGCTGTTCTTGTAAAATATAGTAAGAAAGCCTGATCTATTACTAGGAGGAGCTTCAAATGCGGGACGTTTTGCTCGAGAAAATCGAACTCCTTCGACAGCGTATGGTAAATATGGGGTTAGAGTTTGGGTTAGATCATCCAGATGTCCTAGAATACAGTATACAAATTGATCAACTACACAACGAACTGAACCAGATCGATCATAGTCTGTCTAAGGCAGGGAACCGGAAGAAAGCTTATAGATTTTATCTAATGGAAAATAATGCACATTTTGCATAGGAAGGGGAAACCCTTCTTTTTTATTTGTAAAGAGAGAATGAGCGCGTAAAGTGCAGGGGAACCTTGTGGGAAGAAGCGTTTCTTAGTAAACTGAATATACTGGTTGTAACAAGTGCAGGAATAAAGAGCCTGTGAAGGAGGGAAAGAAGCATGATTACATTGACAGAGCGCGCCAGTCTGAAAGTAAAAGAAATGCTGGCAGCAGAAGGTAAGCCCGATGTGTTTTTGCGGGTAGGTGTCAGAACAGGTGGTTGCAGCGGCTTTACCTACGGGATGGGCTGGGACGAAGAGATGAAAGAAGGCGACGAGACCTTCGAGCAAAACGGTGTGAAAATTGTTGTCGATAAGGACAGCTACCCATACATTAAAGGTACAGAGATCGACTTCAAGGAATCGATGATGGGCGGAGGCTTCTCTATCGAGAATCCGAATGCAGTCGCTTCTTGTGGGTGTGGCTCTTCGTTTAAGACGGCACTCGCTGAAGGCAAAGCGGAGAAATGTGACGACTAAGGCCTTTGCTAGTATTTGGTGAATAAGACTAATAGAGACCTCTTTGACTTGTGCGGAAATTTCGCATGAGTGGAAGAGGTTTTTTTGTTGGGAGTATTCGGATGAAAATTTCTAAATCGTGTCACAAAATGACGCCTTTGTTTGTTATACGTGCGAATCGGAGGTGAGAGGGCTTGGATCATAACGAAATGGAGCAAGCGCTAAAGGAGGTCAAAGCGGGGGATATCGACCAATTTGGTTTGATCATCGATGCGATGCAAAAGCCGTTGTTCGTGTACTGCTATCACATGCTAGGACACCGACAGGAAGCGGAGGATGCAGTTCAGGAGGTTTTCTTGAAAGCATTCGAGCAGCTGTATAGCTATCGGCACACCGTTTCTTTTTCGGCATGCCTTGAATCCTGCTCTGACGAAAAAAGAGTTACTGATGATTGCCGGATTGCCGAAAATTTAAAATAGATCCGCCTGACCAAAAATGTAACATTTATCCAAACATACACGTACTTACGAGAGCAGCTCCTTTTTGGAGACTGCTCTTAGCTCACTTTTAGGCAAAAGCATGAGTAAGGAGTGAAGAAGTTGGCTGATGTTACGCAAGAACAAAAAGGCTTACAGTGGCTTTTGCTGGGGGCATTTGGGATCGGCTTACTGTTTGACTGGATGTTTTACGGTAAAGGCTTGGGCATCTCTTATCTGTTGTTCGTAATCGGCTTGTACGGTCTTTTTATTTGGCAGGCTAGGCAGCGCATTCATATACGCTTTTCTCGAAAGCAAGTATTCGACTGGATATGGACGCTTCCGATTTTTCTTTTGGCCTTTACCTTTTTTCTATTTTCCAATCCGCATTTTCACCTGTTCAACCTGTTACTGATCCCGTTTCTATTCGTGATCCAAACGATCCTGATTACCAAGCGCCATCAAGCGAAATGGTTCGAGGCAGGCTTTTTCATGGAGATGATGGAGACACTGCTCCTTTACACCCCGAAGTATACGCGCCTGCCATTTAGGCTGACAAAGGAATGGATCAAGGGTAGGTTGAATCAGGAGAAGTATGGGGTGATGAAGAAGGTCTTCATAGGAATCGGCATCTCGGTGCCTCTATTGGTGATTGTACTCTCCTTGCTCTCGAATGCGGATAGTGTGTTTGGCCATTTTCTGGGTCAAATACCGCGAAGGGTGATTGATGTCGATTCACTTGAAGCAATCTTTCGAATGATGCTAATCGGGCTCATTACGATCCTTGTGTTTGCTTACATGTATTCTCTTTTCGGGAAACGAGAAGAAGTAGTGGAATTGCCTGTACCCGGAGATGACAAAAAGATCGTCTGGGACGGAGTTATCCTTGTAACGATTCTGGCGATCATCAATATGGTGTACACAGCGTTTACATACATTCAGATATCGTATTTGTTCAGCGGGGCGAAGCGAGTTTTACCAGATGAACTGACGTACGCCGAGTATGCTAGAAATGGCTTCAATGAGCTGGTGACGGTCACCGTCATTAATTTCTTGATTCTCCTATGCACGATGCACTTTGCATCACGGGCAAAACCAATACTCTACCGGATCATTCAAGTTCTGCTGAGTATGCTGACGATTTGTACGGGTTTCATGCTCGTGTCTGCCTATTTTCGCCTCTCGCTGTATGAGGATGCTTACGGGTATACGCATACGCGGCTGTTAGCTCACGTTTTCATGATATTTCTGTTTGTGCTGTTTATCATTGCTCTCTTGAAAATTTGGCGCGACCGTTTCTCCCTGATCAAGTATTACACGATTGTGACACTAGTGAGTTACGTCATTCTGAATTACATCAATATGGACGTCATCATTGCCAAAAACAATGTACAGCGCTATCATGCGACTGGACACATCGACATCGAGTATTTGAGCGAGCTGTCTTATGACGCCATACCAGTGGTTATGGAGCTTGTGCGGGATAAAAAGGTAGAAGAGAGGTTTATGGAGATGCTTCAGGAGCGGAAAGAGATTTTGTATGAGGACAATAGCTGGCAGTCCTTTAATCTCTCGGAGTATCGGGCGAAAGCTTATCTTCCATGAAATTAGAGGACGGAGACGAGGTGATCTATCGTCTCCGTTTTGTTTGGAACAAGAAAAGATAGAACAAGATTCCCACAGAGATGATGACCACGGTCCCTGTAAATAGATAATCGTTCCATACTAGATTGGCGGAACTGATAGGCATGGCACCAGGACCTAACGCTTGCAAGTCCTCTCCAGCAGCTGACTTGATGGCTGTTCGTGTACAGATGTTGGTCTCTAGCTCATTTAGCTCCCAATAAGACGCATAGACAAGATATTCTTGACCTGGTTGAAAAGGGATGCCGCATGCACCTCCAAGACCGCTGGTGACGATCTGAACTTGTGTCTGATCCACTCCTTTCCACGTGGACTGCACCTCGAAAATAACGTCAAAGCCCCCTCGCTCTGGTTTATCCCAAAAGGGAAGCCAACGAAGCCAATCTGTTCGCTCATTTACCTGAAGCACCTTGCCTGTAAATACAGCAGCAGACTGATCCTTTGCTGTTAAAGGGTCAGGAGGTGTGGCACAACTACAGGCCGACGCAGGAAAAGGCTGGATGAAAAAGGTGAAAAGAATTACTAACGAGAAAAATGTAAGAATACCTTGAGCGTTCCTAAAAATCATCACTGATCCACTCCTCTAAACCATAAGACGGGGAAAAGAGAGGATTGTTCCAAAAATGATGACAACGATTATTTTGTGTATCCTGGTGGGAATAATCTTTCTTGCCTACCATACGACTTATGTCAAAACATCGACAGTGAAGCTGACGATCCCTTCAGTACCGCCACTTACATTCGTTCATCTTTCCGATCCTCATGGACGAACACGGTTTTGGAATGGAGAGTTGCACAAACTGGTGAATGTTCACGATCCGGATTTGGTGATGGTGACGGGAGATTTGACACAGCACAGCGGGCAGTTGACACGTGTGTTGAATGAGCTTGTGAAAATAAAGAGCGAGGATGGGATATTCTTCGTTCCTGGCAATTACGAGAGAGAAGCGGGAAGATTTCGCAAAAAGGTCTATTCCGCTGCTGTTTCCCGTTCTCAAAAAGAGGCTTGGCAACAGGTCATGACAGTGTTGGAAAACGAGAGTACCGTGATCGAAAAGGACGGCAGTCGCATTTGGATATACGGTTTCGATAATTCGATTTACGGAAATGAACGGCGTCCTAGGAAAGAGCCCCAGCAGGCGAACTTGACGATATTTTTGGCTCACTCTCCCAATATTATCTCGATGATTCACAACGAGGGTTTGAAAGCTGACCTTCTCTTGACCGGACACACACACGGGGGACAAGTTCGCTTGTTCAATCGTACTGTTGGTGCCTACAAGCATTTTCATGTCGGGCAAAAAGAGGATCAATTCGTTGGCGTATTTGGCATCAGTCGCGGGCTTGGTACTTCCAGGCTGCCAATCCGGCTGAATTGCTTTCCAGAGATTACGGTATACGCGATCAATCAATCATGAACGCTCGTGTTCATCAATCGTTCCCCAATTCGTCACTGTTCGTTCACACGATCCCAGATTTTGGATTGATTTCATCGAGTAAGATGGAAGTGTAGAAAAAGAAGAAAGAAGGGGTCATTGTGAACAAGAAGTGGGGTATGTTGGTTTCTTCAGTTGCATTGTCTGCAATGTTGATTACAGCATGCGGCGGAGGAAAGGATCAAGCTGCTAGCACGGATGCAGCGGCTCCGGCAGCAACTACTGGCACACAAGTGAATATCGAAGCTAGTAACTGGAAATTCAATCAAGAAACCTTTGAAGTAAAAGCTGGCGAAGAGTTCACGCTCAACTTTAAGTCGACAGAAGGCTTTCACGGTATTGGTATCCAAGGGCTGGATGTAGACCTCCAAAAAGATGGCAGCAAAACGATGAAAATCGATACAGCTGGTGAGTACACCATCTTTTGCAACGTGATTTGTGGACCGGACCATGGCAAAATGGTAGCAAAATTAGTCGTGAAATAATTCGATTCTCTTATTGGAATAAAACAACAAACAAGCACTTTGGCCTGCATAGCGGGTCAAGGTGTTTTTTCATTTCACAGGTGGGGACATACTACATGGGCAGCCACTCATCGAGTAAGGGAGGGAACCACATGTCCAAGCACAACAATAAAGACAAACGCCCAACAGAAGCATCCGCCGGCTCACGCAGCACTCCTCCGAAAACGGGAGAGAACACCGGGCATAATTTGCGGAAAGAAGATCGATCGTAGCATACGGCTAAATTGAAAGCAGGAAAGAGTCCTCCCATGACGGGGAGGGCTTTTTTGCTTGTTATATACATGTTTTTTCGATTTTTGCACATGGTAAGGAGGAAAAGTTTTCAAGTCGGTGATGCGATCCAAAAAGGAGATGAGTGACACTGGATAAGAAACACTACTACGTGACCTTGCAAGCGGGAACGACCGTGGCAGAAATCCGCGATGAAAAAGGCTCCGCCACGTACGATTTTGAGATCGAAGCGACCGATGTTCAAGTAGGCATGATGCGCGATTTGTTCAATAACTGCGTCCATGGCGATTTCATGATGTGGATGCATGGGCATACGCTATGGTCTGACATGCCGGATCGGGACAACGACGAATACGATGACAACCTGAGGGCCATCTACCAACTCATTTATCAGTATGGCACCGAAAAAACAAAAAGTGATCTCGAGCAAATGGGCCTTGTAAAACTATTGGGGCTGGATAGAGAAGAGTTGCGCCCTTTTTAACGGATCAATCATAGACGTTTTCTAACAGAAGGAGTGAACAGCATGAAGATGTGGAAGCAAGGAATGATGACAACAGCGCTGGTAATGGGTCTCGCCGTGCCAGGTGTTGCGCTGGCCCAAGATGTATCTGCAACAGTTACCCAGGTGATCAAGCCGACTCACAGCCATGATGAGCATGGGGAGAAGTACATGAAGGTGCGACACAGCTCAAACAGAGGCTTTCATCAAAAAATGTACATGCTCTTGCTAGCGGAAAAATATGCACCAGATAGCGTGGTGAAATGGCAGGCAGCGTTTAAAGAACGCGATCGGTTAATGAGCGAGTTCGAGGCGCTGAGTGACGACCCGAAGTGGCAAGCGAAGCGTGAAGAACGAAAGCAACTGATCAACAAGCTGAATGAACAAGTGAAAAAGGGTGAAATCACCAACGAACAGATGGAAAAGCAGTTCAAGGAATGGAAAGATAAAAACATGGGGCCAAAAGAAGAGCGTGACGCCCGAAAAGTTCGGATCGAGCAAATGAAAAAAACACACGAAGCTTTTGACTCGGCGATTGAATCTGGCGATACAGCCAAGATTAAAGAGTCACTCCAGCAAATGCTGGAACAAATGCAAGCAAACAATTCTCGCATGGCGGAAAAGCTGGCCATGAAGAAAAAATAACGTTTCGGACAAAAAAAGGACGTGACCGACTTACTGGTACGCGTCCTTTTCCATATCTGTTACAAGCATAGCAGGGGTCCATTCATTCAGGAAGACCCTCTGTTCGGTTTGGCAGGAGGGACACCAGCCTGTATGGATGCATTGGTGGCGCGTACGATCTATGTAACCGTTGTCCATCTTGGCATCGTCTATCTCCCGGTACGGGCTGTAGCTCCCATAAAAGTCATACAGACGGCCTGCATCTTGCAGAGCTTGACCGCACGTTGAACACGCTTGTTGGAGCGGCGTGAAGCCATTGCAAACTGGGCACAGATGATTCAAAGCGTAATCGCCTCCTCGTTGCTTCTACTGTGCACGCCAACAAAAGCGGTTATGCAATGGAATTAAAAATCCCTGTCGCAGCCATCGGAGGCAACAACAGGGACCAAACATTTTTACGATTTGAAGTTGTCCATGCTTGAAGAATGACCAGGCTGCAATTTGGCATCCGGATTAAAGTAGGAAACCGCGTTGTTTACAGCAGTAGGTGCTTCACCAAATCCGACAGCGATCAGCTTGACCTTACCAGGGTAGGTTGCGATATCGCCTGCTGCGAAAATGCCTGGAATGTTTGATTCCATGCGGGTATCGACCACGATAGAGCCTTTTTCGAGTTCCAGCCCCCAGTTCTTGATCGGACCGAGAGAGGAGATGAAGCCGAAGTTGACAATGACTGCATCAACTTCCAGATCGATTTCTTCTTTTGTCGTGCAATGGGCCAGCGTGAGTTTTTCGATGCGCTCCTCGCCGTGCAAAGCTGCAATTTCGTATGGTGTCGTGACGTTTACTTTGGAGGACATGAGCATTTCTACGCTGTGTTCATGTGCGCGGAACTTGTCTCTGCGATGGATGAGGTATACTTCTTTTGCGATAGGTTCTAGCATGAGGGACCAGTCCAGAGCGGAATCACCGCCGCCAATAACAGCTACACGCTGTCCCTTGAAGGAGTTCAGATCGGTAACAAAATAGTGCAGATTGGATTTTTCATATTTGACGGCATCTGGGTGTTCCAGCCTGCGAGGTTCGAACGCTCCTACCCCGGCAGTGATGATTACGGATTTGGAGTAGTGAGTGCCTTTGTCCGTTGTGATTTCAAACACATCGTCTACTTTTTTTACGACATTTTCCACTTTTTCTTCCAGACAAACGGTTTGCTGAAATTGGGAAATCTGATCTTTCAGATTATTGATCAAATCTTGTGCTAAAACCTTTGGAAATCCGGCTACATCATATATGTACTTCTCCGGATAAAGAGCGGATAACTGCCCACCTAACTGGGGCATGCTCTCAATGATTTTTACACTGGCCTGCCTCATCCCGCCGTAAAAAGCGGTAAATAACCCGGCAGGGCCGCCACCAATGATCGTAATGTCGTAGATTTGCTCGTCCTTTTGCAGAAAGTTCAATCCAAAGCACCTCCGAATTAATCGTAAGCGAACTCCTCAACCATTATAACCCATACAAGTAGAAAAACAGGAGAGAAAATTCGAAAGATGATAGGCAGAAAAACCTTGCAAATCCAATCGGTTGCCGATAAGATGAGGATGACTGTAAAGAAATTGTCACATTTTTCTATGTCTGACTTTGTGCATTTTTTCACAGAGTGGTTCGGATGACATCACAGGGCAATAATTCCGATACTACACGGATCATGAAATGGGGCATCTTAATCTGTATCAGACCACGTGAAAAATAGCACAATCTTCCTAAAGTTACCATGAACAATGACATCATACATGATTGGAAGGGATACTGATGGGTACACCCAAAATCCTGATTCTTGGCGCTGGATACGGTGGTTTGCTCACAACGTTGCAGCTACAGAAAAAGCTCAACTACAATGAGGCAGAAATCACCTTGGTCAACAAGCACAACTATCACTACATTACGACTTGGCTGCATGAGCCGGCTGCAGGTACGGCACCTGCGGATCATGCACGCGTCAGTCTGGATGGCATTTTAAACAAGGATAAAGTCAACTTTGTCAAAGGAACGGTGCAAGCCATTCAGTCAGAGGAGCAGACCGTCACGCTCGAAAATGGCGAGGTGCTTTCGTATGACTATCTCGTCATCGGATTGGGCAGCGAGCCAGAAACGTTCGGAATTGAGGGACTCAAGGAGCATGCGTTTAGTATTCGCAGCATCAATGCAGTCCGCAATATTCGCGAGCACATTGAATACATGTTCTCCAAATTTAAAAATGAGCCGGATCGTACTGACTACCTCACGTTTGTTGTGGGTGGAGCTGGCTTTACAGGCATTGAGTTTTGCGGAGAGCTCGGCGATCGTCTGCCAGAGCTGTGCCGAGAATTTGATGTCGACCCAGAACTGGTGAAAGTCTACTGCATTGAGGCAGCACCAACTGCATTACCTGGCTTTGATCCAGAGCTGATCCAATACGCAATGGATGTATTGGAGAGAAAAGGCATCGAGTTTAAAATTGGAACACCGATCAAGCAGTGCACCCCGGATGGCGTACTGTTGGCTACCGGTGAAGAAATCAAATCAAAGACAGTTATCTGGGCAGCAGGTGTCCGCGGCAACAGTATCGTGGAAAAAGCAGGCTTCGAAGTCATGCGCGGTCGCGTCAAGGTAGACGAATACTTGCGTGCGCCTGGACATGAGAATGTTTTTGTCGTAGGGGATTGTGCATTGATCTTTAACGAAGAAGGACGTCCTTACCCGCCAACTGCGCAAATCGCGGTACAGGAAGGCGAGACGCTGGGTGAGAATCTCGCTGCATTGGTTCGTGGCGATCTGCCTCAAAAATTCACCCCGCATTTGCAAGGGACACTGGCCTCTCTTGGAAAAGGTGAGGGCATCGGGCAAGTTGGTTCGAAAAAGCTGTTCGGCAGCACAGCAGCCATGATGAAAAAAGCGAGCGACCTCCGCTACTTGTACAAAATTGGCGGCGTCGGTCTCGCACTAAAGAAAGTAAAGCTGTAACACGATGCGTCACGCGAGCATTCAAGTCCGGGGGCTCATGGTCCGCGAAGAGATGGATCGGTACAACGCTATGATGGAAGTGGGCCTTTATCTGGAGGAACAGGGGCGACACGATTTGGCATGGCATGTACAGCGTGAAGTAGATATTCTCATCCTGCCTGCCATCGAACGGCTCAAGGAAAAGGGCCGCGAGAGGGATCGGGAAAATCTGCGATACATGATCGATAATGGGCTCCTAGATGACGAGGATGATTGATAGGTACCCCCGGCGAAGAAGAGCCGGGGGTTTCGTTTAGCTAGGACATGGGAGGAGCGAGCTGGATGCGCGAAGGGAAGGTTTGGCTAGGTGCCTGCGGGATCGTCATTCGCGGGCAAGAAGCATTGGTTGTCAAAAAAACGTATAGCGGACTAAAAGGACAATGGTCATTTCCTGCGGGATTCGTGCAGGAGGGTGAGACTGTAGATGAAGCAGCAGTGCGTGAGGTACTGGAAGAAACGGGTGTCGAGGCGGTCGTGCGACAAGTAGCGGGAATCCGTTCAGGCGTCATCCGGGAGTCCATTAGCGACAATATGGTCGTTTTTTGGATGGATTACATAGGTGGGGAACCGCGCCCGCAGGAAGGTGAGATCGCGGAGGCGAGATTTATGCAGATACAGGAGCTGCTTCATGACCCGTTGTCTTCGACTTATTTGAAAATCATATTGCCGGACTATATCAAACGGGAGCAGGGAATGACAGGTCAATCGTTTGATATCGATCCCATTTTTCAATACACGTCCTATAAAATCTTTAAGTAATCCTGCGAAAAAGCTAGATAAACTGCAATGTTTCCGCTTACATTGCGGTTTTTTTATGGTTTTTTCGCGATGAACTGCATTGTGAACCAAGGGGATATTCTGATATAGTTAGATACATCAAAATAATCTGAAAATACATGCAATTAATTCTCACGCATGTATGCCGAAAGGGGAGCTCAACATGAGACAAAAACAAGAACAATGCCCGTACTGCCATGGCCAAGGGTATTTCCAACTGCTCCTGGGGGGCTCGGAGAATTGTCCTAACTGTGACGGAGCTGGTACACAGGAAGCTCAGAAGGAAGCTGTTTCATCTCATCAATAATGATTAAGGAACCTCGCATAGAAAACCGTCGAAGCGAATGCATCGGCGGTTTTTTCTGTCAGGCATGCAACACATACGATAGGCTTCTCTTATTGACCGATCCCTCGACTTTTTGCTACACTTAATACCGAAAATAGCCCGTCTTTCCTATATTTGCCGAAGAAGTGGCAAAAGGTGGAGAAGGTGGCAGGAGGTCTTTTTCGTCGATGAACTTGATGCAATTTATGGTATCCATTGTTCTGTTCTCCGTGCTAGGGTTTGGCATTGGGTTTATTTTAAACATGATTTTGAAAACAACATGGTTTCCTGTTGTGATCGGCGTTGGTGTAGTGGTAGGTGCACTTGTCTATCAACAAATCGTTCCGGGAATTTGGGATTCGCTTATTCTGGGCTGCGGCATGGCAGGAACAGTGGCGAGTGGCTGGACCATTCAAACGCTTCGCAAAAAAGGATATCGGATGTTTTAAAACAAGTACAAGCAGGCCTTAATTTCGGGCCTGTTTTTCTTTTGGCATTTTATTGGGAAAATGTGCAACTGACTGAATATTTCTGTAATCAACCAAAATTTGTGTATACTTTCCTCCTCGTCGGGACATGACTAGAAACGAGAGGAGGTTTTCCAAGAAATGAATGGAAAGCAGTTCGTAAGTATCGTCGCGCTGTTCATCCTGGTCTTGACGGCCTTCGCAAGCGATGGATACAGCTATAATGTTGTGGGAGACCACGGTGTCTCAGCCACTTTTGGAATCAAGGAAACGAAAGAGGGGCAACGTGTCGTCAAAAAACGGACGGTATCTGCCAGTTCTCTTACTCAAGTGATTGATAAAGCGGAAGTATTTCACGATCAATATCCAAAAGTACGTGTAGTAGCGACTGGCTACTATGCTGGATACGAATCGACCGGCAAAAATCCATCTCACCCGTCCTATGGCATTACATATTCAGGTGTAAAAGTACGTAGAGACGACTATTCCACGATTGCAGCTGATTTACGCGTTTTCCCGCTGGGGACCATTTTGTACATTCCCGGTTATGGATATGGCGTTGTAGCTGACAAGGGTGGAGCGATTCGCGGCCATAAGATTGACCTGTATTTCGAGACCAAGCAGGACGTATTCTCGCAATGGGGGAAAAAATCGGTGGACGTGTACATCGTAAAAAAAGGCGAAGGCAAGGTAACGGAAGCTTTTCTGAATGGCTTGAATGAAAAAGGAATAGCAGCCATGGCGGAACCCGTCAGCGGCAAACAACAAACTGAATAGCAACTAATAAAAACGAATGAATGCCGCATCGGTGGCATGAAAGAAAAAAGAAAAAAACGTTCAAGGCAGAAGCTTTGAACGTTTTTTGTGTCATTTTGTATGGATCAAATTAACCAGCTTCTCCAGTCCTTCCAAAATGCGAGGAGAAGGGCGGCAATATAGGCCTTCTTCCAACAAATGGACCTGATTGTTTCGAATAGCGGTCATGTTCATCCACTCTGGGCGGTTTGTGATCATGTCAGGCTTGATTCGCTTCAGTTCAATTCCGCACCAGACGACACAAATATGATCGGGATTGCGTTCCATGACCATTTCCCGCGTAGCCTTGACGTTCGCGACAGGATAATCTGCAAAAATATTGGTGGCACCCGCAATCTCACTTACATCGGTCAACCAGTTTTCCTGACCAGGTGTGTAGATGGGATTCGGCCACCATTCCCAGTACAGCTTCGGTCGTTGAGCGTACTTTGCAGCCTTTTGTCGGATGCTTTCAATGGTTTCGTCAAATTGAACCGCAAGCTGCTCGGCTTGCCTCTGTGTTCCTATCGCCTCACCGACGAGTCGGATATCATGAGCGATTTCTGCGATCCGGGAAGGGTTCAGCACGATATGAGGAATTTCTCTATCGCGCAGAGCCTCTATATTTTTCTCCATACCAGGAACAGAGAGCGATGCCACGACCAGATCCGGTTGGAGGGCAGCGACCAGATCCATATCGATTGTCAAATCGGGTCCAACCCGGGGGAGATGCTGCCACTCCTGCGGCCAGTCAGAGTGATCATCCAAACCGACGACATGCTTATGCAGGCCTAAATAATACAGGATTTCGGTATTGCTGGGACAGATGGAAACAATGCGCATGGGAGCCCTCCTTTAAAAAAACGGATGGAGCAATAACGCAATCATGACGCCTAACCAACCGCCGATCAATACCTCGATCGGTTGATGACCGAGCAGTTCTTTCAGTTTTTTCGCTTTTTCCTGGTTGGGGCGTACTTTTAACGATTTCATTCCTTCTAACAGGTGGTTGAATTCATCGACCAGCTTATTTAAGACAACGGCTTGCATACCGGCATGGCGGCGGACACCTGCGGCATCAAACATCACGATCACACCGAGAATGGCAGAAATAGCGAACATGTTGCTGCCAAAACCCTCACGTAGTCCCACGGCTGTGGATAGTGCTGTCACGGCAGAAGAGTGGGAGCTGGGCATACCGCCTGTACTCAAGAGCAGTGACCATTGCCACGTTTTCGTTGCAAAAAAATGGAGGGGAATTTTGATAAATTGGGCGATCCCTATGGCTAGCAGTGCTGCCCATAAGGGGAAGTTTTCAAAAAAATCCGCCACGGAAAATCCATTCCTTTCTACTGTGCGCTTATCTCTAGGATTATTGTAACAGAAGGGCGTTGTCTTAATCCGTGAAGTTTTTGTTTGGATGTAAAGTCATTGCCAATCTGTGTTACCATGAAGACGGAAGGTTCGAAACGGAGGCATGCATCCATGGGGTATCCCGAGCAGTATTTACAGTTCATTGAAAAATTCAATGATGGCGAATACTACGAATGCCACGATCTGTTGGAAGACATCTGGATGGAAGATAAGTCAGACAAGTTTTTGCAAGGATTGCTGCAATTGTCAGTCGGACTGTATCACCAAGAATACGGCAATATAAAAGGTGCTCGCTGGATGTTAGGCAATGCACGAAAGTATTTGACTCGTTACCAGCCAGTTCATTGGGGACTGGACGTAACAAGAGTTCTTCGTTACATAGATGAATGCGAGAAATTGTTGCCGGAAAAGGATGTCATTTCTTATACAGAGGCAAAAGCCATGACGTTTCCACCCTTGCGCTTATATGTCGACACATCGTTCTAAACAAATGTGCCCATATTGTATCCTACCACAGAGAAAGAGGGAAGAGTATATGAAAGTAGCAGTAGAAAAACGCATACAGCTTGTGAATATCGCGTGTGATGAACTGATTGTTCCGCTATGGAAGGGTGAGGAGATTTCGCAAGTATACCCGGAATTGGACGAAGCTTTTAGCGGCAGTCTGAGTGGCTTGCAGCAGGACAAGGAAATTACGGGTGAGGCAAAGGAAATTACGGTTGTCCACGGAATGAACAACGTAGCTGCAAAAAAACTGTTGATCGTCGGGATGGGTGAACCAGGCAAATTTGATTTCGTCGCAGCCCGGAATGCATGGGGACGTGCAGCTAAAACGGTTGTAGGTAAAGGTAACGGCAAAACAGTGGTGATTGATTTGCCAACAACAGAGCATCTGAGTGCTGACCGTCTGTCGCAGGCAGTGACGGAAGCCTTTGGACTTGCCGAATACAATTACGAGGGCTACCGTCAAAAGGCAAAGCGTGAGTCAGACCCAATTGCGACGGTGCAAATTTTGTCAGCAGATGCCGATGCTTCATTGGTACAGGCAGGTGTTGCACGTGGTTCGGCGCTCGTATCCGGGACGAATCTGGCACGCACGCTCGTCAATGAACCAGCTAACTACTTGACTCCACGCGCATTGAAGAATGCGATGGTCGAGGTAGCAGAGCGCTATGGCATGACTGTGGAAGTAATGGAAAAAGCGAAGCTGGAAGAGCTGGGAATGGGCGGAGTGCTCTCTGTAGCGAAAGGCAGCGAGCTTGAGCCTTATGTCGTCGTAGTCAAATATCAAGGAAGAGACAAGTGGGACGATGTCATTGGCTTGATCGGTAAAGGCGTGACATTTGATACAGGTGGGATCTCCATCAAGCCAGTAGCAGGCATGGAAGACATGAAGTCGGACATGGGTGGAGCGGCTTCGATGATCGGCGCATTGGAGGCACTGGGACAGATTAAACCAAAAGTAAACGTACTGGCTGTCGTCGGTACCGTGGAAAACATGCCATCCGGAACGGCATTCCGTCCAGGGGATGTTATCACGACCATGAGCGGCAAAACGGTAGAGATCATCACGACAGACGCAGAAGGTCGCCTCGTACTGGCTGATTGCATCACTTATGCCAAAGAGCAAGGTGTGTCTTGCTTGGTGGATGCTGCTACCTTGACAGGTGGTATCGTGGTCGCGCTCGGTCATTTCTGCTCTGGCGCCATGACCAACGACAATGCACTGTTGGATGAACTGATGAAAGCAGCAGACGTGGCGGGTGAGCGCTTGTGGCAGCTCCCTACCTTCGATGAGTACCGCAGCCTGAACAAGAGTCGTTTTGCCGATTTGAAAAACTCGGGTGGACGTTATGGCCACGGCATCATCGGCGGTGTTTTCCTGCAAGAATTCGTTGGCGACACACCGTGGGTACATCTGGACATCGCGGGTACGGCGTACACAGCAAGTGCTGGCGACATGCAACCAGCTGGCGGTACCGGAGCGATGACGCGGACCATCGTTGAATTCGTTTCCAGTCGTAGTGAATAAGAGGTAGTTCAATATCCCATTTCCATATAAAAAAGGAGTGTTTTCACATGGCACAAAATCCAAGCAACGAAGCACGTCGTCAACTGCTGGAGGATGCAAAAACGATCGCAGTAGTGGGTCTGTCTAACAAGCCGGACCGCACCAGCTATATGGTATCGCAAGCCATGCAGAACGCCGGCTACACGATCATCCCGGTCAATCCTGTCATCGCGGGTGAAACGGTTTTGGGTGAAAAAGTGCTTGCCAGCCTGTCTGAGATCGATCAGCCAGTCGACATCGTCAATGTGTTCCGCCGCAGCGAAGACATGATGCCTGTTGCAGAGGAAGCATTGAAAATGCAGAACAAGCCAAAAGTGTTCTGGATGCAGCAAGGCATTGCCAACGAAGAAGCGGCTCAATTGATTGCAGATCAAGGCATCGAGGTTGTGCAGGACATGTGCATCAAGGTAGATCACGCCCTTTTGCGGGTTGGAAAATAAGAGACTGACAATCGAGGGAGTGGAAACAACATGTTTATCAACCCAGCGGCAGATACCAAGCGCGATCGCATTCCACCCAATCAAAAACAGACGACAGGCTTTCCAGTCCTGCACTATGGAGAGGTTCCCGAATATACAGATCTGTCTACGGAGTGGAGCTTTCGCCTTTTCGGTCTCGTCGAAGAAGAAGTGACGCTGACCTACGAACAAATGATGGCTATGCCAAAAGGCGGCACGACTAACGATATTCACTGCGTTACAGGCTGGAGCAAGCTGGACAATGAATGGGAAGGCATTCCGGTGGAGGAAGTTCTGAAGCTGGTAAAGGTGAAGCCGGAAGCGAAGTACGTCATGCTGCACGCTGAGCACGGATGGACTGTGAACATTCCGCTTGTCGACTTCATGAAAAACGGCAACCTGTTCGCTACGAAGCATAACGGCGAGGATTTGACCCCTGAGCACGGCTGGCCGCTGCGCTTTGTCATTCCACATCTCTATTTCTGGAAAAGCGCCAAGTGGGTGCGTGGGATTGAGTTTATGGAGAAAGACAAGCAAGGGTTTTGGGAGAAGAACGGGTACAATATGTATGGCGATCCTTGGAAAGAGCAGAGGTTTGCTTGGGATTGATTGGAAGAAAAGAGGTGGTGATTATCCGCCTCTTTTTTTATTTTAAAGGATTTAATTTCACAAGCTACTCGTTGAGGAGCTAGCTGAAAGTAAACCATCTGAAAGTTGAATAGGAGATGGGAGCACAACTCTTCAACGGAATCTGGGAAGGGTTTTTTGTCTTTTAACTGCAAAAAAAAACGAAATTCATTGTCACGAAATCCCTCCAGCTGGATCAAATAAGTGATCTAAAAATAGAAGGGAAGTCAACGAAATGAAAAAACAAACGTTTTTAGCCGTTAGTATGATGACATTGCTGTTGTCAGCAGCAGTTCCATTTGCGAGCATGCCAGAACCAGCTTATGCAGACACTCAGGCGCAATCGGCCCCGGAACCAATGAAGAAACTCGCACAATTGGACAAAAATGTCGTAGAGGCTGCCAAACAAGCCATGCAGAAGGAGGCGGGCAGTCTGCTGATCGAGTTGGATGAGATTACAGGGATGAACGCCGATTGCTGGATGATCTCAGCCAAAGACAACAGAGGCGAGGTTCTGGTTACCAAAAAAGAGGGAACCGTCGTATCTGTACGTGTTAACTTCAAGTTCAGCGAAGTGGCTACAGATTTGCAAAATACTATCATGAGCACGTTGAAAAGCATGGATGGCACACAGGCTTTTACATTTGATAAGGTAGATCGAATCAGCTCGGATATGGAAAACAGTTGGGTGTTTTGGGGGAAGAATGTAACGGCATCCATCGACGCGACAACAGGGAAGCTTAGCGTTGTTTCGATAAAATATACAAGCCAACAAATTAACCCCAAGGTGGTCGATACAGCGCAACAGGCAATGAAGGCACTATCAAACGGAAAAGCATCAGCATTGCTCCCTGAGGTCTCGCTCCTGAAGAATTCGGACTATCGCCTGGATCAGGTGTGGAGCTTCATGGATCGTGACCGTACACATAGTGTCTTCATCGGGGCGAAAACAGGGAAAGTTGTTTCAGCCATCATGTACAATGAATTCAGAGATAGCAACTATGTTTCGGACGAAGATATTCCAAAAGTGTTTGCCAAACCGTTCTATACGAAAGAAAAAGCGATTGCTGCCGCAAATCCAATGGTGAAGAAAATCTTTAATATGGATTTGACAGGATACAATGTTTCAACGAAATACAACGAGTATACCTTTACGAAAAAGGGAAAACCGACCGTTACGGCATCGATCAATAAAAAAGGGGTTTTTTATGATTTTACCGTCACTCCGGAAAACGGCATGATCAACTAGACCGTTGATCCCAACAGGATGTGGAGGTTCGGTCGATGCTTGTCTACACAAGGGCAGTCGGCTTTTTTCTACGGTTTAGGGAAACCAGAAACAAGAGTGAAACAGTTCTTGAAGCGGCACGGGAAGAATCAGCAGTGGCTATGTGCTGCTGCACCAATCAATAAAGATACAGGAACTAAACTTTGTAGAGATGAGGACTATTATCCCCCTCCCTCGGTCGGAAGGAAGGTATTGAGGGCCTTCGGCTGCTTGATCCGAATGTAAAAGAGCATGACTTCTGGACAATGTAAAAAGCTTCGTTTAACGGAGCTGTGCCTGTCGAAAAATTGCTGCAGGTAGAGCGGGTGTAGCGACAATGATTCAACCTGACCAATGGCGAGAGATACTACACGAAACGATCTTGTATGGCATGCTTTTTAAGGCAATCGCCCTTGATGCAGAAAGCCTTACTATACAACGCTAAGCAACGAGCGAACGGGCGTGCATAGTATGTTTCTGAGGGATACAGCAGTAATCAACCCGCCTGGCGCAATGTCTAGGCGGGTTGTTGTTGCTACACTGACCGTTGCAGATAGCCAGTGGATTAACATGGATAGCATCACGAATGTAAAAGCGTAACAAGGAAGATTATGGCATAGGCAATTAATAATCAATAATAAAAGAGACCGTCAGCTCAGAAAACAGAGATAGGCTAATGGTCTCTTTAATACTAAATTAATTTTCCGGTCTCGCTGAAACTCTTAATGCGAGCGCCGATTTCATCACGAACTCGTTGAAACTCAGGCCATTCTTTTCCCGCAGGATCGTCAAATCCCCAATGGACACGTTTTACATGAGAAGGAGTGGTTGGACAAACGGAATCTGCATGGCTGCATAATGTCACGACGAGATCCGCATTGTTTAATATATCAGGGTCAATGACATCAGAGCTTTGACTGGAAATGTCTATGCCAACTTCTTTCATCGCTTGAATGGCATTTGGATTGACACCATGGGCTTCAATACCAGCTGAAAAGACGTTCCACTTGTTGCTCAAGTATTTCTTTCCCCATGCTTCGGCCATTTGGCTTCGGCAAGAATTTCCTGTACATAAAAAGTAGATTGTTTTTTTGTTTTCCATGATGTACACACCTTTTCAGCTTCAATTAGGAAATGCTGGAAAAATACTTGCGCTTGAACCATAAAGCTACATGAACCAATGCAATCATTACAGGTACTTCAACAAGAGGACCGATGACGGCTGCAAAGGCGGCACCTGAATGAATCCCAAACACTCCAACTGCCACAGCGATAGCTAATTCAAAATTATTACTGCCTGCTGTGAAAGCAAGCGTCGTAGTAACGGGATAATTTGCGCCAATCTTTTTCCCCATATAGAAAGAGATAAAGAACATGAGGATGAAATAGATGAGAAGTGGAATGGCGATGCGAACAACATCAAGAGGAACGCTTACGATGTTTTCTCCTTGTGTTGAGAACATGACAATGATGGTAAAGAGTAAGGCAATCAGAGTCATGGGGCTAATTTTTGGGATGAACACTTTCTCATACCAATGTCTGCCTTTCACTTTTACAAAAGTAAAGCGTGTCAGCATCCCCGCAAGAAAAGGAATACCCAGGTAAATAAACACCGATTTTGCCACTTCCGCCATCGTAATGCTAATGACTGCACCCTGAATCCCAAGCCATTCCGGAATTACGGTGACAAAGACATAGGCATATACTGAAAAGAAAAGCATCTGAAACACAGAATTGAAAGCCACAAGCCCCGCAGCATATTCTGTATCTCCTTTTGCGAGGTCATTCCACACAATCACCATAGCGATACATCGTGCCAGTCCAATCATTATCAGCCCAACCATATATTCTGGTTTATCTGGCAAGAAAATGATGGCTAGTAAAAACATCAAAACCGGGCCTATAACCCAGTTTTGAATAAGGGATAGTACAAGAACCTTAAGGTCTTTAAATACATGTCCCATTTCTTCATATCGAACTTTTGCTAAAGGGGGGTACATCATCAAGATTAAACCTATGGCAAGAGGTATGGATGTTGTACCAATTTGTAAGCTATTTAATCCATTTGTGAAAGCAGGAAAGAAGGTTCCGATAATAATCCCTACTGCCATAGCAAGGAAGATCCAAAGGGTCAAGAAGCGATCTAAAAATGATAATTGTTTCATTGGGCCTCCCACTTTGTCTTAGCAGCAAGAATTGGTTGCTTCTGTTTTAGAATCTACGCAACAGGATGTGGATTCGATTTTATGAACGTCAATGTCAGACTTTGTGTAGAAAAATTCCCATTCATTACCGTCTGGATCAGTAACCCAAAATTTATCCTGCACAGCATAGCAACATGTCGTATCCATCTCGTCACGAGCGAAAAAGCCTTCTTTTTCTAGTCTTTCCTTATGAGTTAGGATTTCATTTGCAGTTTCAACCTGGAATCCGAAGTGGTTAACTTGATTTCCACTTGCAGTGTCCCGAACATTCAATGTGAAGTTTAGTCCTGGGGTTTCAAGCAAGAACTTAGCATAATCAGGTTTTACCTTTACAGGGTTGATCCCAAAAACATTCTGATAGAACTCAATAGATTTCTCCAGATTGGTAACGTTAACGCCAACATGTACATACTTCATTTCATAATCCTCCTTTAATTAAGTACTATTAATCAAAAAAAATTGATGTATGGTCTAAAAAAATTTAGCAGCAGCTGCCTTTGCCTTTTTTCCTAAAGATACAACAAAGCTCTTCCGATAAGAGGTGATTCACTTCTTCATCATTCAAATCGTAGTAACTCCAGGTACCTTTTGTCTCTTTGATAATTAGGTTGGCATCCAGTAATATCTTGAGATGATACGATAATTTAGATTGAGGCATGTCAAAAACCTCGGTAAGGTCACATACGCATGTTTTACCTCTCTGGCAAAGCTCATACATAATTTCTAAACGTTTCTGATCGGCTAGAGCTTTGAATTTTTTCTCATATAGCTCCAACTTTTGCTTGATGTCATTCATAATAACGACCTCATTCATCAAATTTTCTTGATGCATTTATTATACGCACGATTACCAAGAAGATGCAATAATTAAATCAATTTTTTTTGATGTAAGTTAGTTTTCGTTAGATGACAGGAACAGTAGTTATCCTGGAAAAGCAGCCATGGCCGCAGCCGATTTTATTGAAGAGATAGTGAACCTGTCCCTGTTTTGAGGAGACGGGTTTTCTTGTTGAATAACTGAATAATGGTTACATAAGTGATCCCTGGAAAGAGCTAATAGTTCGTTGGAATTAATGATTTCTCATTTCTGTATGAAAAAGATACTCTCGTTCCCTCTGCACCACAACAACTATACTATTCGGAATATTGGTTTCGCCCGAGTATACTCGTAGTCCCTTACCCATATGTAAGACACGTTTATTAGGAATTGGAGATTTTGATAAACTGAAGGATTATAGGAACACCTTGGAACGGGACATCACTCAGCATCAATGCGCCGGGCTGGACCACATACGTATTTGAAGGCTGAAGAATTCCGTTGATAAAAAGATTGATAATCGATACGGTACTGGGGTCGAGAATTCCGGAAGTACTAAACTGTAGTGAGGCGTCGGCATTCGTATATACATTTTTTTGTCCATCCGAAAATGTCGTGTATTGAGAAATCACTGTCGTCAGCAGTCCAGGCGTACAGGGGCACGGCCGGCAGGGTGGACAGGTCGGGCAAGGTTGCCCGGGAAAGATATTGGGGCACCCGAGTGGCGGCATTACTGGGTAACAGGTGCTCAGATTATTGGATCGAGTCACTACTATTCTTTTACTGGTTTTTTGCTTCATGGTCTCCAGCCCTTTCTCAAAGTAATGAAGAAGTGCAAGAATCTGATGGCTACAACCCGTTCTTGACATGTTACTCTTTTGATGGAATATTCCCCAGGCGTGTATCCTCTCCTGGGGAATTTCTTATTCACTTTCTAGTTGTCAGTTGATGACGAATTCTACGATCAATGGTGTTCCGGCGTTTTCGACATCACCGTCGGGAATTGTAATCGCAGTTGTTGTGACTGTGGAAGTACTCCCTGACTGAAGTACTCCATTAATGTAGAGATTGTAAAAAGCAAACGAACCAGGAAATGCTGTGGCAGCTGCGCCCGCGTCATTCACAAATGCTGTTGCCGCAATGGCAAATGTTGCTCCAGTCCCTGTTCCAGCCCCCATTGTCGAAGTGAACCTGAGCGACGTCATAAATGGTTTGGTAATCGGCATTCAACCAACTCCTAACTGTAGTAATGTAAGGAAAATCCTTACACCGTTTATTGAATGCGCAGTGTTTCCTTCTCGAAACGTACAAACGCCACTCAGAGAAATAATTTCCACGAAAATAACTTGTCCTCGTTTTGTTGAGACGGGTTTTATTATTTATTAGTCGAATAATGGTTACACAAGAGTATGTACGGTGATCCTTGGAAAAAGCAAAGGTTTGCTTGGGATTGATTGAAAAAGTGGAGAGGCACCTTCCTTATTTTTAGGGAGGTGCCTCATCGTGTTATTTGGTATATTCCATGACTTCAAAGGATTGAAGTTTGCTGAAAGCTACATAATCTTTTCGAGCGGTGAATGGTTACCGTCAGCACGATTGTTGTACGAGTTGATAAAGTCTTCAATCTCAGCAGCAGTTAGCTCAAACTCTTTTTCAAGACCACTGATCATTTTAATAACAAGCAATGCGTCATTACCGGTTGGAGTTGGCTCTGGTTCAGGTTCGGGGTCTGGAACTGGACTAAGAGTGGCATGCTGCGTCCACCCGTTGTTGAAGAATTCATCTTATCAGCGTAAGTATAAGATTTCATGGATAGAGTAAATTATTATACTGCGTCCCCACTTCACCCCTTCTTTACGGAAGGGGGTATTATTTTTTACAGACAATCGTGTGGAAGGAACATTTCAACGTTGGAAGTGGGGGAGTAAAATTTGTATAAATTTTATGCGTATGGACATTATACAAGTAGTAAAAACGCTTGAAATAAGGGGGTATTAAATTGAAAAAGTTCAATGCAATTATTTTGGCTCTAGTGTTAACGGTAACAATGGGCTTAACCGTATATGCTGAAGCTGGTGGTACAGTAGGTGCCGGGAACACAGGAGGAACAAACACCCCAGGTAATACGACAGGAAACACAGGTGTAGGCGTTACAGGAAATGGGGCACCGGCTAACACAGGTATCAATAACAACACGTACAGAACGACAGCAGTGGACACTGATTCAGACTGGGAATGGATAGGTTTGCTTGGATTAGCTGGTCTTTTTGGTTTGAGGGGAAGAAATAGGGAACGAAATCCACAGAAGTAACCAAAATCAACAACCCGTCCCTGTTTGAGGAGTCGGGTTTTCTAGTTGAATAACTGAATAATGGTTACATAAGAGTATGTACGGTGATCCTTGGAAAGAGCAAGGGTTGCTTGGGATTGATTGAAAAAAAAAGGAGAGGCACCTTCCTTATTTTTAGGGAGGTGCCTCATCGTATTATTTGTTATATTCCATAACTTCAAAGGATTGAATTTTACTAAATGCTACATAATCTTTTCGAGCAATCTCAGCAGCAGTTAGCTCAAACTCTTTTTCAAGACCACTGATCATTTTAATAACAAGCAATGCGGTGATCCCTGGAAAGAGCAAAGGTTTGCTGGGATTGATCGTACAAGAAGAGGGGCGGGAAAGCACCTCTTCATTTGTTTTAGTGGATTCACGTTCATGCCTAAACAGCCATATCATGATCAAAGGCATTTGCATAGTATGCACCACGTGCAATTATTAGCCTTTATTGGTGTTTGGAGTAAAGCATTTCGATTAGGGAATGGCTGCCTGTATTTCTGTAAGAAAGGGTGAATCCAATTTGGCCTGCCCATTTTTTCAGCCCTCAGTCGAATATAATACGGGAGGAACATCTCCTTCCAGCATTACATCTGCTGACTTTAATGGAGACGGTTTAATAGACCTGGCTGTAGTGGATATTGGGTCCAATGATGTTTCTATTCTTGTCAACAATGGGTCCGGCGTGTTTTCCGTATCGCAAACGATACCCTTCAATACTTTGTTCCCTGGGTCTTTATTAGGGCAAATTGCAGCAGCAGATTTTAATGGAGATGGCTTCATTGATTTGGCTGTAACGGATCAATCTCCCAATGACCGAGTTTTTATCCTTTTGAATAACGGGGATGGCACCTTTGCTGCACCTGTAGCTTATAGTACAGGTGTGTTTCCTGCTGTTTCGCAATCTTTTGCTATTGCTACAGGTGACTTTGATGGTGTAAACGGTGTGGACTTAGCTATAGCAAATGTAGGCCAAATTACAGGAACTAGTTTCATTACTGTCTTGTTGAATAATGGATCAGGTGTATTTACCATGGCGCCAGGGAGTCCATTTGACACTACCCCTGGTTTGGCCCCTTTTGATATTGTAGCGGCTGACTTTAATGGAGATGGGAGACTTGATCTGGCCACTGCCAATCGAGACACGAATGATGTAACTATATTTAGAGGGAATGGGAACGGTACGTTCCAAACTCCTGGAGTGAGTTTCTCTGTACTTCCAGGGGGATCATCCCCCATTAGCCTTGTAGCTGCTGATTTAAATGGTGATGGGGCTATTGATATTGCTGTCGGAAATATTACTACGAGTACTGTAACCGTCTTTCTAAACGATGGATTCGGTTCTTTTACAGAAGCAGCAGGAAGTCCCTTTACCTTGGGCACTGATGCATTTCCTTTTGATATAACAGCGGCTGACTTTAATTGTGATGGATTCATTGATTTAGCTACCCCGAATGAAGGCTCTGATAATGTTTCTTTACTTATCAGTGACGGGACGGGAGGGTTCTCGACACCCTTTCAGTTCGCTACAGGTGCAGGTCCGCTCAGTATAACAGTAGCTGATTTTAACGGAGACGGAAGAGTTGACATTGCTACTGCAAACGAGGATTCGAGCAATGTTTCTGTTTTGCTCAATGGATGCGTGCAGCCACCAACCTGCCCACCTGACATGGTAGTACCTTGCCCTATTGTAAACTATTCAACACCTGTATCTCTTTGCCCTGGAGTTACCGTTACCTGTTTTCCGCCTTCAGGCTCCCTTTTTCCAGTGGGAGATACGGTTGTCACCTGTACGGCACAAGATATATTTGGGAATACGGAAGTATGTTCATTTACCATCACGGTTATTGACGAGCCTCCAACCATTACTTGTCCTGAGGACATCACAGTCCTTGTTTTACCCGGGCAAACTTCCGCTACTGTTACCTATGAAGTCACTGCCACTGATACTTGTGGTGTAACCTCTATTACCTGTCATGGGATCACACGGTCCTTTACCCCTCCTGCACCAATTGCAGTTGCAACTTTTACCATGGACTTTCCTGTAGGAATAACGATGCTCACCTGTACAGCCAGGGATCAGTCAGGAAATATGGCCTCCTGCAGCTTTGTGGTTACCGTTACTTCTGGAGTCTCCAACAGTATTCAGCCAGAAATCATTCGTGTAAAAAAAGTGTATGATTTGGTAGTCTTTCAATCTAATTTTAGGCTCATACTGGATTTAAATAACAGTCAAGATGATCAAGGTAAACAAAAATGATGGAACTATATAGGGAAATATTTACTGCTTCATTTCTTTAATCGGTATGGAACCGTAGCAATTTTTACATCTTGGCGGGCGAATAAATACGCGCGGATTAATAAACTCGTTTGGTTGTGAAGTAAGTTATGCCACCAGCGCTTGGTAATAAACTGTGGAATCATGACAGTAACATGATCCGTTTCTGCCTTTTTCCACTCAACCGTGTCAATAAACTTAAACAAAGGTCTTATTATACTGCGATAATGTGAACGCAGGACAATCAAGCGTACTCCGGGATTCCAAAGCTCCCATTTTTCCTCCATTTTTTTCATGTCTTCATCATTAAATCCGACGTAGACAGCGACAATGTCGTCTGACAATGATTGCGCATAACTAATGGTGTTTTTCACCACCTGCGAAATTCCAGCCACAGGAATAACGATGACACTCCCTTTTGGTTCGGGTTTGTCTGTTTCCATATCAAGTCGTAACTCATTTGCCAAATCTCTATAATGCTGATTTATCTTCCTAAAGATGAAAATGACGATAGGAAGGAATACAAAAATCGGCCATACCTGCGAGAGTTTTGTAATGAAAAAGATCAGGCAAATGGTAAGGGTTGTTAGCATTCCTAAAGTATTAATAACAAAAGGTGCTAGCCACCCTCGGGGCTTTTTTGAAATCCAGCGTTTCATCATTCCTGCCTGTGACAAGGTAAACGGTATAAAAACACCAAGCGCATACAAAGGGATTAAGTTTTCCGTTTCTCCTTTAAACGCAATCACTAATAGTGCTGAAAGAATAGCCAAGAAAATAATCCCGTTCGAAAACCCAAGACGATCTCCTCGAACCATGAACATATTAGGCATAAATCTGTCCTTGGCAAACATAAAGGCGAGTAAAGGAAAGGCTGCAAAAGCAGTATTAGCGGCCAGGAATAAAATAAGTGCTGTAACAGCCTGAATCGAGTAATACATGATTCCTCGTCCAAAAACAGTAGAAGCGATTTGAGATACCACCGTTTCCTTTGGATTCGGTGAAATCCCATACAAATAAGCCAACAGGCTAATGCCCATGAACATAACACCGAGGATAAGTCCCATCATGAGAAGCGTTAATGCTGCATTTTTCGGTGCTGGGTCCCTGAAGTTGGGAATTGCATTGGATACGGCTTCTACCCCTGTTAATGCCGAACACCCCGAACTAAATGCTCTCAATAGAAGGAATAAAGTTATTCCTGGAACAACTGCCCCATATTGTGGGGGATGAGCTTGAACATTCCCCACCATCCATTGATATCCGCCGCCAATAATTAAGACGAGAATAGCGACAACAAACAAATAAACAGGATACATTAAAATCGTTGCCGATTCGGTTATTCCACGTAAATTTAATACCGTTACGATTGCAATCATGAAAAGAGCAATAAGAACGCGATGTTCATGTAGGACTGGAAATGCCGAAGTAATAGCGTCTGTAGAAGCAGACGTACTAACAGCAACCGTTAAAATGTAGTCCACGAGCAAAGAGCCACCTGCTACCAGTCCAGTAGTGGTTCCTAAATTGTCCTTTGCGACAATGTAGGCTCCACCACCAGTTGAATAAGCAAAGATGGTTTGTCGGTAAGACAAAATGAGGATGGTTAAAAGACCAACAACCGCAATGGAGATGGGGATAGAGTACCACATCGCTACTGCACCCAAAGTAATTAACACGAGAAGAATCTGTTCTGTTCCGTAAGCGACAGAAGATAGAGCATCAGATGAAAGAACCGCCAAAGCCTTTACTTTATTTAACTTTTCTCCGGCAAGTTCACTTGATTTCATAGGTCTACCGAGTAAAAATCGCTTGAATTCTGATATCATGTGTATTCCCCTATCTGACATTTCTCGTTAGTTTTCCCACTGCCACAATAATATTACGCAACTACATGATCAATGACTTGGCGCGTGCCGATATGAAGGTCACTTTTGAGTAAAAAGAAAACGGGTTCTTGTCCTTTAGCTTCATGCTTTTGGACAAAACCCGTTGCCATCATGTAATTAGATTCACCTGAATTTACTTTTGTATGCTGAACATCATCCGTTTACAGAATACGTTGAAACAATCGAAAATCGGATGGACTGCGGCCCGACATTCGGCAAAGTCTAAAATAACTGTACGCGTATTTATAAAAATGGCCATGCTTGCTTTCAACTAATGCTTGTTCCCAGTAGGAAGGTTCTAATGGATTCAACTCGCCTTCCATAACCGTCGAATCGGATTCAACAACCCGATTTTCCTCGAGTGTATTAGCATAAGCCAAGAGGTTGAGTCTTGTGTAAAAGGCCGGATCGAGATTGGCGTGTACATAATGTAGATAAGCTTGTTTCATTTCTACAATAGCATGACCATGCGTAAGGATATGCCCCAACTGCATATCGTCTTTCTCCATTCACAGTAACAAAACCAGGACCTGATGCTGCGAAACTACTAACCATTTTCCCCATGGCATCAAACAATTCGGCAGTTGCTGGAATATGGGAACGAGAGAGCATACTCAGCAAATAGAACGTGTAAATCACGTCATGACCAAGCGCATGGCATGTATGGCTCTTTTGGACGAGCAGTCTCATCATTTGAGCAGGAAATTCTTCGTATTCTGTGTTTGCCCGATACTGCTGTTCGTTTGCATGTTCTTCCACAACTTTATCAAGATTTTTACGAATCAAATCTTCCAACTTGGCAGGTACAATTTTTTCTTCCAAGAGTTCAGTCAAGGCTATAACCGCACACGCCCAATGTCCTCCCCACATATTGCTTTGTGACGATTCGATCATTTTTTGGCATGCCCATTTCCTATAGAAATCGATATCCAAATCAATCACCTCTCAATCTGATAGAGCTTTTTCTTTAAAAGAAGGAACCTGAATACATGATGATAGAATAATACAAATACCATAATGTCAAAACTAAAAATTGACATGACACCAACTAGATGAGAGGTGTTCCTTGATGACAACAAGTAAAACGAATCCTAAGGTTGATGAATTTTTAAGCAAGGCGAAAAAGTGGAAAGCAGAATACGAGAAGTTGAGAAGTATTGTTCTTGACTGTGAGCTGACCGAAGATTTTAAGTGGATGCATCCTTGTTACACGTTTGAGAAAAAAAACATTGTTTTAATACATGGATTTAAAGAATATTGCGCGCTTCTGTTTCAAAAAGGTGCCTTGTTAAAGGACCCACAGGGGATTCTCATCCAACAAACGGAGAATGTACAGGCGGCCCGCCAGATCCGGTTCACCAATGTGGAAGAAATCATGGAAATGGAATCTATTTTGAAGGCCTATATTCAGGAAGCCATTGAAGTTGAAAAATCCGGTGTGGAAGTGAGCTTTAAAAAGCATGAAGAATACATCATTCCTGAAGAATTTCAAAATAAGTTGAATGAAATCCCTGCCTTGAAAACTGCTTTTGAAGCATTGACTCCGGGACGGCAAAGAGCCTACCTTCTTCATTTTTCAGCACCTAAACAAGCCAAAACACGGGAGTCAAGGGTTGAAAAATGTATGCAGCAAATTCTCGATGGAAAGGGATTAAATGATTAATGGAAAGAAAAGAGGCGGAAACTACCGCCTCTTTTTTCGTGCTTCGCCATAGGGGTCGTTACACTTTGTAAAAAAATACGAAGAAAACCGAACCTTTTTCCGATTGAGAGACAATATAGGGTGTAAGCTGCTTACTCAGGAGGGCCCTCTGAATGGAAAATGAAGAGATGTACCAATTACTTATAAAAATGAAAGAGGGTGATCAACAGGCATTTCATACGATGTACGATGCCACCTTTCAGGACGTATACCGGACCGTCTCCTTTCTGGTCGATCATAAGCAGGATCGGGAAGATGTCATGAATGAAATCTATATGCAAATGTGGACCTCACTTGCTAATTACGATACGAAACGTCCTTTCCAGTTTTGGCTGCATGGCCTGGTAATCCGTCAAGTGCAGAGATTTCGGGTCAAGAGCTGGAGGAGATTCCGCATTTTTGAACGCATTCGTGCCTTCTCCCATGAAGAGTCTTATTGGGATGAACATATTGCGTTGATGGATGGTACAAACCAAATGATATCCCAGTCCATACGAAAACTGACCGACAAACAGCGGACAGTGATTATCTTTCGCTTTTATCACGACTATACTCTTGAGGAAATTGCGACTTTGCTCGATATTCCGCTGGGTACAGTCAAGTCCAGATATCATGCTGGCCTCCAGGCGCTTCGAAAAAACATAGGGAATCTCCCCGTGGAAAGGATGGAAAAGATCAATGACTATTGAACGCAAAATCCGTGAACATCTGCACGAAGAGGCAGAAACGATGGAGTGCCCGCCGGCCATTTCCAAACGAATCGAACAATCTTATTCTCACTATTTGCAACGAAAAAGGAGCGAAATAACCATGAAAAAACGATTAATTGGTGGAATTGTTGCTGCTGCAATTTTGATTCCAACCGCAGCATTTGCGGCCCCTGTTGTGATTGACATGCTTACTCGAGCACCAATGACTTCTGAACAAGTCAAGCTGGATGAGGCTGGGAAAGCAACACTTGAGAAGCTGTATCGTGCCATTCCTGAAACAAAATCGTTTGAGATTATTAATGCAAGCTACCTTGGAGACCCCAATGATTCAACCAAAAAGGTCCAACTAAGCATCGTCTTGCAGGAAAAAGGGGGAACTGGCAAAAAGATTACCCTCCATACAAACGGTATTACGGATGAGATTCAAGACCTGACGCAAGAGAATTGGGAGCCTAAGGAGAAACCACTCATTACTTTACCCGATCAGGAAATCAAGGGGAAGGTAGATCAACTCATTGATAAATTGTACGGCAACATCAAAGATTACGAGGTTGCCATGGAGCAAATGGACAATCCCAATCAAAAAACATTTATCTTGAATTACACCAAGAAGGGATCAGAGGGAGAGGGTTACCAAGTATTTGTTCAGGGTAATAGAATTAGTCTTGCTCCGGTAGATTTTGAACCATCAAACAACGGAGTAGAAGGTTATTTCTCATTAAATGGTAAGCCGGATTATACTGCTGATTACTTCTTAAACGATGAAAAACTGTTTGCTTTACTAAAAATGAGCCCGACAGAGTTAAAAGAAGAACTAGCCAAAGGGAAAACTGTTGTCGAGATTGCAGCATCTAAAAATATCTCGAAACAACAAGTGATTGATGTGATTGCAAAAACACAGGCTGAAGGACAACTTCAAGATGGAAAAAATAAAGTAACGATCAGCGATGATTTACTGAAACAAATGATGAAAGCAGTTGAACCAAAAGTCATACATGTAATTGAACACAAAACGGAAACAGAATGGAAGTAATAGAGAAGAGGCGGGGAACCGTCTCTTTTTTCTTACTCGTTGTGGGTATGATGAAGGTCACGTATGAGTAATTACCAGTGCAAGCTCGTTTATCATGAAAAATAAAGTTGTGCTTCCGCCTACGGGAAGATTCATGATGGCTACGTATACTGTAACGTACTAATTTGACTTCACACGCAAGCCAATCGAAAGGAGAGGTCGACCGTGACAATTGGACAGATGACTCGGGTCAGCTTGCCGTACCCCTCTACATGGGAAATTCAAGCGAGCTTCGGTGGAAGACCCACCACGTTGGGCACTTTAATAATTTCCGCTGTCTCGAATGGAAGGGTCAGTGGAACCGTTAACTTCCGAGGTACTCCGATTCCCATACAAGGAAGCTGGGATGAGAGGAGCAGGCAAGTCACGATTGAATCACCTTATGCCAATTTTGTTGGCACCTTTGCTTACAAAGACGAGCCAACACTTGGGTTGCGACATTATGTATTACGAGGAACGGTTCGAATGAAGCCCCCATCTGTACGGGCAGGAGAAGTGGGAACATGGACGGCCGTTACGCATTTGCCGCTGTAAGGAAATAGGAGGGTCTTATCTACTGATGGATAGGGCTTTTTTTAATTCCATAAGAAGGAGGCACCTTCCAGTTAGAAGAAGGTGCCTCCTTTTGTGATGTGCGGTTACAGGTGATGCCTATTGAGTGATTCCGAGCATTTGCTTCATATCTTCTTGAGCATCACCAATCAACTGAATATGGAACAAGTCTTGTAATACTTGCAGAACACCGGGCTGAATGAACTCAGGCAATTTTGGACCAATCCGTATATCTTGTATCCCCAGACTAAACAGACCGAGCAGGATGGCAACCGCTTTTTGTTCAAACCAGGAAAGAACGATACTTACCGGCAGCTCGTTCACTTCACATTCGAAGGCATCGGCTAATGCAGCCGCAATCGTAATGGTAGAAACCGAGTTATTGCACTGTCCCAAATCAATATATCTTGGGATGTTGGTACCTGGCACGATGCCGAAATCTACATCGTTAAAACGGAATTTTCCGCAGGAGGTAGTAAGAATGACTGTTTCTGGCGGTAAGGACGTAGCCAATTCACGGTAATACTCGCCTCCCTTGCCAGGAGCGTCACAACCAGCGATGACGAAGAAGCGTTTGATCTGTCCTTCCTTGACTGCCTGAATAATTTCAGGGGCGATGCCGAGGACCGTTTTGTGATGGTAGCCGGTCGTCAATGTCAGTTCCGATTCGATGGAAACCTCAGGAAGAGACAATGCTTTTTCAATGAGCGGCGCAAAATCGTTATCTACAATTTTCGTCACGTTCTCCAAACCGGTTATATCATACGAAAAGAAACGATCGGCGTAGCTGCCACGAATAGGCATTACACAGTTTGTTGTAGCGAGTATGGCGCCGGGAAATTTCTCAAACAATTGACGCTGATCGTACCATGCTTTCCCGATATTTCCTTTCAAATGAGGATATTTCTTCAGCGCGGGATAGCCATGTGCAGGCAGCATTTCGGAATGCGTATACACATTGATTCCTTTGCCTTCTGTCTGTTTTAACAGCTCTTCGAGAGCAAACAGATTGTGTCCCGTAATAACGATGCATTTTCCTTCGATTTTATTTTGCGAGACTGTGATTGGCTGCGGGACTCCGAAATGATCCGTATGAGCCCGATCCAAAAGTTCCATGACTTTTATCGCGGCCTTTCCTACTTTCATGGCCATTTGCAAATGTTCGTCTAAGTTAAAATTCACATTCGTCAATGTAAAATAGAGAGCTTCCTGTGTAATCCCATCCACTTCAGAATCGATATAGCCCAGTTGTCGAGCATGTGTGGCATAAGCCGCAATTCCTTTTAAAGCAAAAATAATTGTATCCTGAATACTCGCAAGATCTTCATTCTTTCCGCAAACGCCTATGACCTTACAACCACCTGATGGAGTCTGTTCACATTGATAACAAAACATGTATAATCCACTCCTTCGATTCAAGATTTCGCCTTGATTATAAGCGGATTGCTCGGAAGGAGCTGTGATTAAAATCACAACGAAACCAAACTTTGCCTCTTATCATAGTGGATGTAGAAGATTCCCAAGTGAGGGGTGTTGTTATGGTACGAAAATGGCAGTTGCCGTTACAGACATTGAGTCTTACGGTCGGTTTCATGGTATGGGTCATTCTGTCATCGCTCATGCCTTTTATCAAAGAAACCGTACCCATGAGTGCAAGCGAAGTGGCGTGGGTGACAGCGATTCCAGTCTTGCTTGGATCGTTGTTGAGAATCCCAGTAGGATATTGGAGTAACCGATTTGGGGCAAGAATTTTATTTAGCATAAGCTTTCTCTTGCTGCTGGCTCCTGTTTTTTATATTAGCCAGGCGACCACTTATACAGATTTGCTAATCGGCGGGTTATTTTTAGGGATAGGCGGAGCGGTGTTTTCCGTTGGTGTCACGTCTCTTCCTAAATACTATCCGAAAGAGAAGCATGGTTCTATAAACGGAATCTACGGTATGGGGAATATTGGTACAGCGATAACCACTTTTGCAGCGCCTGTTCTGGCTAAATCGTTAGGATGGGCCAATACCGTACAGATGTTTATGCTACTACTTGCAGGATTCGCTGTGCTTACCTTCTTAATGGGGGATAAAAATGAACCTAAGGTAGTGACTCCTCTTGGTCAGCAGATCAAGAGTGTCTACAAAAACGAAAAGCTATGGTTAATCAGTTTGTTCTACTTTATTACGTTTGGTTGCTTCGTCGCTTTCACCGTGTATCTCCCGAATTTTTTAGTGAGCCATTTCCAACTGGATAAAGTAGATGCAGGTATGAGAACAGCAGGATTCATTCTTTTGGCGACACTTGCAAGACCATTGGGAGGCTGGCTAGGTGATAGGTGGAACCCCTTCAAGGCATTGATGATTGTGTTTGCCGGGCTCGCCTTGTCTGGAATTGTCTTATCTTTCTCGCCATCAATTTTAATGTATACGGTAGGATGTTTGTTGGTAGCGATATGCGCAGGTATCGGTAACGGTGCCGTGTTCAAATTAGTGCCGATGTATTTCTCGCGACAAGCGGGGATTGTGAATGGGATCGTATCTGCCATGGGGGGATTAGGAGGATTTTTTCCACCGTTGATCTTAACGCTGCTGTTTAATCTGACGGGGCATTACGCGATCGGTTTCATGGCGTTATCTCAGTTTGCACTGGCAAGCTTGGTCTTGGTGATGTGGATGTTTTATCAAGAGAAGCTGCAGCTCGCCGCCACCATTATGGAAAAGACGGGAGAGGCGATACTGATTACCGATACACGAGGAGTCATTAAAAGTGCGAACCATGCTTTTACGAAAGTGACTGGGTATGAGATGAATGAGGTGATTGGCAAGTCCCCCAATATTTTAAAATCAGGGAGGCAGAGTGCCGACTTCTATCAAAAGATGTGGGATTCGATCAAGAAGAATGGCTATTGGCAAGGAGAGATCTGGAATCGCCGGAAGAATGGGGAGCAATATCTCCAATGGCTAACGATCAGCGCGATTAAAGACGATGCAGGAGACGTCGAGTACTATGCTGGCATGTTCAGCGAGCTCGCGGAGCAAAGACATGGATAAAGAAGCTTGAACCACTTATGAAAAAAAGTCTTGGACGGACAAGTCCAGGACTTTTTTCGTGCAGGAAAGGATGTAGAATTTGCTCACATTTGGCAAATATCGGGAGGGCAGTCATCACAATAAATCGCATCTTTTAAATAGGCAAGGTCCTTAATCAAGATATGCCCCTGGGGAAGCAGATCGATGGTGTCCTGTTTTTTCAGATCGGAAAGCATCCGGTTGACACTCTCTCGTGTCAGACCAATGAATTGCGCCAAATCACGATTGGTAAGGGAAAGGTCGATGAGGATTCCTTCGGGGTGTGGCTTGCCGTACGTGTTACTCATGCGGATTAGCGTTGAATACAAGGCTCCAATTTTGCCATTGAGTAGCAAATCGCGAAATTTGGATTGCATCCGCCTGTTCATCAATCCCATCCAACGCAGGAAGTCTACGCAAAATTGACCGTTTTTGATGAGCATTTTTTCCAACGCTTGTCGCGGGATGATCCATATCTCACCCTCCATCAACATGGTGCCTGTGGAGGTGTACTTCAATTCCTGTTCGAAGAGCCCGGAGACGCCGACTAGCTCTCCTGCACCAAATACTTGCAATGTTAATTCTTTTCCATCGTTTGTGTTTTTTGTGAGCTTAATTTGGCCCGACGAAATTAAGAATAGCTGATCGGCTCTTTCACCATCCAAAAACAGAACGGATCCGGGAACGAAATTTTTCCTAACAGAAAATGTTTCAAGGCTATTCACAAAATCGGAAGAAATCTGTTCCACAAACGTTGTGCCATTTCCGGTCATGTGGGTCCTCCCTACAACAAGGATACAAAGGTAACTCATTATATCATCCGAAATCGATGGTTTGGGAAGAGAAAATCGTCCTGATTATGGCAGTGGTGTGAGGTAAATCACAACCTGGGTTACGAGCCGTTGCTACAATGGACTCGAGCGAAAGGAAAAAATGAGCAGCAGCAGGGAGGGTGTTGTATGAACTATATATTTGCTTCCAAGGTGGCGAAGCGTGCTTTTATCATCATTGCTTGCTTGTTCGTCCTAAGTTACGTGGGAACACGTTTTTTCACGCATATTGATTTGGCGCTTTACGGCTATATGGTGGGGACTCTTGTCTTTATTGGAGGTTTCCTATACCGATTTTCTGCGTGGGCAGATCGCCCGCCAACGAATGTTATTTTGAAAAAGGGGCTACGACTTCTCTTTCGTAAAAGCACGGCGAATACAACGGTGGATCATCTGGCCATCTATCGCTTTATTTGGAATCGGGGATGGTACCGCTGGACACAGCACATTTTGCTGGGATGGGGATGCATCTTGGCCGCGTTTGTCACCTTTCCGTTAGTTTTTGGCTGGATGTATTTCACGATGACGGACAATGGTTTCTATCAGGTCGTGTTCATGGGTGTGGATGTTCTGACCGTACAAGCGGATGGCTGGGTTGCCTTTCTCTTTTACAACGCGTTGAACATTACTGCTTTTATGGTCATCGGCGGAGCAGTCATGGCATTGTATCGCAGATTCAAGAACATGCAGGCACGGGCTGAACAATCCTTTGTCTACGACTTTCTGCCTTTATACCTGCTACTGTTTATCAGCGTGACAGGCTTGATGTTAACCGCAAGCAACATGTTCTTAGGGGGCTTTGGGCACCCGGTTATATCAGTCACTCATCAATTTGCAGTGATTGTGACATTGATTTATCTGCCATTCGGAAAACTGGCTCACATACCGTTCCGTCCCATGAGTGTGTTTGCACGTAATTATCGCGAACACTACGGCGAGCAGGAAATGAAAAAGTGCAAAGTGTGCAGCAATGAGTTTGTTTCTGCGGAACAGTCGGCAGATGTAATCAACGTGCTGGGTAAAAACGAAATGGCTTTTCAAATGGAAGAAGGATTCCACTTGGCTGAACTTTGCTTGCCGTGCCGCAGAAAATACCGGATGTTCCGTTTCACAGGAGTTCCTACGCACGAGATCAATGCCAGGGAGGCAAATCAACATGCCAAAGGATAAATTTTTTAAAGTAATTGAAAACAAGATACATCCGAACGAGAAATTGGTCAGCACGCACTGCTGCTACTGCGGTATGCAATGCGGGATGAACCTGCGTGTAGATACAACGACGAACAAGATTATTGGAGTGGAGCCACGGTACGATTTCCCTGTCAATCTGGGTAAGATGTGCCCAAAAGGCGTGACGGCTTATCAGCAGGTGAACCATCCGGATCGGATACAGCGGCCTTTGATTCGAACAGATGCATCATTAAAAGGCACGGCGGAAGGATTTCGGGAGGCGTCATGGGAGGAAGCACTTGACTTGATCATTTCCAAGTTCAAGGAATTGCAACACAACTATGGCAAAGATACCTTGTCTGTTTACTCTGGCGTTTCCATGACGAACGAAAAATGCTATCTCACGGGTAAGTTTGCGCGGGTCGCCTTGCAAACCCGCTATATCGACTACAATGGCCGCTTCTGCATGTCCTCGGCTGCGGCAGGATTGAATCGAAGCTTGGGGATTGATCGCGGTTCTACCATTCCCTGGACGGATATTCATCAAACAGACTGCTTGTTTTTGGCCGGTTCAAACGCGGCTGAGTGTCATCCAACCAGCATGTTTCGTATTTGGGAAGTGCAAAATCGAGGCGGTTATCTGATCGTAGCCGATCCAAGGGAAACACCTTTGGCACGTCGAGCTGATATCCACCTGGATCTGCGGCCCGGTACAGATTTGGCACTGGCAAACGGAATCGTTCATCTCCTGATCAAGGACGGACATATTGATGAAGACTTTATTCGAAATCATACGAATGGTTTTGAAGAAACAAAAGAAGTGGTTGCTACCTTCACACCGGAGTATGTCAGCGAAATAACAGGGGTTTCGGTGGAGAAGATTGTGCGGGCTGCCGACATTTTCGGGAGGGCACCCGATGCGATTGTCATGTTTTGCCGTGGTGTGGAACAGCAGGCGAAAGGGACGGACAACGTATCGGCCTATACCAACATGTCGCTCGTCACAGGCAAGATTGGCCGTCCAAAATCAGGTGTTGCAACCCTTACTGGTCAAGGAAACGGTCAAGGGGGGCGGGAACACGGGCAAAAAGCCGATCAATTGCCTGGCTACCGCAAGCTCGATAATCCTGAACATGTGCGTGAAATAGCATGTGCCTGGGGCATTCCCGCGGAAGAGATGCCGCAGAAAGGTGTCTCTGCCTATGAGATGTTCCAGCTGATGAAGGATAAAACAATCCGTAGCTTATACTTACTCTGCTCCAATCCGGTTGTAAGTGCGCCAAATCTAAACCATGTTCGGGAGTCCCTGAAAAGTCTGGATTTTATGGTTTGCTGCGACTTTTACTTGTCCGAATCAGCTGAATACGCCGATGTCGTTCTTCCCGTTACGACTTGGGCAGAGGACGATGGAACGACTACCAACCTCGAAGGTCGTATCATTCGTCACCGTCAGGCACAGGAATGGTTCGAAGAATCCAAGCCTGACTGGTGGATTCAGGTAGAAATCGCCAAAAGAATGGGGCGCGGACAATTCTTTGCTCACTTGAAGTCTCCCCAGGATATTTTCAATGAAATACGTCAGGTCTCCAAAGGTGGAATAGCTGACTACTATGGGGTCACCTACGAGAAAATTGATCAAAACAATGGTGTTTTCTGGCCGTGCCGTGAGGAGGGTGACGAGGGGCAGCCCCATTTATTCCTGGATAAAAAATTTTATCACCCGGATGGCAAAGCCAAAATATGTGCGTTGCCTTACCGCCCGCCAGCGGAGGAGCCAGATGAAGAATATCCTTTGCGGCTAACTACGGGACGAGTTGTGTTCCACTATTTATCCGGGAACCAGACAAGACGAATCCCGTTTTTGACAGACATGTATCCTGATCCTCTGCTAGAGGTTCATCCAAAAACAGCGACTCGTTACGGCATTGAACACGATGAGATGGTCACTCTGAAAACAAGAAGAGGCGAGGCGCAGTACCGCGTGAAAGTTATCGAGGCCATTCGAGAGGATACGGTGTTTGTCCCGTACCACTGGGGAAAAGCGGAGTCTATCAATCTGCTGACCAATCCGGCATTGGACCCTTACAGCAAAATGCCTGAATTTAAAGCGTGCGCCGCGAAAATCATCAAGCACAAGCATGGAGGAGTTCGCCATGGGTAAACAAGTCTTATACATCGAAATGGATAATTGCATCGGTTGTCGAAGCTGCTTGGCGGCGTGTACACAGTGTGGAGGTCACGACAACCGAAACCGAAACTACGTACTGGATGTGGACCCGTTTATCAGCAGACAAACGATTCCTCTTATGTGCTTCCATTGTGTCAATCCTGCTTGTGCCCGCAGCTGTCCTGCTCAGGCGATTCAAATCGCAGATAATGGAGCCGTATTGTCAGCTTTGGTAGAGAAATGCATCGGTTGTCAAAATTGTACGATTGCCTGCCCCTATGGGATTCCCAAATTTGATGAAGAACAGAATCTCATGTACAAGTGCGATCTATGCTACGACCGTACGAAAGAGGGAATCCCGCCGATGTGCGCTTCGGTTTGCCCGACAAACACCTTGCAGTGGATTGAGGAAGCAGAGCTGGAAGAAAAACGGGCACAGATTCCTTTGGCCAATGGCAAATGGACTGCCAGCCACGACCCGGATGTGCTGGAAGGCGAAACCAATGTGAAAATTAGCCTGCCTGGCATTCTGCAGGGCAAACAGAAGCTATTCTAGAGGGGAGAAATACCTTATGGAGAACGAGAAAACCCGCCCAATTCCGTTGAAGGATGACAATTATACACATAACATTAATCGTTCCAATGAGCGTAGTCTGGATCGACGGAGTTTTATGAAAACAATGGTAGGAGCAGCCGGTCTATTCGCGGCATCTACTCTGCCATGGGGGGCATTAGCTGCCAAGGAGCTGATGAGTTCATCCAGCAAGTCGTATCCCACACAAAAAATCGCGAATCTCAGCGATATAAAACCCGGAGATGCGATTGAGTTTGCTTATCCAGGAGAGCATGACAGCGCGTTGTTCGTATATGTGAAGGAAAAGGAATACAAGGCGTATCAAAATGCATGTACCCACCTGCGTTGTCCGGTATTTTGGGACCGAGATGAGAAAGAGCTGCTATGTCCTTGCCATCATGGGAAATTTGATATCGCCACAGGTAATCCGCTCGCTGGTCCCCCAAGAAGACCACTTCCGGAAATTGTGCTTCAAGAGAAAGATGGAGCTGTATACGCTGTAGGGGTGAAGAGATATGAAGAGCAGCTATAGAGGTGTCATCCTATTAGCATTGATCTTGTTCGCCAGCATTATTTGCACTCAGTACACAGTCAATATGTATTTTGCACAGCGATATATGGAGGTGCTATTGCTCAGCGGTGCAACGGTAGTGTTGTTCCCACTGGCATGGATGGTATTTAGAAAAGACCAGCGGGATCGAAGAGAACAAGGGAAATAATCTGGGGAAGGGAGTGTGATCAGTGACCATGAATCCTAGTAAGAGAACGATTGCCGAGCTTCACCAAGAGCTGCCTGCTTTGGTGGATAAAAAGATGGGGATACTCATTCAAGATTTGGCGGATAATGCCGAACCACACAGTCCGGCTCTCTTGGAAAGGCAGCTGGCAAAATGGGAGATCACGGAGGATGAGGAGCATCTGCGACTCTATTTTAATCCTTGCCAGTTTATTGCGATTCCCATCCAGAATGGACCGGTTGTTTTTTCGCAAGAGGATGACTATATTCAAATGGTTGCGAGGGACAATCGGGGACAGCTAGCGTATCGCATTTCTTTTGGTTACTAACTCCCACTAGTAGATGGAGGGATTGTAATGGGACCACCGCCTATAGGATGTATGGGGATGATGCAGGAGTTTGAAGGGAGAAGGAAGCTGTGTCCAGCTCTGGAAAAATTGAAAGACGAGCACCTATCATTAGCTGAGCAGTTGAATGAGCTCGTACATCTAGCAAATAATCTGAAATCTACTGCCGAACCTACTAAAAGAAAGAAAGGCTTAACAGAGCTTCATGAGCTGGCGTCCTCGTTTCGGGCGGAACTGGAGAAACACTCCAGACGCGAGGAGGAAGACCTGTATCCCCTGATGGCTAACTATATCGAACGGGAGATAGGACCGATTGCTGTCATGGAGGAAGAGCATGATCTTATTCATGAAAGCCTGATGTCGTTCATGCGAATCGTAGAAAAGGAAAAGTCTGAACCTGTTGAAGTAGAAGCTGTCCACACTCATTTGCTGAAGTCAGTAGAGATACTCATGGAACATTTCTTTAAAGAAGAGAGTGTGCTGTTCCCGATGGCAGAATACGTATTGAGTGACGCAGAGAAAGAGCAGTTGCGAGTACTGTTTCAAGATTAAAAATTATGTAGCCCTCCTACTGGTAAAAGTGGGAGGGTGATTTTATTTTCCAATTATATTCTCTTGAGGGAAAATGTGCATGCCTCTACTGTCATTTGTCGGTTTCAATCGGATGAAACCAAGCATTAACTAGTAGGGAATAAATAGAGGAGGGGGTGTTCTAGTGCCGATTATTAAACCGTATTTAACCTCATTGAGATTTACGTCCACCATGGGTGCTGGAACTGGTACTGGTGCAACGTTTGCCATTGCGGCAACTGCATTTACCACTGACGCTGGCACTGCTGCGACAGCATTCCCTGGTACGTTTGCATTTTACAATCTCTACGTCAACGGAGTGCTTCAGGCAGGTAATACTTCCACAATCACAACAACGGCGATTACGATTCCAGATGGAGATGCCGAAAACGATGGTACACCCATAGTTGTAGAGTTTGTCGTTAACTAAGATGAATAGGATGGTGGCCCCAGGTGGTTGGAATGTGCCTGGGGTTCACTCATGTGTGAAAATCGGAGTGAATGTTCGAAGCACTTCGAGAAAGGACGAGTGATTTTATGAGGCGCTATGTCACACAGTCATACCAAGTGAGGAGACAGAGTCTGCAAATCGTCCAGCCATTAGGTTGTCTCGGAATTTTTCCAGTAAAACCCTCCCCAACGTCTCCTCCCTGTCCCCCATGTCCATGTACTCCTGGTTTAATACGAACAGAAACCTATCAGTATACGGCAATTTCAGATGGAGTCAAAAACATGTATACCAACAGTGATGCTGTCATGCCATTCAGTACTTCCGGCATTCTGGATCCAAATGAAGTTTCGGTTGTGAATCTATTCATCAATGGAATGCTTCAGCCTCCCAATTTATATGTTGTCCAGCAGGGAGTTTTGATTCTGAGTGACATACCTGTACAAGGTGTTCCTCTTATTCTTCAGTTCATCAAGATGATTGTCTCATAAATGGTTGCTTCCAAAATGGGAAAAGGTCATGTCATACATACATGTCATTTTCCTTCCATGTTGTGCCTTACCAGGGATATGATCGGCTCGTCATACTTAAAAGTCCCTCGTCTTCGATTTGGCAGGCAAGATTGCTTGCTCTCCTTTTTCATAGAAAGCAAGTAGAGTATGGACAAAACTCAATCTCGGCACGATCATATAGACGGTCAAGGCAGACCCAATGCTGATCAGGGCCCCCACAATGACATCTGCCGGATAATGAACGCCTACCAAAATGCGAGAAAGCCCGACACAAGCAGCAAGCAGCATCCAGAGTGGACCCGTCGTCTTTCTAAAAAGCCAGTAGGTCATGCAAAAGGAAAAAAACAGGATCGTATGGTCACTGGGAAACGAATTGTCGACCGCTTTTTGTACCAATTGATTGACGTTCGCAAGCTCTGCGAATGGCTGATGATTCGCATGAAGGCTTCCGGCTACTTTCCCGAATAGCTCGGCGATGACAAACGTAAACATCGCACAAACGACCATGATGCGATTCTCATGTTTTCTCGTAAACCAATACACCAAAGCACTCAACGCCAAAATAAACACCGTATATTCTGCTACGTAAAAAGCCACGGGATTGAGAGCCGGATACTCTTTCCCCAAGTCATTAATCAAGCGAAAATAGTGAATGTTGATTTCCATGCCATTCATTTTTGGTGATCCCCCTTTACATGTAACAGGAGAATCGTAATCGATAGGAGAGAAATGGGAAATTGATTTACCTTACGAAATATTACAGGGTTGTAAGGTTGGTTTCGTAGCAACAAAAAAGAGACGGCAGATCCGTCTCTTTTTCATTGGACAAAAGGTCCATTTTATTTGTTGTTGCCATCTAATTCTGCTTTGGGGTAGATGTCTTTTTTGACAGCCTTTAATTTTCCGACACGATCCATGGTCACGTTGATGTAATGATCCGGGGAAGTGTAAATGACAAGAATCTGTGCCTTGTTATCCTTGACAGTAGAGGAGTGGATCTGTGAAAACTTGTATTTTTCCGCTTGCTTTCCAAACAAAAGTTTGAGATGTTCCTTGCCTTTTTTGATCGCTTTCTCATCACCTAAAACTTCTTTCGAAGAGGGGAGTCCGTTTTGGATGTCGACGCTGATCAGCTCTCCTGTACTTGCGTTTACATGGACAACTCCGAACTCTGGGGTAGTACCTTCTGGTGTACTCGACAGGATCACTTCCAGACGTTCGATAGGACCAGAAGTTGTGACGACGTTTTCTTTTAAGATGGAGGTGATGTGATAGTTCTTCAGGTCAGGGATGACTTCTTTGACGTGATTCAGAGTCGCTTTTGCTTTTTGATTCAGATCTTTTATGGAAAGCTCTTCTAACTTGGTCGCAGTTACAGTTGCTTTTGCTTTGTGGGAAGAGGCTGCTGCGGCTTCGTTTGACAGAATAAGTGTGTTTGGCAAAAGGAGTGCCGCTATCAGGGTGAATGCGAGTGCCTTACGCTTGGTCATTTTGATCATCCCCATTATTTGTCAGTTGGGTGTACATGGATTAATACGGAAAGAGATCTACATAAGTAACTATAATAATTGTTAAAAATTATAATAGAGCGAACAAAGGGCGAAAGTGTCGAAAAATAGTTTTGAAATTTTATTTCAAATCTGACAATTCATATTGATATTTTATTTCAAGTGTCTATAATACAAAATATGTAATGATTTACCAAAGTCACACTTGAATGTAAGCGCTTAACAAATTTGTGGACTAAAGGGGTGGTATCGTGTTGAATGGCGGGTTGCTGCGCATCCGCGAATCGTTGCACAATATCAAGCGTTCTGAACAAAACGCGGCGCATTACATTTTAGCCAATCCGGATGAGGTGATTCGTCTTTCCATCAAGGAACTCGCGGAAAGAAGCGAATCCAGCCAAGCTGCCATCATACGCATGTGCAAAAGTATCGGTGTAGATGGTTTTCAGGAGTTGAAAATCAGAATAGCGGGTGATCTGCAATCGTCTACCGCTCAGGATGAATTCAAAGAGATTCTTCCCGATGCTGATATGTACACCTTGATTGAATCGGTTTCGCTCAACAACATCCTCTCCTTGCGGGAAACGATCAAAATTTTGGATACAGAAGCAGTGGAGCAGGCGATTGGTGAGCTGTACCGTGCCACCCGGATTGATTTTTACGGAGTGGGTGCTTCACAATTGGTTGCACAGGATGCCCAACATAAATTTTTGCGCATCAATAAAATGTGCACGGCCCATTCGGATTCCCACTTGCAGCTTACTTCGGCAGTCACCTTGACGGCTGGTGATGTGGCAGTCGGCATCTCGAATTCGGGGGAAACCTCGCAGATCATAACCACGATGAAACAAGCCCGCAAATCGGGTGCTGTGACCATTGGCATTACCAAATACGGCACAAACTCCTTGGCGGAATGCGTGGATATTCACTTAACCACGTTTTCAACAGAAGCGGATGAACGCAGTGCCGCCACTTCCTCACGAATCGCACAACTCAATGTGATCGACATCTTGTTTAGAGGTGTTGCTGCCAAAAATTACGATGTCTCTGCTGCGTACTTGCGCCAGACGCGTAAAGCTGTTCGGGAGCAATACAAATAAGCAAATCCTCCTTAGAATACACAAACTCCTGCCTTTATCCTTTTATCCTTATCAGTCAGTAAAGAGTCCCTTATTTTCAAAGTGCCCACATATGTCTAGTAGTACGTTAGGTGTTTGGAAATATCGTTAGCTATGCAAGTTTTTTACTTCATGCAATTGGGGAGGTTTTCCATGAAAAAGAGAAGGTTTCTCTCAGTACTCGGTTTGATTGGCTTAGCCGCGACATTGCTTATTTCCGGATGTAGCAGCCAGTCCTCCACACAGCAGGGGGACAAAGTCGAATTGTATATGGGCTACAGCTCTGATCCACCTACGAAGAAAAAGATGGAAGAAATTATTGCAAAATTCGAACAATCACATCCGCACATCAAAATCAAAACAATGACGGCTCCTTATGATGACTTCTATCAAAAGCTGACGACTCAAATCGCGGCCGGGAATGCGCCTGATCTTTGGCAGAGCGACGGGACAAAAGTATTTGGTTACGCCCAACGCGGCGCGATTCTCGACATCACCGACTACGTCACGAAAGAAATCAACAAAGAGGAGCTCAACGGTCTGGAGTTCAACAAAGATTCAGATGGGAAGTATTGGGGCGTGCCGCAGGGCATCCAAGTCGGAGCCCTTTTCTACAACAAGGATTTGTTCGACAAAGCAGGCGTACCATACCCTACGGCTGACTGGACCTGGGATGATGTGAAGGCGGCTTCCGTCAAGCTGACCCTCGATGCCAACGGGAAAAATGCAGACGATCCTGCTTTTGACAAAAAATCAGTGAAGCAATACGGCTTCGCGTTTTTCGGTAGCTCACGCGGCGCATTTAACATCTTGAAAGCGTATGGTGGCGGGGTATTGGACCCGACGTTGAAAAAATCGATTATCAACAGCCCGGAGAACAAAAAAGCGGTCGAGTGGATGGTCGACGGCATGCAGCGCAAGCTATTCCCGAATCCGGCTGATCTAAAGGCGTTCCAAAGCAACTTCAAAGCGTTTTTAAGCGGGGCTGTGGCGATGCAAATCGATATTTACGCAGCAACGACCTCGATGAATGGTGCAGGGTTGAATTACGATGTCGCGCCTATGCCAAAAGGACCGGACGGCAAACGCTTCGCACCCGTAATCGCCAACTCATGGGTCATCAACAAAAAGGCAGAGGAGCAGAAGGTCAAGGCCGCTAAAGAATGGATTACCTACTGGACGACATCTGATGAAGCACAAAAAGAGTGGACAGAAGTAGGGGAAGCCATTCCGGTGAAAAAATCAGTGGCGAATTCCGAGATGTTCCTAAACCCAGCCACGAAGCCAGAAAACAAAAAAGTCTTCCTCGACACCTTGGGGTTCGCGGGCACGATTGATACCAACGCTGTCTTTACCGAGTGGGTGAAGGTGTTCACGGATAATCTGGCAGAACTGTTCATGGATAAATACGGAACGGATGAATTCATCACGAAAACAGACGAAGGCATTCAAAAAGTTCTGGATGACTTCTTCAAGAAGCAGTAGTCATCAATTAGTGAGGATGTGTGCCAACCATGCTAGAACTGCAAACCAAGCAACAGGCGAAGCCTGCTGTGAAAAAGAGAAAATGGTTGGATAGCGAGGGGAGATGGGGACTGCTCCTGGTCTCCCCTTATCTCATCCACTTTCTCGTGTTCGTCGTAGGAACTTCGGTCGCGTCATTGTACTTCAGCTTTTCGGACTACGATATTTTAAATCCGCCTAAATGGACTGGCTTGGACAACTATGCAAAGCTGTTTGAAGACCCGCTGTTTTATCGCGCGTTATGGAATACGGTCTATTTTACGATCCTGTACGTTCCGGCCAAAACGTTTTTGGCGTTGCTGTTAGCAGTGGCCCTGAATCAAAAGCTGAAGGGTTTGAAATTTTTCAGGATGGTTCACTTTTTGCCGGTTATCTCCTCGTGGACGGTGATCGTGTATGTAGCAGATGCGGTGTTTAACCAGCGGATCGGTTTTGCCAATGCTTTTCTGTCTAAACTTGGGCTAGCCCCGCAAAATTGGCTGATTGATGAATTCTGGGTCATCCCGGTCTTGGTTCTCATCGCCATCTGGAAGTCAGTCGGCTACATGATGATTATTTTTCTAGCTGGGCTGCAAGGAATTTCTTCTGACATGTACGAGGCAGCCTCGATTGATGGAGCAAACGCTTGGCAAAAGTTTTGGCGGGTAACAGTCCCGATGATTTCGGGCACGACGTTTCTGGTCGTCATCTTGAACACGATTTACTCTTTCCAAAACTTCGAGCAGATTTTTGTCATGACCGGGGCCTCTACGGAGGCAGGCTCGACAGGTGGTGCGAACAACGCCAGCCTCGTCCTGATGCTCTTCATGTTCCGCCAAGCATTCAGCTTTTTCAAAATGGGCTATGCCTCTGCTATCGCGTGGGTGTTGTTCCTCATCCTGCTTGCCATTACGCTCATCCAATTCAAGCTGCAAAAGAAATGGGTTCATTATGATTAAGGGGCAAGGAGGTAGCCATGCAAAAGCGTTTTCCTCTAAATAAAATCGTTGGATACCTGTTTGTCATAGCGAGTGCGTTGATTATGCTGGTTCCGTTTTTGACAACTGTGTTTAACTCGCTGAAAACTTACAAGCAGTACATGCAATTTCCGCCAGAATGGCTGCCAAATCCAGCACAGTGGAGCAACTATACAACCGTGTGGGAACAGGCGAATTTTAACAGCTATACGATCAACAGTCTCATTGTCGCGATTCTTTCGGTTATCGGGGCCTTATTGTCCAGCTCGATGATTGCCTTTGCCTTTGCCAGGCTTCGCTTTCCTTTCCGCGACACGCTGTTCATGATCGTGCTGGGAACGATGATGATCCCGGGAATCGTCACGATTATCCCGCAGTTTATTATCTTTAAAAATTTGGGTCTGCTCGATACGTTGGCTCCGCTTTGGCTATTGGAGTGGCTCGGACAGCCGTTTGCCATTTTTTTAATGAGGCAAGCATTTTTAAATATCCCGAAAGATTACGAGGAAGCGGCAAAGCTGGATGGCTGCAATCCGTTCCAGATTTACTGGCGGGTGTTTTTGCCGATGTGCAAGCCTTCCTTGGCAACACTGGCGGTCTTTACGTTTATGGGGAAGTGGAATGAGATTTTGGCGCCAGTCATTTATCTCATTTCGGACGAGAACTTTACGCTGCCGATCGGGATTTTGTCTTTGAGCGGTCAGTACAAGACAGAGGATCAACTGCTGGTGGCTGGGGCCTTGATCAGCTTGATCCCGATTTTGATCGTGTTCTTGTTTGCGGAGAAATATTTTGTGGAAGGCTCCAAAACTTCTGGATTGAAATAGGGCGTAAAGGAGGCTAGCATCCGATGCAATACGTACCTTGGGACGATCTATATGCGGACGCTCTGTGCGAGCTGTGGAATCAGGAGTTGGGTGATCGCTTTCCCATGCGGCCTGGGCTCATGCGGCAAAACAGCTTTGAGGATCAGAATGTTGTCAAAGCTGGGTCGTGGATTGCGGTAGATGCTGTGACGCAGCGTCCTGTCGGGTTTGTCGTGGCCAAATGCTGGCAGGAAAAGCTCGACATTCAATTGGGAAAAGGCATTGGCTGGATACAGGTCTTACTCGTATCTACCGCACATCGCGGGCAAGGGGTCGGGCGTGAATTGCTGGCAAGGGCAGAGAATGCGTTGCGAGAGCAAGGGGTGGAAAAGGTCTTGCTGGGGCGCGATCCGTATCATTATTTCCCGGGTATACCCGATGAATCTGCAGACGTAAAAGCGTGGTTTGAGAGACAAGGGTATCACTCGGAGGATCGCTTGGAGAACGATCTGTTAGGTCAGTATCTCGAACCAGCAGAGCTGGAATTGCCAGAGGTACCAGATGGCCGCTTTCGGCTGTTGACGAGGGAGGACCAAGATGCCTTTTTGGCCTTCTTGCATCGATGCTTTCCCGGACGCTGGGAGTATGAAGCCATTCACTATTTTAAGCGGGGAGGAACCGGACGAGAATTCGTCGTGGTGGAGCTGCACGGTGAGATCGCTGGTTTTTGCCGGATCAATGATGCCGATTCTCCGTTTGTTGCCCAAAACGTATACTGGGCACCATTGTTTGCGGATGGGCTGGGCGGCATCGGTCCATTGGGCGTGGATGCGGAGTATAGGGGACGAGGCTTGGGACTGGCCATTGTGGAGGCGGGCATTGCGGCTTTGCGGAATCGCGGTATTCCAAACATTGTCATCGATTGGACGACGCTGGTCGATTTCTATGCGAGGCTCGGATATCGCAGCTGGAAGCAGTATGCGAAGTACGGCAAAGCATTCTCATAACAAGAGTAAGTCGGTAGGGAGGAGGATTCCATGCAAGCCGAACTTATGACAGTGGAACAGAAGGTCGGGCAACTGCTGATGATCGGTTACCCTACGCTGGATATTCCCGAAGATATGGAAGCGTGGATCAAACAAAAACAGATTGGCAACGTGATTCTTTTTAGCCGCAATATCGGGACACCGGAGGAGACTTATCAGCGCGTACAGAAACTCCAGAGCTGGGCGTATGAGTCTTTGCATCCCTATCCGCTGTTAATTGGGACCGATCAGGAAAATGGCGTGGTCTCCCGTCTGCAAAAAGGGGCGACGCGCTTTCCAGGAGCGATGGCTTTGGGGGCCACAGGCAATCTCGATCAAGCCAAGCGCATCTACCAGGCAACAGGTGAGGAGCTCTTGGCAGCAGGGATTTCAGTCAATTTCGCCCCGACGGTCGATGTAAACAACAATGCGGACAATCCGGTCATTGGGGTGCGGTCTTTTGGAGAAGCGCCAGAGCAGGTGGCGCGGTTTGGTGAGGCCGCCATTCAAGGCTTGCTTGCGAGTGGTGTTATTCCCTCTATCAAGCACTTCCCCGGACATGGCGATACGAGCATCGATTCTCATGAAGCCGTTCCTGTGCTCGGACATGATCGGACGCGACTGGATCAGGTCGAGTTGGTTCCATTCCAGCGCAGTATCGCGGCAGGAGTCCCCATGGTGATGGTTGGACATATCAGTTTGCCCAGTATGGATGAGTCGGGTTCTCCTGCTACGTATTCCAAGGAGATCGTGACGGGAATTTTGCGTGAGTCGCTCGGCTTTGATGGGGTCGCAATTACGGATTGTATGGAAATGGCTGCCATTGCGGGTACCATCGGGGTTCCGGAAGCGGCGGTGCGTTGTGTGCAGGCTGGGATCGATCTTGTTCTGGTTTCCCACACGCATGAAGTTCAGCAAAAAACGTATGAACGACTCGTCGCGGCCATTCATTCGGGGGAGCTGTCAGATGAGCGGATCAACGAAGCAGTAAATCGCGTACTTCAATTAAAGAAACGATTTCTTTCCTGGGAGCATTGCTTGCGAGCAAAAGGCCCTTCCTTTGATCGTGTCCAGCATGCAGACATGGCGAGAAATACGCTCGCTCAAGCCATAACCTTGGTGAAAAATGAACATCAGCTGCTTCCTTTACAGAGAAGCACGCAACCGCTCGGTGTGATTTTTCCGGGGATTTCCAACCTTACGTTGGCAGAGGATGGGCAAGCAGCTTCTGGCGATCTGGTCGCACCATTGAGAAAATATCGTGAAGTTGAATACCATATGATGTCGACGCTAAACCCGACAGAGGATGAAGGGAAGATGGTGGCGAATGTGATGTCGGCCATGGAGCAGATCGTCGTTTTTACGTACAATGCCCATATCTTTAAAGGCCAATCGCTGCTGGTGAATCGGCTAGTTCAACAGGGGAAAAATGTCGTGGCTGTCGCTCTGCGAAACCCGTATGATCTCTTGGTAATGCCAGAGGTCGATGCGTATCTCGCCGTTTATGACCATACGTACCATGCCATAGAGCTTGTGGCAGACATTTTGTTCGGGGAACGAAAGGCCGCTGGACATCTTCCGGTCAGCCTGTTTCCATCGGAGAAAAAGCAGCATGGTGTGGGGTAGAAAGAGAAGATGAGTGTAGAAGGGTGGGAGGTATCTGGATGAAGTTTCACCTGCGTGATTTAACGACAGAAACAAGAAATCGGAATACGGAAGAGCTGGATAAATTCTCTACAATAGAGATTGTCCGGATTATGAATGAAGAGGATAAAACAGTTGCGTTTGCCGTTGAAAAGGAGCTGGCTTTGATCGCAGCGGCAGTTGACTTGATCGCAGAATGTCTGGAAAACGGCGGAAGACTCTTTTATTTTGGAGCGGGAACGAGTGGGAGATTGGGCTTGCTCGATGCTGCTGAATGCCCCCCAACTTTTGGGACGGACCCCTCATTGGTGCAGGGAATCATAGCAGGCGGGGAAAAAGCTATCGTCAGGGCAGTCGAGGGAGCCGAAGACGTGGAGCAGAACGGCAGAGAAGATGTGATTGCCTATGGCGTAAAGGCAGGGGATGCCGTGGTGGGAATTGCGGCGAGTGGTCGGACACCCTATGTCATCGGAGCATTGGCGGAAGCAAGAAGACAACAGGCAAAAATCATTTCGTTGTCCTGCAACCAGATAGCGCAGATCAGCCAAGGTGTGGATGTAGCGATTAATGTGGTGGTAGGGCCAGAGGTGGTGACCGGATCGACTCGCTTAAAAGCAGCGACGGCGCAGAAGATGGTTCTCAATATGATTACGACGGGCTGCATGGTACGGTTGGGGAAAGTGTACAAAAATTTGATGGTCAATGTGCAGGTAACTAATGAGAAACTAAAGGAACGGGCAAAACAAATCGTGGCAGAAGCGACCAATGTCTCTACCGATGAGGCAGACGTACTGTTGCACAAGGCAGACGGTGACGCAAAACTGGCGATCGTGCTGCAAAAGACCGGGTTGCCAGCAGAGGACGCAAGCCGTTTGCTCACCCAGTATAAGGGCAATATTCGACGGATTTTAGAAGGGAATCACAATCAGGAATGATCAGCCTAATCCTTTTGGATGAGGCTTTTTTTGTTATTCGAGGTCTTTAAGATAGCGGAGTGTTTTATCAAATTGTTCTACTTTTGAATTCGCCTTACTTAGCCACTGCAAACCATTCTTTCGAGGACGATATCCGCCCTCGCTAAATTGGTACTGTTTTATCCATGAAAGTATGTCTTGTGCGTTGTCCAATCCCCAATAATATAAAGGTTCGATCGCTTTTTTTAACAATTCTTCTTCCAGCTGAGGCCGAAAGTGAAGAACTGTCGACACAACCATAAAATAACCTTCGGCTGCAGTGGGACAAGTATAGCTTGGAATCCATGAGTGGATTTTTTGGATGATTTCTTGGTCTGAAGCTGTGCATGTATGAGATTCAATGGAATAAATCAAAGTCATGATTTCATCGAAGTTCGTTGACAAATACTCCGCCTCCCAATAATACTTTTTCCATCATTATAAGACATACGTCACAACTGGTAATGAAAATCACTTGTATGATCCATAAAATGTTCATTTGAATATTGGCGAAAAAGAGGATATGATTACATTAATTCTTAGATTATAATTCTTATAATTTAAATGGACAGAGGTGATCCGTATGAAAAAGGGTGATTTTCACCATCTTGATCATGTGAAAGAACAGCAAACATCGAAGAAAACACTGTGGATTACGCTCCTATTGACGTTGTTTTTTACGATCGTGGAGGTTGTGGGAGGCTTGATGTCCAATTCACTCGCGCTCCTGTCCGACTCCGCCCATATGATTTCTGACGTCTTTGCATTAGGGTTGAGCATGACCGCTATTTATATGGCGACACGTAAGCCGACTAAGAAGTACACGTTCGGATTTCTTCGTTTTGAAATTATTGCTTCGTTCTTGAATGGCTTGGCACTTGCTGTAATTTCGATCGGGATTGTGATTGAAGGGATCAAACGGATGATCAATCCGCAAGACGTTGATTTGCAGTTGATGCTGACCATTGCATCCATCGGTTTGGTTGTAAACATCGTGCTGACCATCGTACTTTCCCGCAGTATGAAGGAAGAAGACAACCTCAATGTAAAAAGCGCGTTGTGGCATTTTATTGGGGATTTGCTCAGCTCTGTCGGTGTAATTACGTCGGCGATTCTCATTTACATGACAGGCTACTATTTGTTCGACCCATTGATCAGCTTGGTGATTGGGGGAATTATTTTTACAGGTGGTGCCAAAATCATTCGTGAGTCGCTGCTCGTGTTGATGGAATCTGTTCCAGAGCAGTTTGATCTCGAGCAGATCCGTCAGGACCTCAGTGAAGTAGAGGGCGTGGAGGATGTTCATGAGCTGCACCTGTGGGCGGTATCCACGGAACATTACTCCCTGACTGCGCATGTGTTCGTTCGTGAAGGCATTCAGCCGTATTGTGTCATTCTGGCGATTAATCACATTTTGCAAACGAAGTACGGAATTGACCATTCGACGATTCAAATCGAGCACCCGACGATTTTGGATCACGGCGAATATGGCAAGCAGTTTTTGCTTCAGCAAGCATAAATGACCATGAGGAAAAGGCTAGTCTCCAAGGAAGCTCAGGAGATTGCCTTTTTTGTTTACTTCCCCTCAAAGAAACTGAACTCATAGGATGAACGTCTTACTAGAAAGGAAGGAGGTTTTTTTATGAGAATCACAACCAAGTTGCCACAGTATCATGAAAATGTACATGTCGAGTTGATGAAAAATGAATGGGTTCCACTGAAAGAACCACAGAGTTTGGGCAGGGCAACTCTTTTATCAATTCCTTTCATGCTAATCAATGCACTCATCGCCTTTGGGATCATCCATATTTTTTCGCCAATAACCTTTCAGGAATTTGGACTGACATCCGACTCTTTTTCCATATCCATCGATTTACGTGTGATTTGGTTTCTACTCGTATTGGTTATTGTTCATGAAAGCTTGCATTTGATTTTTATCCCCAATTTCATGAGATCAGAAAAAACATGGATGGGGCTTACCTTGTTTGGAGGGTTTGTAGCAACGGAAGAAAAGATTCCAAAAGCAAGATACATAATGATTACCATCGCCCCATTCGTTATCATTTCGGTTATGTTGCCATTTCTTCTAGGTTTATTGGGGCTGTTCACTACCATGTTAAAATTTTTGGTTTTGATAAACGCAATCGCTTCATCAGTCGATATGTTGAATCTATTCCTGGTGATGAAGCAAGTTCCGAAACAGGCTATTTTGATCAGTAACGGACAAAAGACGTATTGGAAAGCGCCCGGAAACGATTAAAGCCAGAGGAGAAGCAACGAGCAAATAAGCATAAATACCGCATTTATCGCCATGACGGGTTTATGTTTTGCCCGAAAAAGATGGGCATGGATAGCCCCAAGCATGAGGATGGCGAACAGGATACAAGCGGGCGTTAGTACTCCAGGAATCCAAAAGGAGCTAATCACGCCGATGACTCCAACCAGCTCAAGTGAGGCAATCACGTCCATGAACCAAAGTGGGTACCCATATTCCTTCCAGTGTTGGAGCATAGATTTTGCGCGTAAAAACTTCATTAACACAGAGATGGCAAACATCAAAGCCAAAATCAGTGAAAAAATCATAATAAATGTGTTCAACGATTTACACTCCTTTGTTCATTCGAAATTCATCGCTTAACGAGGAGTATAATGGGAGTGATCCATACAATATGTAGTCCAGCCTACAGTGAGCAGGAGGAAGTGCACGGTGATCGAAAAGGAGAAGTTTTTATCCCGCATCAATTTGTTTCAGTCGTTAAGTGAAGCGGAGCTAGCCCAATTGGAGCCGGCGACCCCTATGGAAATGGTTGAAAAAGGAACGATGATTTCCTCCCCTCACCTGGAGCAGAAAAGGTTGTTTTTGATCAAGGCCGGGAAGGTTCGCTTATACAAGCTTTCGGCTGACGGCAAAGAGCTAACGATTGATTTGCTCGGCACAGGCCATGTGTTTGGAGAGATCGGCTCGTTTACGATTAGTTCAACCAATCTGTACGCCGAAGCGTGGGAAGATTCGGTGATTTGTTCGATTGATAAAGCACAATTTGAAGAGCTGATGCTAGAGAAGCCGAGGCTTGCCTTGCATTTTATCGAGATTGTCTCGAATCGTTTGCAAGAGGTAGAAGAAATGATGGAGCTCATGGCGTATGGAAGTGTGCGACAGCGTCTTGTATATTTGCTCGGCAGGCTGTGTGAAAAATACGGGGGTGAGCGCGAGGCTGACGCACCAGAATGGGTCGAGCTGGCAGTGAACCTTACGCATCAGGAGCTGGCGACGATGATGGGGTGTATTCGTGAAACCGTCACAGAGACGCTCCATGAACTAACAGTCGAAGGTATCGTGAAGAAGGCGGGTCTGCGTAAGCCGTTATGGGTGCATCGGGAGCGATTGAGGGATAACGGATGCAAGCAAGGAAAGTGGGCTGAGAACGACAATAATGGTCGGCCAGATTAACCAGCCGCCCAATCCTTTTGTCTTCTTTACAGTTGCTTCTGCTTGGACATTCATAAGGGGTAAGGTCAATTGAGAAACTTACAATTTTTGCGAAGGAAGTTGGCAAGAGTTAATCCCAAAGATACGATAGAAGAAGCATTGTTTGGTCAAGGCTGTATACAGGAGCGGAATGCCCATCAACGAAAGGTATTGGTAGCCTCCTTCCAGAAAGAAGAACAAGGACAGAAAGGCTAACCCAGTAACGATACGAAGCATTTGATCAAAACGACCGACGTTTTTCATTCTTATCCCTCCGGTTATGGTGTTTGAGATTGATGAGACTTATTGTACCGGAGTACTTTTTGGCTGCATGTAACAAAGTCACATAACGCAAAGATTTTTCCGTCCCATAACAAACGCCAAGCAGAAGGGAAGAAAAGCATGAACCAAATCCGTTACCATCGCAGAAAATATACGCAGGGTCATACACCAATTGAAAGGCTGGAGCGACTGTCCAAAGAGTTAGGAGGACCGAGCATTTCTATCAAGCGAGACGACATGCTTGGCTTGGCAGCAGGGGGAAACAAGACGCGAAAGCTGGAGTATTTGGTGGCGGAGGCAATCGAGCAAGGGGCAGACACGTTGATTACATGTGGAGCTGTCCAATCCAATCACTGCCGGTTGACTCTGGCGGCGGCAGTTCGCGAAGGTTTGCACTGCCAGCTCGTGCTGTCGGCGCCTGAGACGGGCGAGTACCAACCGCAAGCGAGTGGCAATCATCTGTTGTTCCACTTGCTCGGAGCAGAAAAAATCGAGGTCATTCCCGCAGCGGCAGATTTGCTTGCAGCTATGGAAGAGCTCGCTGAAAGTCTGCGAAAACAAGGCAGAAAACCATATCTGATCCCTGTAGGAGGCTCCAATGAAGTCGGGTCATTGGGGTACATGGCGTGTGCGGAGGAAATCGAGCAGCAGGCTTGGGAAACGACGACTCCGTTCGATTATGTCGTGACGGCAACGGGAAGTGGCGGTACGCAAGCCGGTCTGCTTGCCGGTTTTATGGCGCGCCAGTCCAACACAAAAGTAATCGGGATCAATGTCAGCCGTGATCGGGCTGCACAAGAAGCAAAGGTGACGGGGTTGTTGCGCAGTACAGCTGCACTGATCGGTTTGCAAGGGGACATGCGGGCAGAAGCTGTGCTTTGCGACGACAGATTTGTCGGGCCAGGCTATGCGATTCCGACGGATGGCATGATTGAAGCCGTTCAGCTGATCGCTCGGACAGAAGGGATTTTGCTAGATCCTGTCTATTCCGGAAAGGCGATGGCAGGGTTGATCGGACTGATTCGCGAAGGGCATTTTAACAAGGGTGATCACGTATTGTTCCTGCATACGGGAGGTTCCCCTGCACTATATACGGTTCCACAGTTGTTTTTGCCGTGAAAAATACAGGCAGTGGCAGCGATGACGTACATTTGCGTCTAGAGCTGCCACTGCCTGTTCGATTATTTGTTCAGGATACCTAAATATTCGCTCCATGGCCCTACATCAGCTGTGTATCTTTTGGCTATGACCCGTACAATTTGCGCTGTATGCGTTAAATCATGAACGACCCACGTAGAGAGCAATTCCCGTACTTTTACGACCCCAAAAGCGGGATGGAGTCCGGTTAATTCCAGATGCTTTTCCGGTTCCACGAGGGTTCGCAGCTTGGCAATGTTTTGGGCACGAAGCGTTTTGAATGCCAGCAGCTTTTGCTCGAACGATCTTTCCGACGTCTCCTGTAAGTGAGCGAAGCGATCAAATGGAGGAAATGGCTTACTCTCCCCCTCTTGAAGAATGATCTCCAGACGTGGGAGCCAATTCGTTTTCTCCGCCAGGGTGAGGTGTTCAATCACCTCAGTAGCACGCCAGGTGCCGTCGCCTTCGCTGTGCAGCAACCACCCATCCGATAAGCCCGTTAACAAGGATTCCAATGCTTGTGGCGTACGCTCTAGAACCTCAATCGTTTCTTCCAGATTAAAATTCATGGTACGACTCCTTTCGGTATGGAATCCGGAGTTATTCGCCTTTCACCAACGCCTTCCCTTCCAATTTGTTTGGAGAAGGGTGGATTTGTTTGCGTGAATACGTATAGAATGGTCGTAAGCAAGGCTCGTCTAAATAGAAACGCAGAGGTTGATAGATGGATGTTTAAAATCGGCGTGGTTGGTCCCAAGCAATCGGTAGAAAGGATTCTTGCGGTTGCAAAGGAATTCGAGGAAGGAATGAATTTTGTTCCGTATCCGTATACAGAGACAAAAGAGACAGAAAAAATCGTCTTGGAAAATGACCAGTACGTGGATCATTGGCTTTTTTCCGGACCGATTCCGTACTTGATTGCCCGGCAAGCATTGGATGATGGCAAGCGGATGGAACATATTTACCCAACGGAGTCCAGCATCTATAAAGGCTTTTTGGAAATGGTCTACACTCATCGGAAATTAATCGATCGCGTCAGCATCGATATGCTTTTATCCACCAAATTCATGGAAGATTCCCTACACAGCATCAACATCTCTGTGAGCGATATGTATATGAAGACGTTCGAAGCTACGATTGATCCGCAGGAGCTGCTAGATTTTCATCTTGCGCTATGGAAGGAGAAAAAGACAGACGCTGCCATGACCTGCTATCCGACCGTTTATCAAGCGCTAGTAGAAGCAGGTATCCCAGCCTATTGGATCTCGCCAAGCCATATGGAAATCCAGCAAACGGTACGCGTGTTTGTCGAGAAAGTGCGGACGTCGTATTTCAAGGATACACAGATCGGGATCGAGATGATTGAGGTCGAGCAATTTGACAGAATCAAGGAAAGCGCAAAGACCCCGTATCATTTGCAATATTTGGAGCTGCGTATAAAGCAAGCGTTGATTAAGCTGTGCGAGCAAGTGGACGGATCACTTCTGGAGCAAGGGAATGGCCGATATGTCATCTTCAGCACGCGCGGGACGATTCACAGGGAGATTCCTACCTTGCAAAACACAGTAGAGTTTTTGGCGAAGGAAGCAGATACGACGGTCGCTGTCGGAATCGGTTTTGGAGAGACGGCTTTTGCAGCAGAGATGAATGCCCATCGTGCGCTGCGCCAATCGAAGGAAAAAGCAACGCGAGATATTGTCATGATTCAGGATGACGGAACGATCGTGGAGTGGGTCGGTCAGGAAGAGGAGCTCATTTACTCGTATCGTGCCGACGATGATGAGGTTTTGGAAAAGCTGAAAAAGGGGAACATCAGCGTCAAAAGCTATAAAAAGCTCGATGCCTTGCTGCAAAAAATGGGTTGGACCGATTTCACGACAAAGGACCTGGCCAAATATTTGCAAATGAGCGAGCGAAATGCACAGCGAATCGTCGCGGATTTGTGTGCCGTTGAGCTGGCGGAAAGCTCAGGGGAGGAATCGCAATCAACGCGAGGAAGACCCATCAAACGATACAGACTTTTGTAAGCACCCTGTTACGGGTGCTTTTTTCATTGCAGAGAAATCGAAATGTTAAAAAAAACCGTTGCCAATAGTCTCAACATTTCGTAATGTATATATAACGACATGTCGTAATATATGCGGTAATTAAGAGAGCTGGACCATATTTGCGCGGATCGTCAGTCATCGAACGAGATGAATGCGCTTTCGCCAAAATGAAAGACTAGCTTAGTAATGCATCGAGAAGGAGGTATCCACACATATGGTATCAGCACGCACGAGAAACTGGATTTTAGCGCTACTGTTTTTGGGCTGGGCATTAGGGAACCTGGATCGATACGTCATGAACTATGCCATTTTGTCGATCACAGAAGACTTGCAGCTTAGTGCTTCATCCACGGGATTATTGCTCAGTAGTTTTTTTGCTGGTTATGCACTCATGCAAATGCCTGGAGGCTGGCTGGCAGACCGATTTGGTTCCAGAAAAGTACTCATCGTTTCTGTTGTCATGTGGTCTATTTTTACGGGGCTGACCGGAGCCGCTTGGTCTATGGCTTCGATGATTCTCATCCGTTTTCTGTTCGGGATCGGCGAAGGTGGCTTCCAACCAGCCAGCTCGAAGATTATCGCTACCATCTTTCCTGTCAAGGAACGCTCGCGAGCCATGTCCGTGATGCTCTCCTCTAGTGCCATTGTTGGACTTTTCTCCCCGATTTTATCCGTTTGGATGATTCAAACCATGGGCTGGCGAACCATGTTCGTCATCATTGGAGCTATTGGCGCCATCATTGCTTTCCTGTTCTGGCGTTATATTAAACTTCCACAAGCAGAATCTGCAACGAATACAATTGGCTCCGCTCAACCAAAAACCTCAGTGGCTATGCTGTTTAAAACACCGCTGCTTTGGAGTCTGTTAATCGCTTACTTTAGCATTTATGCAGTAAACTGGGGCCTCGTAACCTGGATGCCAACTTACTTGAGCAAGGTACGCGGACTGGATATGATTTCACTCGGCTGGCTGCAAACGATCCCAGGCTTCGCTACGTTGGTCGGTATTTATGTGAGCGGCTATGTACTGGACAAGCTGCCAAAAGGTCGCGAAAAAATTATTGGTAGTCTCTCCTGTGTGGTAGTCGCCGTCCTCTTGTACTTCATGTTTACTGCATCGAGTGTGACGATGTTTATTACGTACCAAGCGATTGTGTCGCTGTTCCTTTCCTTTGTGATCATCCTGTTGCCGTCTGTTGTCCTGAAAAATCTTCCGGCTGCTGTAGCGGGAACAGGGATGGGCATCGTGAATACAGGTGGACAGCTAGCTGGCTTTATCACGCCAATGGCGATTGGTTTCATCGTAGAAGCGTTTAACGGTTCATTTGATGCAGCGTTCTGGATGCTGATCGGCTTCGCGGTCATCTGCATTGGTGCACTACTATCATTGAACTATGAAAAAGGCGAGCTGTTGAAGCAAAACGCCGACAGTGCATCCGCCTGAACAACTAGAGAAAGGAGCGTATGAAATGAACAGAACCGAGATCATTTCTGCGTTAATTGAACAAAAAAGAGACGCGTTTATTCGCGTTAGCGATAAAATTTGGGAAACGCCAGAGATTTACTTCGAGGAGCATCGTTCTGCCGAGTATTTGTGTCAAGCGTTGGCAGCAGAGGGCTTTGAAGTGGAGAAAGGAATCGCTGGACTGGGTACAGGTTTTGTTGCCAGCTTCGGAAGTGGCAAGCCCGTTGTAGCCATCCTGGGCGAGTATGATGCGCTGGCAGGCTTGAGCCAGAAAAAAGGCGCGATCAACCATGAGCCGATTGTCATGGACGGTCATGGGCATGGATGTGGACATAATCTCTTAGGTGCCGGAGCGTTGGCAGCAGCGGTTGGCATCAAGGATTACATGGAGCAAACTGGCTTACAAGGTACAGTTCGTTACTATGGGTGCCCAGCAGAAGAAGCGGGCTCTGGAAAAGCGTATTTGGCAAGGGCCGGCGTATTTGCTGACGTAGATTTTGCACTCTCCTGGCACCCTGCGACAGCGCCAAGCATCATGAACATCAGCTCGCTTGCGAATTACTCTGTTCGTTTTCAGTTTTACGGAAAAAGCGCGCATGCAGCCGCCGCTCCGCATTTGGGACGCAGTGCCTTGGATGCCGTGGAACTGATGAACGTAGGCGTGAACTACATGAGAGAGCATATGATTCCAGAAGCACGGGTACATTACGCGATTACGAATACAGGCGGAATTTCACCAAACGTCGTCCAGCCGTTTGCGGAGGTCGTGTACTTGATTCGTGCTCCGAAAAAGCAGCAAGTGAAGGAACTATATGAAAGAGTCTACAACATCGCACGGGGAGCCGCCTTGATGACGGGAACCACCATGGAAGCGGTGTTTGAGGGGACAGCTTCTGATCTTGTGCCGAATACGGTATTAGCGAAGCTCATGCACAAAAATCTGGTTGAAGTCGGCGTGCCTACGTACGATGAAGCAGATCAGCAATATGCCAAACAAATTCAGGCAACGTTAACAGCTGAGGATATGAGAGCTTCGTTGTTCGGTTTGGATCGTGAAACAGCGAAGCAACTGAAGGACAAAGCGATTGCGGATGTGATCGGACCACTTTCTACGAACGAGTTTACGCTTGCTGGGTCTACGGATGTGGGAGATGTTAGCTGGCAAGTACCGACGATGCAATGCATGACGACATGCTGGGCACTGGGGACGCCTTTCCATACGTGGCAGGTCGTCTCGCAAGGGGCCATGCCAATCGCACACAAAGGGATGCTGCAAGCAGGTAAAGTCATGGCAGCTACAGCGATCGAGGTGATGGAAAACCCAGCGCTGATCGAACAGGCAAAAGCCGAATTGCAGGAACGTTTGGAAGGAGAAGAATATTTCTCGCTCATTCCTGACGATGTTCAACCACCTCAAAAAGCTTAAATCGACGGTGAAAAGGAAGTTGGTTAGTCAAGTGGCGCAGCAAACAAGAACGATCGAAACAGACTGCTTGGAACAATGGATCGAGCAATATCGTGGGGAGTCCAGCAAGGGCAAATGCGCTGCTTATATCCCTGCTTTGAAAGAGGCTGACCCAACACAGCTAGGGATTTGTGTGATGGGACCAGATGGACAAATCAGTAGGGGAGGCAACTACGATGCTCCTTTCACCCTGCAAAGCATTTCCAAAGTCATCAGCTTTCTCGCAGCATGTACGTATCACGGGATTGCGAATGTATTGGAGCAGGTGGATGTAGAGCCTACGGGAGATGCATTTGATTCGATGGTTCGGCTGGAAATGCACAAGCCAGGAAGGCCTTTTAATCCGATGATCAATGCAGGAGCCATTACGGTGTCTTCCTTGTTACAGGGGAACGGAGTCCAGGAAAAATTTCGCTCCTTTCAAGACATGGTCGAGCGCATGACAGGACGCAAGCATCAGATCAACGAGGAAGTGTATCACTCCGAGCGGCAAACGGCCAACCGCAATCGTTCCCTCGCCTACTATCTCGCAGCTACTGGCTTTTTGGCTTGTCCGGTAGAGGATGCTTTGGACGTGTACATCCGGCAATGCTCTCTGGAGGTAACGGCAGAGGACATCGCGAAAATCGGCTTGATCCTGGCGCATGATGGCTATGATCCGATACGCAAGGAACAGCTTTTCGGCAAAGAGCTGGCTCGCGTGACCAAAGCACTGATGGTCACATGCGGCATGTACAACGCTTCCGGTAATTTCGCTGCTTTTGTGGGCGTGCCAGCGAAAAGCGGCGTGTCAGGAGGCATTATGGCTGCCGTCCCTCCGCGTGGGCGCTCTGGGGAGCTGCCTTTTGCTGGCGGCTGCGGAATCGGTGTGTATGGCCCTGCTATTGACCAGTACGGAAACAGTGTAGCTGGGGTAGCAATGCTCAAGCATATGGCAAGTACGTGGGATTTGACGATCTATTAAAAAAATGGCTAGAGATCACAGATTATGTCTGGATCTTTAGCCATTTCTTTTACTTTCGCAATTGCTCTTTGATGAGTTGCTCTTCGTATGCTGTAGGATTCGAAATGCTGTTTTCAATGAAAAACTCAGCCTGGCTCTTTATGAAGCTAATTTCTCTCTCTTCCTCTACCATCTGCATTCCATCTGGGGTAGTAAGGTGAGCAACTTCTGATAGATTTCCTTCCTTATGAATATGATCTGATCGTAAATCAACGAGCACTGTCATCAGAAGTTTATCTTTATAGAAGATTCTTGCTGTCACCTGTTTTTTCTCCAAATCAACCAAAGGATAATCGGTTCTTATTCCAGCTGGTTCAAAAATGGTAAGCCCAAAACTTTTCGCAGCGAATCACCTCGTTTCCCGATTTTACCAAATGGAAACATCAACATACAGTTGCTGACCTTCATTGGCAAAAAAAAGAACCTGTGACATACTGGAGCTATCACGGTCATCGGAGGAAATCAACATGATAGAAGTGGTTGCATGTGGCGAGTTATTGATTGATTTTACACCTGTACAGCAGAAGGAAAAGCCGGACAGCGCTGCATTTGAGCAAAATCCTGGAGGAGCGCCAGCCAATGTAATTGCCGCTCTGTCGCGCTTTGGGAAGCGGACTTCCTTTATCGGTGCGGTGGGAAACGATGTGTTTGGGCGTTTTTTACAACAGACCTTGATCCGACAGAATATTGGCACAGAAGGGCTCGTACTCACGGAGGAAGCGCCTACGACGTTGGCTTTTGTCCATCTCGATGAGACAGGCGATCGTTCTTTTCACTTTTACCGCAATCCGGGTGCAGACATTATGCTGCGGGAACAAGACGTGAACGAGGCGCTGATTGCACAGGCAGCGATTTTTCATTTCGGTACGTTGTCCTTGACTCATGAGCCAGCCAGATCAGCAACCTGGAAAGCCGTCGAGTACGCGAAAAAGCATCAGCGGCTCCTTTCATTTGACCCGAATATTCGAGCGTCCTTATGGGGGGATCTGGAGGAAGCGAAGGCTATGGCCCTCAAAGGAATGGCGCAGGCCGATATCGTCAAGCTGTCCGAGGAAGAGCTGGCTTTTCTCATGGGGAGCGAGGATGTTGTGGAAGCGACAGCGTGGATGCTTGCGCAATATGATCTGCAAGCTGTTTTTGTCACGTTGGGGGAAAAGGGGTGTTTTTACCGCACACAAAATCATTTCGGTACAGTCGATGGATTTCCAGCAACCGCGATCGATACGACTGGAGCGGGAGACGCGTTTGTGGGCGCGCTGCTCTATCAGCTTCTTGAGGCGGGGGAAAGTATGCTGGATATTCCACAAGCCACATTAGAGGACATGGTGCGCTTTGCTAATGCCGCAGGTGCGCTTACGACAACAAGATCAGGTGCCATTCCCGCCATGCCTACGCTGTCCGAGGTCAAAAGCTTCATGGAAGCAGCACGGTAGGAGGGAAGAATCATGATTTTTGTGGAAGTCATCCTGCCTGTCCTGCTCATTTTTCTTAGCGGCTATATTTTGCAGCGCATTTTCAAAATGGATTTGAAACCGATCTCTTCCCTGGCGATTTACATCTTGTCGACGGCGCTAGTCTTTCGTACGTTTTACAAAACACAGCTCGACTTGCAATTATTTTATATCGTGGTGATTTCGCTGCTCTTGCTGGCTGCTCTCGTTGTGATCACGCAGTTGACGGCACGATTATTCAAATACGACAAGCAACAGGAAAGCGCACTGATGCTCGCGACCGCCTTCATGAACAGTGGCAACTACGGGACGCCAATTATTTTGTTCGCCTTCGGAGAGGCCGGCTTTACGTATGCGGTGCAAATCATGGTTTTTCACGCGATCATGATGGGCGTATTCGGCGTGTATTTTGCCTCCCGAGGCGGGAATGGGATGGGGACGGCCATCAAGGCGATCTTCAAACAGCCATCCAATTACGCTGTAGTTCTCGCGATTTTGCTGCAACAGCTGCAAATCGTCATCCCGCAAAGCTATTACCAGGCGATTGATCTCGTTGCACAGGCGGCGATTCCAGTTGTGATGCTCATCTTGGGCATGCAGCTCGCCAATGTATCTACCAAAGCGCTAGAGTGGCAGGGACTCAGTGCTGCGAGTGTCATTCGGCTGGTGGCGTCACCACTTTTGGCGTACCTCATCTGTCTGTTATTTCCGATTGATCCGTTGCTGCAAAAGGTGCTGGTCGTTCTGGCAGCCATGCCTTCTGCCGCAACTACTGCGATCTATGCGATCCAATTCAACATGCGTCCACAATTCGTCTCTAGCAGCGTGTTGGTTACGACGGTGATCAGTATAGGTACATTAACGTTTTTGCTGAACATTTTGCACTAAATAGGAGGAATAAACTTGCGCAAACAAGAGTTACTACGACTGTACGATCAAGAAATGAGAGTGGAGATGACTTATCCGCATGTTCGCCGAGAAGAGACCGAGCATATTGTTCGCCACGTCTCTCTCTCAGATGAGCCAGGAACAGTCTTGTTTTCCAGTCTGTCTGAGGCAAATGCAGAGGAACTCATCGCACGCGAAATCGAGTATTTCTCAAGCCTTCAACAGTCTTTTGAATGGAAGCTGTTTGATTATGACCAGCCTGCGAATCTGCTCGAACGGTTGCAGGCGCATGGTTTAACAGCAGGAGAGGAAGAAGCGTTGCTGGTCATGGATGTGGCGCAAGCAGAGGACATGCGAAGCCGTAGCATTCCTCCAGAGATTCGCCAAATCACCAATTCGGCAGGGATCGATGACATCATGCAACTGGAAGAGCAAGTATGGGGCAGTGCAAATCCGGAGTTGGCCGCGAGATTGAAAAAGGATTTGGCCGAAGACCCTGAGCACCTTCTCGTGTACGCGGCATACAGTGGCGATCAGGCAGTGAGTGCAGCTTGGATGTACTTGCATGAGGATACGTCCTTTGGCAGTCTGTGGGGAGGATCTACTTTGCCTGACTTCCGAAATAAAGGCTATTATACGGCTCTGGTGGCAGTACGGGTACAAGTAGCACACGAGCGTGGGTATCCGCTTTTAATGGTCGATGCAAGTCCAATGAGTCGGCCGATTTTGGAGAAAAAAGGTTTTGAATTTCTCGCCTATTCTTATCCATGTTTTTATGAGTATAAATAGTATCGTGGAAAAGGAAGCTGCCCATTGTTGTGAGGGGCAGCTTTTGTAGTTGCAGATAGTCGCCTGTGTAACTATTATGAGAATAAGAATCATTTGCAAGATCATCCTACATATGGTTAGGCAGGGAGAAGGTCATGGAGCAAGCATCTGTACATTCCATATACGATAGCTATATCAATGCATTGCCCTCTACAAAAAGTGATCGCATTGTGTCCGAAGCGAATCGGTATACACTGACGAATAATGATGGCTACTTTCGGAGACTGATTCCTCGACCGGGATTGGAGCTGGTCGAATCCAGCTATTCCCTTCAGGAAAACCGCGTCATGGATTTACAGTCGCAGGCAGCCATGGTTGAGCTTAGCTTTTGTTTGGAGGGGAGCGGGGAGTTCGTCGTGTCGGGAAGTCAGCACGAGTTTTTGCCTGGGAGCTGCTCCCTTCAATTGATGAACGACTTTCATGCGCATTTTATGTACCGGGCGGATATTCCTCATCGATCTGTCGGGATCGGTATTTCCGTGGAGCAATTCAATGATTGGGTGGCTGAGAGCGATGTGAGAGCAGCGTATTCCTTTCAAGGGCTGCTTGGCAATCAAGCCTATCGTCTGTTTCGGATGCCATTGCAACCGAATATGGCGCGGATGCTCCAGCAGTTGAACGATTTTTCATCCTCCCATCTGAAGCTGCGGAGATTGCATGCGGAAGGCAAGATTCTGGAGATTGTGTCGTCGGCGCTGGATACGTTTTTGTTCGAGCGGGAAGAGCGACCAAGGTCACAGTTATCTCGGAGTGATCGGGAAAAGATTCACAACGCCCGTGACATTCTACTCGAACATATGGAGTCTCCGCCTTCTCTGATCGAACTGGCGCGTATGGCACAGCTCAATGAATACAAGCTAAAGATTGGCTTCAAAGAAGAGTTCGGGACGAGTGTATTTGCCTATTTGCGGGAAAGGCGTTTGGAAAAAGCGCTTGGATTGCTGCGGGAAGGCAATCTGAATGTCAGTGAGGTTGCACTCATCGTGGGATTCTCCAACTTCAGTCATTTCTCCGAGGCGTTTCGCAAGCAGTACGGACTCAATCCTTCCGAAGTGAAGCGGGGGAGGTTTTGCTAGTTTTACAAGCCACCAGACCGTGTTATACGTCTTCCTTAGGTAGTTGGTGTTCGAAGATAATAAAGTTTTAGACTGGAACTGTTGATTTGGCGTAATCTTGAAGGATCAAAACAGCGGTAGCCATGGACCAGAAAATAAAGTCCTAGACTCCCGCTGTATTATTGAACTATCGATCCCGTTAGCCAGTCATGCAGCGTTGCTGCACCAAAGATGATGAAAATGGTTTGAC